>JBKDMX010000025.1:0-7656 GCA_046343855.1 Planctomycetia bacterium
GCTCGATGGTTTTTCCAGTGATCGCCTCTTTCGGTTGCTCAATGCGTTGGGGTGCGATGTGCAAATCAGTATTTCAAAGCCCCACCCGAAAACGCATGGTTTGGTGAAAGTGAAGGCAGGCGTCGCCTCATGAAAATCCTCGTCCTCGGTTCCCAGGGCAATCTCGGTCAGGATCTCGTCTCGGTCTTCTCGGCCGCGGGGCATGACGTCGTCGGCTGCGATCGTGATGAACTGGACGTCACCGACCACGCCGCCGCGCAGGCGATGATCGGACGCGGTTTCTCGGCCGTGATCAATGCCGTGGCCTACAACAACGTCGATGCCGCCGAAGACCCGGCCAATCGCCCCATTGCCTGGAAGCTCAATGCGGAGGTGCCGGGCGAACTGGCCCGGGCCGCCCGCGAGGCCGGCGCCACCTTCGTGCACTACAGCACCGACTACGTCTTCGCCGGTGACAAGCCAGAGGGCTACACCGAAAGCGATATTCCCACGCCCATCTCTACCTACGGCGAAAGCAAGTTCGCCGGCGAGCAGGCCGTCGCCGCAGCCGGTGGCAAGTGGTATGTCTGCCGGCTCTCGAAGATCTACGGCAAGCCGGGGCCCTCCAAACTCTCGAAGCCGAGTTTCGTGAGCGTCATGGTGGGCCTGGCGAAGACGAAGCCCGAGCTTACGATCGTGGACGAAGAGGTCGGCAGCCCGACATACACCCGCGATGTGGCCACGGCCACGCTCCGGCTCCTCACCGAGCAATTCCCGCCGGGCATCTATCACCTCGTCAACGAAGGCCCGGGCGTCACCTGGTATGGCTTCGCCGAGGAGTTTTTCACGCTGCTCGGGATCAAGACGCCGCGCAAGCCCGTCACGTCGGCGGCCTTTCCGAAGCCCGCGAAGCGGCCGCCATTCGCCGCGCTCAGAAACACGAAGTTCCCGCCGCTGCGCACCCGCCTCGAGGCCCTCAAGGCGTTTTTCCAAGACTGCCTGCCGCAGGGCTGATGAGCTGGTTGACGGCAACGCCATCGAATACTATACATCAGTTCATTCGCGACGGGAGCGATCGGCTTGCCCCGCCGCCCCGAACGGTGGATATTTGATGATCGAGAGTGTTCGAGGAGCAGCAACACCATGGTCAGCCTCACGGAAATCCGAAACCGTCTCCAGCCGTCGTTTACCGCCGATCAGGCGGAGCTCATTGCAAACCTTCACGTGGAAATGCACGACCAACTCGTGACCCGGCACGACTTCGCCGAGCTCAGGGGCGTTGTCGAACGGCTCGCCACTTCGCAGCAGGAACTTGCTGAGTCCCAGCAGCGGACGGAGAAGCATGTCGGGGAACTGGCGGAGGCGCAGCAGCGCACAGAGCAGCGCGTCGAGCAACTGGCTGAGGCGCAGCAGCGCACGGAGCAACGTGTCGAGCAGCTGGCTGAGGCGCAGCAGCGCACGGAGAAGCGGGTCGGGGAACTGGCCGACGCGCAGCAGCGCACGGAGAAGCGGGTCGGGGAACTGGCCGACGCGCAGCAACAGACGGAGCACGTAGTCGCCGACCTCGCTACATCGGTGACGCGTTTGGAATACGCCGTCAAGGATCTGGCAAAACAGGTCGGGGGGCTGGCCGCGACGGCCGGCAGCAACCTCGAGGCCTACGCCAGCGAGCGTATCCCGGAGGTACTCGCGGAACGATTCGGATTTTTCATGGAATCGTGCGGGAGCGAGTCGATCGAGTGTGCCGGAAAGGCATATGAATTCGACGCCGTCCTCCGCGGCACGATCGACGGCCGGCCGGTCGTCGTGCTCTGCGAGGTGAAGACCAATATCTCCGAGTCGGAGGTCCGCGGCTTTCTGCGGATAGTTGATCGCGTTCGGCCCACGGTTGCCAAGCAGGCCGATGGCGCCGAGGTGCGGCCGCTCTTCTTCGGTTATCGGGCCGCCGTGGTCACGCAGAAATTGGTCACGGGTAATGGGGCATGGCTCGTCTTTCCTCGGGGCCTCGTAGCCGCGGCCTGACATGCCATCTCATAAGCCCACGATCGGCATCCTCACCGGCGGCGGTGATTGCCCCGGACTGAATGCCGTCATCCGCGCGGCCGTGAAATCCGCGCTGCGGCTCGGCTACGACTGCATCGGGTTTCTGCGGGGCTATGAGGGCCTGGTCGACCCCGTGGCCTACATGCCGCTCGATCTGCACAACACCGCCAATATCCTGCTGCAGGGCGGCACGATCCTCGGCTCGACCAACAAGGGCCGGTTCTCCGCGCTCGTCGGCGAAGGTGAACGCGTGCGGATCGATCCGCAATTGCTTTCGCAGGCCGCCGCCACGGTGCGGCAGCTCGGCGTCACGGGGCTCATCTGCATCGGCGGCGATGGGTCGCTCGCCATTGCCCAGCAGCTTCACGAGCACGGCATCCCGGTCGTGGGCGTGCCGAAGACGATCGACAATGACCTCAGCTGTACGGCCTTCACGTTTGGATTCGACTCCGCCGTGGCCTGTGCCACTGACGCCCTCGACCGGCTCCACACGACGGCCGCCAGCCATGAGCGGGTGATGGTGCTCGAGGTGATGGGCCGCCATGCCGGCTGGATCGCCCTGCATGCGGGCATTGCCGGCGGCGGTGATGTGATCCTGATCCCCGAGATTCCGTGGACCTTTGAAAACGTCTGCCAGAAGGTGCTCGATCGCGAGCGGGAAGGCCGGAGGTTCACGCTGATCGTCGTGGCTGAAGGGGCGCATCTCCCCGATGGCGGCCTCGTGCACGACAAGCATGGCCAGCATGGCGCGGGCGGCAAGGAAAAGCGGCAGGTGCGGCTCGGCGGGATCGGCGAGATCGTCGCCAAGGAGGTGGCCAAGCGGCTCGACCGCGAGGTGCGGGCGCTCGTGCTCGGTCACTTGCAGCGCGGCGGGACGCCCACTCCCTTCGACCGCGTGCTGGCCACGCAGTTTGGCGCCCATGCCGTTCGGCTTGTCCATAATGGGCGGTTCGGTGAGATGGTCTGCTACCGGCCGCCTGAGATCGAGAGCGTGTTGATCGCCGAGGCGATCCGCAGGCTCGCGACGGTGGAGCCGACGAGTTCGGCGGTGCAGGCCGCGCGGGCGCTTGGCATCGGCTTCGGCGACGGCGTCGAGGCCAGCCCATTCGCGCAGTAGGACAGGCTTTAGCCTGTCAGCGTTTTTTTGCTGACAGGCTGAAGCCTGTCCTACGGGGCCGATCCCTTGCCGACCGGGCCGCCGGATGCTCTGCTACGCGTCTTCTGGAATCTGAACAACGCGGGGACATTCATCGATGGCTACGCCAGAAAAGGCTGCCGGCAGGGTTGCCAGCGTGATGCAGGAAGATCGGGTGTTTCCGCCGTCGGCGGAGTTTTCGCGCCGGGCCCGGATCGGGTCGCTCGCCGACTATTCCAAGCTCTACGACGAGGCCAAACGCGACCTCGAAGGCTTCTGGCATTCCCGCGCCCAATCGCTCCCCTGGATGAAGCCCTATTCGAAGGTGCTCCATTGGGAGGCCCCGGTGGCGAAGTGGTTCGTCGGCGGCCAGACGAATGCCTCCGCCGCCTGCCTCGATGTCCACATCGCCGCCGGCAATGGCGAGAAGACGGCGCTTGTGTGGGTGGGCGAGCCCACCGGCGAGCGGCGTGAATACACGTACAAGCAGCTCCATGCCGAGGTCTGCAAGTTCGCTGCCGGCCTCGAGAAGCTCGGCGTGAAGCCGGGCGAGGTGGTGTCGATCTACATGCCGATGACGCCCGAGCTCGTGATCGCGATGCTCGCCTGCGCCCGGATCGGCGCGGTGCATTCGGTGATCTTCGGCGGCTTCTCGAGCGAGGCGATCGCCGACCGCAATCACGACGCCAAGGCCGTGGCGGTGATCACGGCCGACGGCGGCTGGCGGCGCGGAGCGCAATTGCCGCTCAAGAAGAATGTCGACGAGGCGCTCGCATCGAAGTCGCATGGGCCCTCGACCGTGAAGCACGTGGTCGTGCTCAAGCGCACGGGGCAGCCCGTCGAGATGACGCCTGGCCGCGATGTCTGGTGGCACGACGTCGTCGCCGGCATGCCGGCCGACAAGGCCCCGGTGGCGATGGATTCGGAGGCGCCGCTCTTCATCCTGTACACGAGCGGCTCGACCGGAAAGCCGAAGGGCATCAAGCACACGACCGGCGGCTACATCCTCTGGGCCAAGACGACGGCCGAGTGGGTGTTTGACCTGCGCGACGACGACCTCTTCTGGTGCACGGCCGACTGCGGCTGGATCACCGGCCACAGCTACGTCACCTACGGCCCGCTCGCCGCCGGCGCGAGCATCCTGATCTACGAGGGCGCTCCAAACGCCCCGCACGAGGGCCGCTTCTGGGAGATCATCGAGCAGGAGAAGCCGACGATCTTTTATACGGCGCCCACGGCGATCCGTTCCTTCATGAAGTGGGGCATGCAGCACATCGACGGCCGCGATCTCTCGAGCCTGCGGCTCCTCGGCACGGTGGGCGAGGGCATCAATCCCGAGGCCTGGATGTGGTATCACGAAGTCATCGGCGGCAAGCGCTGTCCGATCGTAGACACGTGGTGGCAGACGGAGACGGGCGGCATCATGATGAGCCCGCTGCCCGGCTGCACGCCCACGAAGCCCGGCAGCTGCACGCTCCCGCTCCCCGGCGTGGTGCCGGAGATCGTCGATGCGGCGGGCGACGCGGTCGAGCGGGGCGAGGGCGGCTGGCTCGTGATGACGCAGCCTTGGCCCGGCATGCTCCGCGGCATCTGGGGCGACGACGAGCGGTTCCAGGAAACCTATTGGTCGCGGGTGCCCGGCAAATACCTGGCCGGTGACAATGCCCGCCAGGACCAAGACGGCTATTACTGGATCATGGGCCGGATCGACGACGTCTTGAATGTCGCCGGCCACCGGCTCTCGACGATCGAGATCGAAAGTGCGCTCGTCAGCCATCCGAGCGTGGCCGAGGCGGCGGCGGTGGGCCGGCCGCACGATGTGAAGGGGGAGGCGGTGGCGGTGTTCGTGACGCTGCGGAGCGGCGAGCCGAACGACGCCTTGAAGGACGTCCTCCGCAAGCACGTGCGGCATCAGATCGGCGCGCTCGCGGCGCCGGACGACATCCACTTCACGAATGCATTGCCGAAGACACGGAGCGGCAAGATCATGCGGCGCCTGCTCCGCGACATCGCCGCGGGCAAGGAAACGGTGGGCGACACCACCACGCTCGAGGATTACTCGGTGCTCGCCAAGCTCCGCAACGACGAGTAGTAGGACAGGCCTCCATGCCTACGGAGGACAGGCCTCCGTGCCTGTCCAGACAGGCAGAGACGCCGGTCGGACGGGGGGGCGCGCAAAAAAAAGCCGGGCCGGCTTGCGCCGGCCCGGCTGGGCTTCTTTTTCGGGAGCGTCGCGCGATTACGCGCCGAGCTTCCGGATCGTGTCGAGCATCGGCGTGACGACCGGGCCAAGGATCTCCTTGACGCCCGGGATCGCCATCGCGGTGTCGATCACCTTCTGGAGCAGGGCGAGGTTCTTGGTGACAAACTCACCAAACGCCGTCTTCTCCTCGCCGGAGAGCCGCTCGGCCTCCGACTGCACGCCCGTCAGCACCGGCCCGAGCTTCTCGAGCTCGGGGATCGCCGTGCGGGCGGTCTCCACGCTCGTGACGCCCGTCAGGGCCTTCGTCAGGCCGCCGAAGAGGTCGGTGGCGTTCTTGCTGAGCCGCACGGCCTCCACAAACTTCGGGTCGATCGAGATCGTCTCGATCACCGTGTCGGCGAGCTTCTTGCCCTCGCGCTCGATCACCTCGGTGCGGTCCACCGTCACCGGGCCGCGCTTCATCTCTTCCTCGATCACGACGGCCCGGCGGGCCTCCTTGTCGCGGTTCATGAGATACCACGCGCCAAACGCGAGCAGCGGCAGCAGGATCAGCGGCAGCCAGGCGGGGAAGCCGCTCTTGGCCGGCTCGCGGTAATCGCGGCCGTGGGTCTCGCGGCCGTGGCCACCCTGTGGGGCCACCGCGCCGAAGTCGCCGAGCGACAGGCCGGCGGGGAGCGCCCGACGGATGTTGTCGCCCTGGTCGGCGAAGAGCCGCTGCAGGCCGGCAGCATCGGCACGGCCGCCGGTGAACTGCTTGGCCACCATGCCGAGCACGATCGGCGCGAGGTAGGCGAGCAGGCTGCGGGCGATGCCCGGCTTCATGCCGAGAAAGCCGGCGAGCGTGTCCACCATCTTGCTCGTGGCGCTCGTGCCGAACAGCGAGCCGAGCAGCGAGCCGCCCTGATCGCCGAGCCGCGAAGCATTGGAGCCGCCGAGCAGGCCGGCGAGGTTGCCGAGGGCGCCGAGATCGAGGCCGCCGAGGGCCGAGGTGATCTGGCTGGCGCCGCCCTGGCTCGAAGCGAGTTTGGCGAGGCCGCCGAGGAGCGCGGGCACCGCGGCATTGGTCGCCGTGCGGGTGTCCGATTCACTGGCGCCGATCAGCGAGCCGAGGCTGCCGAGCACCTGGCTTGTGAGCTGATCCTTGACGAGGTCAACAAGGTTCATGGTCTTCTCCAGAAGGAATACCGTCTGTGGGGTCGTCCATGACCGAAAAAGCGAGTGTCCATCCGCCCCCGTCATACACGCTGCTGGAGGTGATCTCAAGCAGGCGTTACAACCGTTCAAAAGGCCCATATGTCCATGCGGTACCGACAATCCGGCACCGAGTTACTTGCCCCGGCGGGCGATTGGGAGTGCGTGCGCGCGGCGATCGAAAACGGGGCCGACGCCGTCTATTTCGGGCTCGACGTCGGCTTCAATGCCCGGGCCCGCGCGGCGAATTTTCCGCTCGAAGACCTGCCGCGGCTGATGCAGACGCTCCATCTGCGGGGCCTCAAGGGCTACGCCACGCTCAACGTGCTCGTCTTCAGCGACGAGCTCGCCGAGTTTGCCCGCGTGATCGAGGCGGTGGCCGCGGCGGGCGTCGATGCGGTGCTCGTGCAGGATGTCGGCGCGGCGCGGCTCATCAAGCAGATCTGCCCCGCGCTGCCGCTCCACGCCTCCACGCAGATGACGCTCACGAGCGCCGAGACGATCGCGCTGGCCGAGGCGCTCGGCATGGAGCGGGTGGTCGTCGCGCGGGAGCTTTCGATCGACGAGATCCTCTCGATCCGCAAGCAGACGTCGATGCCGCTCGAGGTCTTCGTCCACGGCGCGCTCTGCGTGGCCTATTCGGGCCAGTGCCTCACGAGCGAGTCGCTCGGCGGCCGCAGCGCCAATCGCGGCCAGTGCGCCCAGGCCTGCCGGCTGCCCTACGACCTCGTCTGCGACGGAAAGGACGTCGATCTCGGCCTCCAGAAATACCTCCTCTCGCCGCAGGATCTCGCCGCCTATGCGCTCGCGCCCGAGTTGATCGCCGCGGGCGTCTCGTCGTTCAAGATCGAGGGGCGGCTCAAAACGGCCGAATACGTTGCAAACATCACGCGGCATTACCGCACGGCGATCGACAGCGCCGTGGCCGGCAGGCCCGTCGCGTTCACGCCCCGCGAGGTCGAAGAGATGGAGCTTTCCTTCTCGCGCGGCTTCTCGCCAGGCTGGCTCAAGGGCTGCGACCACAAGATGCTCGTGCCGGCCACGAGCAGCGCGAAGCGGGGCGTGCGGCTCGGCACCGTGGCGGAGGTGCGGCGCGACCGCGTGG
>JBKDMX010000026.1:0-2094 GCA_046343855.1 Planctomycetia bacterium
CCACCACACCCAAGGGCACGCAACAGGAAACTCCTCGCCCACCCGGGCCATGAGTTTGGCCTTTGGCGTCGCGAGGTGTCGTGGGAGGGTGGTTTGTCGCATGAGTCGCAGCAGTCGCCGGTGGCATCTCCGCCCGCCGCATGTCCGCCGACCGCGTGCCCATCAGTCGCGGCATCGCGCCGCTTGCCGACATTCCCGATCGCGAGGGCGGTGACGGCGGACCTGAGCTTGTGATTCGGGGCGAACACCCCTGGCTTGTTTCAAGGCGGCAGGCGATGCCGGTGCTTCCGCGGCGGCGGCACGAGATCGGCCAGCCGGTATCGGCAGCCGACTCGAAGACCGTCCGTCGCGATACCGCGCGGTTCAGCACGTGGAACGGCAAGCCTCCGGGGGCGAATCGGCGCGGGCGTGGCATGAACTCATGTATACATACCAGGCTGCGGCGTGTCAAATTGCCCAGATTTGGCGGCTAACGCCTTTTTCCTTACTTCAGCGGGCCGAAGGTCACGTCGTCGATGAAGCCGTGCACGACCTGCTTCTTGCCCGCTGTCACGCTGAGACTGACCCCTGTCTTCGGCGTGTCGCCCACGAGCGAGGTGTAGGTGAACACCTCGCGGCCGTCGAGCAGCACCCGCTGCTCGCGGCCCCGGGCCTCGACCACGGCTTCGTGCCAGGTGTCGGGATCGATCTTCATGTTCACCACCTTGGCGTCGTAGAGGTAGCGGCGGTTCCAGCCCCCCTTGGCCTTGAGCGCCGCCGCCTCGGGGCTGTCCTTCGGGTAGAGCGTGGTGTTGTCCGTCGCACGCACCCACGTCGGGTGGATTCGCAGCCCCATCACCGGGAAGTCGCGATCGACGAGCGGGTGGTTGCCGCACAGGCCGCATGACACGTCCCCGTTCGGCGGCAGCTTGAACCGGAACGACACCCGCACGTCGGTGCCCACGGCCTTGCGACGAATGCCCGCGCCATGCACGTTCGGCACGATGTTGCCCTGCAGCTGCCCGTCCACCACCTGCCAATACTGGCCGCGGTGCTCGCGGTCCGACACGGTGCCGCCGGCCGGTAGGTAGCCGTGGTAGGTCCAGTGGCTATCGAGGGCCTCCTCGGAGTCGAAGGTCTCGGTCCAGGCGGTGAGGCCGGGCTGATCCTCGGCGGCGGCCGGGGCGGCGAGCAGCAGGGCGACCATGGTCGCGGTCACGGCAGATCGAAGCATCGCAGGCATCGTTGCACTCCTCGTGGGGGCTGGGAACAGGATTGGATCGTCATCTCAGACGCTGAACCCGGTGAGCGTCTCCGAGGTGCTTGACCCGAACTTCGGCACCTCGACGCCGAGTTCATGGAGCACCTGCACCCACAGGTTGCAGACCGGCGGCGGGCTTTTCGGGTCGTGGGCCAGGTGGCTGCCGTGCTTGAAGCGGCCGCCGGCCACCAGGATCGGCAGGTTCGTGGCGTCGTGGCTCGAGGCGTTGCCCATCCCCGCGCCCACCACCGAGATCGTGCGGTCGAGGAGCCGACCGCTGCCGTCGGGCGCCTCCTTGAGCCCGCCGATGAACCGGCCCCATTCAGTGAGCATGTCGCGCTCGAGCACGGCGAGCTTCTCGATCTTGCCCGCATCCTTGCCGTGGTGGCTGAGCTCGTGATGCGAGAACGATGCGTTCGGCTGCGACGGCGTTTTCGACGTTTCTACGAAGTAGAGCGTGACGATCCGCGTGAGGTCGGTCTGTAGCGCCAGCCGGGCCACGTCGAGCATCAGGCCGAACCGCGCCGTGTTTTCGCCGGGGCCGGGATCCTTGACCGGCGCGCCCCCGGGCTTCGGCTTGGGCAGCTTCGCGTAGTCCTCGAGCCGCACCATGCGCGTCTCCAGGTCGCGGACGCTCTCGAAATACTGATCGAGCTTGTCGCGGTCGGCGGCGCCCACGTCGCGCCGCAGCCGGTCGGCCGCGGTCGCCACGCGATCGAGGATCGACCGCCCCTCGCGCACGCGGGCCACCTCCTGCGCCACCTCCTCCGAGCTGCCGTCGATGAACAGCCGCGCGTAGGCCCGCGCCGGGCTCGTCTCCGGCGGCATCTGCACGCCGCTCCGCAGGTAGCTGC
>JBKDMX010000027.1:0-28474 GCA_046343855.1 Planctomycetia bacterium
TGCTCGTGGCCATGCCGGGCACGATAACGCCACGCCCATCAGCGCGCAACTCCCTCCGGTTCGCTCAGATTGCCAGGTCGCCAATGCGCAAATCCTGTGCCGAACAGGATTGGCAGGATGCCCGTAGCGAGCGTCCGGCGATGGGGTACGGGTCACCCGAAGCCGGCTTGGGCGAGTTGATAAACGAAGCGGTCCCGGTTACTGCGCCGTAACGGGCTGGAGGCGGGGCGACTCGGCCGGGGCGGTCGTGCGCGCGAGGCCTGCCGCGCCGCCGGCGAGCAGGTTGAGGTAATCCACCGTCACGCTCATCGCCTCTTTGAAGTAGTAGTCTTGCTTCACGATCGGCCGCTTCGGGTCGGCCGATTCCTCGAGCTTCTTCTCCTCGTCGTCGGCCGCCTTCCCCTCGTTCCACTGCCGAGCGAATTCCTCCTCGACGAGCGAGATCGTCTTCGCGCTCTTGCGCTTCTGGTATTGCGCGATGTCTTTCTCGACCTTGGTGAAATCGTCGTTCGCCTTGATCCGTTCGACCGAGCGGTCGCGCAGGCTCTTGAGCATGTCCGCGGTCACCCTGCCCGACGCCTGGAACGTGGCCGCCGGAACCTTGTCAAACGCGATCGCATGGTCGAGATCCGACTCGCCCACCGGCAGGTGCGTGGTGATGCTCGGGAGCTCGACGTCGCTCGCCACGCCCTCGAGCTGCGTGCTCAAGCCGCCCGGGCGATAGAACTGCTGCATCGTGATCTTGATCGCACCGAGCGACGGGGCGTTGGGCAGCCGCTGAAAAAGCTGCCGGCCCAGATCAAGCAGGCTCTGCACCGTGCCCTTGCCGTGGGTGGCCTTGTCGCCGATCACGAGGCCGCGGCGGTAATCCTGGATCGCCCCGGCCACGATCTCGCTGGCGCTGGCGCTGAATTTGTTGGTCAGCACGACGAGGGGACCGTCCCACGAGACGCCAGGGTCGGTGTCGTCATACTGCTGCACCCGCTTGTCGGCGTCCTTGATCTGCACCACCGGGCCGGTGTCGATGAAGAGGCCCGTCAGCGAGATCGATTCGGGGAGCGATCCGCCGCCGTTGTTTCGCAGATCGAGCGCGACGCAATCGACCCCCTTCTGCTTGAACTCATCGAGCAGCCGCTTGCAGTCGCGGGTGCTGCTCTTGTATTCGGCCTGCCCCTGCCGGGCCCCGGCCATGTCCATATAGAAGCTCGGCAGGTTGATGACGCCGATGCGGTAGGGCGTGCCGTCGGGCTTCCGCCCCTGCTCGATCACCTCGCCGCGGGCCTCGCTGTCCTTGAGCTCGATCTTCGCCCGCGTGATGTCGTAGACCTTGGGGGCCGTCTGGCCGACCGGGATCACCTTGAGCCGCACGATCGTGCCCCGCTTGCCGCGAATGAGCTTCACGACCTCGTTGAGATTCATGTCGACCACGTCGACGATCTCGCCTTCGGTGCCCTGGCCGACGCCGACGACGCGATCTTTCTTCTGCAGGCGGCCGTCTTTGTCGGCCGCGCCGCCGGGCACGAGTTCCGCGACGGTCGTGTAGCCATCCTCGGCCTTCAGCGACGCGCCGATGCCGTCGAGCTGCAGACGCATGCCGATCTCGAAATTCTCGAGCGTGCCGGGTGACATGAAGCTCGTGTGCGGGTCGAGGCTGCTCGTCAGCGACGAAAGATACGTCTCGAGCAGCTCGTCGCTCGTCATCTGATGCATCCGCTTGGCGAAGCTGGCGTAGCGGCGGCGCAGCTTGTCCTTCGCCTCCTCGGGGGGCGTCTTCTCCATCTTCTGCACGAGCAGGTCGTATTTGATCCGCTTGCGCCAGTTGTCTTCGGCCTCGGCCTCGCTCTTCGCCCAGGTGGTGTCGTCGCGATCGATGATGATCGACTCCTGCTTCGTGAAATCCTGCGGCGCGGCCAGGAGCTTCTCGATCAGCGGGAGGCGGGCATCGACCCGCTCGAGGAAGCGGTTGTAAACCTCGTAGGCAAAACTCACGTCGCCACGCTTCACGAGGTCGTCGAGCGTGTCGCGCTTCTGCAGAAATGCATCGACATCGCTCTGCAGAAAGTAGACCTTCATCGGGTCGAGCGACTCGAGGAAGATGTCGAACCAGCGACGCGCGATCTCGTCGTCGATCGGCCGCCGCGTGAAGTGCTCGCGCTCGAGGTAGCTGCGAACCGCCAGCGTGATCTGCCGATCATTGGGCCCGGGCTTCGCGGCGACCGGGGCCGCGGCGGCGGCGACGCCGGCCACGGCGGTCGGCGGCTGCTCGCCTCGCGCGCGATCCATGCAAGGCGACACCGCCACGAACGTGAGGAGCAGTCCCCGGAGAATGAGTGCCCACAGGGCGGGGCGGTGGCTCCGAATGATGCCGTCGGCGGCGATGCTGCTGGCCTTCACGCGCATGACTCCTTCCCTCGAAATGGTGACCGTCCGGAACCCCGTCATTGTGACAACTCGCCGCTTTTCTTGCGAGATGTTCTTTCCGACAGAAAACCGCCTCGCGGGCCGGGCAGCCCATCGAGATGAATTGGAGGCATCCGTCCCTCGCGGCGGCGGCGTTCAGCGCTCGCTCGCCGCGTCGGCTGCCAGCGACACGACCGCCCGGGCCACTCGCAGTGTCGCGCCGAGCCGCTCCACCCGCACCCACTCCACCGCCGGGTTTTCGGCCCGCGCCTCGCCGAGCGCCGCCTCGACCTGCTCCTCGACATGCCCGTGAAAGAGCAGATGGGGCTGGACGATCACCCGCCTTGCCCCCCGCGCCGCGGCGCGGAGCGCCTCGGCCACCGTCGGCCGCGCGGCGGCGACGAACCCGAGCTCGATCCCGCCGCAGGAGTCGTCGCGTCGCGTGGCATGCTCGCCCGTCGCCCGCGTCGCCTCGGCAAACGCTTCGAGCTGCCGGACCGCTCCGGGATCGCTCGATCCCCGCCCGATCATCGCCAGCACCGTCGCCTCCGCCGGCAGCGGCTCGAGCGACTGCAGCGCCTCGCACCGCCGCTGCCGCGATTGGGCCACGATCTCCGGATGGCAGCCGAAGGCCTGCGACTGCCGCACCGCCAGGCCGAGCCTGCGAGCCGCCTCGGCCAACGCCTCCGGCACGTCGCGCCGCGCATGCCCGGCCGTGAAGAGCAGGAGCGGCGCCGCGATCACCTCGCGGCAGCCCAGGCGGGCAAGGCGTTCGAGCGACTCGCCGATCGACGGGCCGATCACCTCGAGAAACCCGAGTTCCACCGGCACGCCCGGCAGCAGGGCGGCGACCAGGCGGCTGACCTCGCGGGTCTCTTCCGCCCCGACCGGGTCGGCCGTGCCGTGGCCGACGACGAGCAGCCCGAGCCCGTCGCCCGGCGACCGGGCAAACGCCGCCGCCGGCCCAGCCTCACCGGCTTGACGCGCACCGTCCGGCAATGGGCCCGCAATGATTGGCAGCCGGCCGAGGAGGGAGGGCATGGCGGGTCTCTTCGTGGGCGGAGTGCAATTCCATCGCCACCGCAGCCGTTTTATAGTGGAGATGGTCGTGGAATCCACGCCCACCCAGCCCTCCTGCCGACACCAGAGCCCCCGCCCGTGTCTCACGAAGCGACCAGCGAACAGACCGGCCCCGCGGCCGCCCCCGCCGCGGCGCTCGAATTGCGAATCGCCGGTCGCGCCGGCCCGACATTCGCGCTCGATCCGGCGTGCGACAACACGCTCGGCAGGGCGCAGGATGCATCGGTCGTGCTCGCCGATCGGCTTGCCAGCCGAATCCACGCGGCGGTTCGCTTCGAGGACGGCCGCTGGATGATCCGTGACCTCGGCAGCCGCAACGGCACTTGGGTCGATGGCGCCCAGATTGCGGCGCAGCCGCTCACCGACGGTGCGGTGATCCGGATCGGGACGGCGGAGCTCGCCTTCCGCATCACGCGGCCCGCTCCCTCGAGCCGGTCGACTGCCGGGGGGGAGCCGCAGCTCGTGAAGTGCGGGCCGGTCGCCCAGCTCGAGGGCAGTGTCCTGCGCCGCTCGTCGATCGGATCGAGCGACGACGCGCGGCGGCCGCTGCTCTTGTATCAGGCGAGCATCCGCCTGCTCTCGTCGCGGAGCACTCGCGAGACAATCGGCGCCACGCTCGAACTGGCCGCCGAACACTGCGGCGCCGCGAGCGTCGGTTGGTTCAACGTGCGGGCCGAGGACCGGCTCGAGCCGGTCTGCGTCGTGCCCCCCGGCAGCCCGCTGGCCCGTCTGCTCGGCGAATCGACCTGCCGGCTCGTGGCCCGCGAGGGCAACGCCGTGTGGACCGCGCCGGCCGGGGATGCCGACGCGGTCGAGATCGCTTGCGTGCCGATCGTCGAGAAGGGCCTGGTGCATGCGGCCCTCGCGGCCTCGGCACCAAAGGGCGCCCTCCGCAGCGCCGACTTCGACTTCCTCGTCGCGCTCGCAAGCCTCGCGGCCGCCGCCTGTGCCGGCCACACGCAGGGCACGGCGTTGATGGGAGCCGCGTCGGCGGACCTCGCGTCGCTGCAGACGATCGACCTCGATGCCATCGACGAGGATGCGGCCGACGCCGACCACACGATCGCGCTCGACCCCGGAAGCTTGGACATCGGGAGCCTCGACCTCGGAAATCTGGAACGGATCATCCTCACGACCGCCGACGAATCACCAGCGGCGGCCCGCATCGGCTCGTTCGTCGCGGAGACAGCCACGCTGAAGCTCGGCGACTGGCAGCGGGTGCTCGTGATCGAGGCTTTGCGGCGCACCGGCGGCAGCGTGTTCAACGCCGCCGCGGAACTCGGCATCAGCCGCGCGACGCTCTGCCGCAAACTCGAAGCCTACGGCCTCACGAAGAGCCGACCGTAGACGGCAGGCCGGAAGCTTGCACGTAGACCGTTTGCCCTCCTAGCGCTCTACGTGGAAAGCGATCTACGCACGATGCCCGGGAGCCGGAATCGGCGGAAGCGTGACGAGCTTTTGGACCGAGTCCGCGAGGGACAACGCGAGGAACCTTCTGCCGTTCCGGCGACCAGCGTTGGCAAGTGCTTGTCTCGCCTACTTTGCCCGCGGCACGAGGGTGGCGACGACGAGGAGCACGCCCACCGCCATCGCGAAGGGGAGCGTCCGCGAATCGTGGAGCGAGAAGAGGATCGAGCCCAGGAAGGGGCCGAGGATCCGACCGAGCGAGGCAAACGACTGATTGACGCCGAGCACCTCCCCCTGCCGCTCCGGGTCGGCATTGCGGGAAATGAGCGCCGACACCGAGGGATTCACGAACGCGAATCCCACCACGGCCACCGACGCGACCACGTAGAAGATCTTTTCGAGAATAGGCGCAATCCCCGTGGCCGCGTCCCGGTGCACGAGCCACGCGACCGCGCCCATGCCGCCGAGCCCAAGGATCATCAGCGCGATGCCCGCGGCCAGGAGCCGGCTCTCCGGCAGCCGCTTTGCCAGCGGCCGGTAGAAGCCACCGGCCAGCATCAAGACGACGCCGATGAACGCGAAGACGAGGAAGTTGTCGTCGTCGGTCATCCCGAAGGCTTCCTTCGTCAGCCGGGCGAGCGTGGCCTCGAAGTTGGCGAAGGCGAAGATCGACAGGAAGTAGATGAGCACGAGCGCGCCCACCGCGGGCATCCCGAGCACCGCGGCCGTCCGCGACACGCTCGGAAACTCCTTCGCGGTGGCATTCCCCGGCCGCCGCGTCTCCTTGAAGACGAAGATCGCGATCAAGAGGGCCGCGAACGAGAGCAGCGACGCGAGCGCTCCCACGCCCCACGGCTGTTGCCGGAAGATCGCGAGGCCGAAGTAGGCGATGAGCGGCCCGAGCGTGAAGCCGGCGCCGAAGGCGATGCCGATCAGGGCCATGCCGCGGGCCCGGCGTTCGGGAGTGGTGCAGTCGGCGATCACGGCCGCCGCCGTGCCCACGCTCGCGCCGGCGATGCCGGCGCCGATTCTTGAAAAGAGCATGAGGCCGATCGCCGTCGCCGCCTGCTCCACGGGAAACGTGACGGCCAGACCATAGACCGCGTAGAAGACGACCGATCCCAAGAGGCTCAGGATCAGCATCGGTCGCCGGCCGATGCGGTCCGACACGCGGCCCCAGATCGGGCTGAAGAGAAACTGCATCAGCGAGAAGACGGAGAACAGCACACCGATCATCGCCCCCACGCCCAGCGGCGAGAAGCCCAGCGCCGAAAGATACGGCTCGGCCTGTCGCGGCATCGCCGGCAGCACGATGCCAAAGCCGAGCAGGTCGATGAACACGGTGAGAAACACGACCGCCAGCGCCCCCCGGGGCGTGGTCACGGCGTTCGGGGAGTCATCGCTCGACGGGGCGGGCATGGCCATGAAACCTGCTAAACTTCGGAAATGAGCGACGACACGATCATGCGCGACGCATCGACCTTCGGCTGGGACGACGAGCCCGCCGCCGACCGTCGGCAGCCTCCGGCGGAGGTCATGAGCGTGTCGGAGCTGACCCTCTGCGTCAAGGAGCACCTCGAGACCCGGTTCGCCGACGTATGGGTATCCGGCGAAATCTCGAATCTGGTCCGCGCCTCTTCCGGCCACATCTATCTTTCCCTCAAGGACGACGAGGCCGTGATGCGGGCCGTGATTTGGCGTGGCGCCCGCCAGACGCTGGCCATCGATCCGGTCGACGGGCTCGAGGTGATCTGCCACGGGCGGCTCGAGGTCTACCCGCCGCGCGGCACCTATCAATTGACGATCGACCGGCTGCATGCCGTGGGCACCGGCACGCTCGAGGCCCGGCTGCGGGCGCTCCATCAGCTGCTCGAACGCGAGGGGCTCTTCGCCCCGGCCCGCAAGCGTCCGATCCCCCTCTTTCCGCGCCGCATCGCCCTGGTCACGAGCCCGACGGGCGCGGCGATCGCCGATTTCCTGACCACGCTCCGCGGCCGCTGGACGTCGAGCGAGGTGATCGTGGTGCCGGCCAGGGTGCAGGGCGCCGGGGCGGCCGAGGAATTGGCGGCGGCCCTCGGCCTCGCCGCGCAGCTCGAACCCCGGCCCGACGTCGTCGCGCTGGTGCGGGGCGGCGGCAGCCTCGAAGACCTGTGGGCCTTCAACGAAGAGGTGCTCGTGCGGGCCGTGGCTGCGTCGCCGATACCGATCGTCTGCGGCGTGGGGCACGAGATCGACGTCTCGCTCGCCGACCTCGCCGCCGATCGCCGCGCGCTCACCCCCACTGACGCCGCCGTGCAGGTCTCGCCCGATGGCCGGCAGCTCGCGGCGCAACTCGATGCGTTTGGCCCGCGCCTCCGGGCGGCGCTCGTGCGCCGGATCGATTCGTCGCGCGAGCGGATCGGCCAGCTTGCCCGATCGCGGTTTTTCGCCGAGCCGGAGCGGCTGATCCGCGACCGGCGCGCGGCGCTCACCGACCAGGCGGGGCGGCTCCGCAGGCTCACTCTCGCGACGGTCGATCGCGCGAGGGAACGACTCGCCGCTGCCGCCGCCAGGCTCGATGCGAACAGTCCCTTGAAGGTGCTCGCCCGCGGCTATTCGGTCACGCAACGCGCCGACGGGCAGGCGGTGCTGACCTCGGCGGCCGACGCCACCCCCGGCATGGAGATCGTCACCCACCTCGCCTACGGGCGGCTCTGGAGCCGCGTGGAAAGGACCTCACTCGATGGCCACACCTGATCGCGATGCCGGACCGCGCGCCGCGGCCCAATCGTCAAACTCCGAGCAGACCTCCTCGTTTGAAGAAGCGTTGGCCGCGCTCGGCGACACCGTGATGAAGCTCGAGTCGGGCGGTCTCGGACTCTCCGAATCGATCGCCGCCTACGAGCGTGGCGTAACGATCCTGCGCCGCCTGCACGAAGAGCTGGCGGCCGTGGAAGAACGGGTGAACATGCTCGTGCGGATCGACGAGGATGGGAAACCGGTGCTCGGGGCTTTGCCCGCCGCCGCGGAACCGACCGCACCCGCGAAAAAAGCCGGCGGCCGCGGGGCGACCGCCGCCAAAGCCCCCCGCGCCAAGAGCCTCCCCGGGATGGACGATGCCGGCGATGAGGCTTAGACTTTCGTGTGGGCGTTGAGACCGTCTCGCGGCCGAAACGCATTCCTTCCGCCTTCTTTTTCCACCGTTAGGACCCGAGCATGGCAAGCTGCCAGACAGCCGGCAGGCTGGCGAGCGGGTCGGGTGGGCCGCCTGCTCCGAGCGGCGACATCGCGGCCGCGCTCGAGCGGGTGAAGACATTCATCGAGCCCCGGCTCGATGCGGCGATGCAGCTCTCCGGCGACGCCGCCCCCCGGCTGCTCGACTCGATGCGTTATTCCCTGCTCGCGCCCGGCAAGCGGCTGCGGCCGGCGCTCGTGCTTTGGGCGGCGGGCGCCTGCGGAGGCGATTGGGATTCGGCCGCTCCGGCCGCCGTGGCCGTCGAGATGATCCATGCCTATTCGCTCGTGCACGACGACCTGCCGGCCATGGACGACGACGACCTGCGCCGCGGCCGGCCCACCTGCCACCGCGCCTTCGACGAGGCGACCGCGATCCTCTGCGGCGATGCGCTCCAGGCCCTCGCCTTCGAAACGCTCGCCCGTGGCATGCCGGCGGCGACCGCGGCCCGCGGCTGCCTCGTGCTCGCCCGCGCCTCCGGCGCCGAAGCGCTCGTCGGCGGGCAGGCCGACGATCTGGCCGCCGAGCGCGGCTGGATTCCCGACATGACCGCGAGCACCGCCGCCGAGCAGGTGCAATGGCTCGAGCGGGTGCACCGTCGCAAGACGGGCGCGCTCTTCCTGGCCGCGCTCGAACTCGGCGGCCTGTCGGCAGGCGCCGATGCGGCGCGACTGGCGATGCTCGCCTCCTACGGCTGCGCCTTCGGGCTCGCCTTCCAGATCGCCGACGACCTGCTCGATGCCGAAGGCACCGAGGCGGCGCTCGGCAAACGCGTGGGCAAGGATGCCGGGAGAGGCAAACTCACGTTTCCCACGGTGGTCGGTCTCGAGCCCAGCCGCGCCCGCGGCCTGGCGCTGGCGGAAGAGGCGTCGCTTGCCGTCGCCGGCCTCGGCACCGACGCCGCGGAACTCACGGCGCTGGCACGCTGGATCGTCGCCCGCGATCATTAGGCTCGCACGCAAAGGACGCCCCCATGCCAGAGAAACACACCGATCCCGCCGCGATACTCCCGTCGATCCTGTCGCCGCAGGACCTCGCGGGGCTCTCGATGGCCGAGCTCGAGCAGTTGGCCGCCGAGATGCGGCGGGCCCTCTGCGAGGTGGCGACCAGCCGAACGGCGCACTTCGCCTCGAATCTCGGCGTCGTGGAGCTGTGCATCGCGCTCCACCGTGTCTTCGATTTCAGCCGCGACCGGTTGATCTGGGACACGGGCCACCAGATCTATCCGCACAAGCTGATCACGGGGCGGTTCGCCCGCTTCGGCACGATCCGCACGAAGGGCGGCCTGATGGGCTACCCGAATCCCGACGAGAGCCCCTACGACCTCTTCATGACCGGCCACGCCGGCTCGAGCGTGTCGACCGCGCTCGGGCTCGCCAGCGGCGACGATCTCTGCGGCCGCGGCGACCGCCATTCCGTGGCCGTGATCGGTGACGGCGCCCTGCCCTCGGGAATCGTCTTCGAGGCGCTCAACAACGCCGGCTTCCTCAAGAAGCGGCTGCTGGTGATCCTGAACGACAACAAGATGTCGATCTGCCCGCGGGTCGGCGCCCTCGCCGAGTATCTCGACGTCGTCCGCACCAATCCCTGGTATCGCGGCCTCAAGCACCAGGCTGGCGAGATCATCAAGGGCGTGCCGATGGTGGGCGAGCAGATGGAGCGGATGCTTGGCAAGGCCAAGGATTCGATCAAGGCCACGCTTCATGGCGGCATGCTCTTCGAGGCGATGGGCGTCCGCTACTTCGGCCCGGTCGAGGGGCATTCGCTCCCCAACCTCATCCGCTATCTGGAGCTCGTGAAGGACGAGGAGGGCCCGGTGCTGCTCCACGTGCTCACGGAGAAGGGGCACGGCTTCAAGCCGGCCGAGGCCGACCCCGTCTTCTTCCACACGCCCGCTCCGTTCGAGTGCGACGACGACGACTGCATCGTCTCGATCAAGAAATCATCCTCGCGCGCCTACACCGACGTGGCGAGCGCCGCGATCGGCGACTGCATGCGGCGCGACAAGCGGGTGACCGTCCTCACGGCGGCGATGTGCCAGGGGAACAAGCTCGAGCCGGTGCGGGAGGAGTTTCCCGACCGCTTCTTCGACGTCGGCATCTGCGAATCGCACGCCGTCGCCTTCGCCGCCGGCCAGGCCAAGGTGGGCTGCCGCCCGATCGTCGACATCTACAGCACGTTCCTGCAGCGGTCGTTCGACCAGATCTTCCAGGAGGTCTGCCTGCAGAACCTGCCGGTCGTGTTCATGCTCGACCGCGCCGGGCTCACCGGCCCCGACGGCCCGACCCACCACGGCGCCTTCGACCTCGGCTACCTGCGGCTCTTCCCCAACATGGCCGTGCTGGCCCCGGGAGACGAGCACGACCTGATCGCGATGCTCGACTGGGCACTGGAACAGAATGGCCCCGTCGCCATCCGCTACCCGAAGGCCGTGGTCGAGACGCATGGCGGCACGCGCGCCCCGATCGCCGCCGGCCGCCCGGAAACGCTGCTCGAAGGTGGCGACGGCCTGATCGTCGCCTGCGGCACGCTCCTGGGCGGCGCCCTCGAGGCTGCCCGCCGGCTCCGCGAGGAAGGGCTCGAGGTGGGCGTCATCAATGCGCGGTTCGTGAAGCCGCTCGACACGACCGCGCTCCTCGAGCGGATCGAGGCGGCCCCCTGGGTCGTCACGGTCGAGGAAAACGCCCTGCCCACCGGCTTCGGCAGCGCCGTACTCGAAGCCATCAACGATGCCCGGATCAGCTGCGGGCCGGTCGTCAGGCTCGGCCTCCCGGATCGGTTCGTCGAGCATGGCGAGCGGGCCGAACTGCTCGCCGATCTCGGGCTCGATGCCGCCGGCATCGCGAAGACCTGCCGCTCGCTCGCGGCCTCGGCCCGGCCGAACGTGCCCTGCCCCTAAAGTGCCCTGACACTCGCTCGAGTGCCCGGCGGACAGTCCTCCATGACCAGCCCCTCGCGATTGAAGCCGCACGAGCCGCCGCCGGCGCGGCTGCGCATCCTGATCGTGGGCCCGACCGGCCTCGCCGGCGTGGACGAGGAAGCCCGGCGCGTCGAGGCGCTCATGGCGGCCCGCGGCCACCAGACACGCTGCCTGCTCGCCGCCCGCGAGTCGTGGGGCGGGGGCCCGTTTCCGGGCGACGCGGACCTCGTGGTCGTGCTCGGCGGCGACGGCTCGATCCTGCGCACCGCCCGCTGGATGGGCTACGACCAGGTCCCCGTGCTCGGCGTGAACCTGGGCGCCCTCGGCTTTCTGGCCGACTTCTCGCGGCAGGAGGTGGAGCGGGCGCTCGACGAGATCGCCGCCGGCCGGTTTCGTCTCGTGGAGCATCTCCTGCTCGAGTGCGAACTCCTCCGCGGCGGACGGGGGCTCCAGCGGGAACTCGGCCTCAACGAGGTGGCGATCCTGGCCGGGCCGCCATTCTCCATGATCGAGATTCAACTCCACGTCGATGCGGAACTGGCCACCACCTACCGCGCCGACGGGCTGATCGTGAGCACGCCGGTCGGCTCGACCGCCTACAACCTCTCGGCCGGCGGGCCAATCGTGCGGAAGGACCTCGACGCCTTCGTGTTCACGCCGCTCAATCCCCACACGCTGACCAACCGCACCGTGATCGATTCGGCCTCGCGGGTCTACGAACTCTGCGTGCCCCGCCCCAACGCCGGCTCGGCCTGCATGGTCGATGGCCGCGTGATCGCGGAGCTCGCCGCGGGGGACAGCATCCGCATTCGCCGCGCGGCGCCGCGGTTTGCCCTCGTCGAGACGCAAAACCACGGCTACTACCGCACGCTCCGCGAGAAGCTGGCCTGGGGCGGCATGCGGGCTGAAGCCGCAACCCCACGGGCTGCGGCCCGCGGGCACGAGGGCTCATGATCCGTCGCACGCGATCCGCCGTCGCATCGCTTGCCGTCGCGGCGTTGCTGGGCGGCTTGCCGGTCGCGGGACTCCGTGCTACGGAGACCGAGGTCGGCGAAACCGTCCGCCTGGGGTATCGCTTCCGCGCGGGGGACCGACTCGTGATGGACGTGGCCCACCGGGCCCTCACGGAGACGACGATCGCCGGCACGACACAGTCCACCGAGACCGCCACCGACTCGACCAAGATCTGGACCGTCACTGCCGTCGATGCGGAAGGCAATGCCACGATCGAGCACTCGGTGGATGGCGTGACGATGACCTCGCGGACGAGCGACAAGGGTCAGGTCCGCTGGAGCAGCAGCGGTGACGAGCCGCCCCCTCCCGGCTACGAGACCGTGAAGCAGAGCCTCGGCGTGCCGCTCTCGCGGCTCACGATCGACCGTGTCGGCCGGGTGCTCTCGCGGCAGGATCTGCGGCCAAGCCCCCCGTCGAACACCGGCGACCTGATCGTCGTGCCGCTGCCGGATGGCGCGGTGCGGGAGGGAGCCGAGTGGACCGTGCCCCAGGAGGTGGTCGTCGAGGCGCCCAACGGCCCGCGCAAGGCCGTGCGCACGCGGCTCCGCTACCGCCTGACCTCCGTCCGCGACGGCGTCGCCACGATCCAGGTCGACACGACCGTGCTCACGCCCCTCGACGATCCGCGGCTCGAGGCCCGGCTGCTCGAGCGAATCTGGGACGGGACGGTGGAGTTCGACCTCGAGCGCGGCTGCGTCATCCGCCGCACGACCGGCATCGACCGGCGCGTGATCGGCTTCAGCGGCCCGGAATCGAGCGTCCGCTACAAGGCGAGCCTCGAAGAACGCCTCCAGTAGGGCAGGCTTCAGGCGCCCCGTGCCCCGGGAGCCGGCGTTGCTGACAAGCGAAGGCAGGATGCCGAGAGCGCAGTCAGCATCGAGTGAGCGAAGGACAGGATGTCCGCAGCGAACGTCCGGCGACGGGGTACGGGTCGCTTGAAGCCGGTTTCGACGTTTCGACACACGGCGTCAGCCGGCGCGGATGAATTCTTCGACCCGGCGGATCGCCTCGTCGGCGCCCCAGGTCGAATCGGCCAGCATGATCCGCTCCCCCTTCGAAACCCACTCGTTGACGGTCTTCTGTGCCGAGATCACCGTCGAGTGGCTGCGGCGACCGAAGTAGCTGCCGATCTCGGTGAGGGCCGCGGGCGTGTGCTTGCGGGCCAGGAACATCGCCAGCATCCGCGGGTGGTTCACCTTGCGGGCCCGCTGGGCCGATTGCAGGCTGCCCGGCTCGATGCCGAACGCGGAGCAGACGGCCCGCTCGATGTCGGCGAGCCTCAGGCAACGGGCGCTGGTGCGCACGAGATCGGCGAGTGCCTCCTCCGCCATGCCGAGCGTGATCGGCACGCCCAGCATGTGGCTCGTGGCCTCGAGTCGATTCATCGCGCCGGTGAGCTCGCGGGCGTGGCGGGCCATGTGGCAGGCGACGTAGTGGACGACGTCATCGGACACGTCGAGGCCGCGCCGCGCGGCGATGGCTCGGACGATGCCGCGCCGCACGTCCTCGTCCGGCGGCAGCATCCGCGCGGTCATGCCGCCGCGCAGCCGCGTCAGCAGGTCTACGCCGAGATCGGTGATCGATTCCGGCTCGCGGTCGCAGGCGAAGACGATCTGGCGACCGAGCCGCTGCAGGGCCTCGATCGTGTGCTGCACTTCCATGATCGTCGCCCGTTTGCCGACGAAAAACTGCAGGTCGTCGATCACGAGCAGGTCGGCGGTGCGGCAGGTGCGGCGGAAGCCCGGCAGGCCGCTGCCGTGAAGCGCCTGCAGGAAGCCGGTCGTGAATTGCTCCGCGGAGAGAAAGACGGCGCTCGCCTTGGGGTGCCGCTCGCGGAAGTGCGTGCACAACGCCTCGAGGAGATGCGTTTTTCCAGAGCCGCTCGGCCCGTGCAACACCAGTGGCGACATCTGTCCGGGCCGGCTGGCCGCGAGTTCGACCGCCGCGAAGGCCATGCGATTGCTCGGCCCCACGACGAATGATTCGAACCGAGGAGCATGGCGATGGCCCGAGGCGGCCTGCATCGGCAGGCGCTTGGCGTCTGCCTCGGGCGCGGTCACGGCGGCATGCTGTTTGGATTGGCTCGCTCGCCGCGTGGTCCGCCGCTGCTTCGGCGGCTCCTGCGTGGCTTCGGGGGCGGGCGGGGCAGTGGACTGCGCCGGTGCGGAGGTTTCGGCACCGGCCTCGGCGACCAGCCATTCCGCACGGGCCGACTTGCCGCAGATCTGATGGACCGCCGCGGCGAAATCCCGGTGAAACGTCTTCCGGAGCCACTCGTGGGTGAACGCGTTGCCGATCCGGATGAAGCCGCAGGTCTCGCCCGAATCCTGCCGCACGACCTCGACCTCGGCCACGTCGCCAAACCAGACGGCATGCCGCTCCGCGCCGATCCGGGCGCAAAAGGCCGCGCTCACGCGCCGGGCGTCCTCCGGGCAGGTTTTCCCCGCGCCCTTTGCCGGGCGATCCGGCTGCGGCACCATTCCGTCAGTGATTCCCGCCTTGGCCACGTCCTGCACCAGGCACCCGCTCATTTCCGTGAATTTTTCGCATCCATCCGTGACCGCTGCGACTCGTGATCGCGGCGCGAGTATAGGGGTGCATGCAGTGCTGTCAAACCATGCAAGCAGCGCGTGCGAGAGACGGCGAAGTCATGTTTTTCGCGCGGCGTTTTTCAGGCGACGCCGCGCGCCGCATCGGTCCGGAAGAGCGTCGACGACGGCCCGCATAACCGGCAAAATCACCCAAAAAACGCGATCCGCGGACCGCGGGACGAAATGCCAAAAATCTTCTATACTCTTCGCCGTGGATTGAGTGCCGCTGTTCAGGATGAACGATGTGATTCACGCACGATTCTTTTCCAATCTTCTCTGGGTTGCATGCACGATTGCAGCGGCGGCTGCGGCCCTCGTCGGCGACGTTCGCGCCCAAGAGCCGCCGCGGTTCGAGCCCGCTGAAATTTCGATCGGCGAGCCGCTCGAACTGCCCACGCGATCGGTGCTGCAGCAGGCAGCGGCCTCCGGCAACGGCTGGCTGGGCCTGACGGCCGACGACTCTCTCGTGCCGGGCCGGCTGGTGGTGGTGGACGTGGCCAAGCCTGGCCCCGCCGCGCAGGCCGGCATCAAGCCGCAGGACCAGGTGCTCGCCATCAACGGCAAGCCGCTGCGAACCGCCGACCAACTTGCCGCGGAACTGGCCGCGATCGCCCCCGGCAGCGACGTGAAGATGGCCATTGGACGCGGCGACCGGATCGACGAGGTCGTGCTGAAAGCGGCAGATCGGCCCGCGCGGCCGGCGCCGGAGCTAGCGGCGGTTCCACAGCCATTGCCGGCTCCCGTTCCGGCGAGCCAGTCGGAAGCGGTGGTCGGGGACTTCGGGCCGGCAAACCTTCCCCCTCAGCCAGTAGCCCCGCCGCAAACGGCATCGATCCCAGGCGAGCCCCGTGTGCCGGCATACGTGCCGCCCGCTGCGGCCGCCCCGTCCTATGTGCCTCCGGCAGCAGCGGCACCATCCTTGGCGCCTCCGGCAGTCTCCGCACCGGCCTTTGCGCCTCCGGCAGCCTCCGCACCGGCCTTCGCGCCGTCGATCTCCCGCTCGGCCGAGCCTGCGTCGCTGATGCCGGCAGAGCCGCGTCGCGTCGCCGGCCCGCCGCCCGCGCCGCAGGCCGGGGCGAAAGGCCGCACGGCGCTCGGCGTGCGCACGCTCCCGGTCGATCCGGGCGTGCAGGCCCGATTCGGACTCCCGGAGCCGACCGGCGCGCTCGTGATCGGCGTCGTCCACGACCTCCCCGCCTCCCGGGCCGGCGTGCCGCCGGGAAGCGTGATCGTCGCCCTCGACGACAAGCCGGTGCGATCCCCCAACGAACTCACGCAGGTGGTGACATCGAGCCCGGCCGACAGGCCTATGACGCTGCAGTACATCCTGCCCGGCGGCGAAAAGCGACGTGCGGAGGTCTCGCTCCAATCGCTCGAAGTGCCGCTCGAACAAGCCCTCGTCGGCCCACAGCGCTAGACAGCCGTCCCGAGCGCCACAGAGTTTGTTGGGATCCGCTTGCGGAGCAAGCGGTCTACTTTGACGGGGTAGGCGAAGGGCTGCCCGTGCTCCGAGAGCCGGCGTTGCTGACCAGCGCAGGCAGGATGCCGGAGCGCAGTCAGCATCGAGTGAGCGAAGGGCATGGATGCCCGAAGCGAACGTCCGGCGACGGGGCACGGGCAGCCCTTCGCCGGATTCGCAAGAGCGATCGTCGCTCAAGCGGCGGGGCGTTCGTGGGTTTCCGCGACCGGCAGCACCGCGCAGCGGCGGAGTTCGTCCTCGAGCGACACGCCGCTCAACGCCGGAAGCCGTGCGGCCCGTCGGGCGACCCGCGAGGGCTCTTTCCGCAGCCGCACCTCGCCTGCGCGGCGCTCGCCCGAGCAGGCCCAGCGTTCGGCTTCGTCGGAAAGCTGCACGAGCAGACGCTCCACGCCCGCGCGGTGCCACTCCAAGGCATCGCGATCGATGTCGGCGGGCACGTGGATCGCGCGGCTCACGATGGCGCGGGCCCGCGTGAAGGGCTTCGGGATGGCGAAGCGATCCCATGTGCCCACGCGCCAGGGATGCGCGTAGCCGAGCCCCATGGCCACGATCGGAATGCCGAGGGTGCTCGCCAGAAAGACGCAGCCCGGCGCGAGCCGCCGGCGCGGGCCACGCGGGCCGTCCGGCGTGATCGTGAGATTCTCCTCCTGCGCCCGCTGGGCCAGCTGCCGCAGGGCGACGGAGCCACCGTGGAACGTGCTGCCCCGCACGACGCCAAACCCCATCATCCGGGCGACACGATCGAGGACGTTGGCATCGTCGTGGCGGGAGAGCAGCATCGAGATGTTGGAGTACCCGCGCAGGAAGAGGGGCAGCAGGATGTTTTCGTGCCAGAAGACGTAGATCTTCGCACCGCGGTAGTCCGGATGGACGGGATCCACGGTCGGATCGCCGAATTCCGCGCGGCAGTCGAGCGTGGCCATCCATTGCCGGATCGTCGCCGTCGACAGGAGCGACACAGCGCCGATTTCGAGTGGTCCGGTGAACTTCACGAACGGAATCCTTTCCTTGCCTTGTGTTTTCTCGCCGTGCCGGCCGTGCCTGGCCCGGGCCGCGCCATCAGGCGTCGCGCCACGCCCCCTCGAACACCTCCTCGGCCGGCCCGGTCATGAAGACCTGCCCGGCGGGAGACCATTCCAACTCCAGTTCGCCCCCCGGCACCTCAGCGACGATCCGTCGGTCCGTGCGCCCCGTGAGCACGCCGGCCACGCAGACCGCCGACGCGCCCGTGCCGCAGGCCTGCGTGATACCGCTGCCTCGCTCCCAGGTCCGCATCCGCACGCGGTCGCGCGAGAGCACCTGCACGAAATGCACGTTAACGCGTTGCGGGAAGATCGGATGCTTTTCGATCCTCGGCCCCACGCTCTCCAGCGGCACCGCCGCCACGTCGCGGCAATAGAAGACGACGTGCGGATTGCCCATCGACACGCAGGTCATCCGCGGGTCGAGGCCGGCCGCCTCCCACCATGTTTCCGAAGTCGCAAGGGCTTCGCACGGCGCGTCGACCACCTGCCCCGCGCCGGCGCCGGTGACCGGAATCCGGGCGGCCTCGAGCAGCGGCTCCCCCATATCGACCCGCACCTGCGATCGCCGCTCTCCGATCGGCCGCACGTCGACCGTCAGCACACCGCGGCCCGTCTCGATCGCCACGGCGCCGGCCGGCGCGTGGCCGTGGGCCACGACCAGGTGCGCCACACAGCGGACGCCGTTGCCGCACATCTCCGCCTCGCTGCCATCGGCGTTGAACATCCGCATGCGGGCCGCCGCCTTGGTCGATGGGAGGACGAGCACCAGGCCGTCGCCACCGACGCCGCGATGCCGGTCGGCGATGCGCGGGGCGAGCGCGGCCGGGTCGGCCGGCGGCTGCTCGGTGAAACAATCGATGTAGACGTAGTCGTTGCCGGCGCCGTGCATCTTCGTGAAGCGTGTCTGGGTGGGGGCCATGGGATGGGGCTCGTGCCTGTGTGGAAGTCGTGGGGCCTGTCGGGACGTCGGATGGAGCATTGTGCCGCCCGGAGCGGCTTCCTGTCACCGTGGCCCCTCGCGCCGTTCGCCGAGGCCGACCCGTTCGGGATCGCGGCGTTTCGACTGCAACTGCTGGAGCGCGGCATTGAGCGTGGGGAAGGCCTCGGTGGTGATGTCCGGCTGCGCGAGCGTGCCGTCGACGTGGACGAGCATGAACTGGCCGCTCGCACCGCCGAGCACCCGCTTCATGACCGGAAGCTGCGTCTCGGAGTCGCCCATGATCGAGCGGAACGTCATCCGCACCCGGGAGTCGAAGTCGACCTCGCCGTTGCCCACGAGGCTGATCGCGTCGCCGGAAAGCTCGATGTTGTCGAGGTAGGCCCGCGGCCCTTCGATCCGGAAATCGACGAGGCTCGAACTGAATGCCTTGCGGTCGGGCGCCTTCACGCGGAGCACCTTCAAGAGCGCCACGATCACCGGTAGCTCGTAGATGTCGGCATCGCGCAGCCGCAGCTGGCCACGGCCGGCGAGCGAGTGGGTGCCGGAGCGGGCGCCGCTCACCTCGATCGCACCGAACACCTTGCCGGAAAACCGCTGCGCCGCGCCGGCGCCGGGAAAGGCCGCCGCATCACCTGCGAGCCGCTCGAGTTCGGCGTCGCTTACCGAGGCCGCCACCGCGAACGTGCCCTCCGGGCCGGCCGACACGCTGCCGTCGGCGAAGATGGAGCCGCCGGCCACGCGGGCCGAGAGCCGGCGGGCGCGGCCCTGCCCCGCACCGGCTGTCAGCCCGAACCGCACCCCCTCCTCGTCCATCACGAGCGGCCCCTGCACGCTCGTCAACTGCACGCCGCGCCAGATCGCGCTGTCGAGCGCCAGTTCGCCGGAGGATTTCCACGTGCGGCCATCGGTCCGCCCCTCGAGCCGGACGCCCCCGTGCACGTGCTCGAGCGGGATGCCCGCGTCGAGGCTGCCCTGCTCCATGTCGAGCCGCATGTTCCAGGCGGCCGAGGCGGGGCCGGCTCCGCCTCCGGGCGCTCCTTGTGCGTAGATGTCGAGAACGCCGTTGAGCGAGAGCAGCCCCCGCGGGTTCACCGCGGCGATCGCCCGCCTGAGCCCGGCCGGCATCGCCTGCAGCACCTCGTGGTCGGCGCGGAAGCGGTCGGCCGTGAGCCGCGCGAACGACACATGCCAGCCGCCGTCCGGCGCGAACCGGCAGATCCCCTCGCTCGTGACGGTGGTGCGGTCGTGCACGCCGCGCACGCCGTCGAAACGCAGTAGGCCGTCCTTCCAGGCGAGCTTTCCGCCGAGCTTCTCGAGGCGATAGGGAAACCAGGCCGGCTCGATCGACACGGTATCCGCGTGCGGGATCGCCTCGACCTCCACGTCGGTCTTCTTCGCCTTCACGCGGTGGCGGACCGTCGCCGTGAAGCCCACGTTCCCGCGCGGGTCGATGTCGTCCCAGATTCGTCCCATGCCCCGCGGGAGCGCGTCACGCAATTCCCGATCGAGCACGACGCCGTCGCCGGAGAGGTGCAGCGTGAGTTCGCCGTCGTCGTCTCCCGCGGGCACGAGGGCGCCGGTGCAGCGCACCCGGCCGGTGTCGTTGGAGCCGACGATCTCCTTGATCGTCCAATGGCCGCGTTCCATGCGCAGCGTGCCCGAGACGTTCGTCAGCGGATAGGGGAAGCCGGCGTAGCTCATGCTGCATTGGGCGAGCCGGATGCCGAGCGAATTCGCGAAGCCATTCGGCAGTTGTGTCGCGCGGTCGTGGCGAAAGACGAAGTCGAACGTGCCCGCCGCATGCAGCGCCCGCAGGATGGCGGCGCTCCGTGGCGGCATGGCGGCCAGGAGTGCGTCGTCGATCCGCATGCCGTCGCCCCGCACTTCCAGAAAGCCGGTCGAAGCCGCGGTCTGAAACGTGCCCCGCACGTGGACCGGATGGCCGCCGGCCTGGCCGGTGAGGTGGATCGACAGCGTGCCCGATTCGAGCACCACGGTTCCCACCGTGCGGTCGAGTCGATAGGGGAAGCGATAGTGGGTGATCGATGCATTGCGGCACCGCACCGACACCTGCGGATCGATCCGGCCGTCTCGGCGGACAAGCTGCGCCCGCACGTCGACCTCGCCGGCCGGCAGGAGCTTGCGCCATTGGGCTGCATACCGCTCCGGCAGATGCGCTTCCCACTGCCGGCTCACGGTGAGCCGCTCGGCGTCGAGTAAGAGATCGAAGTCGGCATCGCTGCGCCAGCCGGCGAGCCGGCCCGATCCCCGCAGGAGCGTCGCGCCGGAATGGGCCTCGAGGCTCTCGACGAGGAGCCCGGAACGATCGGCCCGAAAGGCCGCGGTCATGTCGGTGAGCGAGAACGGGATCGCGGCGTGCTGGAAGCGGGCCGACTCGAGGCGGCCCGACACCGTGAACGTCGCGTCGCCCAGCGTCTGCAAGCCTCCCGACGCCTGCCAGGCGAGGTGGCAGCGACCGCGCAGGCCCGCGAGCCATTCCTTGGCGTCCGGAGCGCCGGGCTTGCCTTCCATCTCGGGCAGAAACGCCGCCAGCCGCGGCGACAGGTCGAGCGATTCGACGTCGCCAGAGCACTCGAAGCCGCCGCTCGCCGGCGCGAACCGCCCCTGGAAGCCGGCCCGCTCGAACAGGTCGCCCGCGACGCTGCCGCGAAACGTCGCCCAGGCCTGGCCGTCCGCTGCGGTGGCCGCCGGCTGCACGTCGCAGGCGACCTGCCGCAACGTCGCCCGCATCCTGCGGCAGGTGTCGTCGATGAGCAGCGTGGCGTCTTCGACCGACACGGGCACGAGGCCGCCGACCGTACGCTGCCGCCAGAGCCGCGCGAGGTTCCACGTGCCGTCGGCGTGTCGCACGGCGTGCACGACGGGCCGGCGCACCTGCACCGCGGTGATCCGCGGCGGGCCGGACGCCAGTTCGGTGAGATTCGTCGTGCAGGCGAGCCGCAGTTCATCGATCCACAGGAGTTGCCGCCATTGCTGCGGCATCTTCGGATCGACCAGCGACACGCCGCGGACGATGATTCCCTCCCCCTGCACGAGGCTCGCGCCCTGCACCTGCACGGTGAGCGTGGGAAACTCCTCCGCCAGCCGGGCTTCGACGCGGCTCCTGATCTCTTCGCCCACCCGGCTCGACCCGATCGCACCGGCCGCCACGACGGCCGCCACCGTGACGGGCACGGTCCAGCGCACGAGCGTCCAGAGGGTATCGGCGAGCGAATGCATGTGCTTTTGGTTGGGCGCGTGGGCGCGCAGCGGTTCCGCAGGGGGGCGGGACAGTACGCCGCCGCCCGCGGGAGGGTCAAGATGCGCCGCCCCGCCTTCCGCCGCGACCGCAAGGCCCTTGTTTCCGCAGCCCGCGGCGGCCTGCTATAGTCCCGATCTTTTCCCGACTGCCCCAGTCCCCATTCCCTTGCCTTGGAGATCGCATGAACGCGCTGCGCCACGAAGAGGGCCCGAACGGTTCCGTTCCGAATGCACAGCGGCTGCTCTGGGCGGGGTTCATGGCGATCCTTGCGGCGGGCGTCGGCTTCGCGATCCGCGGCGGCATCCTCGACAACTGGCGGCAGGAATTCGACTTCACCGCCCTGCAGGTCGGCCAGATCACCGGTGCCGGCCTGACGGGCTTCTGCTTCGGCATCATTCTCGGCGGCCTGATCGTCGACAAGATCGGCTACGGCAAGCTCGTGGCCCTGGCCCTGCTTGGCCACATCCTGTCGGCGCTCGTCACCTTCAGCGCCTCCTCGGCCGGCAATGCCTACCAGTTTCTCTTCTGGGGTTCGTTCATCTTCGCCTTCGCCAATGGCACGCTCGAGGCGGTGGCAAACCCGCTCGTGGCGACGGTCTTCCCGAACAACCGCACGCACTATCTCAACATCCTCCACGCCAGTTGGCCGGCCGGCATGGTGCTCGGCACCGTGCTCGGCTGGATCCTCGACGACCGGATGGGCATCCACTGGAAGTATCAGCTGGCCCTCTACCTGATTCCGACGGTCATCTACGCCCTCATGTTCCTCGGCCAGAAGTTCCCGAAGTCGGAGGCGGCCGCGAAGGGGGCGAGTTTCGTCGACATGTTCCGGAGCGTGGGCATCCTCGGGTCCGCGGTGGCCTGCTATCTCCTGGCCCTGTTCTTCGGCGACATCCTGCGGAACTTCATTCCCGAGCAGGCGGCGGTGGCCGGCTACGCGCTCGGCGGTCTGCTGCTCCTGGCCGTGGCGGTGATGACGAAGTTCTCGATCGGCTCGCTGATGCTCTTCATCCTCTTCGTGACGCACGCGCTCGTCGGAGCCGTGGAGCTCGGCACCGACAGTTGGATCCAAAACATCACCGGCAACCTCTTCTCATCCGAGCAGGGCAAGGCCCTGTTCATCTGGACCTCGGCGATCATGTTCGCCCTGCGGTTCTGCGCCCACTTCATCGAGACCCGCCTGAAGCTCTCCCCGATCGGCCTGCTCTTCGTGTCGGCGGTGCTCGCCTGGATCGGCCTGCGGCTGGCCAGCGGCATGACGACCTTTCCCATCGCACTGGCCGCGCTCGGCATCTACGCCGTCGGCAAGACCTTCTTCTGGCCGACGATGCTGGCCGTGGTGGGCGACCGCTTCCCGCAGACCGGCGCCGTGGCGATGTCGATCATGGGGGGCATCGGCATGCTCTCCGCGGGCCTGCTCGGTGGCCCGGGGCTCGGCTACTGCAAGGACCGCTTCGCCGGCGAGGCGCTCAAGCAGCGCAACCCCGCCATCTACGAGGAATACAAGGCGGAAACCCCGAGCCGTTTCCTGAACATCCCAAGCACGGAGGTGCAGGGCCTCGACGGCCGCAAGGTGGCCGCGGCCCGCGACGCCGGCCCACAGGCGACGGCCGACCAGAAGGCCGCGATCGAGGCCGACCAGCAGGGCGACCGCGACACGCTCAAGGCCGATTCCTATATCCCGGCGACCATGGCGGCGATCTACCTGGGCTTCCTGCTCTACTTCGCGAGCATCGGCGGCTACCGGCGCGTCGAGATGACGTCCTAGCGATTCCCATGGCCCGCCACGTGGCCATAATGCAGCGCACGTGAAAAACCCGCATTCGGAGCCGGTCGGTAGGCATGCTCGAATCCGGTCGTGTTGAGAGTTTCAGTCTCGTGGGTTTTGATCAGGAGCCAATAGTCCTCAACGACTCCCTTCTTCTGCGCGTGCCCACCGACCGTCTCCGCCGAAACTGCTGAGCGCCTACGACTCCGCCACTGAGCACCTCCAAATACGGGAGGCTTCGGGTGACCCGCACCCCGCGCGCCGGCGTTGCTGACAAGCGCAGGCAGGATGCCGAGAGCGCAGTCAGCATCGAGCGAGCGGAGGGCATGCGGGCACCGATCCGCGTTAGCGGATTGGTCGTACGTAGCGAGCGTCCGGAGAGCGGGGTGCAGGTCACCCGAAGCCGGTTTGGGCGCATCGAGCCTAGCTAAAACGTGAGCGACTCTTCCGCGAAGGTCGTGCGGCTGTCGTAGGCGTGGAACGTGCGGGCGATCCGGCCGCCGAGAATCTGGAGAAACATGCCCCGGAACTGGGATTCAGAGCGGTCGGTGGTGGGAATCGCGCTGTCGGCCGGGAATGCGAAGTCGTCGAATCGCTTTTCGAACACCACCTTCTTTTCGGCCACGTCATAGACACGCACGTGCGCCGTGGCGCGCCCGCGGTAGAGCGTCGAGCCCTCGTGGAGCCGGAACTCCTCGAGATCGATCCCCACCACCATGTCGGCGTCAAGCGCCTTGCCCACGGTGGCGTGGTCGATCCAGGCGTTTTCGTCGATCCAGCGCGCCACCTCCTGCTGGTCGATCACCCGCGATTTGCGGACGTTGCGGGCCAGATGCGCCCCGACGATCGATGCCAGCTCGCGGGCCGAGCCGGCGTCGCTGAACTCCAGCTCCACGATCGGCTTGCAGACCACCGCCACGTGCTTCCCCTTGAGCCCCTTGAATTCCGCCGGGGTATCCTCGGGCATGAGAATGTAGGCGGCCGTGAGCAGCGTCGAGCAGCCGCTCGACACGGCGACGAGCGCGGCCAGGACTGCGAGAGCGATGGCGCGTTGAGCTGGCCGGGAGTGCATGCGAAAGTCCTTCGGAGGCGTCGGTTTCCGCCGTTGTGCGGGGCCGGGAGGGTAGCCGGCCGGGGACGGCCGCTCAATGCCGCTTCTTGGGCGAAAAAACGCGGCTTCGGAGGCGTATGGCAGAATGGTCGCATGGTCAATCCCGGGGCTTCGATCGCCGACGCATTTCTCGCGAGCCTCGCCGCGGCCCTGCCCGCGCACGGCTTCTGGGAATCGCCCGTCGTGGTGGGCGTGTCGGGCGGCGGCGACAGCGTCGCACTGTTGCTCGCGCTGCTCGAAGTCGCCCCGCAGGGTTGCTCGCCGCTCCTGACCGTCGCGCATGCGGAGCACGATCTGCGTGCAGCGGCCACGACCGACGCCCTGTTCGTCGCGGCGCTGGCCGGCCGCCTCCGTCTGCGGTTCGCGACGCGCCGGCTCCCGGTGCGCGAGAACAACGCCGGCGACGGCGTCGAGGCTCAGGCGCGGCAGTTGCGGTATGAATTCCTCGCCGATGTGGCGCGGGAAACGGGAGCGCGGCATGTCGTCGTGGCACACACGGCCGACGATCAGGCGGAGACGATCCTGCACCGCTCCCTGCGGGGCACAGGGCTGGCGGGGCTTGCCGGGATGATGCCCGCGCGAGAGCTCTGCGACGGCGTCTCTTTGCTGCGGCCGCTGCTCGGCGTCGCGCGGGAACAGGTGCGTGGCTACCTTCGCGGCACCGGTGAATCCTGGTGCGAGGACGAGACGAACGACGACACCCGCTACGCGCGAAACTTCCTCCGGCACGAGATCATCGCGCGGGCCGAGGCGGGGCCGTATCCGGCGGCGACGGAGTCCCTCGTGCGGCTCGGCGAGCAGGCGTCGCGTGCCGCCCGTGCGCTTGCAAGCGCCGCGGAGCACCTGCTGTCGCGGCACGCCCGCTGCCAGCCCGACGGCACCGTGACCCTCGAAGCGACGCCCCTCGTCGGCCTCGATCGACACCTGCTCGCCGAGGTCTTCGTGGCGCTGTGGCGGCGCGAAGGCTGGCCGCGTCGCGACATGACCGCGCGGCACTACGAGCGACTGGCCGACCTGGTGGCACACGGGCTGTCGGGCCGGCCGCCGGCGGCCGACTATCCCGGCGGCATCCACGTGCGGGTCATCGACGGCCGGCTCGTGCTCGGCCCGCCGTGATGAGGGCAACCCCGATCACAGCTTCTTGAAATCACGGCTTGGTTTCGGCGGGGCGAGCATCCGCCTCTGGTCATCCGGCGGTGGTGCCGGCATGTTATTGTTGCCATTGCGGTTCATCGCCGGTGGGTCGTTCACGCCCGTCGTGGCCTCGACCCATTGGTAGCCGAGCGGTATCCGCAACTCTTCGGCGGCGAGCAACGCCCACGGCGTGCCTGCGTGCTGCCGCAACACGCCCTCGAGCAGTTCGTTGGCCTGCGTGGCGAGCTTGCCGAGCGCCGCGTCGACGGCGACATCGTCGCTCGGCTCGAGCACCCAGGTGTCGCTCTTGGGATTCTGGAATTTCATCCCAAACTTGGCCTTCGCCAGCGTCTTGTTGTAGGCATCGGTGCGAACCTTCGCGGCCAGCACGCGACCGAGCGCGAGGTCGTAGCCCGCCTGCCAGCGTTTCTCACGCAGCCGCTCCCGGTCGGGCAGCCCCGCCCGGAGCGTCTCGTAGAGCGTGTCGATCTTCGGCTGCAGGCTGGCCGCTGTCTTCTGTGCCTCCCCGAGCAGGGCCACAAATTCCCCGTCGCTCTTTCGCGGAAAGGTCGTCTCCGGCAACACCATCTGCGGCACCTCATACATCCCCGCAGCCGTGAAGAGCGCCCGCTTCGCGCGGTTGGCGTTGATTTCCTTGGCCACCTTTTCCGGGGAGGCGTAATCGGGCTGGTAGTGCCGCATCACTTCGGGATCGAAGAAATAGCGCAGCCGCGATGACAGCGGCGCCGTGTCCTCGTTCGTGACCCGCCCCCGCGCGCCGCTGTTGGCATGCACGCGAAAATAGATCCCCCCGGTCTCGGCGCAGAGCCTCGAGAGGGCGTAGGGGCCGAAGCCCGAATCGATCGCGTCGTCGGCCAACCGGCCGGATCGCACCCGCACGACCTCTGGATAGAGCGTTTCGGGGCCCTGTTCGATCTCGACCCATTGCTCGCCTTGCGAATACATCGGGTCGAACTCGACGTATTTCATCTGAACCTTGGCCATGCCGAACGGCGCCGGCACGCCGACGACATACACGGGGAAGCCGAGTTTTCGGCAGAGTTTCGCCGTCTCGTCCACCGTGCTGGCGTCATTCCCCACCTCGTCGGTGAAGACGACGATCATCACGTTGCGGCCGCCCGCCCCCTGGCGAAACTTCTTCGCCACCTCGGCCGTCTTCCGGATCGCCAGAAACGTCATCTCGACCCCCGAATCGTCCACGGAAATCGAGCGAATCGCCTTCACGACCTCGTCGACGTCGTCGGTCGGATTCTTGGTGACGAGGCCGACCGACTCCCCGAATGCCACCACCATGTTTTCGAGATCGGGGCGATTGGCCGCCGCACGCATCGCACCGAGTTGATGGAACACCCGACTCATGCGATCTGCAATCTGATTGCGCTGGGCCGACAGGCTCACGGAGCGGTCGAAGACCCAGCAGACGACGGTCGGCCCACGGGCGAGCGAGGCCTCGATCTCGGCCGTCAGGTGATCCACCGCCCCGGTGGCGCCGGTCGCGCCGACCCCCCTCGCGCCCTTTCTGACCACGGCAGCATCGCTCACCTCCGCCGTCGGGATTTCATCGACCGGGGGAAGCGTGACGTCGCTCACGAGGTCGTCCTGCACCTCCACCGACACGACCGACACGGGGGCGAATATCGGTGCAACGGCCTGCGCCGCTTCGTCCCCCTGCTCGCTGTCGGCGCCTATCTGCTCCCGAGGATCTTCCGAGACGGCGAATTCTTGCGACTCGAGGACAACCTCCTCCTCGACCTCCGGCGGGGCCTCGATCACGGTGAAATTGCGAACCGGCTCAGGCCGTTCGGCGAGCCCCGTCAGGGCCAGCGACAAGAGCACGGCCACATGGACGAGAAGGCTGACCACCCAGGCGGGCGTGTCGCCATCGAAGGGAGTCTCTTCCTCCCCCATCCGGGCCTGCCACTGCCGTCGTGCCGTCTCCAGGAGTTTCATGAGCAAACGCCTCTTCGATCTCAGGCGATCGCACCCGGCATGTTGTGCCACCACCCCGAGTCTACCCTATCGACCGGATCACCCGTTTCGGAGAATTGACCTGCCAAAACGTTCCCGCATAGCATTGGTAGATCGCTCGTTCAGCGGCTGCCCGCATCCGGAAAGGCTTCCATGGCTCTCTGCCCGCGGTTTTCGGCATTCCTGCCCCTTCTGATGGTCGCTGCCGTCTCAGGGATGGTTCCCAGTTCACGTCTCACCGGCGCCCCACCGGTCGCTGCCGACACCGATGTGGCGGAGAAGGAATCGCCGGCAGAGCCCGAGGAACTGGAACTGGAGACCTCCGACGGCGTGGGGCTCGCGGCCTGGTATTACGCCGTTCCCGAAGACTCGACCCCGGCTGCGACAGTGATCCTGGTGCACGATCTCGACGGGTCGCACAAGACCGTCGAGCCGCTCGCCCTCGCGCTCCAGAAACTTGGCATCGCCGTGGTGGCCCCCGACCTGCGCGGCCACGGAGCGAGCACCGCGCTCCTCGAGGCGAACGGCAAGGACGACACCCTCGACGCCAAGACGTTCAAGAAGGCAGACCTCGAACTGATCGCCGCCGCCGCAGGAGGCCGCGTCCGCGATCAATCCTTGGTTCGCGGCGACATCGAGGCGGTGCGCAACTTCATCAAGCAGAAGTCAGACGCCGGTGAACTCGACATCGACCGGCTCTGTGTCGTCGGCTCCGGCGTTGGCGCGACGCTGGCGGCCCTCTGGACGGTGGCCGACTGGGCCTGGCCGCCGATCGCGAGCGGCCCGCAGGGCCGGCAGGTGCGCGGGCTCGTCCTCATCAGCCCGGTCTGGACGACGAAGGGCCTTTCGATTTCGCCCGCGATGTCGACCGACGTGCTGAAGCGGCAGCTGCCGATCATGGTGCTCGCGGGCCGCGACGACCGCGACGCCACGCGACTCGTCGAACAGATGAAGAAGCAGCGGCCCAAGGAATGGTTTGAACAGCGCGCCGGCCAGCAGCCTGTCACGGCGAAGGATCTCGAAAAAATCGCCGATGCCACGCTCTTCTTCATGCAGGCCGATTCGACCCTCTCGGGCGACAAACTCGCCGCCGAACGATCGGCCGCCCCCGCCGAGAAGGTGAAGACTTTTCTTTCCCT
>JBKDMX010000028.1:0-14743 GCA_046343855.1 Planctomycetia bacterium
CGCGGCGGATTGGGTCGTCGATTTCGGGCCCGGCCCGGGCAAGCGCGGGGGCGAGGTGGTGGCCGCGGGCACGCCCGACGACGTCGCCGCGAGCCCGCGGAGCATCACGGGCGCCTTCCTCGCCGGCCGCGACGCGATCGAAGTGCCGCAGAAGCGGCGGAAGCCCGGCGGCAAAACGCTCCGGCTTGAAGGCGTGCGGCACAACAACCTGAAGTCGGTCGACATCGAGATCCCACTTGGCCTCTTCGTCTGCGTGACGGGCGTCTCGGGGAGCGGCAAGAGCTCGCTCGTGAGCGACGTGCTCGAGCCCGAGCTGCGGCGGCTCCTGGGGAGCGAGGCGGCCGTGCCCGGCGAGTTCGATGCCATCAAAGGCGCCGACCAGCTCGACAAGGTGATCGTGATCGATCAATCGCCGATCGGCCGCACGCCGCGGAGCAATCCCGCGACGTATGTCAAAGTCTGGGACGACATCCGCAATCTCTTCACGATGCTCCCCGACTCGAAGAAGCGCGGATGGAAGGCCGGCCGGTTCAGCTTCAACGTGGCCGGTGGCCGGTGCGAGGCCTGCGAGGGCAACGGCTCCACGCGGCTCGACATGGATTTCCTGGCCGATGTGTGGGTGACGTGCGAGGTCTGCAGCGGCGCCCGCTTCGCGAAAGACACGCTCGAAGTCCGCTGGAAGGGAAAAAACGTCGCCGAACTCTTGAATATGGAGATCGGCGAGGCGCGGGAGCTCTTCGCCGAAGCCCCCGACATCGCCCGCAAACTGGAAACGCTCTGCGACGTCGGCCTCGATTACCTCCATCTCGGCCAGCCGTCGCCGACGCTTTCGGGGGGCGAGGCGCAGCGGGTGAAGCTCTCGCGCGAGCTCGCGAAGCGGTCCACGGGCAAGACGCTCTATATCTTGGACGAGCCGACGACGGGCCTCCACATGGCCGACGTCCGCCAATTGATCACGGTGCTCGAGCGGCTCGTGGATGCGGGCAACACGGTGCTCGTGGTGGAGCACAATCTTGACGTCGTGAAGCGGGCCGACTGGGTGATCGACCTCGGGCCGGAAGGCGGCGCCGGCGGCGGCGAGATCATCGTCGCGGGCACGCCCGAGCAGGTGGCGAAGTGCACGCGGTCGGAGACGGGCACGGCGCTTATGCCGGTGCTGAAAGCCGCAGAGTCCCGCGGAAAAACCGTTCGCAAGTCCGCCGTCCGCCGCAAGCCGGTCGCTGCATCGGCGTCTGCGGAGAAGGCGCTGCTCGAGAAGATCGCGAAGACATCCCGCGATCCCGGCCCGCCGGCGATCATGGTTCGCGGCGCCGCGCAGCACAATCTCAAGCAGGTCGATGCCGACATCCCGCGCGGCGCGATGACGGTCTGCTGCGGCCCGAGCGGCAGCGGCAAGACGTCGCTCGCATTCGACACGCTCTATGCCGAGGGGCAGCGGCGGTATGTCGAGAGCCTCTCCCCCTATGCCCGGCAGTTCGTCGGCCAGGTGCCGAAGCCGGTGTTCGAGAAGATCGAGGGGCTCTCGCCGGCGGTGGCGATCGAGCAGCGAAGCACCGGCAGCACGCCGCGATCGACGGTCGGCACGCTCACGGAGATGTATGACTATTTCCGGGTGCTGGCGGCGCGGCTCGGCGTGATGCACTGCCCTGACTGCAGCACGCCAGTCGGGGCGCAGAGCGTCGATCAGACGGTCGAGCGGCTCTTGGAGCACGATCCCGAGACGAGGCTGCTGCTGCTCGCTCCGACGGAGCTTCGCGTCGGCCAGTCGCCGGAGGCGTTTTTTGCGGGGCTGAAGGCGGCCGGCTTCGCGCGGGTGCGGATCGACGGCCGCACGCTCCGCCTCGATGAAAATCCCGCCCTCGATCGCAAGCGGAAGAGCCGGATCGAGATCGTGATCGACCGCGTGACGGCGAATCCGGCGGAGCGGAGCCGGCTCGCGCAATCGGTCGAGGCGGCGTTTGATGCGGGCAACGGCACGATGCTCGTGGCCCGCGCGGTGGACGGCGCCGACGAACCCGATTGGCCCGTCGAGGTGCATAGCCGCAGGCTCGCCTGCCCGTCGTGCGGCCGGGGCTTCAAGCCGCTCGAGCCGCGGCAGTTTTCGTTCAACAGTCCGCTGGGATGGTGCCCGAGCTGCGACGGCCTCGGCACCCGCACGGGCGTGGAGCATGGATCGCTCGTGCGGGATGCGTCGCTTTCGCTCGGCGAGGGGGCGCTCGATCTCTGGCCGAGCCTCGATCGAAAAGACTCTGGCGCGATCAGCCGCGCGATGCTCGAAGCGCTCTGCAAGGCCACGGGCCTCCCAATCGACGTGCCGCTCGCGGAACTTTCGGGATTGCAGCAGCGGGTGCTCTTCGAAGGCACCGGCGAAAAATGGATCGAAGTCGCGCGGCCCCCCTTCTCCTTCCAATTCAAAGGCCTCGAAAACGCCTGCGAGGAGGCCGCCCGCCTCGTTGTGGGCCTGCGCGGCAAGGTCGACGCCGTGATGGGCGAGGTACCGTGCAGCGAGTGCGGCGGCAGCCGGCTCGCCGACGTGGCCAGCGCCGTCACGCTCTGGGGCCGCGGGCTCGATGTCTGGTGCCGGATGCCGCTCGGCAAGCTGCAGAAGGAGCTCGCGGCCGTCGCGCTTTCCGACGCGGAGAAGAAGATCGCCGGCGACCTGTTGAGGGAACTCGAGGCGCGTGTGAACTTCCTCGTGGACGTGGGCCTCGAATATCTCGACATGGATCGCCCCGCCGGCAGCCTCTCCGGCGGCGAATTGCAGCGAATCCGGCTGGCAGCCCAGGTGGGCAGCGGTCTGACGGGCGTGCTCTACGTGCTCGACGAGCCGACGATCGGCCTCCACCCGCGCGACACCCACAAGCTCATCCGCGCCCTCGGCAAGCTCCGCGACCTCGGCAACACGCTCGTCGTGGTCGAGCACGACCGCGACGTCGTCAATGCCGCCGATCACGCGCTCGACTTCGGCCCGGGCAGCGGCCGCGAAGGGGGCACAATCGTCGCCCATGCGGCGCCCAAGAAACTCGAATCGGCGAAGCAGAGCGTGACGGGGCCGTATCTCAGGAAGCGCCGCGCCTGCGATGCCGTGATGGAACGGAAGGCGAAGCACGGCCGCCGCGAGCCGCAGGGCTGGCTCGAGATCCGCGGCATCCGCCATCGCACGCTCAAAAACATCGACGCCCGGTTTCCGCTGGGCGTGCTCGCGGCCGTCACGGGGCCGAGCGGCAGCGGCAAGACGTCGCTCGTCCTGGAGGTGCTCTGGCGGTCGCTCGCCCGGCGGCTGCATGCGGCGCGTGAGCAGCCGGGGCAGCACGATTCGGTGAAGGGGCTCGAAAAAATAGACAAGGTGATCCTCGTCGATCAGGAATCGATCGGCTCGACGCCTGGCTCGACGCCGGCGACGTATACGGGCGTCTTCGACCACATCCGCCAGCTCTTCGCGAAGGTGCCGGAATCGCGCACCCGCGGGTTCACGCCGCGCACGTTCAGTTTCAATGTTCCCGGCGGCCGCTGCGAGGCCTGCGAGGGCTTGGGCCAGCGCCGCGTGGAGATGCACTTTCTGCCCGACGTCTGGGTGGAGTGCGAGGCCTGCAAGGGCCGCCGCTATTCAGCCGAGACGCTCCATGCGAAGTGGCATGGCAAATCGATCGCCGACGTCCTCGAGATGAGCGTGGCCGACGCGGCGCAGTTCTTCGAGACCGCGCCGCAGATCGCGCGGATCCTCGGCACGCTCGTCGACGTGGGCCTCGGCTACATCACCCTCGGCCAGCCGGCCCCGCAGCTATCCGGCGGCGAGGCGCAGCGGGTGAAACTCTCCCGCGAACTCGCGAAACCGGGCACGGGCAGCACGCTCTACATATTGGACGAGCCGACGACGGGCCTGCACTTCGCCGACATCGAGAAACTCCTGCACGTGCTCGAGCGGCTGGTGGACGCGGGCAACACGGTGCTCGTGGTGGAGCACAATCTCGAAGTGATCCAGGCTGCCGACTGGGTGATCGACATGGGCCCGGAGGCCGGCGAAGGCGGCGGCCGCATCGTCTGCGAAGGCCCGCCGGAAGACCTCGTCATCCACGCCGAAGGAGGACGGGCTTCCAGCCTGTCATCCACCCACCTCCGCTCCTACACCGGCGAAGCCCTCGCCACCTTCTCTTTGTCCCGCCGCCCCCACGCCCCGGTAGGGTAGGCTACAGCCTGCCCTGAGCAGCTTCAGCCTGCCACGGCAACTCGCTTCGCTCCGCAGCCCGTCAGCGGCTTATACTCAACTCGACATCCAGCCCCTTGCCGCGAGCCGCCCCATGACCCCCGTTTCAGCGAATGAAGCCCGCGACAACCTGCAGCGGTTGATCGACGAAACTGCCGCATCGCACGAGCCGCTGCTCATTTCCGGTGAACGCAACAGCGCCGTACTCGTGTCTGCCGAAGATTGGGATGCCATCCAGGAAACGCTCTATCTGCTCTCCATCCCGGGCATGCGGGAATCGATCCGCGATGGGTTGGCCACACCGAGCACCGAGTGCAGCCAGGAACCAGGATGGTGACCTGGCGAATCGTCTACACAAAGCAGGCCCAAAAAGACGCCAGGAAACTGGCTGCCGCAGGGCTGAAGCAAAAGGCGGAGAGTCTGCTCGCACTCCTGGCGGAGGATCCGTTTCGCAAGCCGCCGCCTTTCGAAAAACTCATCGGTGATCTGGCCGGTGCGTATTCCCGCCGCATCAACATTCAGCACAGGCTTGTGTATCAGATCATTGAAGCCCAGCAGACCGTAAAAGTCTTGCGGCTTTGGAGCCATTACGAGTAGCCGCCTCAGTAGGGTAGGCTTCAGCCTGCCACTTCCCCTACCACCGCGCCTCGAGTCCGGTGGTCGCTCCGTGCAGGAGCACCGACGAATACGGGCTGATTCCCGTCGTCGGCGGATCCACCGTGAAGTCCGAGAGCGCCAGCTGATTGGCGGGCGTCGCAATGCCGCCGAGCCAGAAGAGCGTGTAGCCGGCCCGCCACGAGAGCCAGTTGGTGATCCGGTACTCCCCCGTCAGCCCCACCTCGCCCACGAACGACGTCGTGTCTTTGGTGGTCCCAACGACGCTGTCGAGCCCAGCCTGTTCGCTGAAAACCCCGCTGCGCTGGTAGGCCTGGTAGTTGTAATACACGCCCCCCTTCGCAACGCCGTTCACGCGAAACCGGTCGCCGCGGTTCCAGAGCATCAGGTCCGCGCCGAGCTGGCCGCCGTAGAGATTGTTGCCCGTCTCCACGCCGTAGACGTCGAAGCCAGGCACGCCGCCGTTGTCGAAGCCGTCGACGATCCCGAGCTGCTGCGTCCACTCCACCCAGCGAAAGCCGGCGATCCAGGTGATCGGGCCGCCATTCGTCTTCCGCAGGTTGAATTCCCAGCTCTTGATGCCGGACGTGCTTTCAAAGCCCGCGGCGAGCACGTCGTTGAAGGGCACGCCGCCGAGCCCTTGGCTCGAAAGGACGGAATCGGGCGGGGCCGCCACCTCCGTAAAAGACCGAAACGCTCCGACCTGAAAGTAGTTGATCTCAAACGCCCGGCAGGCATCGCGGTGCCAGGTGATCCCGTAGCGCGGCGCAACTGACATTTCCGGATCGGCCTGATTGAGGTTGAGCGCCGACTGCCCGGTGAGATCATCGACATAGATCGTGCGGCTGGGGGTGTCGCCCATGAACAGGAAGAGGGCATCCACCTGGGCGGTCCACTTCTGCAGCCGCGTGGGGGCCGCGAGCGGCCCGACGGGCGACCAGCCATCGGTGACCATGTATTCGGTGGCCCCGGCCTCATCTGCAATCACCTGCTCGCTCTCTGCATCGAAGACCGGGAGGTCTGACTGGATCACGGGTTCCTCGGGCAGGCCGACGACCACGCCATCCTCGGCCGGAGCGGGCGATGCAGCCGGGGCGGGAACGATGTTTTCGACGATGGTTTCGGGGAGATCGCTGACGACATATTCCTGCGCACCGGCGCTTCCGACGGGCATCAGCCCGCCCCAGGCAGCGACCGCGGCCATGAGCCCGCGGGTGGCGAGTCGGCCGATGCGACCCTTGAAATCAATAAGGGTTTCGCGATTGGCAAAAGCGTTCATTGCGTGCAAGTCCTCCGAAAACACAAGTTCGCCTTAGGAATCGGCTGTCCGGAGTTCCGGTCGTGACTGTCATTCGCGAAATGCCGATCGCGGAGGATGGGAAAACAGCGCAGTTGAATGAGCGTTTCAAAACGTAGTTCCGCGGGCGAGGCCAGGCCTTACATCCTGCCCATCCTTCCTGACAGGAACTTGCGGCACGACCCTCCCGCCGGATGACCGACACGACCGATTCCACCGGTCGGATCGGTACTCTCGACGGAGGCAGCAACGATGTCGGTTTCGTTGAAGTGGTGGCTCGCGGGCCGCAGGTTCGCGACGGTTTCGAAGGGAATGCTCACGGCGCTGGCTTTGACGGCTGCGGCCGGTCTGACGGCGAGCCCCGCACCGGCGGCGTCGTTTGACGACGTTGACGAGACCGAGTCGGTGCTGCTCCACGATTCTGAGCACATGAAGCTGGTAGCCGAGCCGCCCGCCGCTGCACCACCGGCCGCCGAAATGGAAACGGGCGAATCATCCGCAGCGATGATGATCGCCGGTTGCACCGATCTCACCTGCACGACCGGCTTGTCCGAGGGGTGCGTTCGCGCGAGCGGCCAATCCTGCTCCTGCTCCGAGTGCAACGATGCAGACGGCCTGATCAACCGCATCCGCAGCTACCACTCAGGTAAAATGATTGACTCCGATCCGCTCGGCCTGATGCAGAGGCTCGGCCGCCTCCACGACAAAACCGGCGCTTGCTGGAGCGGCCGCGCCGATGCGCTGATCCTCTTCCGCAATTCCCCCAACACCCGGCCCCTCTACACGTTCAATCCCGATACCAGCGGCGTCGCCCTCGATGCCTCCCAGCTCGAGAGCCCCGCAACCGCCGGCCCGCGGCTGCAGCTCTTCCGCAAAGACCAGTGCGGCCGCATCTGGGAGGCGGGCTACCTGTATTCCGGCCAATTCGTCTCGCAGCGCACGCTGCCGCTGGCCTCTGAGGGCTATCTGACGGCGGCCCCCGGCATCTACGGCAACGACTCTCCGCCCATTAATTTCCTCGACACCGCCACCGCTCGCCTGGCCGGCTCTCTGCAATCCGCCGAGCTCAACCGCCGCTGGTGCCTCGGCCGTAACGTCCAGTTTCTCGCCGGCTTCCGCTGGTTTCAGTGGTATGAATCCATCGCCATCAATGATGCCTATGGGCTGGGTACTCCCAATGTCGGCGAAGACATCTACGCGACCAACACCACCAACAATCTGACGGGTGGCCAGATCGGCCTCGACGCGCTCATCTGGCAGCACAGCGCCACGGGCTTCCGCACCGAGGGCTTGGTGAAAGCAGGTGCCTACGCCAACAACGTGAGCCAGACATCGAGTTATCAACAGTTCGACACCGGCGAACTGATCTACGCCAACACCGTGGGCGCGACCGGCTATCCCGCGACGTGCTCGTTCGTTGGCGAGGTGGGGCTGACTGGCGTGCTCCCGATCAACCGCAACTGGGATTTCCGGTTCGGCTACGTCGGCTTCTGGCTCGACTCGATCGCCCAGCCCTCCGACCAGCTCTCCGGCCAGACGCTGGCCCAGGGGGAGCAGGTCCAGGGATCCACCCGGGAGGCGGGGCTGGTAGTCCTACAGGGCGTTTCCCTGGGCCTGGAAGGCCGCTGGTAGGCGACCGGACAAAAACAGCCCAAAAAACAAGTTGCTAGGCCCTCAGAGCCGGCAGCGGAAGCTGCCGGCTCTGCGTTTTTATACGCCATTAGGCCGAAAACTTGCACTGCACGCAAAAGAAACTAGGTTCAACTAGATCCCGCGCGCAGGGGGTTCCTCCATTTCCTGGACTGTACTTCCCAGGAATGGTGTTCTATGTCTTTTCACGCCGTTCCGTCGCCTGCAACATCTGATACTTCCCGAGGGATTTCCTGATGACGCTCAGTCACATCTTTGAACGCTTTCGTGCCCCGCTGAAGCGTTCGTCGCATCGGCACCCCTCGTCCCGGAGCCGTCGCCACGCACGCCTTGCGCTCCAACGTCTCGAGGACCGGCTGGCGCTGGCGTTTACTGTCGAGCCAGTCCCCCTAACGACAGACCCTGCTACCTTCGCCTACAACATTTACATCGACGACCAAGTGAACGGCAGCGGTGATGGTCGGGATGTTTTTATCCAGCACTCCACCGATGGCAGCCCCTATTTCCTGGTGGCCGACAATGCTGCTTTTAACAACGCCCAGCGCCTAGGCTCCTTGCTCGTTGGCTTGGGTGAATGCACAACCGTGTTCGCGACGACGGCTGCACGGCAGGGACCATCGGCCCTCCTCGCAACGCCTAACGTGTTTGCGTCCACCTACACCTTTACGTTGCCGAACCCGAATCCCGTGACCTTATCGGGAACGCTGTCATTGGATCAGTGGCAGGAACTCGCCACGGTAAATCCAGCATCGGCTGCCCCGGCCTCCGGCGTGAGGTCCGGCAACACGATTACAAATATTACCGGCGCCAATCTAAGCAACGTCGTGAAAGACACGATCGTGTATGCCCCGGGCTTCGTCCCGCCGCTCACGAAGGTCGTGTCGGTAGGTAGCGGGTCCGTAACGCTTGACAAGCCGGTCTTCGGCGCCGGGGCGTTTCCCTTTACCTTCTATTCCCCGACAGCTCTTTTCAACGGTGAAGCTAATAACTCGACGACCGTCAGCGCGTCGTCCACGTTTGGCATGAACTCCAGCGACATTTTGCTCGGCGCTTCGATCCCAAATGACACGACGACCGTGAGCAACATAACGCCCGCGGGATTCGACACCAGCAGCCCGGTCACCATAACGCCCGCGCCAGTCACCTTCGACTATGACTCCGACGGCACGCTCCCGTTTGCCGGCGGTTCGCTGACTGTGTCGGCGGCGTCAACGCCAGCATGGGCTGCTGCAGGGTACGGCATACCAACCGCGTTTGTTTTTGGATTGACGCTGACTTTCTCCTTCTGGCAAACAGGCACGCCGCCAACGGTGCCGAAGTTGCTCGACGGAGCCCCGTTCGCCCCGCCCGTGGTCACCACCCACAACGCCTACTCGTACTACACGACGTCTATCACGAATCCGCAGTCGTTCACGGCATTCGCATCCGCTCGCATTCCCGACCAGCGGCTCATCGTCGACCTCCAGCCGGTCGGATCCCGCATCTCAATCGCCACACCATGGAACGCTTCCCGGGGCAGCGCAAATGATCCCGGTTTTTATGATTCGTATGGCGGATATGTCACCGGCGGGCAGGTGGCCCTTTACGCCAGCGAAATCACCGTGTCTTCGGAACTTTCCTCGAGTTCCCGGATCAATTTCAATTCGTCATCGCAGAGGTACAGCGGATTCACCACCCCGCTCACCTCCCTCGTCATCGATGATCGCCTCAACGCCGACGATATCACCGCGACTCTGCGCGGCGGGATTGGCAACCCCGCAAGCATGGTCGTCACGCCCGCCGGAGCGATTGACGGCTCCGGTTCATTGACCGTGACTGCGGAGTTTGCGAATGTCCGTGCTGAAGGTCAGGTGACTGCCCCGACACAAACCTACCTCCTGTCGGCCATTGGTTCGAATGAGCAGTACGTGTTTACGACCCGTTCCGCCTCTACCGGCATCAACACCGGCGTGATCCGCGGCACGAGCACCGCCATCACGATGGGGCAGCCTGCGGGGGGGAGCGTCGACCTACGCACTGACTTACAGACTCTTCGTTTCCAGTCAGGCACGACAAACGACGCGGTGCCGTATCGCTATGCGGTCACGATTGAAGAAATCAACGACCTGACCGTCGATGCGGTTGCCAGTTCGAGCGGGCCGATCGCCGTTCGCGCCGGCAGCAACCTCACGATCAAAGGAAATGCTGTCCGCACGAGCGACGACCTGACATTCGAGGCTGTAGGCACACTCGCCATCCAAGGTTCCGTCGCCACCGCCAATGGCGACGTCCGCCTGGCCGCAAATGCCCTCAACTTGACGAGCACCGTGAATGCCGGCGGCGGCCGGAACGTATCGCTCCAATCGACGACCGGGGCCACGTCTCTCAATGCGCTCGCCCAAGCTGGCGGCGGAATCAAACGACCCGTCCGAGTGGCTACCACCGCAAATCTCACACTGAGCGGGCTGGCCACTCAGGTCGATGGCGTGACGCTCGCCGCAGGCGACCGCGTGCTCGTTAAAAACCAAACCCTCCCCACGGAAAATGGCATCTACATCGCGGCAGCCAACGCGTGGAGCCGGGCCCCCGATGCAAACACATCCGCATTACTGACTCCCGGCTTCGCGGTTTTCGCTACCGAAGGCACGACGCAGAAGGGCGGCTGGGTGTTTCTCAATCCGGTCAATCCGATTCTTTCCCAGAGCGGACTCGCATTCGTGCCGCTGACTGCGACCCGTGTCTTTGACGAGGTGGACGCTGCCACCACTGCCGCTGGTGGAAATATCGCACTCAGCGGGCTTCAGACGATTGACGGTATCCTGCTCGTTGCCGGTCGACGCGTGCTCGTAAAGGACCAGACGAACCCCGCGCAAAATGGCATCTACGTCGTGGCCGCTGGCGCCTGGAGCCGCGCCAGCGATGCCGATGCCGCAAACGAGATGATAGCCGGTGCCTATGTATTCGTTCGTGGTGGCACGGCAAATGCAGGAAGCAGTTTTGCGCTCACAAGCGACGCGGTGCAAATCGGCACGAGTCCTCTGGCGTTCGCACCCTTCACGATCCAAACCACACGCACAAACACCTGGTCGCCGGCAAATGTGCTGGCAGTGGCGACAGTCGCAACGACTGCGAATATTGCGCTCAGCAGATTGCAAACCATCGACGGCGTGCTGCTTCAGGCGAACGACCGCGTGCTCGTGAAGCACCAACTCAACCCGGCAGACAATGGCGTCTATTTCGCGGCAAGCGGCGCCTGGTCTCGTGCCACCGATGCCGACTCCGGGACGGAACTCGCCCGTGGCACCACCGTATACGTCTCCGCAGGCACACTCGGCGCAAGCACTGCCTGGGAATTCGACGACTCGATACGCATGACGGGTGATCTGTCGATTAACTCGACGACTATTTCCAATCTCACTTCCATCGCGCACCTTCGCGTAGGCATGCTGGTGGCCGGACGTGGCATTCCCGCCAATACGACTATTGCCGGCTTTGGTGGCGACGGAACATCCCTCCGACTTTCGGTGCCCGCCACTGCAACCCGGCTACTCACGCCGCTGAAATTTATCGACATCGGTGCGGTCACTCTGGGCGCGACACCGCTTGTATTCATTCCCGCGGGTGGTGAAGTCGATGTCACCGCGGCTACGAGCATTACAACCAGCAATGCGCTGATTGACGCCAGCACCGCCTTGCTTACCGCGGGCGCCCTATCGGGCGGGTCACAAGCCTCCAGTCTCATCAATACGCGAACGAGCGTTGGAAGAGTGAACGCCACGGCGCCCGCGTCAATCACGCTCGTCGACGACGGTGCTGTCACACTGGCCGACATACGCTCTACCGCGGCTGGTTCCATCTCCGTGACGGCGACTTCGTTGATTGCCGCCTCGTCACTTGTGGCAAAGGGGACGCCGACCATCCCGGGGGCTATCAGCCTGCTCTCCACTTCCAGCGACATCGTCGCCGGCGTCGTTACCACTGACCGAGGGGCGATTTCACTGATCTCGACCGCGGGCAGTATCGTTCTGCCATCCGCCCCTCTTGCTGCCAACGTCAGCACTGGGAATGGCAGCGTATTGATGAACGCCGACAAGGGTGTCATCAGCATCAACGGCCGCGTGAATGCACAGGGCACCGGCAGCGATGTGACGCTGTCGAGCAACAATGGCTCGTTAAATCTTGGAGTCAACGCAGTCATTGCCGCCGACGATCAGTTGCGAATCTTTCTGCCGAACAATGGCTTGACAGTCGCCTCCGGCATGCAATCGCCCACAGCTGCGCGGCTGAGCCTCACTTCCCAACTCGGTTTGGCGACTGCGCCACCCGCTTCATTGGGCACCTACTCTGTGGTTGAACTAAATCGCACGGATGCTGGGAATATCCTTTTTTCCTCACCGACGGCTCTTACCGTCGAAGGCGCAACAACGCTCAATGGCTCGATTGCCTTCAGCGCGCCGACGATCACCGTCTCCGGTGGCATCGCACCGACTGGAGTGGACGCAGATATCAGCCTCGTCGCATCGGCCGGCGACCTGATCGTAGCGTCGCCTCTCGCGTCACAGCGCGACATCACACTCTCGGCCCCCGCTGGAAAGATCAGCAACGCCACCGGCGCCGCCACAGCCCTGCTCACGGCACCGCGCAACGTCATTGCGACGGCTGCTGGATTGGCGTCACTCAATACCAAGGCAGCGGCCCTCCAGGCTGCATTGAGTGGCCGAAACGCCTCGCTGGAAGTCACGGAAGCCGATGACGTCACGATCTTGAACGCCACACTGAGCGGCGGAGGAACGGCAACGATTAATATCGGATCGGCAGCCGCCGGCGGCAAACTAACGATCGCCCCTGGCGGAAGTATCAATGCCACCGATTCGGGCACGGTCAATCTGCTCGCTTACGCCGACATCGCCGCCACCCGTGATACGGCGGCCGACATCGTCGCGGCAACAGCGACGCTTGTTTCCACGACTGGTGGCATCAGCGTCGATACCGATGTCGATACTCTGACCGTATCTTCGGGCCAACGCAACAGCCTGATCGACGTGGACGACGTGGCGGTTCGGACAATGCCACGGCTCGCCGTGTCCACGGGCACAGGGAACGACGGCAACGTTGACATCACCTCCCCGCGTACGATCGTGGCTGGGCCCATCGCGACAACCGGCAACGTCACACTGCAGGCGACCGGCGTAACTGCCGACATCCTGGTCTCCAACATCGCTTCCGCCAATGGCATCGTGTCGCTTTCGGCTGGTCGATCGATCGTCGAGGCCACGCCGATCGACACCACGGCCGACATCACAGCGACCAGCGTGCGACTCTTGGCCGCACGTGGATCGATCGATTCGCATATCAACGCCGTGACTATCGCCGCCGAGGCAACCACCGTCGATCAGACGCTGACCATTCGCGCCGACGGGCCTCTGTCCGTTGGCACGGTCCTCGGTACCAACGGCATTACCGGCCGTGCCGTCACGATCACGACCGGCGTTGCCGGCGGGGCGGGGTCGCTTTCGCAGACCCAGCCAGTCACGGCCACCTCGCTCACGATCACCAATACGGGCAACGCAGGCGATGTCACGCTGCTGTCGACCGCCAATAGCACGCCGCTACTGACGATCGCGAATCCCGGCCGCAACGTGAGTTATCGCAATGCAACCATATTGGAAATTGCTTCAGGTGGCATCCAGGCGGCTACCGTGGCGCTGACCGTCGCCGGGAGCCTCACCGACACTGGCGCGATCACGGCCACGTCGGCTCTGGCCGTCACCGGCAACGGTAGCGCGATCACGCTCGACAACGCTGCCAACGATACCGCGTCGCTTGCGATCGCCAATCCAGGCGGATCCGTGACCTACCGCGATGCGAGCGGGTTCGACATTGGGACCGCCGGCATTCAAGGCTCTACCGTCGCTCTGATTGCTGCGGGCCCGATCACCGACACCGGGGCGATCGTAGCTACCTCATCGCTCACCATCACCGGCAACGGCAGCGCGATCACGCTCGACAACGCCGCCAACGACACACCTGCGCTCGCGATCGCCAATGCAGGCGGAGTCGTGACCTACCGCGATGCCAACGGATTCGACATCGGCGCCGCCGGCATCCAAGGCAGCGCTGTTTCGCTTACCGCGGCAGGCCCAATCACCGACAGCGGGGCGATCGCGGCCACCTCTTCGCTCACGATCTCCGGCAACGGCAGCGCGATCGCGCTCGACAACGCTGCCAACGATACACCTTCGCTTGCGATTGCCAATGCGGGTGGGGCGGTCACCTACCGTGACGCGTCTGGATTCGATGTCGGCACCGCCGGCATCCAAGGCGCCGCCGTCTCGCTCACGGCCGCAGGCACGATCACCGACACGGGCGCGATTGTGGCTAGCTCGTCGCTCACGATCTCCGGCAACGGCAGTGCGATCACCCTCGACAGCGCCGCCAATGACACAGCGTCGCTTACGATCGACAATGCGGGTGGGGCAGTCACCTACCGCGACGCTTCTGGATTTGATGTCGGCAGCGCCGGCATCCGTGGCACCGTTGTCTCGCTTACGGCGGCGGGCGCGATCACCGACACGGGCGCGATCGTGGCCACCTCTTCGCTGACGATCTCCGGCACCGGCAGCGCGATCACGCTCGACAACGCCGCCAACGATACACCGTCGCTTTCGATCGCCAATGCGGGTGGGGCGGTCACCTACCGCGACGCTTCTGGATTTGATGTCGGCAGCGCCGGCATCCGTGGCACCGTTGTCTCGCTTACGGCCGCAGGCCCGATCACCGACACAGGGGCGATTATCGCGACGACTTCGCTCGATGCAGTGGTCAATGCCACCGGCGCGATTGTGCTCGACACGGCGACGAACGCCGTCGCTCTGTTTACCGCCCAAACGTCGGTGGGCGACGTTGTATTCGTCAACGGGAATACCTTCTCTACAGGCATCATCACAGCTGGAACCACGCCCGTTGGGGATGGCAACATTCTCTTGAAAGCGGTCACG
>JBKDMX010000029.1:0-10230 GCA_046343855.1 Planctomycetia bacterium
GGCCAGCGAGCCGGCGGTGAGCCACACCCACGGCTCCCCCTGGGCGGCGAGGCTCGAGTGGGCGGATCGCAGCCGCCGCGGCCGGGAGAGGAAGCGGTCAGAGATCATGCGCCCGCCTCCGGAACCGCTGCCGCACCAGCTCGGCCACCGTGTTGAGGACGAAGGTCAGCGCGAAGAGCGCGAGGGCTGCGAGAAACAGCACCCGATAGTGCGTGCTCCCGCGGGCCGCCTCGGGCAGCTCCGTGGCGATCGCCGCCGACAGGGTCTGAAACCCGTTGAAAACGTTCCAGCCGATGAGCGGCGTGTTGCCGGCCGCCATGAGCACGATCATCGTCTCCCCCACCGCCCGGCCCAGGCCGATCATCACCGCCGAGAACAGGCCGCTCGCCGCCGCGGGCACGATCACCCGCACAGCGGTCTGCCAGGGCGTGGCCCCGGCGCCCAAGGAGGCGCTGCGCAGGTGGTCGGGCACGCTCGAGAGCGCGTCGTCGGCGATCGTGAAGATCAGCGGGATGATGGCGAAGCTCATGCCGATGGCCACGATCATGGCGTTGCGCTGCACGTAGGTGCCGAAGATGCCGCCGCGGGTGTCGAGCCGCAGGGCGTCGCAAAACATCGCCGCGGCCATCGCGATCACCACCGCGAGGGTGATCCCGGCAAGGAACGTGCCGAGCGACATGAGCGCCGCCTGGCCGCGGGACGAGCCGACGGTCTTCCGCCGCAGCCACGGGCTCACGAAGCGGCCGCAGATCGTCGCCGCCGCGATCCCGGCGAGCGGCAGGAGCGCGAGCACCCAGCCGCCGAGCCCGCTACCGCCGCGGCCGTCGAGCCAGCCTCGAAAATCGCCTTGGAAGAGCAGCCGTTCGACGAGCGGCGCAGCCCACCGTGCTGCCAGAGCGCCGGCCGGCAGCGCGACGACGGCGATCACAGGCAGCCGCCAGACGCTCAGGATGCTCCGCCAGCCCGACGGCAGCAGTTGCCAGAGATGGGCACCCAGAAGCAGCGTGAGCGGCACGGTGAAGAAGCCGGTGATCACGGCCATCGCAGCCGGCTCGACCAGCGGCGCGAAGACGAGCCCGGCGATGAACCCCAGCACCACGCTCGGCAGGCTCGCCATCATCTCGATCGTCGGCTTGACCCGCGCCTTCCAGCGCGGGTGCAGAAACTGGCTCGAGTAGATTGCCGCCAGGATGGCGATCGGGGTGGCGAAGAGCATCGAATAGAGCGTCGCCTTGAGCGTGCCGAAGATGAGCGGCACCAGCCCAAACTTCGCCTCGAAGGATTCGTGCCCGGTCGTCTCCCAGGCATGCACGGCCCCCGGGTAGTTCTCATACCACACCCGGCCGAAAAGCCCGCGGAGCGACACTTCGGGATAGCCGGGGTCGAAGGCCCAGGCACCGATGCCGCGGGCATCGGCCGCGAGCAGCCTGTTCTCGCGAGGCGACACGAGCACGAGATCGGCAGGCGCGGCGAGGCCGCCAGCGGCCTCGCCGTCGACCGACAGCACCGTCGACCCCGCCGTCGATTGCAGGAGCCGGATTCGCCCCGAGGCGTCGGCCGCCGCGATGAGCCGCGACCGCGGCGATCCCGCCAGCGCGGTGATCGCCGCGGCGCCGGCGGAGGCCGAACCATTCGCGGAGGCCGAACCATTCGCGGCTGCCGGAAAGGTCGTGGCCGCCGCCATCCGCAGACCGTCGCTAGCCGCGGCATCGTCGGCCCGCGTCGTGAAATAGATCCGCACGACGCCCGCGGAGTCGCCCACGGCGAGCGCGTTGCCACCGAAGAGCCGCGCCACGGCAGTCACTGTCGCGGGGCCGGGCGCCACGTCGAACGTCTCCATCAAGACAGGCTCTTCGATCGAGCGGATGGCGTGCCGCCGCGCGGTTCCATCTTCGTCGATGACGAAGAGCTGGTCGCCCAGTTCCGAGACGCGCACGAACCGCGCCGTGCCGGCGGCCTTCGCCGCGTCTGGCTCGATCGTCGTGCCGGATGACTCGGTCACGACCTCGTCGGTGAGGAGGTTGCGCCGGCTCGTGATCGCCTCCACCCGCACGCGGCCGGTGGCATCGAGCGCCGCCACGAGCGGCCCGCCCGAGGCCTGCGTCACGTCGACATCCATGATCCGGCTCTCGAGCGCCCGCGACGGCTCGCCCGGAAAATCGGCCACGAGCCGGATGCGGGAGTGGCGGTCGTTGCCGCCGCGCAGGATCACGGCGTCGCCCGACCGCCGCGCTTCCCCCAGCTGCAGCCTGCCGATGTCGGCCGGGAGATCGTTGGCGGCAAGGAACGACGACTCCAGCCCCAGGCGGCCCGTTCGCACGGAGCCGTCGGCATAGCCCACGACCGCCTGGAGCGTCGTCGGCTGCACGCGGATCGCGGTGGCGCCGGCCAGCCCGGCCTCGGCCGCATCGCGGCCGAGGAGCGTCCCGCCGTCGGCGGTGGAGAACAGGCGGATGCGGCCCGCCGCGGTGCCCTCCCCGCCGTCGAAGAGCCAGCCGACCGCGCCGGTCTCGTCGGTGCCGATCGCGGTCGCGCTCGCGGGATCGTGCTCGAGCGGCGTGGCATGCTCGAACGCGATCCGCGCGGAGCGAAAGAGCGGCAGGGCCACCGCCAGCAGAAACACGCCCACGAGCAGCACCGTCACGATCGTGCCGATCCCCCCGAGCGTGATCAGGGTCTGCGCGAGGGTGTCGCCCGCCTTCACCCACGGGTGGGTTCTGCGTCGCCGCGCCCGCCCGGTGAAGGTGGCCTTCGTGTTCATGCCCGCAGGGAGCCTCGAAGCGGTGGCTGTGGGGCGCGGGTCACTGGCCGCTCAAGCCGACGCTGTCGAGCGCCCGCTTCGCGATCGGAGCGGTGACCGGCAGGTAGCCGTCTTTCTTCACGTCGGCCTGGCCTTCGGCGCTGAGCATGTAGCGGATGAACTCGCGCCGGAGCGGGTCGAGCGTGGATCCAGGCTTGTAATTGACGCTCATGAAGAGGAGCCGGGCAAGGGGATACTCGCCGCTGTAGGCGAATTTCGGCTCCGGCGGGATCGGCGAGGCGCCCGGCTTCGCGGCGAGCGGCACGGCCCGCACATCGGCGGTGGCATAGCCGATGCCGCTGTAGCCGATGCCGAATTTGTCGCTCGCCACGGCCTGCACCACGGCGGAACTGCCGGGCTGCTCCTTCACCGTCGGCTTGAAGTCGCCCTTGAAAAGCGCGTGTTCCTTGAAATAGCCATACGTGCCGCTCGACGCGTTGCGGCCGTAGAGGCTGATCGGCTTGTCCTTCCACTCGCCTTCGAGGCCGAGATCGCCCCAGGTGCGAACGTCTGCCTTGGCGCCGCCATTGCGGTTTTTGGAGAAGATCGCGTCGACCTGCTGGAGCGAGAGGCTGGCGAGCGGGTTGTCCTTGTGGACGAAGACGGCAAGCATGTCGATCGCGGTGGGGACCACGGTCGGGGCGTAGCCGTGCTTCTCCTTGAAGGTGTCGATCTCGGAGGGCTTCCAGTCGCGGCTCATCGGGCCGAACGTGCTCGTGCCCTCGGTGAGCGCCGGCGGCCCGGAGGCCGAACCCTTCCCTTCGATTCCCTCCTGCACGCTGGGATAAAACTTCTTGAAGCCCTCGGCCCAGTGGGCCACGAGGTTGTTCATCGTGTCGGAGCCGACGCACTTGAGCGTGCCGGAGACCTCACCGGCGACCTTCTGGTAGGGCATGATCTCCGCGGCCGCGGGCTTGGCCGGGGACTCCGCGACCGCCTGGGCCACGGCCGGTGAAGCCAGGCCGGCCACGATCGAACAGGCCGTCATCAAGACAGCCACGCAGGCAGCCGACCTCGTCACCCCAGCGATTCCGCTCCGCATCGTGCGCTCCTCGAGAAAAATTGAAAATGCCGAGAATTTTGAGTGGTTTAAATGCCGATTGTTAGCGTTTCGTGAGCGTCGGCAACGGTCGCAGAAAACTCACATGCGCTGCCCGTGGCCGGCGGGCCGTTCGGGGGCAAAACCGCGGCGAAGCGTGTTTTCCGTGATCGTGCGCGGCACGACGAACTGCAGCAGGTAATCAGGCCCCCCCGCCTTGCTGCCGATTCCCGACATCCTGTAGCCGCCGAACGGCTGGCGGCAGACGAGCGCGCCGGTGATCCCGCGATTCAAATAGATGTTGCCCGCCTCGAGCGCCTCGCGGGCGCGGGCGAGCCGGGCCGGGCTGCGGGAAAACACGCCTGCCGTGAGCGCGTAGTCGGTGCCGTTGGCGATCGCGATCGCGTGCTCGAAATCGCGGGCGCGAAACAGGGCGAGCACCGGTCCGAAGATCTCCTCCTGGCCGAGCGGTCCAGCCGGATCGACGTCGGCGAAGACGTGCGGCCCCACGAACCAGCCGCGGTCGGCAAGCAGACCGACGTCGATCGCCGCGACCTCGCGGCCCGTCCGCCTCCCGATCTCGATGAACGACCGCACGCGGGCCAGTGACTCTTCATCGACGAGCGGCCCGACCCGTGTTCCCGGATCGTCCGCGGGCCCGATCTTCAGGCTGCGCACGGCGCCCGCGAGCCGCTCCACGAATGTGTCATAGACGCTGTCGAGCACGATCGCGCGCGAGCAGGCGGAGCACTTCTGCCCCTGAAAGCCAAACGCGCTCTGCACGACGGCGACCACCGCTTCGTCGAGATCGGCGTCGTCATCGACGATGATCGCGTTCTTTCCGCCCATCTCGGCGATCACTCGCTTCACCACACGGCCGCCCTTCCGCGCCGTCTCCGCCGCGAGCGAGTTGATCGCGAGCCCCACGGCCCGCGAGCCGGTGAACGCCAGGATCGCCGTCTCGGGATGCGTCACGAGCGCCGGCCCCACCACCTCGCCGCGACCGGGCAGAAAGTGCAGCGCGTCGGCCGGCACGCCCGCCTCGATGAGCATCTCGTGGAGCTCGAGCCCGGTGCGCGACGACTGCTCGGCCGGCTTCATCACCACCGTGTTGCCGGTGACGAGCGCCGCCGTCGTCATGCCGCAGAGGATCGCCAGTGGAAAGTTCCAGGGCGCGATCACGACCGCCACGCCGCGCGGCGCATACGTCGTCGCGTTTTCCTCTCCCGGCACGTCGACCCAGCGCGGCATGCCGAGCCGCAGCCCCTCGCGGGCATAGTATTCGCAGAAGTCGATCGCCTCGGCGACGTCGGCATCGGCCTCCCGCCAGGTCTTCCCCACCTCGAAGACCTCGAGCGCCGCGAGGTCGAACCGGCGACGGCGCATGATCGCCGCCGCCTTCTGCAGGATCTCCGCGCGGGCCGCGAAGCCCCGCGCCCGCCAGGCGGCGAGCCCGCGGGCCGCCGATTCGACCGCCCGCACGGCCGTGGCCGCGTCGGCGGCGCAGACCTCCGCCACGAGCCGCGTCTGGTCGGATGGATCTCGGCGCTCGAAGCGGTCGGCCGGCTCCTCGCGGCGACCGTCGATCATGATCGGCACGAGCGCCGCAGCCGCGGCCCGCATGCGATCCACCGCCGACTGCATCGCCTGCCGCGACGCGTCGAGCGTGAAATCGGTGAGCGGCTCGTTGGCAAACGGGGCCGGCTCCGGGGTCGTGATCGCATCCGGCATCGCGGGCGTCTCCTCTTTGATTGGATGCTCCTCGCGCGGCCGCATGGGTGGCCGCGGCGGCGCCAGGAGCGTGGCGGGGGGCACGTGCTTCACGAAGCCCGCCCGCAGAAACGAATCGTTCGACGAATTCTCGAGCAGTCGCCGCACGAGATAGGCCATGCCGGGCACGAGCTGCCCGTAGGGCATGTAGACCCGCATCCGCCAGCCGGCGGCCGTCACCGCCTCCTTCTCCGCATCTCCCATGCCGTAGAGCATCTGCATCTCGGGCGTGTGGCGATCGAGGCCGAGATGCTCCGCCACGGCCATCGCATGCGCGAGCGACCGCAGGTTGTGGCTGCCGAGCGCCGGCCGCAACATGCCGGCGTGTTCGAGAAGAAACGTGGTGGCCGCCTCGTAGCAGGCATCGGTCTGCCACTTCTTTTGCCAGACGGGCACGGGCCAGCCGGCCGACCTGGCATGCACGGTCTCGTAATCCCAATAGGCGCCCTTCACGAGCCGCACCCACACGGGCCTGCCCCGGGCGGCAGCCCAGGCGGCGAGCCGCTCGAGGTCGCGCGGCGCGTCCCGCAGATAGGCCTGCACCACGATCCCGCAGTGCGGCCAGTCGCGAAACTCCGGCTCACCCGCGATCCGCTGGAAGATCGCGAGCGTGAGGTCTTTCGTCGCATGGCTCTCCATGTCGACGTGCACCTGCGCCCCATTGCGGCGGGCGAGCCGCCAGAGCGGCCGCAGCCGCGCGAGCACGCGTTCGGACGTGCCCGCAGGGTCGATCGCATCGAACTGGCTGTCGAGCGCGGAGAGCTTGATCGAGACATTCACACGCGGCAGCGGCCCATCGGGCCCATCGTCGACGAGCGGCTCGGGAGCCCAGCCAGCGGCGATCCCGGGCAGTGTGTCGAGCAGTTGCGCATAGGCGGCTGCATAGGCATCGGCCTCAGCCTCGCTCGTCACCGCCTCGCCGAGCAGGTCGAGCGTGAAGCCTCGCTGGTGCCGCCGCTCGGCGAGGGCGGCCTGCGCGGCCTCCTGGGGATTCGTGCCGGCGATGAACCGCCTGGCCTGCGCGAGCGTGGCCGCCCGCACCGCCCGCGCGGTGAGCGGGGCGAGCATGCCGCTGCGCGCCGCCTGCAGCGCGAGCTTGAGCGGCTGTGGCAGCCGTTCGACGAGCGGCTCATCGAGGTATTCCCGCACGTGGCGATCGATCGCGGCGGCGTCGTCGAGCATGGGCATGCAGTCGATGAGCCGAAACAGCCGAACCTTCAGCTCCTCATCTTGCGTGGCCCACTCGCCCGCCTGCTGCACCCACCAGTCGGGCGAGATCGCCGAGGGCTGCTCCGCGAGCGACCGCTCCAGCAGGCCGCGGCCGATCTCCTGGGTGCGGCGCTCGATCTGCCCCCGGTCGGCGGCGGTGAGCCGTGTCGGCAGCATCCCCTCGAAAGAGGCGGCGTCGAGTTGAGGGCCGGCATCCAGGTTGCCAGCGCTGTCTGCGCTTTCCACGTGCATGGGTGCCTCGGCGTGAGTGATGCCTTGCTCTGCAAGTCTATCCACAGAAAGCTTTTAGGGAGTGTCTCAAGAGCCTGCACCGAGGAATTCCGGCCCCTGCCTCGTCGGCGATTGGTAGAATCTCGCCCGTCGGAAATGGGCAGCGTTGCCCGCCGGCACCATTCGATGCTGCACACACACGTGAATCCGTCGGCAGGACACGCCTTTGACCCGCTGGCCAGGCATCTGGAGGCCCGCGGCCCCGTCGTCTTGCCGGCTCTGCTGCTTTGCGATTTTGGCCATCTGGCCCGCGAAGTGGACCGCCTGGAGGAAGCCGGGGCTCAGGCTCTGCACCTCGACGTGATGGATGGCCGGTTCGTGCCGCAACTGACCTATGGCCTCGTCGTGGTCGAAGCGGCGCGGCGGGCGGCCAAGGTGCCGCTGGAGGTTCACCTGATGATCGAGGAGCCGGAGCGGTCGATCGCCGACTACGCCAAGGCCGGCGCCGACATCCTCACCGTCCATCTTGAAGGCTGCGCCGATCCCCGGGGCACGCTCGAGGCGATCTCGTCGCTCGGGCCCAAGGCCCACCTGGCGATCAGCCCGAACACGCCCGTCGAACGGGCCCTGCCCTATCTCGATGCCTGCGACGGCGTGCTCGTGATGAGCGTGGAGCCCGGCTACGGCGGCCAGCGGTTCAACCCCGTCGCCCTCGAGAAACTCGCCGCGCTCGCCACGATCCGCAGCCAGCGAGGCGGCTCGTTCCGCCTTTGCGTCGATGGCGGCATCTCGACGGAGACGATCGGCTCGGTGGCCACCGCCGGCGCCGAACTGATCGTGGCCGGCAGCGCCGTGATCCGATCCCACAACTATGCCCAGGCAATCACCGAACTGGAGCAGCTCGCGCGGGATGCCGCGTGACGGCTTTCACTCGACTGTTTGCATTCACCACCGGAGCCCAAGCACCTGATGGCCGATTTTCTCGTCGTGATCCGTTCCGGAGCCACCGACTACGACCTGCAGGGCCGCATCCGCGGCACGCTTGACATCCCGCTCAGTCAGGAAGGCGCCGCGGCCGCCGAGCGCGATGCCGCCGATCTTGCCGCTGCGTCTGCGACGCGACCGATCGATGCGATCTATGCCGCCCCGACCGCCTGCGCAGCGGAGACCGCGCGGATCGTGGGCAGGGTGCTCGGCCTGCGTCCGCGGGCCGCGGCCGGCCTCGAGAATCTCGACCAAGGGCTGTGGCAGGGCATGCTCGTGGACGACATTCGCCGCAAGCAGCCCAGGCTCTACCGGCAATGGCAGGACAACCCGTGGTCGGTGTCGCCTCCGGAGGGAGAACAGCTCGAGGATGCCTGTGGCCGCGTCGAAGACGCGCTCGTGAAAATCCTCAAGCGGCATGCCGGCGGCCGCGTGGCGCTCGTCGTGCCACCGCCGCTCGACCAGATCGTCCGGTGGCTCGTCGCGGGGGAGTCGATCGGCGACCTCTGGTCGTGCGCCGCCACCGAGCGGGGCGTCGTCGAACTTCCGTTGGCCGCCCAATGGCGGGCTCCGGCCGTCCTCGAAAAAATCCGCTCCTGACCGGGCGACGTGGCTCGCTCCCCCCGCAAAGACCGGCGCAGTCTTCACTGGCTCGCTGGGCTACACTGCCGCTCGTCAAGGAACACGCGCTAAGGATCTCGCGATGGAACGCCCCACCACAGCCAAACCGAGCGCTCCCCAGGCCACGCCTCCCGGCAGCGCCGCGAGCACCAACGGCGCTTCCCACCAAGGGCCCGCCCGCACCAAGCGGGGCGTGCCCGAAGGGCTCTGGCTCAAGTGCGACGGCTGCCAGGCGACGATCTACCGCAAGGAGGCGGAGGAGCTGCTCAACGTCTGCCCGCAGTGCGGCTTCCACTGGTATGTGTCGGCCGCGAAGCGGATCGAGCAGCTGCTCGACGCCGGCACGTTCGAGGAATGGGACGCCGGCCTTCGCCCCACCGACCCGCTCGGGTTCAAAGACAAGAAGCCCTATGCCGAACGGCTCGTGGCGGAGCAGAAGCGGACGGGCCTCCCCGACGCCGCCCTCACCGGCACCGGCATGATCCGCGCACGGCGTGTGGCCGTGGGCGTGACCGATTCATCGTTCATCATGGGGAGCATGGGCAGCGTGGTGGGCGAACGCCTCACCCGGCTCACCGAGCGGGCCACGGCGGAGCATCTCCCGCTGATCATCATCAGCGCCTCCGGCGGCGGCGCCCGGATGCACGAGGGAATCCTCTCTCTCATGCAGATGGCGAAGGTGTCGGCGGCGCTCGCCCGCTATTCGCAGGCCGGCGGCCTCTTCATCTCGGTGCTCACGAACCCCACGATGGGCGGCGTGGCGGCGAGCTTCGCCTCGCTCGGCGACCTCTGCTTCGCCGAGCCCAGGGCGCTCATCGGCTTCGCCGGCCCGCGTACGATCAAGGCGACGATCCGCGTCGAACTGCCGAAGGGCTTCCAGACGAGCGAATTCCTGCTGGAGCACGGCTTCATCGATCGCATCGTCGCCCGCAAGGACCTCAAGAGCGAGATCGCCCGCGCGATCGACTACTGCGCCCGCTAACCAATGCTGCGACTGCTCGCATGAACAATCCCCAGCAAGCCTGCGATCTCTCCGCGAAGAAGTGCGTGCCCTGCGAAGGGGGCGTGCCGAAGTATTCACCCGCCGAAGCGGAGGCGCAGCTCGCAAACCTGCCAGGCTGGCGGCTGACGCACGACGGCGTTCGCATCCGCCGCGACTGGAAGTTCAAGAACTTCCGCGACGCGATCAAGTTTTTGAACAACGTCGGCGCGATCGCCGAGCGGGAGCAGCACCATCCCGACCTGCATCTCGAGGGCTACCGCAACGCCTGGGTGGAGATCTACACCCACGCGATCGGCGGCCTCTCCGAAAACGACTTCATCCTGGCCGCCAAGATCGATCAGGTCGCCCCGGCCACGTAGACCGCTTCGTCCCGAAGCGGATCCCAAGCCGGCTGTGGGATAGGCTTCAGCCTGTCATGCCCTGGTGCGCCCAACCCGGCTTCGGGTGACCCGCACCCCGCTCTCCGGACGCTCGCTTCGGGCATCCATGCCCTCCGCTCGCTCGATGCTGACTGCGCTCTCGGCATCCTGCCTTCGCTTGTCAGCAACGCCGGCGAGCGGGGTACGGGTCACC
>JBKDMX010000030.1:0-9760 GCA_046343855.1 Planctomycetia bacterium
GCATGGCCACGACCGGCTCTCCACGTTCGGCCTGCTCGCCACGCTCGACCAGCGGGCGGCCGAAAATCTCACGCACCAACTGCTCGACCAGGGCCTGCTCGCCCGCAGCGGCGGCGACCGGCCCGTCGTCATGCTCAACGAGCGGTCGTGGGAAGTGCTCCGCGGCAGCCGCGCCGTGGTATTGCTGGAGCCGCGCGTCGGCAGGGCGAAGGCTGCCAAGGCCGACGTTGACGACTGGAAGGGCGTCGATCGCGACCTCTTCGAGCGGCTGCGCAAGTGGCGGCGCCGCGTGGCCGACGGCCGTGGCAAGCCGGCCTGGACGATCTTCGACGACAAATCGCTGCGGGCCATCGCGCGTGAGAAGCCATCATCGCCCGCGGCGCTTTTGCGGGTGAAGGGCATCGGCGAAAAACGCCTCGCCGACTTCGGCGCCGCGATCCTAGATCTCGTCGCGGGCAAAGAACCTGCTGAGTGAGTCGACTCGCCCAACCCGGCTTCGGGTGCCCCGTACCCCGCTCGCCGGACGCTCGCTACGGGCATCCATGCCCTCCGCTCGCTCGGTGCTGACTGCGCTCTCGGCATCCTGCCTTCGCTGGTCAGCAACGCCGGCGAGCGGGGTCCGGGTCACCCGAAGCCTCCTCCAGCGGGATGAATAAGGAAAGCGGGTAGGTACGGAGCTGCCTGTTACCCTCTCGCGGGCTATGGGAGCGAGCGCAGGCAGGATGCCGAAGCGAGCGGACATGCAGTGAGCGAAGGACAGGATGTCCGCAGCGAACGTCCGCCGAGAGGGTAACAGGCAGCTCCGTGCCGGTTTGGGCGAGTCGGGAAATGACTACGCGAGCACGCGGCGGACGAGCGCGGGGTCGACGCCGTCGACGAGCTCCACGTGGCCGATCCGGCTCGGCAGCACGAAGCGGAGACGGCCGTCGAGCGTCTTCTTGTCGCGGGCCATGATCGATAGCAGTTCGTCGGCGGTCGCCGTCGGGGCGTGCTTCTTAAACGCGCCGAGACCGGTCGGCAGTTCGAGCGATTCGAGGAGCCGGTCTTGCCTCGCGACGATGTTGGGGCCGATTCGGCCGAGCATTTCGGCCAGCCGAGCCGCCGCCGCCATGCCCATCGACACAGCCTCACCGTGCAGCAGCGCGCCGTAGCCGGCGGCGGCCTCGAAGGCATGGGCGAAGGTGTGGCCGTAGTTGAGCACCGCCCGCAGGCCCGTCCGCTCGTGCTCATCGCGCTCGACGACATGCGCCTTGAGGGCCACCGATCGCTCGACGACGTGCACCAGCTGCTCGGCTTGCCGGGCCAGGATCGCCGGGGCGTGCGCCTCGAGCCAGGCGAAGAACTCGGCGTCGAGGATCATGCCGTACTTGACGACCTCGGCGAGGCCGCTGACATATTCGCGGCGCGGGAGCGTCGCGAGCGCGTCGGTGTCGGCGAAGACGCCGCGGGGCTGCCAGAAGGCGCCGACGAGATTCTTGCCGTGTTGCAGGTTGAGGCCGGTCTTGCCGCCGATGGCGCTGTCGACCTGCGCGACCAGCGTGGTGGGAACCTGCCAGACGGGAAGGCCGCGTGCGAAGGTCGCCGCGACGAAGCCGGCGAGGTCTCCGATCACACCGCCGCCCACGGCGACGATGTGCGTGCCGCGATCGACGGCCAGCCGCCCGCATTCCTCCCAGAGCCGGCCCGCCTCGGCGACCGACTTCGATGTCTCGCCGGAGGGCACCGCGATCGTCTGCACCGCCGCGCCTGCGGCAGCAAGCGAGGCGATCACCCGCTTGGCATGGGGCTCGAGGACGGCCGCATCGGCGACGACGACGGCCCGCTTCGCACCGGCGGCCGCGAGCGCCGTGCCGATCGACGCGATCGCGCCGGGGCCGATCAGAATCTCGTACGACCGGTCGCCGCCGGCAGCTTCGCCACCTTCGAGCCTCACGCGAATCGTGCGGTGCGACACGGTCAGGCGACGCTCACGCGCTCGAGGTCGGCGGGTGTGACCGTGATCACGCGGGCGAAGCCGGTGTGCTGGCGGACGTAATCGAGCTCGGCCGCCTCGCTCGGGCTCGCATGGAGCAGGGTCTCGACCCGGGACTTGTCAGCCCGCGACCAATCCTCGTAGTCATCGGGCCAGACGGTGTGATGTTCGACGACGAGCGCTTCACGATAGGGATCGAAGGCGTTTGGCATCCGCGGGGCTCCTGATTCGAAACCGGTGACGGCCGGAGTATACATTGCCAGCCGGGCGACCGCTCGGGCCGCCCTCACACCGCGGGAATTCGATCAGCCCATGCCATCCACGAGCCCGGCATCCCCTGCCGTCACACCTCCCACGCAGCCGACGGCCGGCCGCGGCACCGCCATCGTGATCGGGCTTCTTTTGCTCGGTCTCGCCGCCGCCGGCACCGGCATCTGGTATCAGCGCGGGCAGACTCGCCGCTGCCTCGATTTGTATGGAGCCGACGCCGCGCGGCACATCACGGCTGCACCGCGGGTGGAACTCGTGCGGCTCGCTCCGGCCGGTGCTGCTGGCCGTCTCACCGCCGTCGACCGCCGCGACATCACGTCTGCCAAGGGGCTCGTGCACCTGCGGCGCGGCCTCGTGGAGGACGCGAATTTCCTCTGGCCGTCGACAGCGCCGGAGAGCCGCATGCCGGAGAGCGCCTGGGATCTGGGGCTCGTCTTCTCCGATCCGGCCTTTCCCGAGCAGCCGCCGACGGTTCTCGTCATCGATTTCGACGAATCGGGCGGCCATGCCGCCCTGGTCGGGCGACCAGGCCGCGTCGGCCTCGGCCGCCTCGAGAAGGGCCTGCAAAAGTGGGTGAAGGGCTTGTAGGCCGCTGGAAACCGGGCTTTTGGCCGTCGCGGCGGGATCCTATTCTCTCCGCCCCGCGGAAGTTCCCCCATCCCGCGAGCGCGAGGCCCTTCCATGCGATCGATCGCCGTGGCGAACCAAAAAGGTGGCGTCGGCAAGACGACCACGTCGGTCAACCTGGCCGTGGGCCTGGCCCGCGCCGGCAGGCGCGTCTGCCTCGTCGATCTCGACCCGCAGGCGCATGCGACGCTCCACGTCGGCGTCGCGCCCGGCTCGCATCCGGTCTCGGCGTACGACGTGCTCGTCGGCGGACAGCCACTCGCGGCGGCTTGCGTCGCGGCGGGCGAGAACCTCTGCGTGGTGCCCTCGCACATCGATCTCTCGGCCGTGGAAGTCTCGCTGACCGCGAAGGCGGGCCGCGAGGCGATTCTGAAATCCCGGATCGAAGCCGATCCGCGGTGCACGGGCAACGCACCCGCGGGCGAAAACTTCGACTACATGGTGATCGACTGCCCGCCGTCGCTGGGGCTCTTGTCGCTCAACGCGATGGCCGCCGTGGACGAGGTGCTCCTGCCGCTCCAGCCGCACTTTCTCGCGCTGCACGGCCTGAGCAAACTCCTCGAAACGATCGAACTGGTTGCCGAGCATGTGAATCACAGGCTCAAACTGCTGGGCGTGGTGCTCTGCATGTACGAGGCGGGCACGCGGCTGGCGAACGAAGTAGGCCGCGACGTGCAGGGCTTCTTCACGGCGTCGGCCGAGCACCATCCGGCCTGGGCCGGCGCGCGGGTGTTCGAGGCGAGGATTCGTCGCAACATCCGGCTGGCCGAGGCGCCCAGTTTCGGACAGTCGATCTTCGACTATGCGCCGGAGTCGAACGGCGCGGAAGACTACGCCGCGCTTGCCGCGGAGGTCGATCAGGCGGCGGCCGTCGTGCGGGAAGTGGTTCGCCGCGTGGCCTGATCGCGTTCCGGCTGAACAGCGGCGTTCTCGACGAGCCGAACCTGGATCCGGGCGGGGCCCGCGTCGGGGCCATACAGTTCCGGCATCCACCAATAACTTGACGCACAGGCATCGACGCCGGTCAGGATCCCGGTGGCGTCGAAGTCTTCAGCCGAAACGAATGGGCGGCTCTCGTCGAACGTCATCAATGACAGCCTTCTGTGGCCAGTGGATCGATCGGGGCCGCGGAGTGTCTTTCGGACGCCCGCGGCCGCGTAGACCAATTTCCGTGGAATTTGCATGCCTACGGTGAAAGTGTTGATTGGAGAACATGGGAAATCAAGGCAACCTGGGATGTTCTTGCCGTTTGTGGCGTATTTCGCCGAAAAACCACGTTTCCCGTATGTTGTGGCCGAGAAACAGACGTGCCGCAGTACCTCCCTCGGGTTGGTTGAATGGAAGAACGGTCTGAGATTCCGGTTCGGCTCGCGGCTCTCGCCGTGGTGGCCATCACGCTGGCAGCAATCGTCACGCTGGGCATGCCGACCGCAGCCCACGCCGCGGCGCCCGATGGCTTTCGGCCGTTGGCCCCCGGCACGCTCATCGTTATCCCGCCCGACACCTCGGCCGACGACACGATGCAGCGGGGCGACATCCTCGAGATCACCCGCGGACGCACCGACCGGGAGTGGACGCCCAAACGCGACTCCCCCGGGGCCACGCTCATCGAGCAGGCGAAGAGCCGCACCTATCCGCGGGATGTCTGGTGCCTCGAGTTTGCCTACAAGCCGCCGCGGCTGATCGACGTCGACGTGCCCGGCCCCGAACTCAAGATGCGGCGGAAGCGGCTCTGGTATCTGCTCTATCGTGTGAAGAATGTCGGCGGCCGGCGCACCGTCACCGCACAGGACGACGACACGGCCTTCAGCCGCGAGCGGTTCGACTCCCCCATCCGCTTCCTGCCCCACTTCGTGCTCGAGAGCATCGAGGGGCTCTCGCGGGCCGAGGGCGCGCTCTCCTACCGCGGCTACCTCGACCGCGTCGTGCCGGCGGCGATCGAGCCGATCAGGCGTCGCGAGGCGGTTCCCGGCCGCCTCCACGACAGCGCCAGCATGGTGGAGACGCCGATCGCGCCCGACGAGGAGCGGTGGGGCGTGGCCATTTGGGAAGACATCGACCCGCGGATCGACTTCTTCTCGATCTATGTCCGCGGCCTCACCAATTCGATCCGCTGGCGGCTCAACGAAAACGCGGCCTTCGCGCCGGACGATCTGCCGGGCGTCGGCACCGATCATGCGCTCGAGAGCCTGCGTCTCGATTTCTGGCGGGCCGGCGACGAGCACGACGCCGTCGAGCAGGAGGTGCGGATCGGTCATGCCGGCCTGCTCGAACGGATGGCGATCGGCGTGCGCGTGCTCGAGGCGCTCTCCCGGCCGCGGCTCACGAAGGCGCAGCCGACGATCGGCCTCGGCCAGCTTGGCCTGTCGTGGCGCGATCTGCTCGACCCGGCAGGGGCGGTGCCGAGCGAGATGGATCGTGCGCTGGCGCCGAGTCTCATGCCGCTCGGGAAGGTGATCACGCGTCTGGCTGCGATCAAGGAGCCGACGGCCCGCGGGCCGATCGTGCGCACCATCTTCGGCGACATGGGCATTGAATGGATCGAGGATCTCTCCCGCGGCCTCGCGGAGCCCGTCGACCCGGCGCGGCTGGCGGTGAGAGATGCCGCGCTGGCCCGCGCGGGCGTTGCGCCGGAGTCGCTCGGACCCAAGCCGCTCGAGAGCCTTGCCAAGGTGCTCGCCGCGCTCGACAAGATCGGCGACCTGGCCGCCCGCCGCGCCGAGGCCACCGCCCTCTTCGGCCCGGCCGCCCCGCGGCTCGACGCGCTCGAGCGCGAGCTGGCGACCGCGCGGGCGATCGCCCTGCTCGACGAACTGTCCATCGACCGGCCGCGGTTGTTGGCGGGCGGGCCGAGGGGGGCCTACGACGCCATGCACGACGTCGTCGAATCGGAGCCTGACGCCGTCAAGCGGGCACGGCTTCTCCGCGGGCTTTTGGGCCCCGAAGGGCCGGTGCTGTACGCCGCAGCCACGTCCGTGCACGAGGGCATTGACCACGCGTGGGTCTTCAGGTACGAAATTGATGGTGAAAACAAGTAGGAATTCTTCGCCGAATTCGTCAATGTTGCTCGGGAGTCGCCGCCATGGCACATAAAAAAGGTCAGGGATCCAGCCGCAACGGTCGTGACTCGAATCCCCAGAGTCGCGGCGTGAAGAAGTTTGGCGGCCAGGCCGTTCGTGCCGGCAACATCCTCGTGCGCCAGTGCGGCACCAAGTTTCGCCCCGGCAAGAACGTAGGCATGGGCACCGACTACACGCTCTTCGCCCTCGTCGATGGCGTCGTCGGCTTCGACCAGGAAGGTCGCCGCGTCAACGTCGTTGCCTAGTGCGTCGATCTGAAAGCCGGGCGTAGACCGTGTTCGTCGACCGCGTGCATATCGAAGTGGCGGCGGGCGATGGCGGTCGCGGCAGTTCGAGTTTTCGGCGCGAGAAGTATGTGCCCCTCGGCGGTCCCGATGGTGGCGACGGCGGCGACGGCGGCAGTGTGATCCTTAGGGCGCAGGCCGGCGTCGATTCGCTCGCGGCGCTTTCGCACCGCATGCAGTGGCGGGCCGAGTCGGGGCAGTCCGGCGGCCCCTGCAATTGCCACGGCCGCTCGGCCGAGGATCTCGTCTTGCTCGTGCCCCCCGGCACGATCGTGGTGGACGACGCGACCGGGCTCGTGCTCAAGGATCTCGCGAAGCCGGGCGAATGGATCGTCGCGGCGCAGGGCGGAGCGGGCGGCAAGGGCAACCTCCACTTCAAGACCTCCACCAATCGCGCGCCGCGGGAATTCGGCCCCGGCGAGAAGGGGCAGGTTCGCCGGCTCCAGCTCGAGCTCAAGGTGATCGCCGACGTGGGGCTCGTCGGGAAGCCCAACGCGGGCAAGAGCACGCTGCTCTCGCGGCTCTCGCGGGCGCGGCCGCAGATCGCCGACTATGCCTTCACCACGAAGACACCCATGCTCGGGATCGTGGCCGTCAATCGCGATCGCAGCTTCGTTCTCGCCGATCTGCCGGGGCTCATCGAAGGGGCCCATGCCGGCGTGGGACTGGGGCACGAGTTTCTGCGGCACGTGGAGCGGGCCGGCATCATCCTGCACGTGGTGGAGCCGCAGCCGATCGACGGCAGCGATCCGCTGGCGAATTACCGGGCGATCCGTGAAGAACTCACGCTCTACGACGCCTCCCTCGGCGAGCGGCCCGAGATCGTCGTCGTGAGCAAGTGCGAATTGCCCGAGGCGGAGGCCGCGCGGGCGCGGCTGGCCGCCGAGACCGGCCGTGATGTGATCGCCGTGAGCGCCGTGACGGGGCAGGGGCTCGACCGGCTGCTCGCCGCGGTGGCCGCCGAGATGGATCGCCGCCAGCGGGAGCAGCCCGCATGACGCCCTCCGCCATCTGCCCCGGCGACACGGTGCTCCTGGCCGACGTGGGCAACACGCGGATCAAGCTCGCCGTCGTCTCCGACCACGGGCTCGGCGAAGGGCGCGCGCGGCGGCTGCCCGTCGTGGGCCGTCGGCAGGATCTCGACAGCCACGCCTTCCACGCCGAGAACCTCGAGCGTTGGCTGCTCTCCGCCGCGCCCGGTCCGGCGGTGGTGCTCGTCGCGAGCGTGCATGACGCCGCCGCTGCGCGGCTCGAAGCGGTGCTCGCGGCCGTGTCGGCGACGAGCCATCGGCCGCTGCGGCAGCGGCGAATCATGCATGCCGACCTGCCGCTCGCGATTCGCTTGGACGAACCGCAGAAGACCGGCATCGACCGGCTGGCGGCCGCGGCCGCGGCCGGCCTGGTGAAGACGCCCGGCCGTTCCGCGATCGTCGTCGATTGCGGCACGGCGGCGACGGTCGACATGCTCTCCGCCGACGGGGCGTTTCTCGGGGGGGCGATCCTGCCCGGACCCGTGCTCATGGCGAAGTCGCTCGCCGACGGCACGAGCAAACTGCCCGCCGTGGCGGCGCTCGAACGATCTGCGCCGCCGCCGATGCCGGGCCGCTCGACGCACGAGGCGATCGCCGCCGGGATCGGCTGGGGCATCCAGGGAGCGATCGGCAGGCTGGTGGACGAGGCGCGGGCATCGCTCGGCGCCGATGCCGAGGTGATTCTCACGGGCGGCTGGCGCGGCGCCGTTCGCGCAACGCTGCCGGAAGCGATCGACATGCCCGATCTCGTGCTCTGCGGCATCGCCCTGGCCGCCGAACGCGCCTGCGCGAGGCGGTAGGACAGGCTGAAGCCCGTCGTTGTTTCCAGTAGGACAGGCGTCCGTGCCTGTCGTTCGTTTCGGACAGGCAGAGACGCCTGTCCTACCGGGCCGGCGGTTTCGGGTTAGAATCCGGCGTCGCTTTGGTCTCGCTCGCCCCAGGAACGCTCCACACAGTGCCCGCCGCCGACACCTCCGCCAACCGCTCGAAGCTCCTCGCGCTCACCGCCGCACGGGTGGCCGCCGAGTCCCGTGGCACCGACGTGAAGATCCTCGATCTCCGCGCGATCACGCCGGTCTTCGATTACTTCGTCATCGCCACGGGCACCAGTCGCCGCCAGATCCACGCGATGGCCGACGAGATCGAGAAGGTCGTGAAGGCCGAATTGCACGACAAGCGGCGTGGCGCCGAGGGCTACGAGGAGGGCCGCTGGATCGTGCTCGACTACGGCGACGTGGTCGTGCATCTGTTCGACGCCGAGGCCCGCGAGTATTGGGATCTCGAGCACCTCTGGAGCGGTGCCAAGAGCGTCGCTCCGCCCGCGGTCGGAGCGGCCCAGCATGGCTGATGCAAATCTCCGGGCCGCGGTCCGCGGGATGTTTTGCGCGGCGCTCGAGCGGCTCTCGGCAGACGGCATCGTGGCGATCGCGCCGGAGGAGATGCCCGCGCTCGTCGAGCAGGTCCGCGAGACGGCCGACCCGAAATTCGGCGACTACTCCGGCACGATGGCGATGGCGCTGGCGAAGAAGGCCGGCCGGAAGCCGCGCGACCTCGCCGTCGCGATCATCGAGCGGCTCGACGTCGGCGACTTCTTCGAGCAGCCGGGTGATCCGGTTGGCCCTGGGTTCATCAACCTGCGGGTGCGCGACGACGCGCTGGCCCGGTTGGTCGCGGCAGCCTGCGCCGACGAGCGCATGGGGATCGTGCCGGTCGAGCGGCCCGCGACGATCGTGCTCGACTATTCGTCGCCCAACGTCGCCAAGCCGATGCATGTCGGCCACATCCGCTCGACCGTGATCGGCGACGCGCTGGCGAAGATCCTTTCGTTCCGCGGCCACCGCGTGATCACCGACAACCATCTCGGCGACTGGGGCACCCAGTTCGGCATGATCCTCTGGGGCTGGAAGCATTGCCGCGACGACGCGGCCTTCGCTGCCGATCCCACGGCCGAGCTCGGCAGGCTCTACCGGCTCGTGCGGAAGGTCGCCGACAAGAAGCCCGAGGAACTGGCCGCCGACCCCGAGGCCGCGGCCCTCGCCGCGAAGCATCCCGATGCAGGCCGCGAGGTGCTCCTCGAGACGGCGAAGCTCCACGAGGGGGATGCCGAGAACCGGGCGCTCTGGGAGCAGTTCATGCCGGTGTGTCGCCGCGAGATCGACCGCATCTATGCGCGGCTCGACGTCTCCTTCGATCACACGCTCGGCGAGAGCTTCTATCAGCCGCTGCTCGGCGGCGTGGTCGACGACCTCGTCGCGAAGGGGCTGGCCCGCGAGAGCCGCGGGGCGATCGGCGTCTTTCTGGGCGGCGATGACGAGCCGCCGCTCCTGATCCGCAAGGCCGACGGCGCGTTTCTCTATGCGACGACCGACCTGGCCACGATCCGCTGGCGGATGGAGCATTGGAAGCCCGACCGGATTCTCTACGTCGTCGATCACCGCCAGAGCCAGCACTTCGAGCAGGTGTTCGAGACGGCGGGCCGCTGGGGCGTGGGCGGCG
>JBKDMX010000031.1:0-52048 GCA_046343855.1 Planctomycetia bacterium
TGCTCGTGGCCATGCCGGGCACGATAACGCCACGCCCATCAGCGCGCAACTCCCTCCGGTTCGCTCAGATTGCCAGGTCGCCAATGCGCAAATCCTGTGCCGAACAGGATTGGCAGGATGCCCGTAGCGAGCGTCCGGCGACGGGGTACGGGTCACCCGAAGCCGGCTTGGGCGAGTTGAGCCGGAATCAGGGAAGAGCCGCTTCGGGACGAACCGGTCTACGCGGCAGGATGCTCGTGTTTTCCGTGTAGTTAGCTTGCGGCGTCGAGATACGGATCCTGGCTCATCTGGATGTGGGCCTCGGCACGCTGGCGCTCGACGTATTCGAGCACGCGTCGCTGCCGCACGTGCCGGGCCTCGACGCGTTGCTGTGCCCGCTTGAATGTGGCGACGAGTCGTTCGGGGTTGCCGCCGAGGCGTGCCCGCATGCTGGCGGCGATCCGCTTCGCCCGCTTCGGACCGAAGCCGGCGACGAGGATCTCGTCGTCGAGTGAGACATACTGCCGCCAGGTGCCCGGATCCCCCTGGCGGCCACAGCGGCCGATGAGCTGCCGGTCGATTCGCGCCGAGTCGTGAAGCTCGGTGCAGATCACGTGCAGGCCACCCATGTCGTAGACGCCCTCCCCGAGCTTGATGTCGGTGCCGCGGCCGGCCATGTTGGTCGAGACGGTGATCTGGCCGCGCTGGCCGGCGAGCGCCACGATCTCGGCCTCCTTTTCGATCTGCCGCGCGTTGAGCACGGTGTGCGCGAGCCCGGCCTCCGTGAGCAGCCGCGAAAGCTCCTCCGACTTGTCGATCGACCGCGTGCCGATCAGCACGGGCCTTCCGACGGCGTGCATCTCCTGCACCTCCGCGACGATCCGGGCGAACTTCTCCGCCTGGTCGGCAGAGACGACGGCCGGCAGACGCCGCCGGATCGCGGGGCGGTTGGTGGGTACGGTGGCCACGGCGACGCCGTAGGTGCGGCTGATCTCGGGGGCGCTCGTGGCGATCGTGCCCGTCATGCCCGCCAGATGTGGCCAACGCGCGAAGAGATCCTGGATCGTGATCCGCGCCGCGTGACCCGAAGGCACGGTGATCTCCACGCCCTCCTTCGCCTCGACTGCCTGGTGGAGGCCGTCGCGCCAGGTGCGGCCCTCCGCGGCGCGGCCGGTGAATTCGTCGATGATCACGATCTTGTCGTCGCGAACGACGTATTGCCGATCGCGGACGAAGGCCTGCTTGGCCCGCAGCGCCCGCTCGACCGCCTCGTAGATCGCCAGCAGGCTCACCGCGTCGAGCAGTTCCGGCCGCTCGAGGGCCCGCACGCGGCTGCGGCCGCGCCCGAGCAGCTCGCAGGTCTGCTTCTGCACGTCGTATTCGAAATCTTCGTCGCGCTCGAGCGACTCCGCGGCCCGGGCCGCGAACTGGAAGAGCGCCTGCTGCACCGCCTGCGCCTCACCGGGCGGCGAGGCGATGATCAGCGGCGTGCGGGCCTCGTCGATGAGCACGTTGTCGGCCTCGTCGACGAGGGCGAACCAATAGGGCCGCTGCAGCAACTTCGCGGTGGCCGACTCGGCCTTGCCCGTGAGCATCGCGCCGAGGTCGCCGCGGCCCTCGGTGATCTCGCGGTTCATCAGCCGGTCTTTGAGGAAGTCGAAGCCAAACTCCTTCGCCGTGCCGTAGGTGACGTCGCACGCATAGGCTTTTCGCCGCTCGTCGAAATCCATTTGCGACTGCACGATCCCGACGGAGAGTCCGAGCGCCTGGTAGATCGGCTCCATCCACTCGGCGTCGCGCTTGGCGAGATAGTCGTTGACCGTGGCGAGGTGTGCCCCCTTGCCCGCGAGGGCGTAGAGGACCAGCGGCAGCGTGGCGACGAGTGTCTTTCCCTCGCCCGTCTGCATCTCGACGATCGAGCCGTGCACGAGCGCCACGCCCGCGAGCAATTGCACGTCGTAGTGCCGCATGCCGAGCGAGCGACGGCCGGCCTCGCGGGTGGCGGCGAACGTCTCGACGAGCAGGTCGTCGGCCGGCTCGCCGGCCTTCGCGCGGTAGGAGAGCGATCGCGCCAGCCGGCGCAGGGCGGCGTCGCTTTTGCCCTCCATCTCGCCGGCGAGGGCATCGATGCGATCGACCGTGCGCCACGTCGCCGCCGTGATGGCGGGACGCGAACCGGGAGCAAAACCCTTCAGCCAGCCGAACATGAAGCACCCTCGAACGTGGTATGGGTCAACTTACCACGCGGTGGCGGTGCAGGGCATGCAAGTAGACCGCTTGTTCCACAAGCGGGTCCAGGGATCCGCTTCGGGACGAAGCGGTCTACTTTCCCGGCACCAGGCCCGGAGGGCCGGGTCAGCACCAGCGAGCGGAGCTCGCCAAGGAAAGGTCGACAGGATGTCGAGGCTTTCCGTGTAACAAGCCGGCCGGGTCAGCAGCAGCGAGCGGAGCTCGCCAAGAAAAAATCGGCAGGATGCCGATGTTTTTCGTGTATCTAGTACCGGGCGGGTAGCGCCGGCGTGGCGCGGGCGGGTGGCATGCCGTTGGGGCTCTGGAAGGGCCACCAGTTGCCGTTCACCGTCTGCTGCTGCGGCATGGCCTGCTGCACCTGCGTGTTGAACTGGTTGGTGTATTGCTGCGCCTGGCCGGAGAGCTGCTGCTGTTGCTGCTGGAGGGCCTGGTTCATCTGATTGGTGTATTGCTGAGCGGTGTTTTGCAGCTGGTTCGTCATCTGTTGCTGCTGGTTGGCCAGCGACTGCTGCGTGGAGTTCATCCACTGCTGCGGCTGAGCCTGCATCTGGTTGGCGTATTGCTGGGCCTGGTTCGTCAGGCTCTGCTGGTATTGGTTGGCCTGCGTCGCGAGCTGGTTGCCATATTGCTGCACCGACGGCGCGTTCGCAGGGGGCGTTGACTGCGACCAGGTCCAGGAGTTGTTGGGCGCCGTCAGGCTCGGCGCTGCGGGGGGCGCGGCCTGCCAGCCCGTCGGGGGCGCGGTCATCATCGGGGCGCTGGCCGGATAGGCGGCTCCCTGGGGCATGCTGACGTTGGCACCGTAGGGCGCGGGCTGGCCCATCATGCCGGTGGCCGGTGGCGGCACCATCGTTCCGTAGGCCGGGGCGGCCGTTTGCGGCGGTGTCTGGCAGCCGGCAAGACTCAGGAGCGCAAGCGCCGCCAGCGCCACCGTGGTCAGAAAGATGTAGGGTTTGTGTTCCGGCGGCACGGCGTGTCTCCCCGCGGCGGGCGGTGTGGAAAACTGCGAACGGGGCGGGAGAATAGCGACTCCCCCACATGGGTCCAGATCACTTCCACGCCCCCTTTCACCCACAAAGCCCCCGAGCCCCCCGGCCTGCCCCTTTGCCTGGCCCCTCCGTCCACTGACCCGTCCACTCACCGGCCATTCTCGATGGAAATCCCCGCTCAACAGCCGGCTTTCGCGACTCGGGCGGACCTGCTCGCCGGCCTCGAGCGGGAAGCCCTGCGGCTCGGGTTCTCGCGGCTCGGGGTCGCGTCGGCGGATTCCGCCAGCCGCGATCCGCGGATCCATGCGCATTTCCGCCGCTGGCTGGAGGAGGGGCATGCCGGTGCGATGGAGGGCTGGCTCAGGCAGCACGAGCCGCTGCGGCGCGACCCGCGGGCGATGCTCGAGGGGGTGCGCAGTGCGATCATGCTGGCCACCGACCATGCGGTGCAGCCGGCCGATGCCGCGGCAGCCGACGCGCGGCCGGGGCAGGGAAGGGTGGCACGCTACGCCTGGGGCAACGACTACCACGACCTCTTGCGCCGCCGCGTCAACGCGCTCGCCGCCTGGCTCGAGCAGGCAGAGCCCGGCTGCCGCACCCGTGGCTTCGTCGATTCCGCACCGTTTCCGGAGCGCGAGTTCGCCTGGCTCGCAGGGCTTGGCTGGTTCGGCAAAAACACGATGCTGATCGACCCGATGGCGGGCAGTTACTTTTTGCTCACGGTCTTGCTCACCGACGTCGAACTGCCCGCCGCCGCGCCGATCGCGGTGGACCACTGTGGCACATGCACCGCCTGCCTCGACGCCTGCCCCACCGACGCCTTCGTCGCGCCGCGCGTGCTCGACGCACGGCGCTGCTTAAGCGCGATCACGATCGAGGATCACGGACCGGTGCCCCACGACCTCCGCGCGGCGCTCGGCGCATGGGTCTTCGGCTGCGACATCTGCCAAGAGGTCTGCCCTTGGAACCGGCATGCGCCGGGGTCGGCGGAGCCTTTGTTTCAGCCGCGCGACGGCCATGCATCCCTGCCGCTCGCCGAACTGCTCGCCCTCGACGACGACGCCTTTCGCCGCCGGTTCAAGGGCACGCCGCTCGTGCGGGCGAAGCGTTCGGGATTGCTGCGTTCGGCCGCGATCGCGCTCGGCAACCGGCCCGACGCCGCGAGCGCCGATGCCCTGATCGCGGCGCTTGCCGATCTCGACGAGGTCGTGCGCGGCGCCGCCGCGTGGGCGCTGGGACGGTGGCGGCACGCAAATGCCGCGCTCGCCGCGATCGCGCACGATGCGCTCGTCGCTCGATTGCCGCTCGAGACCGACGCCACGGTGCGCACCGAAATCGAATCTGCCCTCTCGTAGGACAGGCCTCCGTGCCTGTCTATCTCCACGCAAAACACGGACATCGTGTCCGTTTTTGCTTGACGGGCTCCGCCCTCTCGTAGGACAGGCCTCCGTGCCTGTCTATCTCCACGCAAAACACGGACATCGTGTCCGTTTTTGCTTGATGGGCTCCGCCCTCTCGTAGGACAGGCCTCCGTGCCTGTCCAGGGCCGGTTTGCAAGACAGGCAGAGACGCCTGTCCTACGTGCCCGTCCTCACGCGCACTCGGCCGTTTCATCGACCTCGGCCGACGCGTCGCGGCCCGGGGCGTCGACCGCATAGAAGCGGTCGAGCACGGCCTGCCAGTCGGCGTTGACCTTCACGGCGATGAAGGCATCGCGGACGGCGAGCGGCTCGGGGTGCAGCCGGGCATACTTGATCGCGAACTTCCGCATCGTGCGGCCGGCGATCTGCTCGCCATGCAGGTTCTGCGAGAGCCGGAAGTGCTCGCGGAGCACGTCGCGCTGCTCGTGCACCGTCGGCGGCGGCAGCGCGGGGCCGCCCGAGAACAGCGCGAGCGTCTGCCGGAAGATCCACGGATTGCCGATCGCGCCCCGGGCCACGCTCACGCCGTCCACGCCGGTCTCGCGCATCATCGCCACGCAGGCCTCGGCCGAGAAGAGGTCGCCGGAGCCGATCACGATCCGCTGGCCCGCATGCCGCTTCACGGCCGTGAGAAATTCCCAGCTGCTCGGGCCCACGTATTTCTGCTGCACGCTCCGGCCATGGACCGTGATCGCCGCCGCGCCGCGGTCGAAGGCGCCGTCGAAGATCGTCCAGAATTTCTCGACGCTCTCCGGCGAATCGTCGATGCCGCGCCGCATCTTGAGCGTCACAGGCACGTGCGCCGGCACCGCCGCGCGGACCCGGCTGACGATCTCGAGCGCCGTCTCGGGCACGCCGAGGAGATAGCCGCCCCGGCAACGGCCGAGCACCTTCTTCACGGGGCAGCCGAAATTGATGTCGATCACGTCGAAGCCCGCCTCGACGAGCCGGCGGGCCGCGGGCGCGAAGTCGTCGGGGTTTGCCCCCATGAGCTGGCCGCCGACGGGATGCTCGTCGTCGCTCACCGCGATCCGGGCCAGGTTTTTCCTGTTCGTGCCGATCACCGCGATGAACGTATCGAGCAGCACCTCGCAGAGCGTGTAGGCCGCGCCGTAGTGCCGCGCGAGCACCCGCATCGGGAGGTCGCTGTAGCCGGAGAGTGCCGCCTGCACGACCGGCGACGCGAGCTGCACTCCGCCGATCGAAAAAGGCGTCAGGACTCTTTTTCGGTCCACCGTCTTGCCAGAAAGAAGCGTCATGGCCGGAAAAGAGTCCTGACACCTTTTTTGATCACGTCAGCACCGGACACATGTCGAACCACGCGCGTCCCTGGGCCGCCATCCACTCGAAGCTCGACATCGGCCCCCAGTCACCCGGCTCGTAGACGTCGATCGGGGCCATGCCGCCGGAGCCCCAGCCGCGCGCGAAGGGATCGATGATCTCCCACGACTTCTCCACCTCGTCGGACCGCGCGAAGAGGCTGGCATCCCCCTCCATCACGTCGAGCAGCAGAGGCTCGTAGGCCTCCGGCAGCCGGCCGGCGAACTCGCGTGAATAGCTGAACTCGAGGTCGGTGAGCCGCAGCTGCATGCCTGCGCCGGGCACCTTCGTGTGGAAGTGGAGCTGGATGCCCTCCGCTGGCTGGATCTGCACGACGAGCCGGTTCGCCTCGCGATGAAACGACCGCCTGCCCTCGGCGAAGAGCTCGAGCGGCGGCTGGCGAAACGCGATCACGATCTGCGTCGTGCGGCAGCTCATCGCCTTGCCGCTCCGCAGGTAGAAGGGAACGCCCTGCCACCGCCAGTTGTCGATCTCGAGGCGGATCGCGCCGAACGTGGCCGTCTGGCTGCCGGCGGCGACGCCGGGCTCGGCGAGGTAACCGCGATACTGGCCGCGGACGCCCGCCGCCGCCACCTCGCCCGCCTCGAGCGGGCGGATCGCTTCGAGCACCTTCACCTTCTCGTTGCGGACGGCTGTGGCCTCGAACCGCACCGGTGCCTCCATCGCCGTCACCATCAGGAGTTGCAGCAGGTGATTCTGAAACATGTCGCGGAGTACGCCGGCCGTGTCGTAATAGGCGCCGCGGCGGCCCACCTTCACCTCCTCCGCCACGGTGATCTGCACATGGTCGATGTAGCGGCGGTTCCAGACCGGCTCGAAGATCGTGTTGGCGAACCGTAGCGCCAGCATGTTTTGCACCGACTCCTTGCCCAGGTAGTGGTCGATGCGGAAGACCTGGCTCTCGTGAAACACCGAGTGGAGGTGGGCATTGAGCGCCCGCGCCGACTCGAGGTCGGTGCCGAACGGTTTCTCCACCACGATCCGCCGCGGGCCGCGGTTCTCGGCCGCCATGCCGTGGGCGCCGAGCGCCGTCACGACGGGCGCGTAGAACTGCGGCGCCGTGGCGAGGTAGTAGACCCTCGTCGCCTCGCCGGCCCCTTCGAGCGCGGCCAGCCGCGCGTCGAGCGCCGCGAAGTCAGCGGCCTGCGAGATGTCGCCCGGCTGGTAGAAGATCCGCGCCGCGAACTCCCGCCAGGAGGCGTCGTCGAGCGGCGCGCAGCCGCAGTGCAGTGACGTCGATTCCCGCAGGCTTGCCCGCCAGGCGTCGTCGGTCATGAGCGTGCGCGAGAAGCCGATGATCCGCGTGTCGGCAGGGAGCGAGCCCGACCGCACTAGGTTGTAGAGCGCAGGCACGAGCTTGCGGCTCGTGAGGTCGCCAGAGGCGCCGAAGATCACGATCGTGTGGGACATAGGCTGCGAGTGTACCGTCTCTCAGCCCCCTTGCTGAACACGATCGCTGCCAGATACGCACGACAGGCTGAAGCCTATCCCACCATGGCATGACGGGCTGAAGCTTGTCCCACCGGTCAGAACCGCATGCCCGTGAAGCCGCCATCGACGTAGAGGCTCGTGCCGGTGATGAAGCTGCCGGCGACCGGGGCGCAGAGCAGGATGGCGGCGCCGACGAGTTCCTCGGGATTGCCGAAGCGGTTCATCGGCGTCTGGCTCATGATCGAGGCCGTCCGCTCGGGAGACAAAATCTTGCGGTTTTGCTCGGCCGGGAAGAAGCCGGGGCAGAGGGCGTTGACCCGCACGCCCTTGGGGGCAAGTTCGCGGGCGACGTTTTGCGTGTAGTTGAGCACCGCGGCCTTCGACGCGGAGTAGATGAAGACCTTCGAGAGCGGCTTGTCGGCCGAGACGCTGCCGATGTTGAGGATCGCACCGCCGCCGAAGCCGGCCGCGAAGTTGCCGGCCATGTGGGCGCCGAAGATCTGGCAGCCGAGGTGGGTGCTCTTGAGGTTGGTGTCGAGCACCTTGTCGTAGTCGTCGTCGGGAATTTCGAAGTAGGGCACCGACGAGTTCACGCCGGCGCAGTTGACGAGGATGTCGGCCCGGCCCCGGGCGTGGATCACCGCCTCCAGGAGCGCCCGCACGCTCGACCGATCGACCGCATCGACCGAGGCGAAGGCGGCATCACCGCCGGCCGCGCGGATCGCATCGACCCTCGCCTGACCACGGTCGGCGCCGCGGCCGGCGACCATGACGAACGCCCCGGCCTGCGCGAGCCCCTCGGCGAGCGCGCCGCCGAGCACGCCGGTGCCGCCGACGACGACGGCCGTCTTCCCCGACAGGCTGAAGAGATGTTCGAGGAACGAGCCGCTCATGCGTTGCCCCCCTTCGATCCCACCGGCTTCCGCAGGTCGAGCCACTCGGTGTGGAACGTGCCCGGCTTGTCGGTCCGCTCGTAGGTGTGGGCGCCGAAGTAGTCGCGCTGGGCCTGCAGCAGGTTGGCCGGCAGGTCGGCATGGCGATAGCCGTCGTAATAGGCCAGCGCCGCCATGAAGGCCGGCACCGGGATGCCGATCGTGGCGGCCGTGGCGACCACGTGCCGCCAGGCCTTCTGGGCCTTGGCGAGGGCGTCGGTGAAGTAGGGAGCGAGCATGAGGTTTTCGAGGTTCGGGTTTGCCTTGTAGGCCTCGGCGATCCGCTCGAGGAACTGCGCCCGGATGATGCAGCCGCCCCGCCACATCATCGCGATCGCGCCGTAGTCGAGCGGCCAGTCGTGCTCCTTGGCCGCCGCGGCCAATTGCACGTAGCCCTGGGCGTAGCTCGCGATCTTCGAAGCATAAAGCGCCTGCCGCACCTGCTCGATGAACTCGGCCTTGTCGCCGCGGTTGGGCATGTCGGGGCCGGCGAGCACGGAGCTTGCGCGAACGCGGGCGTCCTTGAGCGCCGAAAGGCAGCGGGCGTAAACAGCCTCGGTGACGAGCGTGCTCGGCACGCCGAGGTCGAGGGCGAGCTGGCTCATCCACTTGCCGGTGCCCTTGGCGCCGGCCTTGTCGAGGATTCGATCGACCATGAAGGCACCCGTGTCGGGATCCTTCACGGTGAAGATGTCGCGGGTGATCTCGATCAGGTAGCTGTCGAGGTCGCCCTTGTTCCACTCGTCGAAGACCTGCGCGAGTTCCTCGTTCGTGAGGCCGGCGCCGAGCTTGAGCAGCCAGTAGGCCTCGCAGATCAGCTGCATGTCGCCATACTCGATGCCGTTGTGCACCATCTTCACGTAGTGGCCGGCGCCGCGCGGGCCCACCCAATCGCAGCAGGGGATGTCGCCCTTGGGGCCCACCTTCGCGGCGATCGCCTGGAAGATTGGCTGCACGAGCGGCCAGGCCGATTTCGAGCCGCCCGGCATCAGGCTTGGGCCCTTGAGCGCGCCCTCCTCGCCCCCCGACACGCCCGTGCCGATGTATTGCAGGCCCGCCGCCTCGACGTCCTTCGTGCGGCGCTCGGTGTCGGAATAGAGCGTGTTGCCGCCGTCGATGATCACGTCACCCTTCGAGAGCAGCGGGGTGAGCGTCTTGATCAGGTCGTCGACCGCGGGGCCGGCCTTCACCATCATCATCACCTTCCGCGGGGCCTTGAGCGACGCGACGAGGTCCTCGAGCGAACGGCAGCCGACGACGTTGGGCTGCTTGCCGCGGCCCGCGACGAAGGCGTCGGTGACGGAGCCGGTGCGGTTGTAGACGGCGATGGAGTAGCCGCGGCTGGCGACATTGAGGGCGAGGTTTTCGCCCATCACGGCCAGACCGATCAAACCAATGTCACACGTCGCCTGCTTCGCCATCGATGGCACTCCTCCCAATTGTTTTCCGCCGGCGGCCCGGCGCGGGTGACGCAGACTATATCGGTGGCTGCGCCCTTGGGCCACAATCGCGGTGAAACACGGGCAGAAACAGGAAACTGAAGAAGCACCGCCGGAGCGACCGATACCACTGGCACGGCGGGATCAACCGGTGCGCCGGGAGTGTTCGGGAGGGTCGAGCCGATCGTCAAGGCTTGACCAAACGGCCCAAACTCCCATAGCGTGACAGGCGTCTCGCATACGGCTCCGTAGCCAAGTGGCTAAGGCAGCGGATTGCAAATCCGCCATCGTCGGTTCGACTCCGACCGGAGCCTCTTCGTTTTCGCGCGCCAACAAAAAAACCCCGGGGCCGCACGGGCCCGCGGGGTTTGTCGTTCAAGCGATGCTCACCCGGATGTCGGCGGGACGTTAGGGCAGGATCACCGCGTCGATGACGTGGATAACGCCATTTTTGGCCTTGATGTCGGTCTTCAAGACCTTCGACATCCCCGTCGCCGTGCCGACCTTCACGCCGTCGGCCGTCGAGATCGACACCGTCTTGCCGCCGGCCGTCTTGGCGTCCTTGAGCTTCACCACGTCGGCGGCGTAGACGGCTCCCGGGACGACGTGCAGCAGCAGGATTTCCTTGAGCTTTTCCTTGTTTTCCGGCTTCAGCAGGCTCTCGAGCGTGCCGGCCGGCAGTTTCGCAAACGCCTCGTCGGTCGGGGCGAAGACGGTGAACGGCCCGTTGCCCTTGAGGGTCGTCACGAGATCGGCCGCGGTCAAAGCCGCCGCCAGCGTCTTGAACGTGCCGGCGCCGACCGCCGTGTCGACGATGTCTTGAGGCGCCTGCGCCATTGCCACCTCGCGCACGGGATGCGAGGAGATCACGCGCTCGCTGATCACGGTGTGCTGCGTCCGGACAACGTGCCCGTGATGCACGATTCGGCCCGAGCTTCCCTTGCAGGGCGCAGCCACGCCAGGCACCGAAGCCAGGGCGACGCCAAGCGACATCACCATCACACCGCCGGCATATCGAGACAAGTTCATGATGCTCTCCACTGAAAAAGGGGACGTTGATTCCACTCGCGAACCCTAGGCCGAAGCGGTCCCGAGGCAAGAGGGCATGCCGGCAACGCATGCTTCACCGGCAGGAATCGCCGCGCCGCACAGAGGGCTCACCGCCGACACTGGCGGAAAAGCATCACAGGCGTTCGACCGTTGCGGGACCGACCGGGAAGAGCTGGAAGCAGATGCCAAGCAGCAGCGGCACGAGCACGAGCGTCACGAGCGTCGAGATCAGCATGCCGCCCAGGAGCACCGCGCCGAGCCCGCGGTAGAGCTCGCTGCCCGCTCCAGGGAAGAGCACCAGCGGCAGAAGGCCGAGCACCGTCGTCAGCGTGGTCATGAAGATCGGCCGGATGCGGCTGCGGACCGCCTCGAGAATCGCCTCCGTCGGCTCCCACCCGACTGCCCGGCCGTCGTCGGCTTCGCCGCGCACCAGCTGCAGGGCCCGCTCCACGATCAGGATCGGGTTGTTCACGACCGTGCCGATGAGGATCACGAAGCCGAGCATGGTGAGCACGTCGAGCGACTGGTAGATGCCGAACGCCGCGCCCAGCCGGTTCAGCACTGCGAGCCCCAGCAGGCCGCCGACGCTCCCCAGCGGCACAGACAGAATGATCACCGCCGGATAGACCCACGACTCGAACAGCGCCGCCATCAGGAGGTAGGTGATCAGGCCGGCCAGCACGAGATTGAACCAGAGCGATTGCCAGGTGGTGACGAGCTTGTCGGTGGTGCCGCCGAGCGTGATCGCATAGCCGCCCGCGAGGGCCCCCGACTCGACGAGCGGCCTGACGACCATGTTCTTGATGCGATCTTGCGCCTCCTCCAGGGGCATCCGGGCCGGCGGCGACACCTGCACCGTGATCGCCCGTTCCCGCTCGCGATGGAGGATCTGCTCCGGGCCGCTCGAAAACTCCCGCACCTCCGCGACGCTGTCCAGCGGCACGAGCTGGCCACCCGGCGTGATCACGGGGAGGGTGCGCACGTCCTGCGTGCGTTTCACGAATCGCTCGTCTCCCTTGATCACGAGGTCGATGCGATCGCTGCCGAGGTAGTAGTCGGTGGCGTAGCCGCCATCGACCAGGCAGTCGACCATGTAGCCGAGCTGTCGGGCGTCGAGCCGCATGTCGGCCGCCTGCTCCAGCCGCGGCACGAGCTGGATCTCGGGGCTCGAGAGATCGAGCGACGGCCTGGGCAGGTTTTGGCTGCCCGGGGTCGCCTGGGGAAGCTTGCCCATCACCTGCACCCCGAGCTGCACGAGTGTGGCGAGGTCGGGACCCGTGATCTCGATGTCGACGGTGCGGCCCGATCCGATCCCCTGCTCGAAGAGGCTCGACTGCTTGGCCACCGCGAACGTGCCCGGCAGGTCGGCGGCCACGCGGCGGATCAACGGCACCAGCTTCGATGCCTGGAGCGGGTCGAGCGAACGCACGCCGAGAAACACGCTCCTGCCGCGGGCCACGAAAAACATGTCGCCGAGGATCGGCGCGTCGAGCGCGGCGGCCTCGGGGGTGCCCGGATCGACGTCCCAGTAGGGCAGCAGCCGCGACTCGACGATGTCTCCCATCCGCAGCAATTCGTCGATGTTGTAGCCCGGCGGCGGCAGGAGGATGCCGAAGACGAGGTTGCGGTTGCCCTCGGGCAGATACTCGACCTTCGGCATCAAGAGCCACGTGGCGACTATCGCGGCCGCCACGATCGCGAGCGAGGTCACGGACTGCCGCACGAAGCCGCCGAGCAGGAATCGATCGAGGCGAATCAGGGCTTGCGTGAAGCCGCCGCCGACGAGCCCCACGAGATCGCCCGCCCCCCCGAAGGCCGAGCGCTGCTTTGCGTTCCCCGCCGCGTCGCCGCCGGTGACCACCGCCACGGCCGCGCGGGCATGGCGTCCCTGCAGGAGCCAGGCCGCCGCGGCCGGCACCACGAGCCCCGAAACAGCGAGCGAGAGACCGACGGCCGCGGCGATCGCCAGGGCGATGTCGCCAAAGAGCTGGCCGGCCTCCCCTTTTACGAACAACACCGGCAGGAAGACGGCGACGTTGGTGAGCGTGCTCGCGAGGATGGCACCCCACACCTCGCCGGTGCCGCGGACCGCGGCCGTCTGCGGATCTTCCCCACGGCTCCAGTGCACGAAGATGTTTTCCAGCACGACCACGGCATTGTCGATAAGCATGCCGACGGCGAACGCGATGCCGGCCAGGCTGATCACGTTGAGCGTGCGATCGAAGGCCGCGAGCGCCAGGAAGGTGCCCATCACGCTCACGGGGATCGACAGCGCTACGATCAGCGTGGAGCGGATGTTGCGCAAAAACAGCAACAGCGTGCCGAGCGTGAGCAGGCCGCCCACGAGGATGTTGTCGTTGACCAGGCCGATCGCCGAATTGATGTAGTCGGTCTCGTCGTAGACGAGCGTGAGGCTCAGGCCGCGCGGTCGCAGCCCCGCGTCGATGTCGGCGGCCACGCCCCGCAGCCGGCGCATCATCTCGAGGACATTGGTACCCTGTTCGCGGGTCACCTTGACGGCGATGTTGCGGGCGCCGAACCGCCGCACGATGCCGTCGGGCTTCTTCGTGCCGAGCTGCGCCCGGGCGACGTCGCGCACATACACCGGCTTGCCGTCCCGCCGCGTGATGATCACGCCCTCCACCTGCTCCGGCGAGCGCAGCCGGCCGAGCGTACGGACGACGTACCGCCGCTTTCCCTCCCAGACGTCGCTGCCGGACGTGTCTTGGTTTTGGTTGGCGAGGGCCAGACGGAGGTCGTCGATCGTGAGCCGGCGGGCGGCGAGGAGCTGCGGATCGACGATCACCTGCAGCTCGTCCGCGCGGCCACCCACCAGGTCGGCGTTCGACACGCCATCGACCCGCTCGAGCCGGCTCTCGATCTCGTCTTCGGCCATGCGCCGCATCGCCTCGACGTCGAAGTCGGGCGGCCGGAGCGACTCGAGTTCCGGGTGCGCGGCCACGATCCGGCGGAGCCGAAAGAGGGCGAGATCGGGCGTGCGCGCCGTCATGACCCGGTCGAGTTCGGCCGCCAGCGCGGGGTGGTCGGCCCTGGCCTTCGTGATCGCGGCCGGGTCGGGGGCGGCCTGCCCGAGGATCAGCCAGGCCACGGGCCGGTCGTTGGAGCTGGCCGTGCGAATCACCGGCCGGTCGGCGTCGATCGGCCAGTCGCGGACCTGCTGCACGCGGGTGTTGACCTTCACCAGCGCCTGCGACATGTCGGTGCCGACCGCGAATTCCAGCTCGATCACGCCGAGGGAGTCGCTCGAATCACTCGACAGTTTCACCAGCCCTTCGACGCTCCGCAGTTGCTCTTCGAGCGGTTGCACGAGCTCGCGCTCGATCTCCTGCGGACTCGCGCCGATCCACCGCGATTCCACCGAGATCGTGGGCACCTGCACCTCGGGCGTGAGCTGCACCGGCATCGTGACGATCGCGAGGATGCCGAAGAGCGTGATCAGGATCACGCCCACCGCCACCTTCACGGGATTGGCGACGCAGGCGGCGATGAGATTCATGGCGGCCTCCCCGTCAGGGCGTTCGAGGGGGCGGTGCGAACGAGACTGCCATGCCGGGCCGCAGCCGCTCGTTGCCGCGCACGACGACGATCTGACCGGCCGCGATGTCCCCCCGCACCTCGACGGCCCCGCCGACCGCCGCCCCGGGTGATACCGGCACCGGCCGCACGGTGCCGGTGCCCGGCGCCGTCGTCTCGACCGCATACACGAACGGAGGGCCGGCTCCGAGCACCAGCGCGTCCTTCGGCACCACGACGGCCAGCCCCGTTTTTCCGACCGGCAGCCAGGCGCGGGCCAAGAGGCCGCCTCGCAGCACGGGCTGGCCATCGACGATCCGATTGTCGAGCGCCACCTTCACCGGGAAGCTGCGGCTCAAGAGGTCGGCCTGCGGCACCACGCGTTCCACCGTGCCGATCCAGGTCTGGTTGGGCGCCGCATCGATGTCGAGCCGCACGGCGGCGCCCGCGGACAGCGAACCGATCGACAGCTCCGGCACCTGCACCTCGATCTCGACGCGGTCGAGCTCCGCGATCCGCGCGATGAGGCCGCCTCGTGCGACCCATTGGCCCTTCTCGGTAAACCGCTCGACCACCCAGCCGTCGAACGGCGCGCGGATCGTGTGCTTGCCGAGTTGATCGTCGATCCGATTGAGTTCGGCTTCCTGGGCGGCCACCGCGGCGGCGGCCTGAGCGATCTGCTCGGCCCGCGGCCCGGCCTCGGCGAGCGCGAGCGCCGCCCTGGCGCCGGCGAGTTGCGCCTCGAACTGTCGCATCTCGGTCTGCGCGTCCTGCAGTTCGTCGGCGGTGCTCGTGCCGCGTTCGACAAGCCGCGTGAGCCGGCTCAAGCGGCTCCGGGCATACTCGAGCCGCGCCTCGAATCCCGCCACCACGGCCCGGGCCTGGGCGATCTCTTCGGGGCGAGTTCCCGCCCGGAGTTCGCCGAGCACTTGCCGCCGGCGCTCGAGCTCGGCCGCGGCGCCCGTGCGCTCGATTTCCAGCATGCCGCGCAGGAGCTCCGCGATCGGCTGGCCCGCCGAGACGTGCTGCCCGTCTTCGATCGGAAATTCGACGAGCCGGCCATCGACGGCGCTGCCGACGTCGCTCGTGCGTCGCGGGTAGACCGTGCCCACGAACGGCTGCGAAGCGGCGATCTCTTGCTGTTCGGCGGTCGCGACCACCACCGGAGGGGCGGGCGGTTCGGCCGCGACGGCCGGTTTGCCTGGTATTGACGGGAAGAGCAGGGGGGCGAGCGCGGCGAAAAACGCTGCCGAGCGGCGCATGGTGGTGCGAGGGAGCATCCTGACTTTTATACCCTCACTCGAATGCCGAAACGGTCGGCAGATGGTGTTTTCAGCCCGCATTTTCCAGCCGCTTGACGCCCACCTCGGGCTTCGCTAATTTTTCGGGAGTCCCGCGGCCGATCCAAGATTCTCCGGATCGGTTCCCGCTGGATGGCTCGTGACGCTTTCGTCATGGCCTGCTCGTGGGTTGAGGCCCGTTTCGGCAATCGTGTGCTTGCGTACACCGTTGCCGGAATGAACCTCTGTCCATGACGGGCCACGAGCCGTCATCGCTGCACTTCGGTGCAGGGGTGTCGGCTTGTTTTGTTCTTTGACAATTTGGTCGTGGTAGTTGGCATCTTGAAAAGAATGCCGAAGGGATCGTGTTCTCAAGACACGCTTCCGGAGGCGTTCTCCCAAGGCTCAAGCGTGAAGCGGTTGTTTTCGGACTCGAGGCTTTCGGGCTTCGGTCGGAAAGCGGTCGCTGGCACGCAGCGAGAATACGTTACTGCCCTGGATGGGGTCGGCGCGCTTGCCGGCGATGATCCAGGGCTATCCAGTGCTCAACAAGCACTGGGCCCGTAGTTGAATCTCGAAGAGTTTGTTTCCGAAGGTCCGATTTGCGTCGGTCTTCGCGAGCATTCGATTCGGGTGGTCAAGCTACAAAGGGCGCATGGGGGATGTCTAGGCGTTAGGAGGCTTTGAAGGGCGCGGAAGACTGCGATAAGCCCGGGGAAACCGTCAAACAGGTGATGATCCCGGGATGCCCGAACAGACCGTGACTGAATCCATAGGTCACGAGTAGCGAACGCGGAGAACTGAAACATCTCAGTACCCGCAGGAAAAGAAAGAAAAATCGATTTCCTGAGTAGTGGCGAGCGAAAGGGAAATAGCCCAAACCGCAGTGGTTTCCACCGCGGGGTTGTAGGGCCCTCCACCGGAGTTATCAAACAATTGGCTAGCGGAATGATCTGGAAAGGTCGTCCACAGAGGGTGACAGGCCCGTACGCGAAAGCTGGTTGTCTCTGGAGGGTACCCTGAGTAGGTCGAGCCACGTGGAATCTCGACTGAATCTACGGGGACCATCCCGTAAGGCTAAATACTCCCTAACGACCGATAGTGAACAAGTAGAGCGATCGAAAGATGAGAAGAACCCCTGCTAGGGGAGGAATGTGAACCTGAAACCATGTGCCTACAAGCGGTCGGAGCGCTATGGCGGGTAACCGCAATGCGTGACGGCGTGCCTTTTGCATAATGATCCGGCGAGTTACCGTCAGCGGCTCGGTTAAGGTCCTCAGGACCGAAGCCACAGGGAAACCGAGTCTGAATAGGGCGACACATGTCGCTGGTGGTAGACGCGAAACTGCACGAACTACCCATGAGCAGGTTGAACCGCGGGTCAAACCGCGTGGAGGACCGAACCCACTTGGGTTGAAAACCGAGGGGATGACTTGTGGGGAGGAGTGAAAGTCTAATCAAGCGCAGAGATAGCTCGTTCTCTCCGAAATAGCTTTAGGGCTAGCCTCGGAACATTGCACAGTGGGGGTAGAGAGACTGAATTGGATGAGGGCTCTTCCCGAGTACCTCACCGAACCAAACTCCGAATACCATTGTGTTTACTCCGGGAGTCAGTCCGCGAGGGATAAGCTTCGCGGTCAAAAGGGAAACAACCCAGACCACCTGCTAAGGTCCCCAAGCAGAACTCAGTCACTAAGGAAGTCGAGTTGCAGTGACAGCCAGGATGTTGGCTTAGAAGCAGCCATCATTTAAAAAGTGCGTAACAGCTTACTGGTCGAGCAACTCCGCGCCGATAATGAACGGGAGTAAGTTCTGCACCGAAGCAGTGGAATTCACCTTGTGTGAATTGGTAGGAGAGCGCTGTACATCAGATACAAGTCGCACCGTAAGGAGCGATGCCGGGGTGTACAGGTGATTATGCCGGAATGAGTAACGATTAAGCAGGTGAGAATCCTGCTCGCCGAAAGCCTAAGGTTTCCTGGGGAAGGTAAATCCGCCCAGGGTTAGCCGGTTCCTTAGTCGAGGCCGAAAGGCGTAGACGATGGACAGCAGGTCAACATTCCTGCGCCATATTGCCGGACCGATGGAGGGACGGCGTCTGAAAGGTGAGGGGACGGATAGAAATGTCCCTCGCCCGTGTGGAAGGTAGCTGTAGGAAAATCCGCAGCGACATCCTGAAGTGCGGGACAAAGACGCTTATGTTTCGATAGTCACCCGAAGGACGTCCAAGAAAAGCTTCTAAGGGTTGATGGCAATGTGACCGTACTAAAACTGACACAGGTAGGCGGGACGAGAAGTCCTAGGCGCTCGGGAGAACACTGGTTAAGGAACTCTGCAAAATGGCCCCGTAAGTTCGCGATAAGGGGTACCCCCGATGGTTAACGCTGTTGGGGGTCACAGTAAATCGGCATCAGCGACTGTTTATCAAAAACACAGGACTCTGCTAACTCGCAAGAGGATGTATAGAGTCTGACGCCTGCCCGGTGTTGGTAGGTTAAGGAAGAGGGTTCGCCGCAAGGCAAAGCCCGCGACCGAAGCCCCAATAAACGGCGGCCGTAACTATGACGGTCCTAAGGTAGCGAAGTTCCTTGTCGGGTAAGTTCCGACCTGCATGAATGGCGTAACGACTGATGCACTGTCTCAACCAGTGACCCGGTGAAATTGTAGCCGTGGTGAAGATGCCACGTACCCGCAGTGTGACGGAAAGACCCCGTGAACCTTTACTGTAGGCTGATATTGGTCTCGGACGTGTTCTGTGTAGGATAGGTGGGAGGCTTTGAAGCGGTGGCGCAAGCCATCGTGGAGCCAACGTTGAAATACCACCCTGAATTCGTTTGAGTTCTAACTCTGATTCCCGTGAATCCGGGCAGAGGACAGTGTCAGTTGGGCAGTTTGACTGGGGCGGTCTCCTCCAAAAGAGTAACGGAGGAGTTCAAAGGTACTCTCAGCCTGGTTGGCAATCAGGCATCGAGCGTAAAGGTAGAAGAGTGCTTGACTGCGAGACCCATGAGTCGAGCAGATACGAAAGTAGGACTTAGTGATCCGGCGGTGCTGGATGGAAAGGCCGTCGCTCATCAGATAAAAGGTACTCCGGGGATAACAGGCTTATCGCTTCCGAGCGTCCATAGCGGCGAAGCGGTTTGGCACCTCGATGTCGGCTCATCACATCCTGGGGGTGGAGAAGCTCCCAAGGGTTTGGCTGTTCGCCAATGAAAGTGGTACGTGAGCTGGGTTCAGACCGTCGTGAGACAGGTCGGTCCCTATCTGCTGTGGGCGCACGAAACTTGAGGGGATTCTTCTTTAGTACGAGAGGATTTGGAAGGACGTTCCTCTGGTGTTCCAGTTGTCGCGCTAGCGGCACGGCTGGATAGCTATGAACGGAACGGATAAACGCTGAAAGCATATAAGCGTGAAGCCCGCCCCAAGATCAGGTTTCGTAGGGCTTTATGCCCGAAAGTCCCCTGGAAGACGACCAGGTTGATAGGCCGGACGTGTACGTGCAGCAATGCACTCAGCTAACCGGTACTAACGGACGAACGCTTGACCACTCGTATCGAGTGTTCCTGAACCGCTCAGGCGGTTCGGAATCATGCCGACTACCACGACACAACATTCGTTGCCGCGAAGGCGGCAACACAGATATTTCCGGTGAACATATCTGGAAGGTCACACCCGTTCCCATCCCGAACACGGTAGTTAAGCTTCCAGAGCCGATGGTAGTGCCACAAGCGCGAGAGTAGGTATCGCCGGATTTTTACAACGCAGGCCCGCACGGCTCACCGCCGTGCGGGCCTGTCTGTTTTTCCCGATGTGGGACAGGCTTCAGCCTGTCATGTGCACGCCGGGCAGCATCTCGCGGAGCAGTTCGAGCGGCAGGCCGACGACGTTCGACGGGCTGCCGGCGACGAGTCGGAGCGGCAATCGCTCGTCTTGGAAGCCGCAGGCGCCCGCCTTGCCCTGCCAGAGGCCGCTCGCGAGATACCAATCGAGGAATTCCTTTGAGAGCGGCCCCATCTCGAGCAGGCTTTCCGCCACCGCCAATCGCGGCTGCCCATCCGGCAGCTGCCAGACGCAGACGCCCGTGAGCACACGGTGCCTGCGGCCGGAGAGGGTCTCGAGCATCCGTCGGGCGTCGGCGGCGTCGGCCGGCTTGCCGAGCACAGTGCCATCTACGTCGCTGAGCGTGTCGCAGGCCACGAGGATCCCGGCCACGCCGGTGGCCGCCACTGCCTCGGCCTTTGCGCGGGCGAGCCTGACGACGTAATCCGCGAGCGGCTCAGCGGGGTCACGCGGGGGCTGCGATTCCTCGGCCGCCTCGGGGGGCGCGGCCACGGTCACCTGCCAGCCCTCGCCCCTGGCCAGTTCCAGCCGCCGCGGCGAGCGGCTTGCAAGCACGATCGATCGACGCAACGCTTGATCCATGCAATCAAAACCTCCCGTCCCCGAAACCCTCTTCGAGGACGACCACCTGATCGTACTCGCGAAGCCGGCCGGGCTGCCAACGGCAAACGCGCCGCGTGGAACCACGAGCGCCTTCACGCTCGTGCAGCGCGGCCTGCCGCGGGGCGGCTTCGTCGGGGTGGTGAGCCGGATCGATGCGCCCGTGTCGGGCGTGCTCGTCTTCGCCAAGACCCGCGCGGCCGCGGCCGAGCTCTCCCGGCAGTTTCGCGAACGCACCGTCGAGAAGGATTACGTGGCGATCGTCGAGGGGCGGTTTCCGGCGCCGCTCGGCACCTGGGTGGATTGGCACGACACGATCACACGCGAAGACCGCGACCGGCCCGACCGCGACGACCGCGACGACCGCGACGAAATAGGCGGTGAACCGCCGGACGAAGAGGCAGACTCGGGTCGCGCCGCCCACGCCCGAGCCCGCGTCGTCTGCCGCGCGGGTGAGGTGTCGCTCGTGGAGCTCGCCCCGTCCACCGGCCGGCGGCATCAACTGCGGCTGCAGCTCTCGCGCCGCCGCTGCCCGATCGTCGGCGACCGCCGCTACGGCAGCCGCATCCCGCTCGAACAAGGCGCCATCGCCCTCCATGCCCGTCGGCTCGCCATCGATCACCCCGCGACCGGGGAGCGGATCACGATCGAGTCGCCCCTGCCGCCGGCCTGGAGCCTCCGGTTTCCGGCGCTCTTCAAGCGGTCGGATCGGCCGCCGGGGGGCGGGCGGCAAGGCCGTCCGGCACGACGCCCTTCCGGGGGGTAGACTCTCCTACGGGGAATGACTCCGCCCGCTTCGAACCCATGACGCCGACCCCGCACGCCGATGCCGCCGATGGCGGCGCCGCCAGACAGCCGCCACGCCGCCGTTTCCGTGAAACGGCGATCGCCAGCGGTCTGCTCGACTCGGCGCAACTCGACGCCGCCGAGGCGCAGGCTCGGGCGGTGCTGGGTGAAGGGCCGCATGCTGCCGACCGCCTCGACAAGGCGGTGGCCGACGTGCTCGTGGGCCGCGGCCAGCTGACGAAATTTCAGGCGGGCCAGATGCTCCTGGGCCGCAGCAAGCTTTCGCTCAACCAATACCGCATCCTCGACCAGGTGGGGCAGGGGGGGATGGGGCGGGTGTTCAAGGCGCAGCATGCGATGATGCGCCGGATCGTCGCCATCAAGGTGCTGACGAAAGACAAGGCCACGGCCGCCACCGAAGCCGCCTTTCTGCGGGAGATCGAGCGGCTCGGCGACCTCGACCACGAAAACCTGCTGCGGGCGCTCGATGCCGGCCGTGATGGCAAGGTGTATTACCTCGTCACCGAATACGTCGAGGGGCTCGACCTGCGGCGCCAGGTCTTGCGGCACGGGCCGCTCGATGAATGGACCGCCGCCTCGGTGATCGTGCAGGCGGCCCACGGCCTCGCCTGCGCGCACGATCAGGGCGTCGTGCACCGCGACGTGAAGCCCGGCAACCTGCTCGCCACGAAAGAGGGACGCGTCAAGGTGCTCGACCTCGGCCTCGCGGGCTCCGTCTTCGACATGCAGTCTTCCGCGTCGGCCCGCGTGATCGGCACGATGGACTACATGGCTCCGGAGCAGGTGCGGAATCCGGCCAACGCCCGCGCGACGGCCGACATCTACGGCCTCGGCTGCACGCTCTACTTCCTGCTCACAGGGCAGGTGCCGTTTCCCGGCGGCACGCGCGAAGAGAAGGCGCAGCGGCAGCTCACGCAGGAGCCCGTTCCGCTCCGCCGGCTCGCGCCGCAGGTGAGCCTGCCATTCGCGCGGGTCGTCGAGGCGATGATGCGGAAGAACCCCGCCGAACGCATCGCCTCGGCCCACGAGCTGCTCGAGCGGCTCCGGCAGTGGACTCCGGAGCAGCCGCTCCCCATGCCGCGGCGGCGTTCTCCGCAGGTGATAGCGGGGTCGCAGCAGCCTGGTTCCCGCGAGCAGACCAGTTCCCGCGATTCCACACAGGGCCCGATGTCGCTGTCGGAAGAGACCGCTGGCGGCTCGAGCGCCGCGAGCACGCCATCGGTCGATTCGGTAAACGAAGTCTTCGATCCCGAACAGGTGGTGTTGCCCAGTGCAGTCGGACGAAAGGAGTTTGAACGGTTCGACCGCGGCGGCGCCGCGCGGCTCGCGGAGTTGGTGCAGCGGCTGGCCATGTCGTTTGCCCGGTCGGGCGGTCTTCGCCAGGCGGGGGCGTCGATGGCCGTGGCGGCCGTCCTCAGTTGGGGGATTGGAACGCTCTGCGGATGGCTCGGCATCGATGCCCCGGGGCTGGCCATCCTCGTCGGGGCCCTGGCATTCGCCGCTATCTTTGGCGTGCAGGCCTGGGCGGCCCGTTCGGCCCGCCGCGGGGACGACTGACCCAGCGCCCGCTCCGGAGCGCCGCTCGTTGACACGGCCGCAATCGACGCCTACCAATGAGGCCTGTCAGCTTCGTTCCGCCCCGGCGGAAACGCTGCGGACGGGTAGCTCAGTTGGTAGAGCAACGGACTGAAAATCCGTGTGTCGCCGGTTCGATTCCGGCCCCGTCCACTGTCGCGGCACGGCTTGTGCCACGGGCAAAAAAGAATCGGGCGGTGTCCTGGGGACGCCGCCCGATCCGTTTGAGCCATTCGCGCGATGCGAGCTTAGCCCTGAACCATCGCCTTGAGGTTCTTGAGGGCACGCACGCGAACCTTCACGCTCGCGGGCTTGGCCGGACGATCCTGCAGCTCGCCGGTGAAGGGGTTCTTGACGCCCTTTTGAGCCGGACGGGCCGGAACCTTGCGACGCTCGACCTTCACCAGGCCGGGGATCGAGAAGACGCCGATGCCCGAGCCCTTGAGGGCCTTCTGAATCTCGCTCGTGAGCGCTTCCATCACGGCGACCACGTCCTTCTTCTGCAGACCAGTCGTCTCAGAGATGCTCCGCATGATCTCCGTCTTCGTCATCGGCTTGCTTCCCGACTTCTTCGCCATCGCCAATACCTCCGAAAAATTGTGTGCGGCAGAACCCCCACCGCGATGTGGAGCCCGGCACGAACTGCCGAAAGCGTCGGTGATTAGAGGCTCTGGAAATGAAAATGCAACCCGAAAACCCGATTTCTGGCCGAAAAAAGCGGGGCCGCGGCGGGGCACCCCCGTTTTTGGCCGTACGGACCTTTTCTTGCTGGCCAGAGGCGACGGGTCGTAAGATGAGTCGAGCAGGAGTGATACAGCCGATCGGAGCCGGTCGAAGACCCCGCCGGCACTCGCTTTCCAAGACCTTATCGAGAATACCTGATAGGACCCCGGGAACGCCCCTGGCACCGGGCTTTTGATGGCACGGTTCACACGCGGTGCCGACCTTTCCCGGCGATCTCGCCTCGCCATCGGGCTTTCGTCCGCGATTGTGACGCTGATGTGCCTGGGGCTCGCCCGCGCCGACGAAGACGACGAAGAAGCGATCGAACAGCCTGTCGCAGTGGCGAATGACTCCGCCGAGGAGGAAGCCGCCGAGAGCGGCGTCTCGCTGCCGACCGACCGGCTGCGGGAACGGCAACTCGATCGCGCGCGGCGGCTCGTTGCCGACAAACGCTGGAGCGATGCCGCCACGCTGCTCGACGAGATTCTCGCCGCCGACCGCGACTTCTTCTTCTGCCCCGACCTGCAGAAGAGCACCTGGCGGAGCATCAAGTCGGACGCCTCGCGGCTCGTGGGCGAACTGCCGCCGGAGGGACGCGAGGCATATGGGCTTCAATTTCGGGCGCGTGCGGAGAGGCTGCTCGCGCAGGCGATCGCGCACGGCGATGCCGATGGAGTGATCGCCGTCGCCCGCCGCTGGCCGCACACGCCTGCCGGTCAGCAGGCGACGGTGCTGGCGGCGCTGGCGGCGATTGACGACAACCAGCCGCTGGCGGCGATCGCCTGGCTCGACCGATTGACGGCGGCGAGCGCGCGGGAATTCGAGCCGACTGTCTCGCTGATGCGGGCGAAGGCGTGGTGGCTCGCCGGCCAGCGCGACAAGGCGCTGGAGATGCTCGAGCAGGCCCGCGCGACGGGCGCGGCTTCGGTGCGCGTCGGCGGACGCGATGTCTCGCTCTCCTTTCCGCCTGGAAACAACGCCGATGGCGCGGCGGCCTTCCTGGCCTCGATCGCCGGCGACCAGGCCGTGGCCGGCGATGCGACCGCGTCCGCCTGGTGGATGCACCGCGGCGACGCGGCCCGCAACGCGGTCTCCGCCGCCACGCGGCCTCTCCTCGTGCCGCGATACCGCGTGCCGCTCACCCGCCACCCTGAGGAGTCGCGGCTGCTCGAAAACCGCCGCCGACTCTGCGCCGACCGAGACGACCCCCTCTTGCCCGCCGGCAAGCCGCTGGCCGTGGGCGGACTGATCGTCTTGCATACGCCGATGGGGCTTCTGGCGGTGGACTTCGATTCCGGCAAGCGCGTTTGGCTCCAGACCGGTGGTTCGGCGGCACTCTGGATCGACGGCCCCGGTGCCATGGGCACCGGGGAAGCGGGCGACGAGGACATGCCGGCCGACGGCGCCGGCTCCGTGCTGAGCGTGTTTGGCGACGCCACCAGTGGCACGCTCTCGAGCAACGGCCGGTTCGTTTTCGCCGTGGAGACAAACGCTGCCGACGTCGCGCGGCCGGCCGCCGCCAACGGCATGCGCCGCATCATCGCGGGAGCGACGCGGCAGGTCGGCAACCGGCTCTCCGCCTACGACGCCCTGGGGAAGGGAGCCTTGCGATGGCGGCTGCCTGCGGCAGGGCCTCGCGATGACGAGGCGGCCGGTGAAGAGACCTGGTACATGGGGGCGCCGCTCGTGCTCGGAGACCAGCTCTTCGTCCTCGTCGAGGAGCGGGGTGAGATCCGGCTCGACGTGCTGGCTGCCGCCGACGGCGCGGTCGTCTGGTCGCAGCCGCTTGCGGAACTCGACGAAGAGCAGGCGGCCGATACGGGCCGCGCCCAGCAGCGCCGCCTCGCGGGGCTTTCGCCGTCGTTCGCGGACGGAGTGCTCGTCTGCCCGACCGGTTCGGGCACGCTGGTGGCGGTTGATCTCGCGACCCGCACGCTGCTCTGGGCGTCGAACTATGCGGTGCCGACGGAGCAAGGGGCGCAGGTGATGCGGTTTGGCGTGCGGGTGCAGGTCGGCGGGCTCAACGGCCGCGGCCTGGTCTTGAACGGACAACTCGGCGGCGCCGCGACGGCTGCCGGCGGTTGGCGCGACGCCGCCCCGATCGTCGCGGCGGGCCGCGTGATCCTCGGCGCGGTCGAAGCGGAGAAACTCCTCTGCCTCGACCTTCGGTCGGGCGGGCTCGTGTGGGAGGTGCCGCGTGGAGAGTCGCTGTACGTGGCCGGCGTCGTCGATGGCCGAGTGATCGTCGTGGGAAGCGATGGCGTCGACGCCCTGTCGCTCGCCGATGGCAGACGTGCCTGGGACAAGCCGGTCGATTGTGGCGCCGCGCGACCGAGCGGGTGCGGAGTCGTCACGCCCACGCGGTTGTTCCTGCCGACCGATGCGCCGGAGATCGTCGAGATCGCGCTCGCAGACGGAAGCATCGTCGGCCGTTCGCCCGCCCGCAGCGGTGTCGTGCCCGGCAATCTGGTGGCGCATCGCGGTGAATTGATCTCGCAGGGAGTCGATTCGCTCGACGTCTTCCATCAGGCGGCGCCGCTCGAGGAAAGGCTCGAGACCGCGCTGAAGCAAGCCCCCGCCGATCCGTGGGCGACCCTCTGGCGCGGGCAGCTCGATCTCGACCGTGGCGAGATCGAATCGGGATTGCGGCGGATCCGCGCGGCGCGTGCGGCGAGCCCCGAACGCGTCAACGCCGAGGTGGTGAGCGACGCGATCTTCTTCGCGATGCGCCGCGACTTCGCGGCCGCCGCGCCGCTCTGGCGGCAGGCGGTCGCGGAGGATGGGCGGTTGCCGCGCTCGGAGGCGATGCTGCGACTGGCCGTCGATCGTTTCATGCTTGCCGGCGACATCCCCTCCGCGTGGGCCACCTTCCGCGAATGCCTCGGGGTGGCCGATGAGGATCCCGACGGCGACGGGATGGTCGAGGATGCGAGCGATCCCGTCTTGACGGTGTCGGGATCGCGGTGGTTTCAGGGACGGCTGCCTGCGGTCCGCGACCGAGCGGCACCGGAACTGCGAGCGGAGATCGACGCCTTCGTGACCGACCGCGCGCGGCAGGTGCTCGAGCCCGGCACGGCCGACACCCAGCCGCTCGAGCGGTTTCTCGCCGCCTTCGGATCTCATCCGGCGGCGCTCGGCGTGAAGCGGGCGCTCGTGGGCGCGCTCGATCGCGAGGCGGCCGCGGGCGAAGCCGGCCGCGCCGCCGCGGTGCGGCGCGATCTCGTGCGGCTCGAAGTGGCGCGGGCCGAAGGTGGGCTGTCCGAGGATGCACCTGCCGAGGGAGTGGCCGATGCGTCGGGCAATCTCGGCGCCGCATGGCCCGTGGGCAGGGTCGTCGCGCAGCGTGCCGCCAAGCCGCGGTCGAACGCCCCGGCGCCAGCCTCGCGCGCGATCCCGATTCCGGTCGACGTGCGGCCGGGGGCGCTGGTGCCCGACCTGCAACTGGGCTACGAATTCAATTCGCAGATGCTCGTGGCCAGGGACGGGCTCGGCCGCCGGATCGGCGAGCCGTTTGCATTCCGTGTCGGTGGCATGCCCCACTTTTTCCAGGCCGTCGGCGCCGAAGCCACGCTCGTCGGCCGCATCGTGCTCATCCGATCGGGGCCCTTGCTCGCCGCCTATAGCCTGCCCGTCGTGTCGGGCGACGGCAAGGCAGCGGAGTCGCCCCAGCGGCTGTGGGTGGCATCCGACGGCACCGATCCGACGGCCTCGTTGCCCGGCATGGGCTTCGCGATCGGCCGCAACGCCGGCAGAAGTCTGAAACGCAGCGGCAACGTGCCACTCGGCATGGCCATTTCGGAACCGGAAGAGACACAGTTGCCCGCGCGTGGCGTGCAGGCCACGGCCCGCGGTGTGGCGATCCTCTCCGGTCGGTCGCTCGAGCTTCGCGATCCGGTGTCGGGCGACGTGATCTGGCAGCGGCATCGGCTGCCGGTCGATGGTGATCTGTTTGGCGACGAGGATTTTCTCTGCGTCTGCCCGCGCGATGGAAAGGGAGCCGTCGTGGTGTCGATGGTAGACGGCCGCGTCGAGCGCACCTGCGACCTCCCCCGCCACGAGCAGCGGCTGATGACGGCCGGCCGCGGGATCGTCGTGATCGATCCGGTCGCGGCGCGGCGTTCGCCGCTCGGCGGCATCCATCAGCAGGTGAAGCTCGAACTCATCGATCCGGTGACGCTCGCGCGGCGTTCTCTGGGAACCTTCGCGGGCGAGGCCCGGGCCGCGGCCGTCGGAGCAGGGCGGTTGGCCGTGGTCGAGCCGAATGGACAACTGACGCTCGTGGATGCGGGGCGAAACGCCGCCGCAGGGGCGCGGTTCAGCGTGAAGCTCAACGACATGCCCGCCGGCCTGCAGAACCTCCAGGTGATACCCTGGGAAGATCGGTTCCTCGTGATCGTGGGCAGGCAGGAGACGGCCGACGAGCAGCAGCGGTTCGGCAAGATGGGCTCGATGTCGCCGCTGCCGCTGATGGTGCCCGGTGGGGAGCCGGCAGCAGCGGTGACCGGATCGGTGTGGGCCGTTGCCCGCGAGAACGGTGAGATGCTCTGGCCCGTGCCCGCCACGATCGTTCGTCATGTGCTCGTCCGCCACCAGCCGTCCGCCCTGCCGCTCCTGCTCTTCGCCCGGACGATCATCCCGCCACGCGAAGGGGAGCGACACCGGCTCAGCCTGCTCTGTCTCGACAAGCGGACGGGGCATGCCGTGCATGTCGATGACAAGATCGCGATGCCGAGCCAGATGCCGATCGGGTGCGACGCGATTGGCGACCCTGCCACCCACGAAATCGCTTTCGGCTTCGGCGACGGCGGTAGGAATCGCGGCGACGGTGGCGAATCCACGGGGCTGCGGCTCGTATTCACCGGCGAACCAACGCCCCCCCAACCGCCGTATCAAGCCTCCACGAAGCCACCGGTTACCGGCGACCTCGCCACGGAACTGGAATACTGGCTGCGGAAGGCCCTGACCATGCCACTCCCCTTTTGACTGCGGCTCGCCCCCACCGATGATCCACCCGATGCTTTCGCTCCTTCGCACCGCGCCCATGGCTGTTGTGCTCGTGGCGTTGCTCTCGCCAGTCGTGGCGACGGCGGCGAGCGAACAGAAAGTGGAGCGGGCCGTGACCAAGGGTCTCGACTGGCTCGTGCGTCGGCAATCGCGGCGGGGCAGCTGGTCGGCCAACGAAGGCCGTTATCCGACCGCCATGACGGCGCTGGCGGGTACGGCGATGCTGATGGAGGGCTCGACCACCACGCAGGGCCGCTATGCCGAGCCGATCCGTCAAGCGGTCGATTACCTGGTCAGCCGGTCGCGGGTCAACGGCCTGATCGGCGACCCCAAGACCGACGACCGCTACACCTACGGCCACGGCTTCTCGATGCTCTTCCTGTCGCAGGTGCTCGGGGAGGAGGAGGACGAGCGCCGCCGGGAGGAGCTCGTGAAGGTGCTCGCCAAGGCGGTGGAGTTTTCCGGGCGGGCCCAGACGGTCGACGGTGGCTGGGGATATGTGAGCGCGAAGGACGGCAACAATTTCGACGAGGGCTCGACTACGATCACGCAGGTGCAGGGTCTCCGAGGGTGCCGCAATGCGGGGGTGCCGGTGCCGCGGGAGATCATCGACAAGGCGATCGCCTACATCCACAAATGCACGCAGCCAGACGGCGGCGTGCAATACAGTTCCAAGGGGGGCGGGGGGCGGCCGGCGATCTCGGCCGCGGCGATCGCCTGCCTGTTCAACGCCGGAGAGTACGACGACACGCACGTGCCGCGGATGCTCGATTACGCCGAAAAGAACCTCGGCAACATCAACAACAACGGTTTTGGGCACTGGCATTACGCGCACTTCTACTATGCCCAGGTGATGTATCGTGAAGGGGGCAAGCGGTGGGCCGGCTATCGCGAGCAGATCGAAAACCGGCTCGTCGGCGAGGCCCAGGTGGACGGCGACACGGCGTTTTGGCCGCAGGGCTACATCGGCCCGGTTTACACGACGGCCACGAACCTCACTATTCTGCAGTTACACAAGGGCATGCTTCCGATCTATCAGCGGTGAGTATGCCCTCCGCTCGACCGCCACGGTTCCGTTCCCGTCCCACCAGTTCTCCCGGAGCATTCATGACGCATCCGAACGCGATCGACTCCGCCGCGATGCAGCGGCTTCACGAGGCCCACGATCGAATCCTCGAGCAGCTCTCCCGCGTGATCGTGGGGCAGCATCAGGTGGTGGAGGAACTGCTCATCAGCCTCTTCAGCCGCGGCCATTGCCTGCTGGAAGGCGTGCCCGGGCTGGCGAAGACGCTCATGATCAGCACGCTCGCCAAGAGCCTCGATCTCTCCTTCAGTCGCATCCAGTTCACGCCCGACCTGATGCCGGCCGACATCATCGGCACCGACGTGCTCGAGGAGGACCGCGCCAGCGGCACGCGGCAGTTGCGGTTCCTCGAAGGCCCCCTCTTCGCCAACGTCGTGCTCGCCGACGAGATCAACCGCACGCCCCCCAAGACGCAGGCCGCGCTCCTGGAGGCGATGCAGGAGCGGCAGGTGAGCGTCGGCCGCGTGCGGCACCGGCTCGTCGATCCCTTCTTCGTGCTCGCCACGCAAAACCCGATCGAGCAGGAGGGCACCTATCCGCTGCCGGAAGCACAGCAGGATCGCTTCATGTTCAAGGTGCGGGTGCACTACCCGTCGTTTCAGGAGGAATTCGAGATCGCCCGCCGCACGACAGGCGCGGTCGTCGAGGAGGCCCGGCCCGTGCTCTCGGCGGCCGACATCATCGCGCTGCAGCAGAGCGTGCGGGAGGTGCCCGTGAGCGATCATCTCGTCCGTTATGCGCTGTCGCTGGTGCGGCAGACGCGGACCGGCGAGAAGGGCGTGCCCGACTTCGTGTCGGACCAGCTCTCCTGGGGCGCCGGGCCACGGGCCGTGCAGTTCCTCATCCTCGGCGGCAAGGCCCGGGCCCTGCTCCAGGGCCGCAGCCACGTGACTGTGGAAGACATCCAGGCCCTCGCCCCGCCGGTGCTGCGGCACCGGATCGTGGTCGGCTTCGCCGCCGAGAGCGAGGGCGTGACCCCCGACACGATCATCCAGCGACTCATCGAAACCACCCCCACCCGCGAAGACGAACTCACCCGTGACTCCCGCTTCCAAACGATATTTGCATCCTGAGGCGATCGCGCGGATCGCGCGGCTGGAGCTGCGCGCCCGCGCCGTCGTCGAGGGCGTGCTGGCCGGCCTCCACAAGAGCCCCTACAAGGGACAGAGCGTGGAGTTTCTCCAGCATCGCGAGTATGTGCGCGGCGACGACCTGCGCCGCGTCGATTGGAAGGTGTGGGGGCGGCAGGATCGGCTCTACGTAAAGGAATTCGAGGAGGAGACGAACCTCCGCCTCTCGCTCGTCGTCGATGCCTCGGCCAGCATGGACTACCAGTCGGGCGCGCTCTCCAAATACGACTACGCCGCCACGCTCGCGGCGAGCCTCGCCTGGCTCGCGCTCTCGCACGGCGACGCGGCGGGCTGCGCCGTCTTCGACGACAGGCTGCGGGCGAGCGTGCCGGCCCGCACGAAGCGGTCGCAGCTGGCGAGCATCGTCGAGGTGCTCGAGGCGCCGCGGGCCCATCGGCCGACCTCCTTCCATCCCGTGCTGCGGTCGCTGGCCGAGACGCTCCCGCGCCGCGGCCTCGTGGTGCTCGTCAGCGATCTGCTCGGCGATCGGGAGGGGATGTTTCAGGGGATGCAGCTCTTGCGCAAGCGCGGCCACGACCTCGTGCTGCTCCACGTGATGGACGACGACGAACTCGACTTCCCGTTCGAGGGGCCGACGCGATTCGAGGGGCTCGAGCTGCCGGAGCACATCGCCTGCAACCCGCGGGCCCTCCGCGCCGGCTACCTGGCGGCGCTCGAAGAATTCCTTGGCGAGGCCCGCAGGCGGTCTGCGGCGGCGCGGTGCGATTACTCGCTCATTCGCACCGGCGAGCCGGTCGATGTGGCGCTCGTGAAGTTTCTGTCGCGGCGCTCGAGCATGGCCGTGTAGGAACCCCGATGCCGACGTTCGACTTTCCGCCGCTCCTCTGGTGGGGCCTGCCGCTCGTTGCGGCGCCCGTCATCATCCATCTCATCAACCTCCTGCGCCACCGGAAAGTGCCGTGGGCGGCGATGGAATTGCTGCTGGCGAGCCAGCGGAAGTATCGCACGCGCGTGTTGCTCAAGCAGATCCTGCTGCTCGCGCTCCGCGTGGCCGCGGTGCTCGGCGTGGTGGTGGCACTGGCGCAGCCGCGGTGGACAAGCGCGCTCGGGCAACTGCTCGGCGGCGGCCGCACGACCCACTTCGTGCTGCTCGACGACAGCTATTCGATGGGGGATGCCGCGGCCGCGGGGCGGGTCGGCGAGACGACCGCCTTCGATCGTGGCCGGCTGGTGGTCGAGCGGATCTGCGGCGAGCTCGCGGCGGCCTCCGGCGCCCAGGAGCTCGCCATCGGCCGTTTTTCCCCGTTCACGATCCGCGGTGAGGCCGCCGAGCATCCGCCGGACCGCACGGGGCTGCCATTCGACTTCCAACGGCAGGTCGTGACTCCGGAGCTCGTGCAGCGGGTCCGCGACGAGCTTGCCCGCCTGGCGCCCTCGCAGACCGACGCTGGGCCCCGCGACATGCTGGCGACCGCGGCGGAGCTGTTCGCCGCCGACACCGGCGCCGCCGCGGCGAAGGTGGTCTGGATCGTGAGCGATTTTCGCGCGAAAGACTGGGCGAAGGCCGACGACGTGGTCGAGTCGCTCCGCCGCCTGTCGGCCGCCGGCGTCGAACTTCGGCTCGTCGATTGTGCGGAGGAGGGCGATGCACAGGCACCGGCCAACCTCACCGTCGAGCGGCTCGAAGTGACCGGCGGCGTGACGGCCACGGGCGTGCTCGTGCCGATGGAGGTGGCCGTTCGCAACCACGGCCCCCAGCCGGTTCGCGCCGTGCAGGTGGAATTGCGCGAGGACGGCGCGGCGCGTCCTGGAGTGAGAATCGAGGAGATTCCCGCCGGCGGCGTCGCCACGCAGCGATTCGACGTGCGGTTTCCGCGGACGGGAGGGCACGTCGTCGACGCGCGGATCGCCCCCGATGCCCTCGCCGCCGACAACCAACGGACCGCGGTGATCGATGTCGCCGACCGTGTCGACGTGCTCCTCATCGACGGCGACCCCCGCGGTGGCACCCGCAGCGGCGATGCCTTCTATCTCGCCGCGGCGCTCGCCCCCGGCTCGGGAGCACCGACCGGCCTGCGGCCACGGGTGGAGCCGCCTCGGGCGCTCGCCACGCTCGATCTCGCCGGCTTCGACTGCATCTGGGTACTCGACGTCGAGCGTCTCGACGCGCCAGAGATCGCCGCGCTCGAAGGCTTCGCGCAGGCCGGTGGCGGCGTCGTCTTTTTCGTCGGGCCGCGCACGCAGGCGGCGAACGTGAATGCCGCGCTCCATCGCGACGGGGCGGGAGTCTTTCCGGTGCCGCTCGCAGGCGCGGTCGATCTGCTCCCACAGGAGACGGCGCAGGCGCCCGATCTCGTCGTCGAGCAGCACCCCGTCGTGGCCGTCCTCTCCGGACAGCGAAACCCGCTGCTCGATGCGGTGCGAGTCGAGCGGTTCTTCGCCGTGGAACGGGGCTTCGAGCCGCCGGCCGGGAGCGGCCTGCGGCGGCTGCTTTCGCTGCGATCGGGCGCGCCGCTTGTGGTCGAGCGGCCCTATGGCGCCGGGCTGGCGGTGGCCGTGCTCACCACGGCCGCACCGACGTGGAACAACTGGGCCCGCGGCAATCCCAGCTGGGTGGTCGTCATGCTCGAACTGCAGAGCCATCTGGCGGCGATGCGCCGCAAGGCCGAGTCGCTCGAGGTGGGCGAGATGGTGCGGGCGGAGCTCGAGCCGGGGCTCGATGCGATCGACATCGACTTCGTCACGCCCCCCGACGGCACGGTCGTGCATCAGGCGGCGAAGGACGTGGATGGTCGGCTCTCGGCGGCGCTCGCCTCGACGGCCGCCGGCGCCTACGCCGCTCGCTGGAAGCGGCTCGACGGCACTGAGCGGGAGCGGGTGGTGGCGGTGAACGTCGCCCCGGAGGAAGGGCGGCTCGAACGGGTGGGCCGCGAACGGCTCGAGGCAGCGCTTGCGGGCGTGCCGTTTCGCTACGAACCCGCCGCATCGCTCCAGCCCGATTCAGGAACGCTTGCCGGCGTGTCGCTGGTCAATCCGCTGCTCTACCTGATGCTGGCAGTGCTCGTCGCCGAGCAACTGCTCTCCTATTCGGCCAGTTACCACCCGGCTTCCCGGCCAGGCTCATCCCGCTGAAGCCCGCGATCATCCCCATGCCCGACATGTTTCCAGCCACGAGCCTTTTCGCCGCGACGGAGCGGGTGCACCATCGCGTGACGAGCGCCTTGGTCGATGGCTTTTCGCAGTGGTGGCAGATGCCGCTCTTGGTGCTCGCCCTGGCCGCGATCGCCCTCTTCGTGCTCTGGATGTATCGCCGCGACGCCGCCGAACTGCCCCGCGGGATCGGCCTCGTGCTCGCGGGGCTGAGGCTCGGCGCGTTGGCGGCGCTGGCGGCTGCCTACCTCGATTTCGAGCGGAAGGCAGAGCACGAAATCCTCTTCCCTTCGCGGGTGGCCGTGGTCGTCGATTCGAGCGCCAGCATGACGCTCGAGGACGATCCGCCGGGAACTCAACCGGCCGACGGCGCCGCCATCAGCCGTGGCGGCCGCGCGCTCGAGGTGCTCGAGCGTGGCGGGCTGCTCGCGGCGCTCGCCCCCACGCACGAAGTCTCCGTCTGGCGGTTCGATGCGGATGCCGAGCCGCTCGTGGTGCTGCCCGCCGCCGGGGCAGGGGAGAAGGCCGCGGCCTCGGAGGCGGCGGCACAGGCGGTCGACGGCTCCGCGATGCCCCCGGCGGGCTGGCAGGAGCGGCTCGCGGCCCGCGGATTCGAGACGCGCATCGGCGAGACCCTCCTGCGGGTGCTCGATCAGGAACCTGCGGGCACGCTCGCCGGGGTCATCCTGCTCTCCGATGGCGCGAACAACGCAGGCATCGACCCCACGGCGGCGACGGCGTCTCTCGCCAAGGCCGGCGTGGCGGTGCATACCCTCGGCATCGGCTCGGAGCGGCTCCCGGCCAATGTCCGCGTGGCCGATCTGCTCGTGCCCGCGCGGGTCTTTCCGGGGGACCGCTTCCCGGTGACCGGCTATCTGCAGCCGCAGGGGCTTGCCGGGCAGACGGTGCGTGTGGAGCTCGTCGATACGTCCGACGGCCGGGCCGAGCGGACGATCGACACGACCGAGGCGGCTCTCGGCGTTGATGGTGCGCTCACGCCGGTGCGGTTCGACGTGCCCGCGATCGAGGCGGCGGGCCGGCATGCATTGACGCTCCGCGTGCAGCCTCCGGCCGCCGATCGCACTCCCGCCGACAATCAGCAGACCGCCGAAGTCGAGGTGGTCGATCGGATCACGCAGGTATTGCTCATGGCGGGTGGGCCGTCGCGCGAGTATCAGTTCATGCGCAACGTGCTCGAACGCGACAAGAGCTTTGCGGTCGACGTGCTGCTCGGTACGGCGTCGTCCGGCATCTCCCAGGATGCCCGGCGGATCCTCGATCGCTTTCCGACGACGGCGCAGGAACTCGGCGAGTATGACGTGGTCGTCGCCATCGATTACGACTGGCGGCTGCTCGATCAGGCAGCGCAGGCGCGGCTCGAACGGTGGGTGGCCGAGGAATCGGGCGGGCTCGTGCTGGTGGCGGGCAATGTCTTCATGGATGCGTGGCTGGCCGATACGGAGACCGCGGTGCTGCGTAATCTTCATCCGGTGGAGCTGCGTCGCTCGAATGCCGTGCGGCTCGGCGAGCGGCCGGGCTACGAGGAGCCGATGCCGCTCACCTTCTCCCGCGACGGCCAGGAGGCGGAGTTTCTCTGGCTCGGGGCGAGTCGCATTTCAAGCCAGACGGTCTGGAGTGAATTTCCGGGCGTCTATTCCTGCTTCGACACCTCCGTCGCCAAGCCGGGCGCAACCGTCTATGCCCGCGTCGAGCCGCCCGGCGCGAGAAGCCTCGGCTCGGCCCTGTCCGACGAGGGCTTGATCTACATGGCGGGGCAGCTCTATGGATCGGGCAACGTCCTCTTTCTTGGGAGCGGCGAGACCTGGCGGCTGCGCCGCATCGACGACGCCGTCTTCGAGCGGCTCACGACCCAGCTCGTCCGGAACGTCTCGCAGGGGCGGCTCCTCCGCGGATCGCGGCGGGCGCGGGTGCTCGTGGAACGCGACCGATATGCCGTCGGCTCCAACGTGGTCGTGCGGGTCGTTGGCTCCGAGGGCGCGGCCGCGACGGCGGCAGCCTGCACGGCAACCGGACCAGATGGCGCAACCGTGCGGGTGGCGCTCCTGCCTGAGCCGGGCCGGCCGGGCGTCTTGCAGGGGGGCTTCGTGGCGTCGCGCGAGGGCGTCTGGCGGATCGACGTGGAGCTCGGCGACAACGCCGACGACACAATTTCGCGCCGCATCCAGGCCCGCCTCCCCGACCGTGAGCTCGAGCGGCCGAAGCTCGACCGCGGGGCGCTCGATCAGATCGCGACCCTCTCCGGCGGATCGGCCCACTACCTCGCGCAGGCAGCCTGGTCGCCGGAGGATTCCCGCGGGCTGGCCGCGCGGATTCCCGACCGCTCGCGGCGCGAATACGAGACCGGTGCGGCCGATGGCGGATTCAAGCGCGGGCTCAATGCGATCCTGCTCGCTCTTGGGACGGGCTTGTTGTGCTGCGAATGGGTCGTGCGCCGCCTCGTGAAACTCGCCTGATACCGAACCGAACAAGCCCCGAGGAACGTTTCCGCGTGTCGTCGCTCGCTCCCTTCGCCCTTGCATCGCCCCGCGCGGCCCCGGCTGCCGCGACCGCGGCGGCGCGCGAAGGGCTCGAGACGCTCGAGCGGCTGCTCGACGGCCTGCGGCGGCAGACGCGGAGGTGGATCTGGATCGAGTCGTTGGCCCTCGCCTGCCTGGCCGGCGCCGCCGTCTTCTGGGGATCGCTCGCGCTCGATTGGCTGCTCGAGCCTCCCGCCTGGGTGCGCGGGACGGCGGCCGCCGCCGTCGGGATCGGGCTGCTCCTGCTCCTGCGAGCCAAGCTCTGGTCTCGGCTTTCAACGCCGCTCGACGATGCGTCGCTCGCCACGCTCGTGGAACGCGGCCATACGGGATTTCGCGACAGCCTCTCCACCGCGATCGAGCTCTCGCGGCAGCCGCGCGACGACATCGACCCAACGCTCTTCGGGCGCACGATCGACGAGGCGGTGGCGGTGGCTGGAAGCGTGCGGCCCGCGATGTTCTTTCGCCGTCGCCGGCTCATGGGCCTGGCGCTCGCCGGGCTCGCCGCCGCGGCGAGCATCGGCGCACTCGCCCTCGCCCGCCCCGCCATCGCCGACCTCTGGGTGCGCCGCATGGTCTGGTTTGGCGACGACCCCTGGCCGCGCGGCACGAGCCTCGCGGTCGAGGGCTTCTCTCCGGCGGGGCGCCGCAAGGTCGCTCGGGGCAGCGATGTCGAGATCGTCGTCAGGGCCGACGCCACCAAGGTCATCCCCGAGGTGGTGGATCTCCGCAGCCGCGGCGACGGCGGCTGGAAGACCGAACGCATGGGCATGCGGGGCGGCATCGTCGATGGCGCGCAGGCCTTCGGTCACGTGCTCAGAGCCGTTACCGACGACGTCGATCTCGAGATTCGCGGCGGCGATGCGCGGCTGCGCAATCTCCGGCTCGAGGTGGTCGATGCACCGGCGCTCGAGTCGCTCATGATCCGTTATGCGCTGCCGGCCTACCTCGGCGGTGGAGAACGCCAGGTGGCCGCGTCGCGGATCGTGCAGATTCCACGCGGCTCGACGGTCGATGTCTCCTGCACCTCCACCAAGCCGCTCTCGGCGGCGACGATCACGGCGGTCGCCGAAGCGGGGGAGGAGACGCTTGCCACGATCCCGGGGGGCGATCTTCGGAGCCCCCAGCAGCTCGAGGGCGGCCGGCCTCTTGAGACCAGCCGGCAGATCGCCGCGCGGGTGGAGTCGCTCGAAGGGGAGCGAACGATTGTCGTGCGGCTCACCGACACTGACGGGCTCGTGAATCGCGAGCCGATCTCGTTCGTCCTCTCGGCGGTGCCTGACGAACCCCCAAGCGTCGCGGTGCGGATGCGGGGCATCTCGACCGCCGTCACGCCGCGGGCCACGATTCCGCTCGAGGGCACGGTCGCCGACGATCACGCGCTCGCGGCGGCGTCGGCGACGCTCTCGGTCGCGGACCGACCGATTTCCACGCTGCCGATCGCCTTGCCGGCCGGCGACGGGGCGGTCCTGGAGATGACCGCCGAGCGGCCCTTCCGTGTGCCGCTCGAGCCCTTGTCGCTCGCGCCGGGTGCGAAACTCTCGCTCGTGGTGACGGCGGAGGATCGCTGCACGCTCGACGGCGGGCCGAACAAGGAAGCCGGCGATGCCTGGACGCTCGACGTCGTCACGCCGGAGGCGCTCGTCGCCATGCTCGAAGCCCGCGAGATCCTCCTCCGCCGCCGCTACGAAAGCTGCATCGCCGATCTCACGCAGGTGCGGGATCGCGTGGCGAGCGGCGTGTCGCGCCGCGCGGATGCCGCGGCCGGCGACGATTCCGATTCCTCCGCCGCCGCGCGGCTCGGCGAGGCGGCGGCCCGGGCTGCCGGTGAGACCGCGGAGATCGCCGAGGCCTTCCGGATGATCCGCGTGGAGCTCGACAACAATCTGCTGCTCACGCCGGAGCTCGAGGCCCGGCTCGTGACGCAGATCGCCGATCCGCTGGCCGCCATCGCCGCCAAGGACCTGCCCGGGCTCACCGCCGCCTGCCGCTCCGGCACCAGCCGGGCCGGGCTGGTGCAACGCGCCGACGACGTGTTGGCCCGCATGCGGTCGGTTCTCGATAAGATGATGGAGCTGGAATCGTTCAACGAGGTGGTGGAACTGCTGCGCGGCATGATCCGCACGCAGGAGGAGATCCGGGCGGAAACGCTCAAGCGGCAGAAGCAGCGGGCCCGCGAGGCGCTCGGAGAGCCCTGAGGAGGGCGCGACCATGAACGCGATCTGGCACATGCACAACCACGGCCGCAGGGTCGCGCGAATGGCGGCGATCCTGCTCTTCTGCGTGGGCTGCTTTGGCGTCGGCCGTTGCGTGGCCGACGAGCCGAAGGCCGCCGATGCGGCGGCGCTCGCCGCCCGCGAGCAGACCCTCGTGGAGCAGTTCAACGAGCTGGAAAAAACGTTTCTGCGGCTGGCCGATCTGCTCTCCGCGAGCGACCCGCGGCGGTCGGCGCTGCTGCGGAGCGTCTTCGAGCAGGCCCGCGAGCAGGAGGTGGGCGATCGGCTCGACCTGATCGTGCAACTGCTCGAGAAGGGGCAGCTGCTCAAGGCGGGGGCGGGGCAGGCCACGGCGCTCGAAAAACTGCGGGAACTGCTCGATCTGCTCGAATCCGGCGACAGCGACCGGCAGCTGGCCAACACGAAGCAGGAGGTGAAACAGTTTCTGGCCCGGCTCGCGAAGGCGATCGCGAAGCAGCGCGACATCGAAGGTTCGACGGAGGCCGGCGCCGATGCCGACAAGCTCGCCGAGCGGCAGGAGGCGCTCGCGGAGGAGACCGAGGCGCTCGCCCGCGAGATCGGCGGCTTCGCAAAGCGAATGGATGCCCGCGACCCCGGAGGAAAGCCTGCCGGAGCTCGGCAGGAAGGCGAAGGAATCGCGGGAGAGAAAGGCGAGCAAGAAGCCGAGCGGGAATCGGAGCGCGATTCGAGCAAAGACGCGAAGCAAGACGCGGACAAGGAAGAGGGGAGCGGCACGCCGGCCGGCGGCAGTCAGTCGCAGGAGCAGGGGAGCGAATCGCAGCCGTCGGCAGGAGAGCCGGGCGCCGACGCCGGGCAACAGGAGTCGGATGACGGCGACGACGAGGCATCCCGGGCCCGTCGGACGAAGCGGCGGCTGGAGGCCGCGAAAGACAGGATGCGAAAAGCGCGTGAGCAGCTCGACGACGCCAAGCGCCGTGACGCCCGCGCGGAGCAGGAGAAGGCGATCGAGGAGCTCGAGACGGCCCGCGCCGAACTCGAGGAAATCCTGCGGCAGATGCGCGAGGAGGAGGTGGAACGGCTGCTCGTGCAGCTCGAGGCCCGCCTTCGCGCCATGCTGCGGGCTCAGAAGGCGGTATTCGCCAGCGTGGAAAAGCTCGCCGCGCAGACCGTGCCGCTCGCCCGCGAGGGGCAATTGGAAGCCGCGCGACTGAGCCGCGAGCAGGCCGGCATCGGCAACGAGGCTGCGAAGGCGCTCGTGCTCATCCGTGACGACGGATCCGCCGTCGCGATCCCCGAGGCGCTCGAGCAGATGCGGGATGATTCCGGGCAGGCGCAGGCCCGCCTCGCGCGAGGCGACGTCGGCGGCGCCACCCGCGGCATCCTGCAAGACATGATCGCCAATCTCGAGGAGATGCTCGGCGCGCTCGAGAAGGCGCAACGCGAGCAGCAGGCGCGGCAGCAGCAGGGACAGCCGGGCGGCCGTCCCGCCGATCCCGGTGAGCAGCCGCTGGTCGACAAACTGTCCGAGCTCAGGATGATCCGCGCGCTCCAGATGCGGGTGAACACGCGCACGAAGCGGTTCTCACAACTGCTCGCCGACGGGGTGGAGCGGGCGGACGAGCCGGAACTCGTCGAGGCGCTCGCGCGGCTCGCCCAACGGCAGCAGAAGATCGAGCGTGCGGCCCGCGACATCGTCACCGGTCGAACGGAATGACCCCGCGTCGAGCGCTGGCGGAGACACGGCCGCGGAAAACTCGGGCGTTTGCCCGAAGTGTGCCGAAATGCCGCAGCGCGGGTATGATTGGGAAGCGGCGAAGCGACCGGTTCGCCGCGTCTCTTTCGAGGGTCCTCGACCGCATGGCACCGTCCAAACTGATCGTTGCGGTGTGTTTCGTCTCGGCTGCCATGGCCGCGGTCCGGCGAGCCGATGCGGCGCCGGCCACCGTCGCGGCGATGCCTCCTTCCGCCGACGTCGAATTCGCGCGGGAGCCATCGTGGTCGGCGCCGACGGAGACGGAGGTGCGCCGCCGAGTGCTCGAATGGCTTGCATCGTCGTCCGCTTCGGCCGACGTCGCCGGCCGCCAACGGGATGCCTGGGCGGAACCGGCCGCGACGACCGCGGCTGCCGACGACCTGCTCGACCGGGTGATGGCCACGTTCGTGGCGGTCGATCCACGCTCTGCGGCGCTCCGCGCCGATCTCGATGCCGACCGCAGCTGGCTCGACGCGGGCGTGCCTGATTTCCAACGCGATGCCCTGAAGCTCTGGCTCGGCCGCGAGCTCGTGCGAAGCGATCGATTCGACGACGCTCTCCCGCTCTTCACCGGCCTCGATCTTGCTACGGCGGTCGATCCCGCGGCGTTGCTCTTTCACCGCGCGGCCTGCCAGCACTGGCTGCTCGATGCCGACGCAGCCGTCGAGTCGCTCGACACGCTGCTCGAACGCGCAGGCGTCATTCCCGTGCGCTACGAGCGGCTGGCGCGGCTGATGCGGGCCGACATCACGGCGCTCGAGGATGAATCGCTCGACCACATCGCCAGGCGGATGCGTGACGTGACCCGCAGGCTCGACCAGGGGCGGGCCGGCCCGCGCACCCGCGAGGTGCAGGACGGCGTGATCGAATCGCTCGACAAGCTCATCGCCGCGATCGAGCAGCAGCAGCAGCAGCAATGCCAGCAGCAGGGGGCGTCGAGCGCCGGCGGCGCGGGCCGCGGCGGCGAAGGCAAGCCGATGGAAGACAGCCAGTTGGCCGACGGCAAGGGCGCCGGCGACGTGGCCCGCCGCGATCTCGGCGACCAGGACGGCTGGGGCAATCTGCCGCCCCACCAGCGGGACGAGGCGCTGCAGCAGATCGGCCGCGAGTTTCCGGCGCACTACCGCGAGGCGATCGAGCAGTATTTCAAGCGGCTCGCCGCCGGCTCGGAGAGCCCGTAGCCGCCCATGCATCCATCCAGCGGCAATCTGTTTGTGGCAATCGCGGTCTTGGCGGCAACGCTCGGCGTCGCTCCCGCGCAGGCTCCGGCCGACGATGCAGCGGCGCCGGTCTACCGTGCCGAGCTCGAAGATGGCAGCCACCACGTCGGCGCTTTGGTCAAAGTCGATGCGGAGGTGGTGACGCTCGAGGCCGACGGGGCGCAGCGGAGCCTGCCGGTCGCCGCGGTGCGACGGCTCGAGCGGGAATCGCCCGCTCCGGCGCCGGCCGCTCCAGCGGCGCGGCTCACGCTCGTCGATGGCTCGACCCTCGCGGGGGACGAGTTTTCTTGGGCGGACGGCCGGGCGACGCTCGTCGTGCCGCAGGGCCGCGTCGAACTGCCGATCGAACGCGTGCGGTCGGTCGCGTGGCGGAAGGCGGATGCGGGCGAGGTCGAGTGGCTCAGTTCGCTGCCTGAGTCGATCGAGAGCGATCTCGTCGTGGTGCGGAAGGGAGACGGCTTCGAATTCGTCGATTGTGCGATCGCTGCGGTGTCGGCCGATGCGGTCTCCGTCGTGCTCGACGAGGAGAAGATCCCTGTGAAGCGGACGAAGGTGATCGGCCTCCACTGGCTCAGGCCGGCGGCGGGTGCGGAGCCCGCGGCCGTCACGGTGGACGTGGTCGGCGGAAGCCTGCGGGCCGATCGCGTGGAGTGGACTCCCACTGCGCTCGTCGTCGATGGCGTGATCCGCATCCCGTCCGGGATGCTCGAGCGGATCGACTTCGCCTCCGGTCGGACGATCCAATTGGCGACGCTTGAGCCAGAGCGGCTCGAGGTGGAGCCGTATTTCGGGGGCCTGGCGAAGATCGCGGGGCTCGCTGGATTTTTCGCCCCGCGGGCCGTGCCCGCCGACCGCGATGTTCCACAGCCGGGCCTGCTCGTGCGGCCGCGAACCGTGGCGGTGTGGCGACTGCCGACGGGCAGTCGTCGGCTGCGCACGGCGATCACGCCGGCCACGAAAGCGCCGCATGCGCCGGCGATCGTCGCGATCTCCCTCGACGAACGCGAGGTGTTTCGCGGATCGATCACGGCGGAGTCGCCCGCCATCATCGACCTCGATCTCGTCGGCGGCCGTCGGCTCACGCTCACGGTCGATTTTGGCGCGGCGGCCGGCTCCGGACCGGTGCGTCTCGCCGCTCCGATCATCGAAAAATAACGCCCGCAATAGACTCGGCTCTTGTGAACAGCATGTACCGCCCCTCACGTCGCCCCGCCCGTCGTCAGCCAACGCTCTCCGTCGCGCTGGCCGTGGCGTCGTCGTTGGCAGGGATCGTGATCGTGCAGGCGCAGGACGTGGCGGCCTCCGTCCGGCAGGCGGAGCGCACGAGGGTCACCACGATCGCGAAGGCCTCGCAGGCGGCCGTGGCGATTTTCGCCGGAGACGCGGGGGGGGGCTCCGGCGTGCTCGTCAGCCCCGACGGCTATGCACTCACCAACTTTCACGTCGTGCAGCCGGCCGGCGTGGCGATGAAGTGTGGCCTGGCGGATGGCCGCCTCTACGACGCCGTGCTCGTGGGGCTCGATCCCACCGGCGACGTGGCGCTCGTCAAACTGCTTGGCCGCGACGACTTCCCATTCGCCGAACTCGCCGACAGCGATCTGGTGGAGGTGGGCGATTTCTGCTTCGCCGCCGGCAACCCATTCCTGTTGGCCACCGACTTCCAGCCTTCGATCAGCGCGGGGATCGTGTCGGGCGTCCACCGCTATCAGTTTCCCGCCGGCACGATCCTCGAATATGCGGACTGCCTGCAGGTCGATGCGGCGATCAATCCCGGCAACTCCGGCGGGGCGCTGTTCGACGCGCGGGGCCACGTGATCGGAGTCAACGGTCGGGCGTCGTTCGAGAAGCGCGGGCGGGTGAACGTGGGCGTCGGTTACGCGATCTCCGCCAACCAGCTGCGCAACTTTCTCGGCTTCCTGAAGGGCGGGCGGCTCGTCGATCATGCAACGCTCGGGGCGACCGTCGCGACGGCCGAAGACGGCCGGGTGATGGTCTCCGACATTCTCGAATCGTCCGACGCCTATCGGCGCGGCCTGCGCTACGACGACGAGATCGTGTCGCTCGCCGGGCGCAACGTGCGGACGGTCAATGCCTTCAAGAACGTCTTGGGCACGCTGCCGGCGGGCTGGCGGGTGCCGCTCGTCTTCCGGCGCGGGGGCCGCCGCATGGAGATTCTCGTGCGGCTCGCCGGCGTTCACCGTCAGGCGGAGCTCGCGAAGGTCGTCGCCGGCGAGAATCCGGCCGGCAAGGAGCGCGGGCCCGACGAAAGTCCCGAATCCGACAAGGAGGGCGAACGCAAGGAAGCGATGCCGCCGCTGCCCGAGGCGATCCGCGGTCTCTATGCCTCGCGCAGCGGATTCACCAACCACCACTTCAACCTGGTCGAGCGCGACCGCGTGGCGCTGGCGCTTGCCCGGCGTGCAGACGTTGGCGGCCGCCGCGGCACCTGGCGGCTTGCCGGCAGGCTCGCCTCCGGCGAGCCCTTTCGCATCGAACTTTCCGACACGAAAGGGGTGATCGATCTGCCGACCGGCACGAGCACCGTCGATGCCACGGGCGAGTTGGACGCCAACCCGAGTCCGCCGGGCAGCGGCGGCATGCTGGCCGCGCTGCTGCTCTGGCGGCGGCTTCTGCTCGACGGGCCGCAGCAGCTCGGCCGCACCGATTATTGGGGCACGCAGCCGCTCGACCCGATGGCGCTCGGCGAGTTTTCCTCGCCCGTGATGATCGACGTGCTCGAAACGGCGGTGGCGGGGATCGAGGCGCACGTTGCGGTGGCTGCCGATGGCGCGGTGACCCGGATCGATCTCTGGACGGCCCCCGATGCCGATCCCTGCGAGGTGGTGCTCGCGTCCCCCGCGCCGGCAGCCGGCCTCGCGGACGGCGTGCCGGGCAGGATCGACGTTCGGCACGGCGACAAGGCATTCGGCACCTTCATCATCGAAGAAACCGTCTTCGATCCCGAGCCAGCCGAGCGCGAGGCCGTGCCGGCGGGGGGGGGCACTTCATGAGAGTCTTGACCGCGGCAGTCGCGATGGTGGTCGGGTTTTCGCTCTCGCCGGCGTTCACGCTCGCGCCGAGTGCCGTGGCGGCGGCTCCGGGCGAGACGATCGCCGCTGCGGCCCGCAAGGTCGTGAAGCTCTATGGGGCGGGGGGCGTGCGCGGGCTCGAGGCGTATCAGTCCGGCATCCTCGTCTCCCCGGATGGCCGGATCGTCACGGTGATGAGCACCGTGCTCGACGCCGACGAGGTCACCTGCGTGCTCGACGACGGCCGTCGCTATCCGGCCACGCTCGTCGGTGTCGATCCCCGTCGCGAACTGGCCGTGCTCTCGATCGGCGGGGAGGATCTGCCGGCCTTCGTGCTCGACGAGGCGGATCCGGTGCCGCTCGGCACTCGCATCCTCGCGCTTTCGAATCTCTTCGGGGTGGCCGTCGGCGACGAGCGGGTCAGCGCCCAGCACGGCGTGATCGCTGGACTCGTGCCGCTCGAGGCCCGCCGCGGAGCCTACGAGGCTCCCTATCGCGGCGACGTCTACATCCTCGACTGCACGACCAACAATCCCGGTTCGCCAGGCGGGGCGCTCGTCGATTGGCGCGGCCGGCTCGTCGGCATGCTCGGCAAGGAGCTTCGCGCCACGTCCACCGGAGTCTGGCTCAACTACGCGCTGCCGGTCGCCGAGGTGGCCCGCGGTGCAAGCGAGATCGTCTCCGGCGCCGTATCTCAGCCCGCCTCGGCGGCGGTGGTGGCGTTCGATCCGGCGGCGATCGGGGTCGTGTTCGTGCCCGACGTGCTCGACAAGACGCCGCCTTTCATCGAGTCGACGCGGGTCGGTTCGGCGGCGGCGAAGGCTGGGCTCGTGCCCGACGATCTCGTCGTGGCCGTCAACGGCCGCGCTGTCTCGTCGCGGTCGGCCGTGCGCGAGGCGGTCGGCCGCCTGGGTAATGGCGATCCCGTGCGGTTGACCGTGATCCGCGGCGGCGCGATCGTCGAATGCGACCTCGGCCCGAAGCCCCCGGCAGCAGGCACGCCATGACCGCAGCGACGTCGGAAACCCGCAGGAGCATGGTGCGGGTCGGTTGTTGCGCCGTTGCCCTCGTGTTGGCATGTCGATTGTTGTCTGGCTCCGCTGCTGGAGCCGATGCCGACACGCTCGGCCTCGACGAGGAGGCTGCCTTTCGCGCGGCCGTGGAGCGGGCCGCCCCGTCGGTCGTGCGGATTGAGTCGGCCGGCATGTCGGAGGCGGCGCTCGCCGGACCGGCCGAGGCTTCGCCCGCGGCGGGGCCGTCGAGCGGCACGGTGATCGATCCAGAGGGCTGGGTAGTGACCACCGAATTCGCGGTGCCCAAGGATGTCGCGCAGGCCGTCGTCGTGCTGCCGGACGGCACGCGTCGGGCGGCACGAGCGGTCGGCCGCGATCGATCGCGCGGGCTGGTGCTTTTGAAGGTGGATCTGCCGGCGGGCATGACGCTCCCGGTCGCCCCGCTGGCATCGCGGGCGGATCTCGCCGTCGGGCAATGGACGCTGGCGTTCGGCCGCACGCTCAGTGCCTCGGCGCCAAACGTGGCGATCGGCATCCTCTCGGCGGTGAACCGCGCCTGGGGCAAGGCGGTGCAGACCGACGCTTCGGTATCGCCGGCGAACTACGGCGGCCCGCTCGTCGATGTCGAGGGGCGCTTGATCGGCATCCTCGCGCCGCTGCCGGCCGACACCGCGGGCATGACGGCCGGCACCGAACTCTACGATTCCGGTATCGGCTTCGCCGTTCCCGGCGACGACATCGTCGCGGTGCTGCCGAGGCTCAAGGCCGGGGAGACGCTGCGGCCCGGCATACTCGGCATCAGCTATGAATCCCGCGATGCGTTCACCGCGGCCGCGAAGATCGCCTTCTGCAGCCCCGGCTCCCCCGCCGCCAAGGCCGGCCTCCGCGCCGGCGATACGGTCGTCGCCGCCGCCGGGAAGCCCGTGGCCAGGATCGCCGAACTGCGGCACGAACTCGCGCCGCGGTATGCCGGCGATACAATCGACCTCGTGGTGGAGCGGCCGACGAAGGGAGGCGGCGCGGAGCGGGTGGAGGCCCGGGCGACGCTCGTCGCTGCCCTGCCTGCATGGCGGCGGGCGATCCTGGGCATTGTCGCCGACCGCACGGCCAGCGCCAAAAAAGACGGCCCACAGAAGCAGCCCGTGCGGGTGCGTTGGCTCTGGCCGGATGGCCCCGCGGCGAAGGCCGGCGTCAGGCCCGGCGACGTGATCGAGTCGGTCGCGATGAACGGTGCCGACGACGCGAGCGAGGCCGAACCGCTTCCCGTCGGCTCACCGGAAGTGCTCGCCGGATTTCTCGGCGGCGTCGAGATCGGAGCGACCGTGCGGCTCGTCGTCCGTCGCGCCGCGGAAGTCGTGCCGATCGACATCGCCACCATGGCGGTCGCCGGCACGCCGCCGGCACACGTGCCGCCGCTGCCGGGAGCCAACGGAGCGCGGGCCAAGCGGCTGGAGGCGCCCGAAGTGGCGAAGCCGCCGATCGCTGTCCTTCCGGATGGCGACGCCACGCAGCCGCTCGGCGTGCTCGTCTATTTCGGTCCTCCTCCCGGCGCCGTCGATCCGCAGGTCGGCGGTCGCAACGGCGGGGCCGATGCCGACCAGGCGTTCGCCGAACCCTGGAAGGCGGCGGTCGCACGACATCGTGTCGCCGTCATCCTGCCGGCCGCGGAGGATCCGCAGCGCTGGGCTCGCGGCGACATCGCCGCCGTCGCGCGGGCCATCGACTCGCTCGCCTCGCGCCGGCCGATCGATCGATCACGGGTGGCTTTCGCCGGTCGCGGAGCAGGGGGGGGATTCGCGTTCGTCGCGGCCGAATCGCTCGGGCCGGCAGCCCGCGGCGTGGCGCTGCTCGACTCGGCGCTGCCGCGGCAGGCCGCGATCGAGCCGGCCGAGCCGGGCCGCAGCCGCTGGGTGCTTTTCGGCCAGTCGGCCGACCAGGCCTTGCCGCGGCTGGCCGCCGATCGACAGAGACTCACCGACAACGGTTTCCCCGTCGGCATGCTCGGGGAGATGCTCGGCGATGCGGTGCCGGCCGAATCGCTTTGCGCGTGGGTCGAGTCATTGGGCGTGCTGTGAAAAAGGTGTCAGGACTCTTTTCCGGTCAAAAAGGGCCAGTTCCTGAAAACGGTGGGCCGGAAAAGAGTCCTGACACCTTTTTGCCGGTCGTCTTCGCCGACGAGCATGTCGTCGTGGTCGACAAGCCTGCGGGCGTGCCGAGCGTGCCGGCGCGGACGCGGCTCGATCCGCCGAGCGTGGTGGAGCGGCTCGCGGCCGAGTGGGGTGCGCTCGATGCCACCCATCGGCTCGATCGCGACACCTGCGGCCTCGTCGTCTTCGCCCGCACGACGGCGGCCCGCGCGGCGCTCGGACGGGCATTCGAATCGCGGCTCGTGCGGAAGCGGTATCTGGCCATCGTGCATGGCGGGCTTCCAAGTGCCGAAGGAATTGTGCACCTGCCGCTGGCCGACGACCCGACTTCGCCGCCGCGGAAGCGGGTCGATCCGCTCGTCGGCCGGCGGGCGACCTCGCGCTGGTGGCGGCTGGCGGTCGCGGCCGATGCCACGGGTGCGACGAGCCTGCTCGCGCTCGAGCCGGTGACGGGCCGCTCGCACCAACTGCGGGCGCATCTCGCCTGGCTTGGGGGGCCGATCATCGGCGATCGGCTCTATGCGCGAGGCGGTCGCGGCGCCGCGTCGGCCGGCGGGCCGATCGCGCTCTGCGCCGCGGCGATCGATTTTCCGCATCCGTACGATGGCCGGCGGATCACGCTCGTCGCCGGCATCCCGGCGATTCATCCCTGGACGCTCTACTCGCCCGAACTCTTCGCAGTCGGCACGAGCGCCGAGCCGCTCACCTGCTGCCAGTAACGCGAGAATCGGCCGAGGTCTTTCACCCGCGAGCGATCGGAGAACTGCGGCCAAGAGACGATGGCGACAGGCAGGCCTGTGGCGAGCGTCTCCGCGGCGCGGCGGACCCGCGGGCAGGGGGTCTCGGCCACGGCGACATGATCGCAGCCATGTGCCCGCGCCCGAGAGGCCAGCACCTCGGCCGGATCACCGAGATGCACTTCCACTTCCGGCACGTCTGCGAGGCATTCAAAGACGAAGGCAAACCGCTTGAGCGTGGGCCGCTCCTCCGCGAGCCACAGGGGATCGACGACGAAGACCCGCGGCGCGGCGGGGTGATTGGAAGCGGCCGGGCTTTTCGCTGAGAGCGAGTCGAGCGTGAGCCAGACGAGCGGTCGCCGGCCAGCGGCCAACGTGCCTCCCATCACCCGCGGGGCCGCGGGCCTGATACGCAGGGGCTGCCGCGCGGCGGCCGCTGGTTCCGGCTGAAAGAACCGCGCTGCGAGGTCGTCGTAATCCCCTTCCACGTCGCAGCCGCCGATCAGTGGGCAGCGGCTGCAATGCACTCCGCTCGTGAAGCCCTCGAGATTCTCACGATTGAAGATGTAGGGCTTCGCCGAGAACGTGCCGGCAACCCATTGCCAGGAAAGATGGTTGCTCGCCGGATCGCCATCGAGCAGATGCTCGAGAAACCAGCCGGCCCCCGCCTGCCAGCGAACGCCCCTCACGTGCACGAGCCAACTGGCGAGCCACATCCGCTCGTGGTTGTGGAGCCAGCCGGTGTCGTGAAGCCGGCGCACGAAGGCGTCGATGCACTCCATGCCGGTGGCGGCGGCGAGCACGTCGTCCGGCACACGCTCCTTGCCGCCGGCACGGGGCAGGGCGGCGGGCGGCTCGATGGAGTCGCGGATCCGGTCGCCGAGCGCCGCGTGCACCTGTCGCCAGTAGTCGCGCCAGCCGAGCTCCGAGACGAACTTGACGGCGTCGTCGGGTCGATCTACGAGCGCAAGGGCGCGGTCGCGCACCTCCGCGAGCGAGACCACGCCATGACGGATCCACGGCGAGAGCCCGCTCACCGCGCCGGTCACGTGGTTGCGCGTGCGGGCGTAGGCGACCGGATCGATCGCTGCCATGCGATCGAGGGCCGCCTGCCGCCCGCCGCGAATCGCCATGCCAACCACGCTCGCGTGCGACTGCCCCCGATCCGCCTCGGGAAACGCGCCGGCCAATTCAGCCACGAGCCGTTCGCGGTCGCATTCGAGAAAATGCCCAAGATCGATCATCAACGCATCATATGCATCGGGAGGGTAGCGCTCAGGCTGCCGAACCGTCGTTATGTGGCGTAGGCCTGCCGCATTGATGGGCAGGGGCATGCGCGGAAAGTGTGCCGTGGTTGAACTGCCGAGGGGGAGCCGTCGTCTGCGGCAGGAATTTTTTTGATCGCTCGTGGGAACCTGGTAGACCGCACAAAACGCGGAGGATTCGTTACTGCGGGCGGTCTGCCCAAGCGTGGCGACTGTTCCTCCGGCACGACTCTGGCACGGCGTTTGCTTATCCGCTCACTGTCTTGGCATTCAGGAGCGTTCCTGGTGCTCGGCGACGATTCGCTGCGGAGGCGTTTCTCGTCGATCGGTTTCCCTTCTCCTTCTGGAGTCGCACGATGCGGTCAACTAGGCGGATTGCCCTTTTTCTGCTTCCGGCCCTGCTGCTTGGGGCCTGTTTGCTCACCGGCATTTTCTCGGGATCGGTTGCCTTCGCGGATGATGCGGCGGCCGCTGCAGCGACCCCCACACCCCCCGCGCCTCCCACGACCGACGAGATCGTCCCGAAGCTTTGGGTGGCCGCCGACACCGTCTGGGTGCTCGTCTGCGGCATGCTCGTGTTCTTCATGAATCTCGGCTTCGGCTGCGTCGAGAGCGGCTTCGCCCGCTCCAAGAACGCCGTCAACATCCTCTCGAAGAACTTCGTCGTTTTCGCCGCGACGTCGCTCGCCTATTGGCTCATTGGCTGGGACCTCATGTTTGGGGCCGGTGATGGCGCCTGGATCGGCAACTCCGGCTCGTGGATGGTGGGCGGACTCGACAACAGTCCGGCCGTCGGCGACAAGTATCAGGGTGTCTATGGGGCCATCAGTTGGGCGAGTGTTCCGCTCTGGGCCAAGTTTTTCTTCCAGCTCGTCTTCGCGGGAACCGCCGCCACGATCGTCTCGGGAGCTGTCGCCGAGCGGATCAAGTATCACGCCTTCGTCCTCTTCAGCTTCCTGATGGCGCTGGTCATCTACCCGGTGACAGGCCACTGGATCTGGGGCTTCGGCTGGCTCGCGAAGGATTGGAATTTCTGGGACTTCGCCGGCTGCACTGCCGTGCATTCGGTCGGCGGCTGGGCGGCCCTTACCGGCGCCCTGATCCTCGGCCCCCGCATCGGCAAGTATTCCTCCGACGGCCGGGTGCAGGCGATCCCGGGCCACAACATGATGGCTGCCTTCATCGGCTGCCTCGTGCTCTGGTTCGGCTGGTTCGGCTTTAATCCGGGCAGCACCTTCGGCGTGGCCGCCGACGGTGGTGCCCTCGCCGCCCAGGTCGCCGTGAACACCAACATGGCCGCCGCTGCGGCCACGCTCACGGCCACCGCCACGGCATGGCTCCTGCTCGGCAAGCCCGACATCGGCATGACGCTCAACGGCTGCCTTGCCGGTCTCGTCGGGATCACCGCCAGCGCGGCGTTCACCAACATCACCTGCTCGGCGATCATCGGTGCGATCGCCGGCGTGCTCGTAGTGCTCTCGGTGCTCTTCTTCGACCGGATTCGCATCGACGACCCGGTCGGTGCGACGAGCGTGCACCTCGTGTGCGGCATCTTCGGCACGCTCTGCGTGGGACTGTTTACGACGAGCGATCTCACGGGCACCGTGGCGAACACGCCGTATGGCTCGGCGGCCGTGGGCGGCCCTGCCGCGGGCCTCTTCTTCGGCGGCGGCACTAAGCAGCTCATCGCCCAGTTGGTGGGCGTGCTGGCCGTCGGTGCCTACGTGGTGCCGGTGTCGGCGATCGCGTGGCTCATCATCAAGTCGCTGGTCGGCCTCCGTGTCGCCCCGCAGGAGGAGATCGAGGGCCTCGACATCGGCGAGCACGGCAACGAGGCCTACCACGGCTTCGTGATGGTGCGGAGCGAGTAATCCCGTCCAGAAGGATGCCCCAACGGCTTGGGTGGGCACTCCGCCTAGCTCACCCAGGCCGGGGCATTCTGGATCAACAGCCGCCGGGGCCAGCCCATGGCCCCGGCTGTTTTTTTGGAGGACAGGCTTCAGCGTGTCGCCCCGATCCTCTTTCCTGCCGTCGCTGTGCTTTCGGTCCCAGCCGGCTACGATGGGGCACCCCAAGCGGAGCCCCAGCTCATGAAACTCATCATCGCGATCATCCAGCCCAACAAGCTCGAGAGCGTCAAGCAGGCGCTCTCGGAGGTGGAGGTGTTTCGGCTGACGGTGCTCGACGTGCAAGGCTTCGGCCGCCAGCGGGGCCACGCCGAAACCTACCGCGGCCACGAGATCGCAGTGAATCTCCTCAGGAAAGTGCAGCTCCAGATCGCGGTGAACGACGATTTCGTGGAGCCGACGATCGCCGCCATCGTGAAGGGCGGCCGCTCCGGTGAGACCGGCGAGATCGGCGACGGCAAGATCTTCGTGCTGCCGATGGACGAGTGCGTCCGCATTCGCACCGGCGAGCGGGGCCGCGAGGCGATCTAGCGTTCAACCCGGCTTCGGGTGACCCGTACCCCGTCGCCGGACGCTCGCTGCGGGCATCCTGCCAATCCTGTTCGGCACAGGATTTGCGCATTGGCGACCTGGCAATCTGAGCGAACCGGAGGGAGTTGCGCGCTGATGGGCGTGGCGTTATCGTGCCCGGCATGGCCACGAGCAGGAAGCGCGAGATCCGT
>JBKDMX010000032.1:0-50746 GCA_046343855.1 Planctomycetia bacterium
GCGTTTACGGTCCCTGCTCCGCCACCAGCACGCACCAAGTTCCCCTGCGTCTGTGCGAGGGAGCCAGCCCGCCCCTGACGAGCCATCGCAGAGGTGGGGTCGGTGCCAAGTCGCATGGCCCGCTCAAGCTGGCGCACACGAGCAAGCTGCCCATACTGCTCAGGGCTTACGGGCTGAAGGGCCTTGTCAAGGCGCTCATAGTCAGCTTCAAGCCCTTTTGCCTTACCAGCTTGAATACCACCGCGAATGGCATTTGTGATGGCAGAGGCGCCCATCATGGCAAGCGGTACAAATGCAGGGATAGCCATCTTACTTTATCGGTTTGAGTTGTCCGCTCATGGCAGTCGCAGCCTTATCCTGCGCGGTGTTCCAGATGAGACGGAGGTAAAAGTACTGATTTTGTGGGAGCTTCCTGTCGGGGTCGTAGGAGGCCAAAGTCCTATCCGCCCAGCCCTCCCAGCCATCGTAGTGCTTCACCCAATACGGGGAGGTGTTGCCAACTCCGGGCATCTCGCACATCACATTGAACCGGGGGTCAAGGATCTGTATCTTGTCAGGCTTGGACAGGGTGATATCCCCCGAAATGCGCCAGCGGATGAACTCCTTGTAGCTGTCGAGGTCGCCCACCATCGGAACGGTGATGCTTGCCTCTCGGGTGATCCCGCTGATGTTGTAGTTGTTCGGGATGTCCACACGGAAGGTCTCCAGTGCCCGGTGGCCAAAGATGGTATTCTCCACCTGTGTGAACCTGTCAAACGAGTAGGTGAACCTGCCTACCCAGTTGTTGATCTCAGGGCTGTATACCACCAGCACATTGCGAGGGTCGCGGGACGCCTCCCCTTGGTCGAGCGAAGACCTGTCCACGAGGGTCATCCACGCCTCGTTGTACTTGCGGTTGTAGAACCCGTTGGCCCCGATCACATACCCCTGCGGGTAGTTGCGAAGGATGGGCAGCATGTAGGCAAGGAACCGCTCCCGGGCGATGTCGATGATCTGGTCGCCCACCATGCGGTAGACGCTGTTGCGGTCAGCAAAGTAGAAGCTGTCGGCATACCCACTACCAGTGGGCGAGAACCCACGGACGAAGAACTGCCACATCTGATCAGGGCTACCGATGTCCCTTGACAGCCACATTTCCTCGCCCCAGTAGTTTGCGATCGACTGCGTGGAGATGACCTCGCCCGAAGCCCCTGTGAGGATGTTCTTGTTGGTCAACACGCGCACCACGCCACGCTCGGCAATGCCGTACATATTCCGACCTCCGCCCCCGAGCACAGATGCAATCACCTTGATCTCCCCGTTCTCCTCGCTCACGACCTTCAGATTGCTGTCGATGAACGTCCTCAGCCCCGGGGTATCGGTCAACAGCGGGTCCACCTCAAGTGATGCAATGAATCCAGTGGGAAAGTATCGTTTCTCCTGATACCCCCCGATGTCGTCGAACGGAACTCCAAAGCCAGAGATGAACGGCTGCTTCCAGTAGTCCTTGTTGTACCCGTTGGCGAACGGAATACCACCACGGTCCCTCGGAGAATTGCTCACCGTAATGTCAACACCGTCGATGTTGGTGTTGGGATATGTGAACATCCCATCATTGGGGTTGGAGCTATCGTAGATGTACGGCTTGATGACATACCCAACACGGGGCCACTCATAGGGGCCACCAATGGACATATCGGAATTACCCTTAGCATATCGGTACGCGCTCCTCTGCTCGGCATCCCAAAGCACAACCCACTGGCGCAAGCTGACCATATTGGAGCACCAATCGCTGGATGCCATTTGGCCGGGAGTAGATGCTTTTACAGGGGCTATGTATTGAGCATTTTTCTTCCAGCCTATGTATGGCAAACGAACATTAAACGGCCTGCTGGTGTATATCCAAGCACGATTACCAGAACTCAAAAAGCCCGGACCGTTATTATTGCCATTAACTTGGTTGGTGTAGACAGTCCCGTTTATTGGGTCTGACTCGGTTGTATCGTTAATAATACAGCTTGCAGAATGGGCAATAGTCGTATCGCCGCCAAAGAACCGGATCGGGGCCCTGCTATCATACCTCGTCAATATCCGAGCATTGGCAGGAGGGCTGTTCATCACAATGCCATTCCAGTTGCCAAAAGAGACCGATGCGTATGGAGCAAGTTGGAAGCTGGACGGAGATGGGCCTTGCGAGAACTCATATAGTCCATACACCAAGTTGCCGTCAGTATCGGTGTATGGGATACCAGCGTTGAGCTGAGCGGCTAGCGCAGCTTGCTGTGGGCCGGTCAAAGATGCAAGAGCAGTATTGCCGCTCAGGCACAACCAACGCTGAACCTCGCCGTTTGCTTGAACGTATAAATACCTGTTCTGGCCAAGAGCAAATACATCCTCGGGACGCTCGTTCAGAAGCTGGAGTGTCTGCGGCTGACCAGTACCAATACCAATGCAAGACTGAATTTTGATGTGATGCCCGGTGTTGATATACCTATCAATGGTATTCGACGGAACTTGAGCGTTTTTACGAATAAGATTTACAACATATACAGGCTCGTGCCAGTTTCTAGTATCGGAACTATTAAAAGACTGAGCATCTCCAACCGACTCCTCAAGATAAAGGTCTTCTGAAAATGTTACTATGTAAGCAGTGTTTCCATTTTCCAGTGACTCGGTAACGCTAAATGTTTCAAATATCTTATTACCTTGATCTTGAGAAATTGCAAAAGGACTACTTGGCGGTATTGGACCGGCAAATCGCCGCCACATAGAATATCCGACATAGTTACTGGCGGGAGGAGTAAATAATGGAGAGGCTGCCAATGTTGGCTGATAGGCCATTCCAACGCCAGCAGGGATGCTTAATGTAGACCTTGGCTCATTTACATTAACTTGGCCTTCGTCGTATTGAACTCCGGCATAGCTGAGCATATCAACACCGCCTCCAAAATATGTAAACTGTCCATAGTCACCAGCAGGGCTTTGCGCCCTAATACTTGGACTCAATCCTCCATAGTCAATTCCAGAATACATACCACCAAAGCTGTATGGCTCAGAATATATGCCAAGAGGGGACACAAACTGAATAGCAAAATTTTGAGGAGATGATACAAACTCATCGATTATGTTCAAGTCTATTTTCCCACTATCAAAGTCAGGAAACTTGATTACAACACGATTCTTGTTCTTTCTTGAGCTTGGATAGTTTGTATCTGCTACCGGAGGAAATACGCTATTATCTACGTTGCTACTTATATTATCTCTATTGATAAGACTATATGAAGCTATTCCCTGAGCAATGACCCTATTGGCTGGCTCGGTACGCATGATAGAGAACACGCGTGCCTTTTCCGGGAGGTTGTTGATGCCATAGATGGCACCACCAAGCGCCTGATACTGAGGAGACCAAATTCTTCCGCTAAATTCAAGTGATGAAAAATTTGCGGGACTTGAACTTGCAACAGCCAACTGACTTGCTGCGTCATTTGGAGATCCGACATACGCCGCAGTAACCGGAGATACACTAAGCCTTGTTTGGTCGTTTGAACCAATAATGCCGCTATCTATTGGGTCTGTTGGACCAAAGGCAGAACGACTCCCTCCGCCCTGATAGTAGTTTACAAAGTTGTATCCTTCGAGAAGATCTGTAATGTTTTTACCCCTTTGTCCTTGTATAAAGGCATCGAAGGTGTCATAGACCGGGTCGGTGCTGTTGCAGTCCGTTGATGCGGCCCATATGGGTGCGCTGGAATACGTGGCGCTGTCAATGCTCTTCTTGTCACGGCGGTTGGGGAACTGGTACCCCGAGTCCGGCTGGTTGGGAAGCTCGGCCACGTAGCTGCGGTTCAGGTACGCGTCCCAGAACATCACCCCAAGGCCGTACTTCTCCCCGCGCATGAAGCTCTTCAGGTAGGTGTTGTTCACCGGGTCTGAATAGCCGTCATTGTACGGAGCCCTGTTGCCGTTCTCGTCCGTGTACCAAGTATGCACCCCCTGCGTGATGGGGGCCATGGGGTCGCCATCGGGGTTGAGAACGAAGTCAACCTCGGGGATGTTGGACAGCGACTCGAAGTTGGCGTAGGTCAGTCGGCGGTCTGCGTATTCTACGCTCTTGGGCTTGGTGAAGACGATAAGACGCTGCTCCTCCTCGTCAGGGGGAATTACCTCCGGGGTGGCGATTGTGTCGAACGGGTCGGTGAACGTGCGAATGGACACCTCGCCCGGGACAATCTGCAACTTGCCGACCACCTCGATAACCCCCGTCTCGGTTCCGTCGTTGAACCTGCGGCGAAGTACCTCGACGAACTCGAAGCCCTGCTGGTTGTCCACGCGGAACTGGAGCTTGGCACCATAGCCTGTGGTCTGGAGCGGGTTGAGCACAGCGCCGCCCACGGTTGATACGCCGGGGTATTGGTCCTGCTGCCAAGTGAGCTTCCGGTCCTGCCAGATGGGAATGCTGATCAGCGGGGTCTCGGGGCCGGGATTGGTCCGGTCGCCCTGCGGGGTCACCCACCGCAGGCGGTACTGATACTGACCCGGAGGAAGCCCGGGCTCCGCCTCTACATTGCCAACGTGTACCGGGAACTCGGGGTTTGAGATAAGCTGCACCGAGTTGTACTCCGTGGTGTATAGCGGGTCGAAGTACAGCCCAGTGTTGTTGTTGTAGTTGGCAAGGAGCTCTCGAATATCCCAGTACAGTGGCTCGCTGTTGTGGTCGGCGGGGTATACAACACCACGGCCAAGAACAGAGCCACCGGGGCCTTGGTTGTCTGCAATGCTCGTACCTACAAGGTCTTCGACCACCGCAAGCTGGAGCGGGCGGTTGTAGACATACGGGATGTTCTGGCTCTGCGCTACGATGATCCCGTCCAAACGAACGATGGGATATTCGCCAGCGGTGGATGAGGCCCAGAACTCAACAAGACGCCCGTTGCACGATGCAGAGCCGATGCACACGTATCCAGTACCACCCGGGGACGGATACAGCAGAACCTCTCCCCTCACCGCCTCAATAGCACCTGCGCGTCCATCAATTGAGCTGGGCCGCACGTTGATAGCCTCCCTCGACAAGCCATCAGGGACAAGCTCGGGGGACACGTCGGTATTGACCCCCTTGCCAAGGAGCCTGCGAAGCCACGGGAAATGGAAGAGCTTCATTATGGGGTGTGTCCGATACGGAAGGTGTATGCAGTGGTGTCGTAGCGGCCCTTTTTGTCAAGCCGCTTGTAACGACCAACAGCGGTCCACCAAGAGCCGTTCGGCGCCTTCATCTCGCTCTCCTTGCGGGCGATAACGCGGCCATAGAAGTTGGGGTTCTCCATCTCCATGGCCAGCGCAGCGCGATGAATGACAAAGTCGGTGATGGCCTCCCGACACCAGTGAGGGATTTCAAAGTCCTCGCCGAAGCAGTCCACACCAAGGCCGGTGTACATGATGTAGATGCTGTCCCACTGCCTACAGGACGGGGACAGGTACAGCTTGCCATCACGAAGCCCAGCGAAGTAGATGTGTGCAGGGGGGTGTTCACTCCAAGTCAGTGAGAACTGCATATCGTCCCTGTTCCTCCCCTTGTTGTTGGCGATGTAACCCTCGCCGCCCTTGTGCCACATGTTCGGCTTGACGAACAAGATGGTGGACGAATCAAAGTTCACCCCGCTTCCCTTCACCAAGTAAATGCCATCGGTCTCTGTAAGGTCGTTCGGAAGCTCCAGCACAAGGTTATCAGGGACAGGGGTCTCGAACACCTTCTTGTAGAAATTGGTGGCCGAGTTCATCTCCTGCAACCCGCGCTGGGCAGCAGATAGGTAGAACGGACGACCGAGGCGACCGAACTCGTTGTCACGAAGCTCTTGGGCCGCAGCGGTGATTATCTCGCCTACGTTGAATTTGGTGTTACCGAGTGGCACTGCTTAGTGGGTTATGCGTCGATCTGCGACGGACTGTTAACGGACATAGTCCTCTCGGTCCTCACCTGCTGGTTGGGCTCAAAGTCCCGGCCATCGTTCTTAAGGCGCTCCTGCGGCATCATCACAGCCCAACGCTCAAGGTCGATGACCATCTTTTTCAGGGTCTCAAGCATCTCGTCCGGCAGACCGATGCTCTCGTCGGGGTCGATGTCATCGAAGTCAACGACAGCGTACAAGCCCACGAGCAGGTGCTTCAGGTCGCACGGGATGCCGAACAGATACACCCTGTCTTTGGTTGTTTCACCAACCTTGGCCTTGGCCCTTGCGTAGTACGGGTTGTCCACACGCGGGCGCTGGTAGGCGCTATTGTACAGGGCGTGAAGCGAAGCAATGGTAGTTCCCGTGAACGGGTTCTTGGCCACGGCAGGCGGGCATCCGCACGGAATCTCATTTCGCAGGTAGCGAATGAAGTTCACCCCGCTGTCGTGGTCGAGGGAGTATACGCCGGTCGGAAGATCGAAGTAGCTGTAATCCCAGTCCACCGTGCTGTTATCCGGAGCATCGTTGTGAAAAACCTCCACGATATACGTGGACAGCATCTCACTGCCACGCCGGTGGTCGCCTATCGCATCGCCCTTGGCAAGGATCTGCTTCTTGAGCTTATCCGCCCACAGCTTTACGTTGTAGAGAACAGCTTCCTTGTTCCGCAGGCTGTCGTCATGGGTATAACCCATAGTGACCATGATGTCATCAACTACCTGATCGTAGGTCGTCATGCCTACAAAGATACGGTTAGTTGGTAGTAAGCTGGAACAGCTCTGCCGCGTCTTTTTGCGCGTTCATTTGCAGATTTGTTCCGTCTCCCTGCTTCCAAGCTATGTACTGAAGTGCCCAGTCCGCAAGAGTGCGTTTTACGCTCTGCGGGAACGGAATCTGTACGGTCAAATAGTTGTTCGCATCCAGCTCTACAGGGTTGGCCAAATAAGCAATAGCTATCAGTTTTTGCCCGGTCTGGCTTTGGGGAAGAACGCGAAGTTCGCCCATCCCGCTGCCATAGGCGCTGGAGGAGGCATTGCCCACGATATAATAAGCATACATGCGGCGCTTGGGATTGGCCGCAAGGGTCTCGTTCCCAGAAAGGAACCTGTTATTCCTGATTACCGGTACTTCCTCAAGGGTTACCCGCTCCACAGGCTGTCCGGAGCCGCTCCAAGACACATCGTCCCTGTATACGCTGCTGTCCACCGGGAGGGGCAGAATAGCTGGGTTCTGCTCAACCGTTTCCGGCTCAGCATACACGGCAAGGACATTCCATACCCCGTGGCCCAGAGAAGCCACAAGGGCGGGGTCACTGATGGCAACCCCGCCCTGTGAGTTCGTCTGGAACATCCTGACATAGGTCATGTCACGGAGCGCCTCCTCGCTGCCGTCCCTTTGGGCCAATGACCAACCAATGGCGGTCATGGCACGAGATACGGCGGAGTTTATGGCAGGAACGTAGTCCTGAACGTCAAGGTAACGGTCGCTTCCCTCGGCGTCGAGGTTGGCTTGCATTACGGTTTTTAGCTCAGGGTACGTGATCATTTCCTGCTATTATTACTCTGGAGTATTTACATCGCTCAGCAAAGAAGCCTTGCCAGCGGCGGAAAGAAGGCTACGCATGTTGATCTCATCGCGCTCGATATCGCGTGCGGCAAGCACATTGGCGATATTGGTACGGATGGTAGAGAGCGACATCTTGCTGTCCAGCTTGATGCCATTCTCAGCGGCCAAGCGGTAAAGCTGCGGCGCCATGCGGGTGTTCAGGCTCTGCATGTGCTGGGAGAACTTCTGAGCGAACTTGACCTGATCGGTGGTGATGTTCGCCTCATTTGCGTTGGAGAAGAAGATCTTCTTGTACAGGTCGTGGGTCTCCAGATATGCCTGCTCCCGCTTGGAGTTGGTCACATAGGTGCTCATGTAGCGGGTCTGGAACTGGTCCCCGTTACGGATAGCGTCTCCGTGGCTCATCTTGAAAACCATCTTCTTGTAAGGGGCCTTCACAAGCTGGCCACCAATGCGCTTGGCGGGCACGATCCAAAAGAACTGCGGGGTGAAGTACACCTTCTCTTCGCCGATGTCGTCAGGGTCAACGTCACGGTCGTCCACCAAACCATCGTCGCCGGGGTCCGACACGACAGTACGCATCACCTTGCCCATCTCTTGGGCGATCACCTTACCAAGTTCGGCCACGTCAGTGCCGGTGGCCTTGGGAGCCTCCTCTACATCTTCCTTGGCTGACTTGATCGCCAGCTTGAGGGTTTCTTCAGTAACGTCCTCGTGGTAAGGGATACCAAGCTCGTCCGCCTGCTTCTTCAGTTTGCCAAGACGGGCCTTGGCTGCCGTTTCGCTATTCGCCATAGTGTATGGTTTAGTTGGCACAAATATAGAGCATGTTCTTGATAATCAAGCAAAAGCCCCGGCTAAATGCCGGGGCCTTCGCATAGTAGTTGGTGGCGATTAGGCCACATCCACGATAAAATTCTGCGCCGCGTTCTGCACCTTCGTGCCCACCATACCCTCGACGGTATACCGCTCGAAATCGTAGATCTCGAAGGGGGTGATGTTGCTGCGGCTCTGCGACACCTTGGCCTCCTGAGAGATCATGGGCACACCACGCATGGTGGCGAGCTTCACGCTGCTCTTCTGGAGAACCACAAGGCGACGGCTGTACTCCTCGGGGAAGCTGGCCACGTCGTTCCAGATCTGGGTCGGAACAAGGGTCAGCTTCTGACCGCCAAAGCGCCACTCCTCGAAGTCCAGATCCCACACCTTGTCACCGGTGCTGTAACGGATGAACTCGGCCTTCTGCTTCAGGTTCAGAGCGTGCAGCATCTCGGGGGTACCGAAGATCACGCGCTCGTTGTTGATGGGGCCGAAGTTGGTCTGGAAGATACCCGTGGTGAGGTCGTCCCACACGGTGCTCATGGTGCTGTTCAGGGTCGCGCCACCGTTGTTCTGGATGCTCGGCACGATACCCTCGGTGAACTTGGCAATGGCGGTCTCGCCGCTGTTGCTGTAGCTCACCAGACCCTCGCCATATTGGCCCAGCCAAATGCGCTGGCACATGCTCACCTTGAGCTGGGTCAGAACGTTCCGCATATCAACCTCCATGAAGTTGGTCTGCGACTGGTTCTTCCACTTGATGCGCTCGAGGCGGTTCCAGATCATCTGCTCCGGACCCACCTTTTCGATCAGGTTGGTACGACGCACGGTCTTGGTACGCACAGGGTTGCTGAAGGTCTGGAAACCATCGCCACCGGCGGTCAGGCCGTTGGTGAGGTTCAGGCCAGCGACAGCCACAGCACCGATGCCAACGCCCACCATCGAGCGGAGGGTCACGGTAAGGGTTGTGGTATTGACATTGCTCACGATCACTTGGTTGGGCACACCAGCGTCATCCGTGTAGTGCAGCTTCTGGCCCACGAACACATAGTTCAGGGAGTCGGCGGTCACCACAACGGTACCAGTAACGGTAGCGCCCGGCGTGGCGGCAACACCAGCAATGGCGCCGTCGGTCACAATGGGGCTACGGCTCCACACGTTCTCGTGCCACATCAGCTCGTCGCCGGGGGCCTCCTCGGTGGCGAAGGCCATGAGGTACTGGAGGTCAAGGAACTGCTGGGGCTGCGCATCGAAGATGATGGGGTCCACCGGCAGGTAGAGGTGGCTGGTCACACCACGGCCATAGGCAGCGGCGTAGGGCGAGCCGGGCGCGTTAGTATTGGCTAGGCCAAACGGCGCGTTATTTACATTCTGTACGTAAGACTGAAGAGACATTTCTGTTTGGGTTTAAAAAGTTAGGTTTGAAGACCGGCCTTCATCAGGATCTGGCGAATTGCATCATCTGGGTTAGTCGCCATAGGCTGAGCGCCGGGGTCGCGATTTGCCGCACGGCTCATTGCCGGTTGGCGGGAAGTCGCCTCAAGGAGTGCCTGCTGCCGCCCGCGCTCGTAGCCTCTCGCCTCTGCGGCCTTCACTGCGGGGTCGAAGTGAAGCGCCTTCAGATACAGGGTCGTAGCCTCGGGGGTTGGCGTCACGCCATCCTCTTTGACGAACTTGTGAATGAAACTCCCGTTGGATACCTGACCGACAACATTGTCGTCAACGAATACACGAAGGGAGGAATTCTTTGCAACTGCAATTGAATCTGCAACGCCTTTTTGGTAATCCTCAAAGGCTTGCTTTTTCATGGCCTCCTGCTGCTGGACCTGCGTAATGATTTCATCGCGCTTCTTGTCGTGCATTTCGGCAGCAGTATCACGAAGAATGGCAATACGCGACTCGATCGCATCCACCGTGTCTTCGTCGGCCTCGGGGTCGTTCAGCATATCCCACTGCTCGGGCTTGATCTTGCCCGGGAGGTAGGTGTCGATAAGAAGCCTGTCCTCAAGAGACTTGCTCTCTTTGTTCTCAAGCGCGATCTTGGGAAGCGACTTGAGGTAGTCTTGGGCGTCATCAACCTTGCCCTCCAAGGCAAGCTGAAGCGCCCTATACATGGTCGGAGGAAGCTTTTCAAGCTGACCGAGGACGGGAGCTACCTCGTCATATTTCTGCTTGTAAAGCTGGCTCTCCGCCAGTTTAGAGTCGAGTTCTTTTTTGTAAGCAATGGGATCTTCTACGCCATAGGTCTGCTTGAACAGATTCTTGGCCTCGTCGGTCCACGCTACGTTGATCTCCGGTGACTGATCGCCAACGATATTGGCCACCATGGTGGCGTAAGGATCATTGGCTGCGGAGTCACCACCGGTATTTGCAACAGGAGCGGGTTGCTCTTGTTGCACGGGAGCCGCTACCGGAGCGGACTGGGCCTCAGCAGCAGGCTGGGCCGGGGCTGCTTCAGTAGCAGCCGGTTGCTTGTTTTCCTGTCGGTCAACCGGCGGGGGGCCAGCAAGGGAAGATTGCCCACGAAGAATATTCGCAAGGGCATCCCCGGACAGGTCTACAACTTCCTGAGTGTCAGTCTGTTGATTCATGGTACAAATATATGAGCAGTGTGCTCTTTTTGGTTATTTTTCAGTTTATTGTCCTTGGCCCATTGCTCCAAGGAGTTCGGTATCCGGCTTCATCCATTCACTTTCGGCTTGGCGATAGGGCTGTGATGCCTTTTGGTCAAGCTGAGCCATTTTAATGTCGGCATTGCTTTGCTGCTTGGCCATCTCCATCTGTTGCTGGTCAATTGCCTGCTGCTCTTGGTCGAACTGCGCTTGGGCCATAGCCATCTGCTGCTGTTCTTGCTGAGCGGCGGCGGCTGCTTGAGCCTGCTTGGCGAACTGACGGGCGGCTGAGTAGACATCGTCCGGAGTCGAACGACCCATAAGCTGCGCTGCGGTGACCGGGTCGAGCATACCCATCTGCATAAGCTGCGGGATGATTTGCTGATCGGTGATGGTGCGAAGCTGAGCGCCCTCAGGGGATAGGTTGATCTTCACGCGGAACTGCTCAATCTGCATTTCTTCGCTGGAAATCATGGCTTGGATATCATCGTCGCCAACCATTTGACTCAATAGCCAAGGACGCTTGGAGTAGAACTGCTTGCCAGCTTGGGCATTGAACTGGTGGATCTGCTTGTACAGCTCGGCAATAGCAGCATAGAATGGCTGCTGCATCACGCCAGCCTGCTGAAGCTGAAGCTGGAGCGTACCTACAAGCTGCCCGCCCTGAGGGGCGCCATAGTTGCTCTCGTATACGCCAGTTGCGCTTTCTGCGATGGCCTTGAACTGCGGTAGGGCGCCAAGCAAGTTGTAGATGCCAGCACCCGGAGATGCATCGATCTGGCCGGAAGCGTTCTGAAGACCACCAAGCATGGAAGCAGAAAGGACAAGGGTGTCCCCCTCCTTAACCTTCATGTTGATCTCCTCTTCGTCCATGTTCGAGCCGTCCACCGCTTCCTTGGCAATGAGCGTGGCCTTGCCACCAGCCTTACGCATCCTCCAAGCAATGTCGGAGGTGATCTGGTTCATCCACCGCTGCGGGTCGCGGGCGGAGGTCAGAGGGGCAACAACGTGACCGCCGAGGTAGCGCCATGACGAGAATTTGATCGGGAACTTGACAGAGTACACGTCATCGGGGTCAGACTCCTGCAAAGGATACATCCCATAGTCCAGCACAAGGTCACCAACCACCCCAACATCAGGAAGCCCGCTGTTCATGGGCGGCTTGGGTGCGGTGCGATCTGCGGCGAAGGGCATGTTCTTGGTATACCCGCCCGGGAGATACTCCCAAGGGATCATGGAGCAGTAACGAACTACTTCAATGGCCCGGCGCTGCTTCTTGCTTTTTTTCTCACTTGCGGTCCACGCATCGGTGTAGATGTTCATGGGCGGCTCGATGAGATCCTTGTCGGTAAAGTCAGGCTTTCCCGTGTCTGGGTTCACCTCGTTGATCGTCACATACTGTTCTTCACCGTCCTTGATCACGTAGCCACGGTCCACGTACTTCATGTCTTTCCAGTACATGGTGAAGACACGGGGACGGGATTGGGGCCATCCAGCATTGAAGTTATAGCCACCCGGCAGGATACGTGCCCACTTGTCAAGGGCCTCGATCTTATCCTTTACGGGGTTCCAGCGTTCGCCGATAGAAGAGACGTTCATCAGCGGACAATGGTAGACGAACTGACCATCAGCGAAGTCGGGACGCATAGAAGAGGTGTCCCAGCCCACTTCGCGGGGTTCGCACATCTCCCACTCGAGGTTGTTGCCGTTGATGAAACAATGGGCGGCAGCAGCCCCGGAAAGGGCCATATACCCAGCGGCAACCCGCTTGGTATCATCAAGCTTGCTGCGCTCGGCAAGCATGTTCATCAGGGAGTTCGCACCACGAATGATTTGATCCTGATAAGTCATGTCGAAGATCTGCTCGGTCTCTTGCTCGTTTGGAGAAATGCCCATATTCTCATAGACCGATGTCATTGCAGGTCCAGCCTGTGCGGCACGAGACATTACCATGGCCTTGGCAAGAGCGTCTTCTTTTCGCGTTTGCGCAAGATGCTGCGTGGCCGGTTCGGCCTTTGCGGTGATAGAAATGTTGTCCACGGCGCCAATCATACGAGTGAGCATCGGGGACAGGATGGGGAACTTGAACGGGATGCGGGATGTCTGAGCGGGACCGTCGCCAAGGAACATACGCACATCCTCCTCCTCGCCCCAGCGAGAGTCGATAGCGTATTCCATGTTCAGCACGTAGTTCGAGCGGTAGAACTCGATCCAAGCGCCTACTTGACGCGACAAGAAGTAACGCGTCCACAACGCATGATATGCCTCCCCCTTGTCCTGTTCGGGGGTCATCATGCTGGGCGGGATCATCGTGGCAATTGGAATCCACGTCCAAAAGCCACGGTTATTTGTCGTTGTTGGAATACTGGTGCCGCTCATCGACGTGATTGTCTAAATGCCCTTACACTTCCATCAAGCTCATCAACTACTGTCTGCTCTCGCTCAACAACTCCAAATCCCCCTTTTTCGAGGGTTTTAGATGTTTCCTCCAATAGCCTCCAAATACCGGGAGCGCGTTTGCTCCATGACTCCTGTTCCTCCAAGTCCATGGTGGCAATGTCAACTGCAAGCATTTCCTTGCAATTTTCCCGCACTCTTTGAGTGTAAAGATAATTCTCAACACGGGCCCCTAGGTTAAAAGACTCCATTCTCTTGAATGCAGACTTTATATTGTCGGGGAACCCTGTCTTGAATTCCTTCAGCTTTGACTCCCTTTGCTGCTCAGTAGGGTATGATATCCTCACGCAGTTCTCCAGCTTTTCAGCATCCTCCATGTCGTAATAGGGAGATGCAGAACAGCGGAACCACCACACGAACAGAAGGTCGTGTGTCTTGATCGCATCCGGCTTGAACTCAGCATAGTCAAGTAGCTCAGGGTATTGGACCCGAAGGTCTTTCCCGTTCTTTGGAGCAAAGATCAGATACCTGTGCTCCAGCATTTTTTCTACAACGTCGCTTGTCATCGGTATTTTACTTCTACCTTTTCAGTTACATAATATGGCATCAGGTTCGCGCTACGCTTGATGACCCTCTTGTGCTTGTACTGCTTGGCGTCTGCGGTCAGCTCAATGGGCTGCTTGTTGATGCTCCTATAGCACAGTTCAGCATAGGCGATAGCGTAGACCATGTCGTCGTTGTAGACGTTCTTGTTCATGGTGCCCCATACAACAGAGCCGTCCGCCCTTGACTCCACCGAGATGTTCCTGACCTGACTCCAGAAGTCATAGTACCAGATGTTGTGGCCGTGGGTGCGAATGAGGTCGGTCACGTCGCCATACAGCGACTCCTTTCGGCTTCCCTTGCCCCCTTTCATGTCCACGCCATACAAATGGGTTCCTCCCCTATACTTCGGGAGCAATTCGTTACGGGTCAATAGCGACTCGCGGAGGTTGAAAACCGGGGAGCACTTGAAGTCGGTGTACCTGTGGCCGACGTTGATCTCCACAAGCTCCCGACAAGCCCGCTGCCCCTCGTTGCGGTAATACATGCCCATCAGAACGCTCTGCATGAACAAGTCTGCTGGGAATGTGGTCCTAGCGTTCAGCACACAAGCAACGGTCGGGATCCAGTGGGTGTCTTCGCCCTCTCCCACCTTCTTGGCCGCAGCATCCCATATTGCGCTGGAGAACCGCGAAAAACCGCCATCGTTCTGGATGGGGTCGGTCCCTTGGAAATACCTGTAAGCCCACCCGCGACTAGGCTCAATGAACATCTTCACGGGAGCGTCCAAATCATCGGATACGCTGGGCATCCACGAGACAGACTTGACCGGGTGCGGGAAAAGGCTTCCCTCGGGTAGCTTGACGGACTCATCCCAAATGGGAACGAACTTACCCGGGGTCGGGGCCAAGCCCTTTTTGTGGCACTCGTTCTGTATCCTGTTCTGCTGTTTGACGATGATCTCCATGGGCACCAGCGTCTTGTGGCTGGTCATGAAAGCATCATCGGGCTTGCTAGGGTAGTGGGCGCAGAACAACGAAAGACGCTCAGTTGTGGACAGCCCCTTGGTCTCCTCCGTTTGGCCACGCAGATACTTAGCTCTCTGCTTGAGGTAGAACTCGCGGGTCATACCCGGTCGGCAGGTCCAATCCATGAAGACAGGAACCCAGCCAGCGGTGTCCTCGCCTCCCTCCCAAGCGGCCATCAGGCCCTTGAAGTCGTTCTCAAACGCTCCTTGGCCGGTATTGTTGGAAGACCCAGTTCCCCATGCAAACGCCTGTCGAACCAGTTCAAATCGGCCTTTTGCCTTGTTGAACTGGTACATAGTGGGATCAATCTCCGCCTTCACCATCTGGAAGGTGGGAATGTTCTGGGCCTCATCGAACAGCGACCACGTTGGGGTGCGACCGTTCACGGTCATGCTGTCCTCTGCGGAGAGCAGACGAAACTCGGATATGTCCCGGCCCTTCTGTGCCTTGGTATCGCCGGGGTCAAAGTCAAGGATTGCGCTCTCCGACGAGAAACCCTTGCTCACGTCCACCTCTCCGATCATCCAGTGCGGGAAGTGCTGGAAGGTGGACTGGAACTTGTCACGGAACAGGGTTTTACCAGTTCCTTCCTTTTTGTGGACCATGAACACCCCACTGAACGAAGAGCGGACCACGCTTTCCAGCGCGGCCATGGCCATCATAGTGGAGGTAATGGCGGCCTGACGACCCTTTACAAGGTCAAAGCTGTTGCCCCGGTCCACAAGAAAAGCCAGCAATGCCTGCGGGGTGGATGCCTCGTACTGCCTGCGGCCACCGATAAACCCATCCTCCTTGATGGACACGTACTTGTTCAGTCCATAAAGCTTGTTATCGGCCACGCGGGCAAGTTCCCGGCGCTTCCATTCATACCGCTCAACCGGGTCAATATCCGCTAATGTTCGTTTATCCTCCAGCCACCTCCTCGCCTGCTCTACGTACAGGTAGAATGGCTCGTAGGCAATAAGACTATCAAACTGCGGGATGTGGGAGTTTATGAACCTGCGGAACTCGTCATCGGCAGCGTCAGGAGCATCGGGCCTCCAGTGCGACTTTTGGATGTCAACATCCTTCCACTTTTCAGCCCAAGTCGCAGGTATTTTGTCGTAGTAGCAACTGCCCTCAAGATGCTGACCAGCCCTATCACCCTCGGTGATCACCGGTATTTCATACAGCCACAGGTGCTTCTCCCCGTTGTCAGGGGCCTTGTCCTCCTCCGCTTCGTATCCCTTTTGCTGAGCCTTAATAGCAGAAAGCTCCTGCGACAGGCCAGCGGACTTGATTTCCTGCTGGTGGGTTGGCGAAATGGCAACCCCTTCATAGCTGAGTTTCAGCAATAGCTCAGCAGTATGCTCCTGTATGGATTTTCTAGTATCGATGGCTACAAAGTTAGTACAAAGAACTGTATATCAGCAACTTATAGTATCTTTGCTCCATGTATCAATCGTGCGTTGTCTCGTCTGGCTTTGCAGAAGGCGTGACCGCCATTGTCTTCAAATACCACTAAGAGATGGCTAACTGGAGGTATGACGTTGTGCTGGGGGCAGAGTACATTCAACTTGTCTATACCGGAACAGGTGACTCGGCTCAAATCATTCACTATCGAACAGTGATTGATGCTGTTGCTCATGTCAAGTATAAGTATGTGTATGATACTTATAGCGGAGGTAATGACTTTACTCCATTAAGTCACAACCTTCCTCCGCAGGTAGTTGATATTTCTTCTACGGCCAACAACGCAACTTTGAGTCAGGATGCTTGGCCAGATCCAAACGATTTAACAACGCTGTCAACGTCTCAGCTTCCAAGCACCCTTTTTAAGGAGAATGGCGACTATCAGCAATGGTTTGTGCGCCTGCGTTACAACGATGGGCGGTTCTTGGACTTGCCGATGGGGAAGATTGACAATCAAGCAGGGTGGACAAATGACCAAGTTGGTTCAGCGGCGTGCCTTGATGACATCCTTGGCGCCTGCATCACCCCCTAGTCCGTCTTCTCAATTTCTACAAGAAGCTGAAGCAGTGCGTTAATTCCGCCCTCCAAGTTTCCAACCCTTAGATAGTCTGCTGCGGTAACGCGCTCCTCCTTGTTCACGGCATCTGTCCACTGCTTTTCCAGTTCGGATAGCTTGGACAATACAAGTTGCTTTAACTCTTGCTTTTCCATGGGTGCGAAGATATAATCAGTTGGCTAGGTGCAGATTTTTTTTCGAGAGAACATTCATAACTGCCTGATAATCAGTATCTTTGCCTCATAAACGAATCAGACAATGATCATCCAGTTTCAAACTTCGAGCGGCGAAGTGGTGAATACCAACTTCGTTACGCCTCAGCTTATGGCCACGGTAGGTCCGTTCTCCAAGCTGATCACCTACCCCACCTATGCCAAGAGCGGCGACTATAGCTACAGCGGCCCTTACTTTGGAGAGAACCCCGGCCCCAATTACAACCCGGGAGCCCCAACAGCCACCAATCTGTTTGGCAACACTGAGCCCGTTGAAGGTCAGCTTACCGCTGATTACCTTGACGATGATGTTCTGACCCCGGTCGGGCCGACCGGCAGCTACCTGTTCCCGCTGGGTCGTGGCGGCTCGTGGATCGGCTTCTACAGCCCCACCGGCGTGCTCTATACCAAGTTCAAGATGGAAGACGCAGCCGCTGCTGCTACTGGCATTGCCACCATTGCGGCCGCCCTTGGTGCTGGCGACCCCTACCTGCTGCTGGATGTCGATGGCAGCAACATCACCCCTCCGTAATATAATTCACTTCAAACTATGTAGAAAGCCCCCTTCATTGGGGGTTTTCTATTTTGATAGATTTGAAGCATGAAACAAGTATTTCCAGACCTGCGTAACCCCGAGCCCGGGAGAGTGTCCGTAACCCGCGAAAACGTGGTCATCCAAGACCTTGTAGCATCACTGGTCGAGATAGACAAAGCCGTGACCCGATTTGAATCCGAGGGTGACTCACGGTTCGGTATGCTGGTGAACAGAAGGGTGGATGAGATGATAACGCACTGCGAGAACATCAAGCGCAGGGTGAACGACATCCGCAGAATGATCAATCTTTCTGAACGCTGATGCCAAAGGTGTGGTTGGAGCACATCCTCACCTGATTGGTGTCGAAGAACTTTATCTCCCCGTTCTCAAGGCCCACCATGAACACGCTGTTGGCTTGTGGGCCGTAGTCTATCAAACAAATGACTATGCCGTCCCCAAGTTCTGTGGAGACCCATAGCATCTGCTTGAACTCGTGTATCAAGGGACCACAATGAGGGAGGGTCTCTCCTCTTCTTTCGCGACTTCTGTAGCCCCCTCGATCTCCTTCTGCTTCTCCTCCACGGCTTCGGCCATCTTGTTGATCATCTCGATGGTCTTGGAGAAGATGCCCGGGTGGGTGATAGCCATATGGGCCACGACGGTCTGCACCATGCCCTCGCTGTAGTTGCCAAGTGCCTTAGCCATTCCGGGCTCATCACCGTCGATCATAATGAACGCCTGAAGATTGCTTGCCTTGGCGTGCTTGCGAAGCTGCTCGGCAAGGATGAACAGCTTGTTGCGCTTGGGATTGTTAGAGCTCATTTTCAGTCTTTCTTTTTTCCTTTGTATCGTGCGAGCATCCGCCTGCCCTTGGCAACAGCAGATGCCTTGTCTCCATAGTGGCCCCACGCCTCAAGCGACAGTTTCAGACGGGTCTTCTTTCCATCCTTCATCAGAGGGCCAGCCGCAGAACCCATCCGGACCAAGAAAGAGCCCTTGCGGCGCATTTTGTCTGGACTGTCTGGGGCTCCCTTCACCGGTGCTTTCAGATTGCTACCGGTCTCGCGATTGTATTTGGCGCGGCCAGCCTCGGAAAGACCGCCTTTGGGGTTCTTGTGTTCTTTGCGAAGGTTTACCTGCTTTGACATGGCCGCGAATATGCTACTGCTAAGATATGGACTACTTGGACTTGCTATCCATGATTTGCAAATTGTGAACGCAGCTCTGCTTGTAGTCTTCCCTTATGTTCTGCGACAAGAGGTGCTCAAACAGCTTCCTGCTCTCTCGGAACTTGCATATCCACCATCCGGAGATGGCCTTCTGGTACACAAGGCCATACGTACCGGGGAAGTCAAGCTTTTCGTTGGGCGGTGAGTCAAAGAATTTCTTGGCCCCGATGTCGGCGAACATGTAGCTCTCGTGCCACTGCTTGGTCTCCTCGTAGAACCTGCTCAAAAGGAAGTAAGCCTCCGGGCGGTCAGGGATCAGGGAGATGGCGTGCATGAGCTGGTTTTTTTGCGAGTTGTTCCTCTCGCCCATTTTGCGGAAGTTCAGCGCATTGATGACCAAGCACTCATAGGCAAGCTCTTTGCTCTCGGTAAGCTCTGCTGCCCGCAGAAGGAACGAGAGAGCCGAGGCGTACTGCTCAATGTCGCTGTACCACAAGCCGATCCTGTAGTTTACCACGTCATTGGATGGGTCGTTGGCGTACTGCTCAAGCAATTCCTTCATCATTGAGCATGGTTTTTACGATGTGGGCGGGGGTACGCAACAAGAACGCAGAGTTATCCTGAAACCCGAACGTGATGAGAAGGTCATCCCCAAGCTGGGCCAGACCACAGCAGAACTCTATGCGGGCGTCCATGAACTTGAACTCCTTGGAAGCTGCGATGACATTGAATTCCCTGTCCCACATGATGAACCTGTGGTAGTAGTGGGCATCCTTGTGACCTCCCTCGGTGTACCAAAAGTCCACCTCATGCGTGACAGCTAAATACCCGCCGTCAAATGGAATAAGCTGCGACCCACCCCGAATATCCCTGTAGAACGGGATTTTGCATGGGTTCATGCAAACGGTCTTTGCTTTGCCCTCCTCGGCCACGACAACCTCCGTTGGGCTGGTCCACTTGACGTAATGGAACGGCTTGTCGAGCACTGGCATCCAGTTCTTCTCGCAGTAGCTCTCGGGGTTGGGTGGCTCAATACGAGTCCTGCTTACTTCCCTGCCATCGACTATCTCCGACAATTCCATCCTTCCCTGACCGATGGAGTTGGTATCCCTCCTGACGCCGGTCATATACAGCTTCTCATTCCATTTCACTAGCCTCACGTCCTCAAGGCCGATGAACGTCCACGCTGGCTGGTGCAGACCTAGCATATTGACTTTTTGAAACGACTTTATGGTCAGATCTGTTTCAAGTTCGCAGAGATAGTTCTCCGTGCGAAGCGTAACGTCGTTCTCCGGGTGGAGGTAGATGAGAGGTCCATGCCAAGAAGGGAACTTCTGCTCCTTCTCACTGTGATAGATCATGTACTGAACGTGCCTTACGTTCAGCAGGATCTTGCCATCGTCCACAAAGATGGATGGGTTGCACAGACCCGTCCCATTGGTGTGTTTGCTTGATATGATAAGCGGGGCAATTGCACCCCCGCTTGCAAGCGATCTGCTTGCTAGGTTTTCAGACATGATGTTGGGCCTAGTGCCTTTGTAGTACTCCAAACACGTTCTTTACCGTCACGTTGCTTGCGCTGACTTCAGACGCATACCTAAGAACAATGTTTCCAGTGGCGGTGACATTAACATACCCGGTAAGCGTTGCAGTCAAATCAACGTTCGCAGTTCTGGTCGATGGCGCAGGGAGTCCGCCATCGAATGCTCTGATCTGCATGTTACCACCATCCGTTGTAAGCGTAGAATACCCAACGTCAATGCCAAGGTAGTCGATTGTTGCCGTTCCGTTAATGCTTAACTGTATGCCAGTGGTCGTAGCCACTGATTGGTAAACTACCACAAGCTGGATGCTATAAAAGCCCGGCGACACACTACTCCACCCTGCGCTTGAATCAACATCAGCAAGCGTTGTGGCGCTGCGGACCTGATTCCCGCCTGTGTACGTTATGAATTGTGGGGTGTTCGCAGACGCAGGCCCTTGAATGCCCTGCAATCCCTGAGGGCCTTGGGCGCCTTGGGCGCCCTGAGTGCCAGCACCGGTGGTTCCCTGTATGCCGACAAGGCCCTGAATCCCCGGAAATCCCTGCAAGCCATCAGCTCCTTGAACTCCCTGCAATCCCTGAACACCTTGCAAGCCTTGGGCGCCCTGAGTGCCCTGAGCTCCAAGGTCGCCTTGAACTCCCTGCAAGCCCTGCAAGCCCTGCAAGCCCTGAACACCTTGCAAGCCTTGGGTGCCTTGAACTCCCTGAATGCCCTGTGTGCCTTGTATGCCTTGGGCACCCTGAACCCCTTGTGTGCCTTGTGGTCCCTGAGTTCCTTGGACCCCTTGAGTGCCCTGAGGGCCTTGCAAGCCCTGTGCTCCCTGCGTCCCCTGTATGCCAAGGTCACCTTGGATGCCCTGAGTACCCTGCAATCCCTGAGGGCCTTGGGTGCCTTGGGTGCCGTCAAGCCCTTGCAGTCCACGATTACCCTGTACCCCCTGTGTCCCTTGTATGCCTTGAGCCCCTTGGGGACCAAGCTGGGTATACATCACCTGCGTCACGGTGACGATGACACTGGGTATGGCGGGGTGAACAAGGTTAGCCGGGTCGGCAAGTATTGAAACAGCGGTGTCTGATGTCGCCCAGTATATCTCTATGTAGTCATTGGCGGCGAGGGTGACCACGAAGTTCCACGCCGGGAGATGGTATCCATCAGTCCCTCCTTGCCTTTTGTGGATGGTGAACTGGCTGTCGCTCTCTGGGATGTCAGTACCGTTCTTCTTGAACCAGATGTCAACCACCTCCTCAGAGGTGGATGCGTTGGCGAACTGCGCGGAGAACTGAAAGTTGTACGTACCAGCGGCAGATACGGTGATCTCGGTGGGCTGACCAAGGCCGTTGTTGACGATGCTGACCCCGTTAGACTCTGCTGTGGTGTTCAGCTTGAACGGGTAGCCCGTGTCCACGAGGGCTGCGGTCTGGTCGGTGGTGTCGTAGAACGCACCATAGTAACCAAGTGCTCCCCCGGGTCCGACAGGGCCAAGGGTTCCTTGTAGTCCCTGTGCTCCTTGTGGGCCTTGTACGATCAGACCATCGAACGGGTTGCAACACTCCCCTGCGATCGCAGAGATGTCGTCGACGCACTTCTTGGCACCGAAGAGGTCATTGGACCACTTGAGTTGGTCGGGGAGACCGCTTCTGAGGTCGATGGTGAACTTCTCCGCGTTCTTGCGCTCGACGTGGACCAGATAGTACTGAGGGGTGCCGGGGACCACCTCGTACCACACCCTAATGATGTCAGTACCGAGTATGGTCGTCACGAACGACCCAACGTCAAAGGTGACCTTTGATTTGGTGAATGTGACTATCATACCCCTAATTCAAACAGTAGACGAATGTGTAGCTCTCCGAAGAGATGGACACAAAGATACCGTCTGATGCGTAAAAGTACTCAACCATCTGATACACAAGGGGTAAATATATCACTCCTTATGTATGTATTCTTTTTTTTGAGCATACCCGTCCCTATACCCATGGGGTGGCGGAACCGAAGATTCCTTTGAGGGAGTTGCCCATTCCCGTCAGGTGGAACACCACCATAAGCCTGTGAATCTCTATACCCTCAGGGGGACACCCTTACGATAGACTGACCTGCGTGCTATGATACTCTCATGAGCATGGGTACCCTGTTGTCGGACGGTCGGACAGCGCAGGGGTTTGTGACGCAGGACGCCACTGCTTCGCTCGTTTTGTCTTGCAGAGCCTTTGTTCTTGTTGGCCAGCTCTACGTGGTTGAGCGGAGAACCACTATGTTGTAAAGAACAGAGGGTGCGAACATAAGAACTTTTTTCATCTCGACGCACAACGGGTCAAAAAAAATGTTAGCTTCGTGGTCAGAGTGAACTCAAGCTGGAAGCTCAAGGACCGCAGGTTCCGAAAGAAGAAGCAAGCCAAGGACCGCTCCAAGTGGATCAGAAAAGAGAAGGAGAAAAGGTGTCCGTGTGGCTGCGGTCAGCTATTGCTTGAGAGGAAACAGAGAAACATCAAGTGGCCAGTACAGGGTGTTTACTGAGGTACAAGCAAAACCCGTCCACCGACATCCGGTGACACTATGCCCCTGCGGCCGTGACAAAGATATAACTCTCTGAAACACAAGCAGTTATGGAAGACCACAAAAAAAATCACGAGATCATCGACTCTTTGATCGAGCAAGGGAAGAGAGGGGAAGCTGCGACGATGATCATGAACGACCCCGCCGCCTGCCTGATGGTTGCGCTTGGCGCCCTGTCAGACCACGGGGACAAGAGCATGGCATTGGTCATGGCCGGTCGTGCGTGTGAGCTCTTGAGCGAAGAGCTGTTCCCCCAAAAGCCCGTTAAGTTCGATGACTGACCAGCTTGAGTACATCATGCGGTCTGTGTGGATGCCCGGGGACCACATCCGGCCATCGGACCAGTTCTTGGAGCACTACCGCCACAAGATGGAGGTCGCGAAAAGGTTCCAACCCCGCAACGTGGTCGAAATAGGGACCAGATGCGGGTACTCACTGGCAGCTTTCAGCGTGGGCCACAAGAGCAGCTACCTCTGCTTCGACGCTCAGGCTGACCACGACAGCGAGAGATGCGAAGAGCACTGGCACACGGTGGTAAGCGACCTCATGCTCGACGCCAAGCTCATTGTGGTCAACAGCCAGTCCCTCATCCGCATCCCCAAGGCAGATCTTGCCCACGTCGACGGGGACCATGGGTACAAGGGAGCGTACCATGATCTAGTTCTTGTCAAGGACTCTGACGTGATCCTCGCCGACGACTGCGACATCTACGACGTAAAGAAAGCAGTCCACGACTTCTCAAAGTTGTACAACAAGAACGTAGAGCTAAAACACGATGGTCTACGTGAATACGCAATCCTGACAAACAAATGACCAACAACGAAGAACTTGCTTCTGAGGTGGAGTCCATCCGAAGCTACATGGACAACTACGTCCAGCCACTGGCAGGGAGCGTTGAAAAACTCGTGTCCAACATGGAGACCATGCAGCTACGCTTGAACGAGATGGAAGAAAAGCTCAAGTACGTCATGGGCCGCATCTCCGAGCAGGACAGGGACATGGCAGACGTGTTCCGCATCATGTCAACCCTCGCAAAATAATGGACACCCTGCTCATCTTCTCGGCCATTCTCATAGCCATAGTGGTAGGACACATCTTGGACGAGTACTCCCACTACTCGCGAAAAGACTAACCCCCTGTGGCCAAACGCCTCTCCCTCTTCTTACGATGAGGGTAGAACCCTATGTCATAACGCATAAGGTTCAGATAAGCCTTCTGTAGTGGACTAAGAAAGCTCTCCTCAAGAGCCTTCACAGCCCATACCTCACACCCAAGCTCCTTGGCCACCTCCTCCAAGGTGAACAGAGCCTCCCTCCTTCGTGTCAACCTGTTATCCATGTGGGCGAAGTTATGCGGAGAATACACCCCTTTATCTCCGCGCACAGTAAAAATCTGCCCTCAGAGACACGATATGGTACCAAAAGTACCCCCACCCCCACTCAATAGGAGAAATCGTCCCCAAGCCCCGAAAACCAGCCAAGAAAAGGGGTACCTAAATGTTTTGACATATACGGGGATAGCCAAACATTCATAGCACGGGGGATGGTTGAATATTCTAGACACGGGGGATGGACCCCACTCAACCCACCCCTCCCCCTCTTCGCGGGAAGAATGGTACCTGTTCATTCTGTGGCCCCCGGGTAAAAGGGAACCTAAACCCATGTCAGCACACTATACATGCACCGGGCTGCACCATGTCCTCTATTTTCCGCCGGGGCAGGGTCGTCGTCCATCTGCTTTGGGGGAAGGATCATCGCCCACCATCTGGGCAGGGAGAAGGTGCGCCTGATCATCAGGCGAGGGGCGATGCATTTTGGCGAGGGGTGATTTGGTAGTCAAGGTGCGGGAGGAGAAAGGGTGGGAGGAGCCAGCCGGGGCGACTCTTGTGGTGGTGGAGTGCTACTATCCCCCCTCCTCCCCTCTCTATCTGATCACGCCTCCTTGACCGTACACGCACGAGCACCTACTGTAGGGGGCGAATTTTTTTCTCCCTGAGCGTCAGTTGATTAGCTTGTTTTTGCAAATTTTTTTTGCACCTGTGATTTGAGACATGGCAAAAGTGGCTGAAACCCGCGTGGCTGTAGGGCTGTAGAGCGACGACCGAAATTGCCTGATTCGCTGAAACCCGCGTCATTGCTGGGGATTCTCGATTTGCACATCGAAAGTTGATGCCCCCATCTTTGCACAGTCGGACAACGGAACACCCCCTCGAATAGCAGGCCGGTCCTTAAGAGTCCTCTCCGATCGCGTTCTTTGACATCTTGGCCAACGTAGGGATAGCAGCCTACGGTCGATGCCGCTCCATCAAACCAAGGTGAGAGGCCATCGGCAGGATCAGCGTGGAGGCACCAACCGGAACATCGGTGGTGGTGCGGTGAAGGGTTCGAATCCCTTCCCACGCTCCAAACATCTAAACACCCAACAGCATGGATACCAAGAACAAGAACCACGAAGTGGCAGCAATGCTCATCGCCTCGATGCTGAACGAGCGCAAGGATGGCTCGGCCAAGATGTCAAACAACGAGTACTACAGCACCATCGAACTGAGCAGCCCATCCATCTACGGATGGACGGTGCTCGAGGTCATGGCCAAGGCTGCAACATGGCAGGTACAGGTGGTCATAGACGTCAACGTCATGAACGGGCTTCAGATCAGGGTGCATAACAACTGATCAGCCCTGCGCGAGATATAAAGGTGGATGGTCGAAGGGGCGGTTCAACTCCGCCCCCACCTTCAACAACTTCAAAACAACCCAACAACATGGTACGCACCAACAACATCAAGATCGTGGAGAACAGCTACGGTTTCCGCTCGCTGATCATCGACGGACGCTACAGGATCAGCACCGACCTTGCCAAGGTCGCCGCGGGGAAAGACAAGTGGTTGTCGGAAGTCCTGCTGGAGTGCAGGACGTGCAAGGGAAAGCACCCGGCCTACAGCATGGAGCTGCACGGGCAGTACTGCACGGAGTGCTGGGAGGCAGAAGAGGTCTGATCAGTACAGGGGGCGATGGTCGCCCGGCGCAGGTTCGACTCCTGCGGCCCCCTCTAAACCATTAACACCAACACCAACATGGACGCATCAACACTTCGCACCGCCGTTACGGCAACCGGGTCGCACTTCTTCGACGCCGCCACCATGCGGTTCTTCGGGGACAGGATGGGGAACTACTACGTGGCCAAGCACCCCGTGACCATCACCAAGCGCGATGGAAGCACGGCAACGTGCTGGGAACTTCGTCGCCGCAAGCCCGTAAAGTTCGGCCAGCAGGGGTCTTGCTACTTCAACATCGAAACATACGAGCGCGTGATGCCAGCACCTTGGAACGAAACCATCTAACCTCAGCAATACCATGCTTACCAACACCACCGCCCGATACTGGGCAGACCCAGCAGAGGCAGAGGCAGTAGCCGCCGATGCCAACGCAAACGACAACTGGACCTATGTGGCGGTCCACGACCCCAAGGGTACCGGGTACTCCTACATCAACGTGTACGACGAGGAGGGCCACTATGTGGGCAAAATGTTCTAACATCAACTGACCATGACCATCCAAAACATTGACGGGGCCAAGGCCCTGCTGCTCACCGCCTATTGGCAATTTCAGCGCGAAGACCTGCTGGTGCGCCTGACCAGCGAGGAAATTCAAGCGTGGGCGCAAGATCGCATCGCATCGCGCCCTGACCTGTTCGTGGGCACCGCCCGCGAAATAGACCTCACCGCCCAGCACCTTGTGCTTTGGCTAATCAACAAGCCTTCCATCTTTGACAAGCTACACAACGCCTAACACCAACACGACCATGAACACCGAACGCATCACGAACGCCATTGAACGGGTCATCATCCCCGCAGGCTTCGCCATCGCCTCAGCCTTTGTGGTGTGGGGCTTCCTGCTGATCATCATCAACGCAACCAAAACCCTCTAAAAAATACGAACATGGAAGAGAAAAGCTTTGGCCAGCGCCTGCTGGATAAGTACAACGCCGAGCCGCGCATCAGCGCCACAATCGCCAAGGTTCACGCCTCATCAGCCACCATGGACAATGGCGATACCGTCAGCCAGCGGTTCTGCCGCTACTCTCTTTGGGAGGCCGGGCAGATTGTGAACTATCCGAAGCGGTATGCAGCGGTGAAGGGCACGAACTAAAGCAACAGGGGGCATTGGATGCCCAGCACAGGCTCGACTCCTGTGGCCCCCTCTAAACACCTAAACACCCAACACTACCACCATGCGACACCTCGAAGACATCTACAAGACCAACGACCTACACTACCACTTGTGGAGCGTGGACAACAACTGGGTGATTCAAGCTTGGTCGCCCCTCGCCAAGATGTACCTGCCCTACCAGCGCAAGGAATACAGCGGACCTAACGCTGAGACCCTCGCCCGTGCAGCGTTCCAACGCATCGTTGAAAGTTAACACCGAAGTGTTAACAACTTGCGCTTGGCACTTAAAAGCAACACCGTACTTTTGCACTCAACAAACAACAACTGAAACATGGGACAACGCAGCAACATCGAGATCAAGTTCGCCAACCAACCCTCCATCTACATCTACTCACATTGGGGAGGGGGCTGGGGTAACCAGTCGGACCTGCGCTTGCGCCTGTACCGGGCGCTGGACCGCCGCCAGCGGTGGAACGACGAGCAGTACCTCGCCGCGATCATCATGCGTGAGGTACTGCGCGGTCGGCTGGACGAAGAAACAGGCGTAGGGCTTGCGCCGTACCCCGGGGAGGAAGAGTACGTCACCACCACCGTGGACATGAGCGCCCGTACCGTTGACGGAAGGCCGTTCGCCGAGTGGCTCGAAGACTTCAACAAGTAACAGCCGCACAACCATGAACACCTGTCACGCCATCCAGATCAATAACCAATGCACCACCCGGTACCAGTTGTTCCGAGCCACCGATGGCCGACAACTGATCGGCACCTACCACGATACCACGCCCAGCGCCCTGCTCGACTACCTGATGGGCAGCGAAGACGTGTACCCCTGCGAGCACAACGGTCTGCGCTGCTGGAAGAAGTGCAGCAGCGGCCGCATCGTCGCCTACAAGGGCGACACCAGCGCCGACATGGGCGACTACAGCATCGTCATCTACACCGACGACGAAGCGCAGGACGACACCCTCATCAGCTCCATCATCAACGCCTAACCCTCAACACCTCAATACCATGAGCACCACAAAGCACACCCCCGGACCTTGGAAGTTCGCCCACGGGCAGAACGACCTGCTCACCGCACCTGATGGCGACGATGTAGCAGCCGTCGACGTATGGTTCTCGCACCGCAGCAAGGCAGAGCAAGCAGCCAACGCCGCGCTTATCCGCAAAGCACCCGAACTCCTCGCCGCCCTGCGCTGGGCGCTGGACAACATGGGCGACGACCTCGACCCCGACCACCAAGAAGCCAAGCAACACGCCACCAACCTCGTAAACTCCCTGTAACATGATCAACCTTCAGAAGTCCCCCGCCCTCGTCACGCCCACCATCAACATGAATGGGACCGATGCCCGTGACCTGATGGATGCCCTCGACAATGCAATGCTCTCCCTGCACGATGCGTCCAAGGCCCTGAGCAAGTGCTCCCCGCATGGCCGAGACTACCACATGCAGGGACCGGATGCCATCGCCATAGCCATTCGCCAGCACATCAGCAGGATGCAGCGCCTTGCTGACATCAGCACCGAACTGATGACCATATCTCTTGCCGTTGCTGATCAGCGGTAAGTGTTAGCAACTTTTTTCGGTAGGTACAAACTTTTTCGTACCTTTGTCACTCAACCAACGGGGGGAGCGCATCCTCAACGCTCAACACAATCATCAGTAGTACCATGACAACTTTCGAACAGACCTTCGAACTTCTCGATCGCACCGGGCTCAACTGGACCGTCAACAAGCTGCCCCTGTACGGGCCTGACGGGCAGAAGACCAACAGCTACGGCATCTTCCGCAACGAGACCAACCAGCACCTCGGCACCGTCGGCCCACGCTATGTGCCCATGCAGAACCACGAGCTGGCAGAGACCATCATCGACGCATGTGAGGGGGTCGGGATTCAGGCAACGAAAGGTGGGTTCTTTGACGGTGGCCGCAAGGTCTACTTCCAAGCGGCTCTGCCTGACGTGGTCATCGACCGCTCCCCGCTCAAGCGTTTCATCACGGGCATCAACTCCCACGATGGCAGCACGTCCATCGGGTTCGGCTCCACCAACATCAACACCGTGTGCATCAACACGTTCCACATGGCGTACAGGGATGGGGCGATGACCAAGTACCGCCACGGGGCCAGCGCATTGGAGCGCATCAAAACTGCGATGATGCAGATCAAGGCCACGATGGCGTCAGACCAATTGCTCATGGACAAGTTCTCCCGCATGGCCGATGCCAAGTTGACCGAGGAGGCAACGCAGGCCATCCTGACCACCATCTTCAAGAAGGGCTTCGGCCTCGAGCCCAAGGACGAGTTGTCCACCCGCCGCAAGAACCAGCTGATCGGCCTCAACAACTCCATGGAGAAGGAGATTGTTGACCAAGGGGCCACCCTGTGGGGGCTGTTCAACGGCGTGACCCGCTACACCAACCACGTTGCTGCACCCGCCGGGCAGAAAGAAGAGTATGTGATGGACGGCGCTGGCTACGACCTCAACCTCGTGGCCTTCGACACGGTGATGGAGTGGATCGAGAAGCACACGGCCAAGCAGTACGTTCTCGCCTGATCACAACCAACGATAACCGCCCCCGGCAATCGGGCCGGGGGCATAACACTGAATCAATCAACAACCATGGAAATGCAGACACACACCTTTCGGCCCATCGTTGACGGCAACGCCTTCGACCTGACGCGCTACCGCGTGAGCATCCACCAGTACAGCAAGGACATTGTGCCGGGGGTCATGCTTTCGTTCGGAATCCCGGGCGCAGATATTACAATGCACAGCGTCAGCGTAGATGACCTTCGCAAGTTGGCGTTCATGTTCGGGGCCATGGCAGAGGACATGGAGCGCGTCAAAGAAGAACAACAAAACACAACAAAGCAATGAGCGCCCCCACCATCGATGAGTACGGAACCAAGCGTTACTTCAACGAGCAGGGCCAGCTACACCGCACTGATGGGCCTGCCGTAGAGTATGCCGATGGCACCAAGGCGTGGTACGTCAACGACAAGCTACACCGCACGGACGGGCCTGCCTATGAGTGGGCCGATGGCAGCAAGTCGTGGTACGTCAACGGCAAGCTACACCGCACGGACGGGCCTGCCTGTGAGTATGCCGATGGCGGCAAGTCGTGGTGGGTTAACGACCAGCGTCACCGCCCCGATGGACCTGCTGTCGAATGGGCTGATGGCAGCAAGTCGTGGTGCGTCAACGGCCAGTACCTGACCGAGGAGCAATTCAACGCCCAGTACGGCCAGCAGCAGCCATCGCTCGACATCACCCTCATTATCAACGGAGAAACATACAAACTGACCAAGCAATGAGCACCCTAATCATAGGCGAGTACGGCAACAAGTGGTACTACAACAAGCAGGGACAGCTACACCGCACGGATGGGCCTGCCATCGAGTGGGTCGATGGCAACAAGTCGTGGTACGTCAACGGCCAGCTCCACCGCCCCGATGGACCTGCCGTTGAGTGGGATGATGGCGACAAAGAGTGGTGGGTCAACGGCAAGCTACACCGCACGGACGGGCCTGCCTATGAGTGGGCCGATGGCAGCAAGGCGTGGTACGTCAACGGCCAGCGTCACCGCCCCGATGGACCTGCTATTGAGTGGGCTCATGGCAGCAAGGAGTGGTGGGTCAACGGCCAGCAACTGACCGAGGCGGAGTTCAACGCCCGCTACGGCCAGCAGCCATCGCTCGATGGCGCCACCATCATCATCAACGGAGAAACATACAAACTGACCAAGCAATGAGCAACGACACCGACCTTCTTTACCGTGAGCATCTGTACCAGCGCCAGCAGATTGTTGAGCGTATGAACGATGCGACCATGAAGCTGCTGCTGTACTGCAACGCAGACGATGCGTATGGGTACAAGCGTTACTGCAACCAGATCCGAAGGGTGCAGCTACTTTCCTCTGCACTACATGCACATGAATTTGCGGAAAGTGCATAGTTCTTCGTACCTTGGCAGCCCAATGGCCACCAAGAAGTACGACCAGCGACTGGTGGACCGGGTGCGCCTGCTTCGTCAGGGCCTCGGCCCGCAGCCACTCGCACAACTTTGGTCGGTGTCTCCGGAGCTTCAAGATGAAGCGCCCAAGTACCGCAGGATACTCTGCTACAAGTGCTACCCCGGGGACAGGGGCCACGTAGAGAAACTCGAACAAGCAAGAACCAAACTGATGAAAGCACGCCATGTATAGGATGTATTGGAAGAACAAGAAGAACCCCGATGAGCAAGGGGAGGGGCGGGCTGTCGGCAAAGAAGACAGCGCGTTCAAGCTCTGCAAGAAGCACAACGAACTTTTCCCCAAGTACCATCACTGGTACGAATTCGACGAGAAACAACAACAAAAACAACTGAAAAATGAGCAAGCGTGAGGTAATCAGCATTGACGGAATTGATTATATCCGTCGAGATAGCGTAAAGCAATCGGCCCCGATCGGCGACGTGAGGATCATAGTAGCAGATCGCGGATGGGTGTTTGTTGGCAACTGCCAAGACCACCAAGATGGTTCTGTGACGATCACCAACTGCCGAAACATCCGGCAATGGGGAACCTCGGAGGGGTTGGGTCAGTTGATTAACGGGCCTATGCCCGGAACCAAGGCAGATGCATACGGAACAGTACGATGCACGCCGATTGTTACGATCGCCGTTAATAAGGGCTGGTAATGGCATCGGATAAACACCTTCTGATTCGCTACGGCAACGGCGACGGCTACGGCTACGGCTACAGCGACGGCGACGGCTACGGCTACGGCTACGGCTACGGCAACGGCGACGGCTACGGAGACGGCAACTAATCAAAAACAAACAACACAAAATGGCACGAGGAACCAACAACGACAAGGGCAGCGCCACCTACCTGCGCATTGCAGATGGCAAGATCGTGGAGGAGGTGGACAAGAACACAATCGGTGCTGTATCGCGAACGACCAAGCCCAGCGACGAACACCCCGAAGGTCGTGAGGTGTGGGAGCGCAGGGATAGCTACCTTGAGGGGGTGGTCACATCCATGTGGCGCAAGGAGCGCGAGTACAAGGGCGACATCAACCGCTCTCTGGTACTGCGCATCAGTGATGTGGGCGAGAACTGCCAGCTTGAGATCAAGGAAGGTGGCCGGTACTGGTCGTCGTTCATGCTTCGCCTGCCGAACATGGACCTGACCAAGCCCATTCGCATTGCGCCGTATGACTTCACCGACAAGGAGGGCAAGCGCGTCATCGGTCTGAATGTGTTCCAAGGGGATGTGAAGGTCGCCCCCAAGTGGGACAAGAACAACCCCGGAGACCTGCCCCAAGGCCGCAAAGTCCGCGTCAACGGCAAGGATGTGTGGGACTTCGAAGAGAGGGACCAGTACCTGATCAAGGTAATGGAGAAGATTGCCGCAGGTCTCAAGGAAAAGGACAACGCTATCGCCGCTACGTCAGGCGAGCCAGTTGCGTCCAAGGTCGATGACGATGACGATCTTCCCTTCTGATGGACCCCAAGCACTACATACAAGACCTTGCCACCAAAGCGGTGGAAGGCTTGACAGACCCAGCCGATACGTATCTTAGCCTGTACACCCTGCGCAAGACCCTCGATGAATGCATCGAGCTGGTCAAGACAGCAGCGGTGGACGAGGTAAGCAAGTATGGCAAGGAGGGGTTCAGCAAGGACGGGTACAGACTGGTGGCACAAGCTTCTGCCGGGCGCTGGGACTACAAAGGCGTGGCAAAGCACCGTGAACTACAGTCTCAGCTCAAGGCTGTTGAGGCGCTGGCTCAGGCGGCGCAGAAAACAGGCGCGTCAATCGCCGACGAGAACGGAGTCCTGATCGAGCCCGCCTACTTCAAGGCAGGGGATACCACAATTGTCTGCACCAAGAACAAGTAAACCAAGCAACATGATCATCGACAAGAACATCCCAATCCCCCCCGCACGGGGTGAGGAGGGGCCACGGAACGAGTACTTCATCCTCTTCCCGAAGCTTGATGTCGGGGACAGCTTCCTGTACCCCATCAAGACAACGTACAAGAACGCGGTGACCAACCTGTCACGGGCCAAGGGCAAGTATGCCCCTGACATCAAGTTCCGGTACAAGCAAGAGGGTGATTTCGTCCGGGTATGGAGGCGCAAATGACACTCAGTCAAGAGCTTGATGCACTTGTGGAAGAGACTCGCCGGGACTTACCTCCCGGCGATCTCATCCATATCCAGACGCAGATAAGCGCCATCAAGTACACCCTGAGCACCCAGATGGCCAAAAGAGAGGGCCAAATGCTTGCCGCGAAGGAGATGTACGAGAAGCATGTTCTGCGTGAGCGGTTCAGAATGCAAGCGGAGGATGGTAAGCTGTCCACCGCCAAGGCCAACGACGCGGTCGAGGTCACAGAAGAAACAGAGAAGCTGCGTCAGGAGGTCATCCGGACCAAAATACACTACAGCGCCCTGAAGAACAGGGTGGACAATGCGAAAGACGTGCTGGTCGGACTGAGCGTCAGGCTGAAAGCACTTGAGCAAGAACAAAGAGAAGGAAGACTACACACATGATCGACAAACTGAAAAGCATGGCCATGTTCCGCTGGATGCGGGACAAGGGCATCCACGTACAGTCAACCGTTGTTCCCAAGGGATGGGAGCCTGTGGACCACGAGGTGAACGAGATGGTCGCATACGAACACGCGTGGCAATGAACACCAAGAAGGGAAGGGACGAGCTCACGCTGAACTCCGTCCTTGGGGCCATAGCCCTAGCCAACCACGAGAACGGTATCTGGGTGGGGCCAAGCGAGATACTGAGCAAGAGCAGGCTGAAGTACCGATGCGACTCAAGGCAGATCGCCATGTACATCCTGCATAAGTACCATGGATTCTCAACGACAGAGGTCGCCAAGATGCTGAACTTGGCCAACCACACTACCATCGTCCATGGGTGCAAGGTCATACGGAACAAAGCAAGGTTTGACAAGAACACCAATGCTGTGTACGTAAGGACCATGGACCTCCTCTCCGTACCGATCGACAGCAGCCTGAGAGACATTCAGTTCGGGCGACCAGAGGTAGAGAAGGCATACGTGAGCAAGAAGTGGTACGTCAAGAAACTTCGTCGCCTAGGTCTGCTACCAAAAAGTAAGTAGTAAGTTTGGACCCGTAGCTCAGTGGTCAGCAGCGCCGGACTCATAATCCGTTGGTCGCAGGTTCAAATCCTGCCGGGTCCACGGTTGCAAGAACGACTCAGTTGTCTATCTTTGTCGAACATACTGCCAGTTCGCTGGCCACGGGTCGCAGCCGTGATGCACAGGACAAACTAACCGCCCCAAAGGGAACGTGCCGCTGCGACCGGCATTAGTACCTGCGGGGCGTTTTTTTCACAATGAACTTTCGTTGGATGAAATACGACTTCGACCGCGCCGCCCTCGACCTCGAGGGGGCAACTCTTGAAGAAGAGGGAGCCTATGCCCGCATCGTGCGCCATGGCTTCAAGAACGGTCCACTGAGTGAGCAGGCTTGCGAGAGGCTGTGCCGTGGGGCGTGGCCATTCGTCAAGTCTGTGATGACCGAAAAGGATGGCGGGCTGGTCATTCCTTGGGTCCAAGAGGCTCGGGAGGCAGCAGAGGCCAAGTGCGACAACGCGTCCAAGGCTGGTAAGGCATCGGCCACGAAGAGAAGCAAGCGTTCAACGACCGTTCAACAAGAGCTCAACGACCGTTCAACGAACGTTGAACAACCGTTGAACGAATGTTCAACGTCCTTATCTTATACTAATCTTAGTATAGATAGTAATACTAAGGTTAGTATAGATAAGGTTAGTAAAAGCGCGCGCGAGGAAATTCAATGGCCTGCGTGGGCAGGTGTTAAAACCAAGGCCGCATGGGAGCAGTTCAAAACCTACAGAACAACTCTCGACAAGTTCAAATACAAGTCAACTGCAAGTGAACAAGCAGCAGTGAATACTCTAACCGGATATTTTTCTGGTGGCCCTCAACTTGTTGCAGCACTCGAGCACGCAATGGCCAAGGGCTGGAAGTTCCCCGTGGACCCATCGGAGTACAAGTACCCAGCATTGGCGCAGGCAGAGCAGAAGCTGATCACCGTGGCCGTTGACGGAGAACACCCCAACGCCCCCAAACCAACCATCTACGAATGAACACAGAGCCAATCGAGATATCGGTGATCGGCTCCATGCTGGTGGATTCCACCCGCAGCGAGGCTGTTTTTTCGGCCCCTGAGCTCTTGTTCGCCTCCGAGCGGGGTAAGACCCTGTTCAAGGGGGTGAACGAGCTCTATAAGTCAAATTACGACCTATCCCCCGAGACGCTGGCGGTGGTCCTCCAGTCCCATGGGCTGTCCGCAGACGATGCATCGACGCTGGTGGGCATGGCCGTGAGCACCGCTGCCAAGTTCGACCACCTCCCGTTCTTGATCAAGAGCCTGTCCAGTAACAGGGTCACATCCCTCCGGATGGACCTGTCCAAGGCACTGGGGGAGGATACCCCCATGCGGATGAGCGATGTGCTGGCCAAGGTGTCGGAGTTCCAGCGCAACATCGCATTGCTGGATGACCACAAGGCGACCACCTACGAGGGGGCGATGCTGGAACTTACCAAGCAGCAGAGCGTGAAGCACTTTGTCCCGGGGATGGGTCTACTGGACAACGTGCTCCAGATCGACGAGGGGACGGTGTGCTACATCGGTGGCCGTAGCGGTGGCGGGAAGACAGCGTTCGCTCTGAACATGATGTACAACATCGCCAAGGCAGGGCACAGTGTGGGCATCATTGAAGTGGAGATGAGGAGAAAGCCCATAGCAGCCCGTCTTTCAGGCGTAATGTCAAGGCTGAACACCCGCAGGGTGATGAAGGGCGAGATGAATGACATGGAGAGAGAGCATCTTGAGTCTGCCGTACACAAGCACAAGCAGACGCTGGACCGTATCCGTGGTATCGAGCCATCTGCCTTCCACGCGGACATGGTCAAGCCCACGCTGGAGCGTTGGAGGGATGAGTGGGGATGCGAGATCGTAATGATCGACTATGTGCAGATACTTCAGGGGAAGGGTTCGGACAGGACCAAGGAGGTTCAGTACATTTCACGCGCCATCACCGAAGCAGCCAAGAGCACCAACATACCAATCGTGGCCCTGTCACAGGCAAGAAGAAGCGAGGGTAATGTGACCATGAGCGACTTCAAAGAGTCTGCCCAGCTTGAGCACGATGCCGACACTATGGTGACACTGAACCAAGCCGATGGGTATGTCCCGGGCGCAGAGGTTAAGCAAGTGTGGTGTGAGCTGGTCAAGAACCGCAACGGACTGCTGTCTCGAGACCTGCTGGACTACCATCTGCCAACGCAGACATTCTCCCACACCGGTAGGATAAAAAATGACGCGCCAAAACAAGAAGAACAAAGCCCGTTCTGAGCATGGCAACAATAGCAAAGCTGATACTGTACCCAGCAGCAGCGGTCTCAGGGCTTCTGCTTCTGATGGAAGCCCTGAACATGGTCGTCGTCCTAGTTCGCAGAAAAGGAAAAGCAAGTGTTTCTGTGATGAACCTTGCTCTTTTCGTGGTCATCATTTACCTCATCTCACTCACATGAAAACCTACACAATTGAACTGAACGAGAAGCAATTACGGCTTATCAACGAAGCCGTGGAGTTCACGTCGCGATGGATTATCGGCGACTGCGGGACTAATAGCTGGCCACAGGCCGCCACCCATCACCAAGAGATGGACACAAAGAAAGATTTTGACGAATGGCTCAAACGTCGAAATCAACTGGATGCGCTGATGGACGTGGTCAAAATGATCGGCTGGAACCTGAATCACCCCGGGTCCAACAAGGGAGTTGGGTATAATGAAGACGCCGATGCCCTTTACGAGATGCACTGCGCGATTAGACATGCCCTGTGGCTGGAATCGGATGACGAGCACAGGGAGATTACCAGACACACGCAGTCAGCATCGCCATCTTCTTTGAACCTGAGCGGGATGCCATTCATCAAAGTAGTGCCAAATGCTCAAGAACCCTAACGCAAGGTTCGTGCTTGACCACAAGCTGCGAAAGGCAGATTGCCCCTCCTGTGGCCACAAGAAGACCTTCCGCCTGTACATCGACAGGTACACCGGGGAGCATCTTCCGGACCACGTAGGAGTGTGCGACAGGGAGAACAACTGTAGCTACTCGTACAGCGCAGCGCAATGGATAAGGGACGGAGGGGTGGTGAGAGAGACCGAGAAGTTGAACATCCCTCCTCCCCCTCCGCGCAGGACCGATTGGCGATGCCCCGAGCATTTTGTTGCTCATACGCATCAAGGGACGCCGAACAACCTCCTGATGTGGTTGGAAAGCACCATTGGCAATACTGACGTGGCGCGTCAGTACAGGGTGGGTACATTCCCCAAGGGCAAGAACTACCCCGAGCATGAGGGGGCTATGGTGTTCTGGCAGATAGGGGAGGACGGGAAGGAAAGGAGTGGAAAGATCATACAGTACAATACCGACACAGGAAAGCGCGTGAAAGACCTGAAGGCCATGTGGATGCACACGGTGGTGACCAAGCAGTCCATGGAGGAGATAGGGTGCGCTCAGGTGTACTTCGGCACGCATCTGCTGCCGAATCAGCCAGATGCTCCCGTGGCCATCGTGGAAAGCGAGAAGACCGCCATGATCTGCGCCTCGCTGTACCCATACCATGTGTGGCTGGCCACCGGCGGGAGCAACATGGTCAATGTAGAGCGTTCCATGTGCCTGACCGGGAGGGATGTTACGGTGTTCCCTGATCAGGGGATGTACGAAGAATGGTCCAAGCAGTTCATCAACATCGAGCCGCTGACCAAGAGCTGTGTCGTGTCGGACATCTTGGAGTGTATCGGGGCTGGAGAGGGAGAAGACATCGCAGACTACCTAGCCCCCATCAATGTCATCAAGAAGATGGAGATTGACCTGTTTCCAAAATCCGAAGCAATGCTCACAAACGACCCCATGGAAGTATATGTGGCCAAATCCCCTGTGGACAAGATGTTCTCAAGCCCACAGATGCAGAACCTTGCAAAGGAACTGGACCTAGACCTCGAAAGCGCAACACTCAAAACACTCAACGATGAAACTGATAGGACAGCACAGGGACTATAACCTCTGGATGGCAGAAGATGGGACCATTGAAGCTTGGGCCAGCAAGCACATCATCGTCAGATACGACGATGGCTCCAAGGTCGCGAAAGGTATCGACCGCGTCATCCTTACTGCTAGGGGCCACGACGATGCGGTCAATGAGCTCGACACCATCCTTACCAACCGAAAGAAACCCAAGACCCGGTACTATGACCCCTACAAAGACCCCAGCCAAACGCGCATCGAATAAGTGCCTCTACTGTTATGGGCATGGCCTGTACGCCGGATTTTGGGACTTCAACATGAGAAGGCCCATGGAGAGGGGTACAAAGGGAAGGTCAATGCACGAGAAAGAGAGGTGCTACCAGTGCGACAGGTGTGGTGAGCCGAAAGAATTTGGCCCACCCCCACCTCGGGACTACAAGTAAGAAGCTCTTGCGCAGGTAAAAACTTTTTCCAACCTTAGCGGCATGGAAGCATTCATGACTGACGCCCAGCACAACTTGATCATGAGGCTGCTTGACCAGAGAATCGTTAGCATCAAGTGTGCAAGCAAGATTATTGACATGCTGTTGGATCAGCCCATATTGAACGACGATGGGCTGTCAACGCCAAACCTAAAGCCAAGCAAATGAAAGCGAACGAGTACATCGTCCTGTCAGAGTGCGTTGAGCGAGGGGTGGACTACGGGTGGATGAGGGCGCTCAAGCACTTGGACATTCCCAAGGAAGTGATGAATTGGTTGGACCAGCACGAAACAATCATCAAGGGCAACATCGACACTGCTGTCACTAGCAAGATCTGTGAGTACTTCAATTTTGACGAACCCAAAGACGAATGAAGTACCTAAGCGTTTGTGCAGGGATTGAAGCAGCCACGCAGGGCTGGCACCACCTTGGATGGGAGCCTGTGGCATTCTCTGAGATAGAGCCGTTCCCCAGCGCGGTTCTCAAACATCACTACCCTAACGTCCCGAATTGGGGGGACATGACCCAGTACAAAAATTGGCCCGATGCAACTATCGATCTTCTCGTCGGAGGAACCCCCTGTCAGTCCTTCAGTGTCGCAGGACTCCGCAAAGGTCTTGAGGACCCAAGAGGCAACCTCATGCTCACGTTTCTTGGAATCGCTGACCGTTACCGGCCTAAGTGGATTGTCTGGGAAAATGTCCCCGGTGTCCTGTCATCAAACGGAGGAAAGGATTTTGGTACCTTCCTCGCAGCGTTGGGGGAGCTGGGGTACGGGTGGGCCTATCGGGTACTGGACGCTCAATGGTTCGGAGTGGCCCAAAGACGCAGACGTGTGTTCGTTGTCGGATGTCTTGGAGACCAGCGTAGTGCCGCAGCGGTTCTTTTTGAGTCAGAAGGCGTGTCAAGGAATCCTGCGCCGAGCAGAGAAAAGGGGAAAGGAGTTGCCATCGATGCTCAAGCAAGCCTTGCTCCAAGTTGCACAGACACCGTGACGGCCAAGTGGAGCAAGGGAGCAGAGGCATTGCAGCAAGGGGCGCAGGATGGTGGCAATTGCATCCCAATCCTGATGCGTCAGCGTGAGGGGAAGGATGGCGGTGGCAAAGGTCCGCTGATCAGCGAAGAGAAGAGCCTGACGCTGGCTACGAGCAACGATCAGGTACTAGCAAAGCAAATGCAAGTCCGCCGCCTTGCGCCCGTAGAGTGCGAACGTCTCCAAGGTTTCCCTGACGACTACACACGCATCCCGTGGAAGCGCAAGCCAGCAGAGGACTGCCCCGATGGTCCGCGATACAAGGCACTTGGCAACAGCATGGCAGTACCTTGCATGAGATGGATTGGAGAACGCATAAACAAACAAGCACATGATAACAATTGAAATCCCCCGACTCGCCCCCGTCCTCAATGGCTCCAAGGGTCTCATCAGAATGCACTACTCCGAGTACAAGAAGGAGAAAGAGAAGTGGATTTGGTGGATGAAAAAAGCTGGAGTTGGGTTGAAAGCACCCATGCCATGTACCATGGAGTTCAACCGCTACTATTGCAAGCAGCCCATGGATCTGGATAACGTGTACGCAGCGGCAAAGTTACCCCTCGATGCCATGCGTGAAGCTGGAATCATTCCCGATGATAACCCCAACTGCGTCACCTCCCTTGTGGTCTTCCAGCATAAGGTCAAAACCATCAAGGATGAAAAGACCGTCATACACATTCGCTCAGCGAACGCAGACACCATCGTTGCCCGCGAAGAAGAGATGCTTGCCGACTATACCGAAAGGTTTCCGTCAAGTGACGAGCAAGAATGAGACCGACATACGAGAACGAGCAGTCCCTTGCCGTCGAGGAGAAGACAATGGCAGCGGCTGCGAAGGTTTGGGGTGTTGACTATCAGAAGCTGCCCAAGCAGTACAGGATAGACTGGGCGCTGTCAAGGAAGAAGATAGTCTGCTGGTGCGAGTGCAAGAGACGATGGAACAACAAAGACGCATACCCCACCCTCATCCTCAGTCTGTCCAAGGTGATGCACGGAGTAGAGATGTACAAGGCCACGGAGATACCCTTCGTGGTCATTGTTGAGTGGAACGATGGCATCTACTGGAACAAGATAGACAAGGTGGGAGAGATAGGGTTCGGAGGTAGGAAGGACAGAGGGGACTGGCAGGACATCGAACCCGTGGTACACATCCCTGTAACTGACTTCAAACAACTGACTAAATGAGCAACGACAAAATCAACCCCGAAATCAAGATGGAGAACGGCGACCTCGTTGTTGCTGATTCCAAAGACAATCGCATGATCTGGGTGGCAATGAATATGTGGAGCGATGGCGATGTGCTTCCTGCATCGGAACGAGAACGCGTTACGTGGTACGGGAGACTTGGGTCAGGAGAATACAAAGTGGTTGAGGTTGTTCCAAAGTTCAAAAAAGACCCAAATAAATGAAACAAACACCCCTGAAGCGCAAAACCCCGCTCAAGGCAAAGTCCAAGAAGTTACTGAGCATCATCAAGGGGAATGACCCGACCATAATCGACAAGCTCAAGGAGAAGGGGCTGGTCAAGAAAGCCAGCACGCTGACCACCAAGCGCAAGGCCACCGGAGAAAAGGAAGTGTTCCGTGAGGTGTGGGAGGAGCGACCCCATAACTGCGAGATATGCGGGGTGTTCATCAAAGAAGCCCGGGCTATCAACTTCTCCCACGCCCTGCCCAAGGGGAAGTTCCCCGAGTACCGACTGGACAAGCGCAACATCTTCCTCAAGTGCGAAGAGTGCCATCAGAGGTGGCATACATGGGGCAAAGAGCTACGAACGTCCTCCAAGTGGGGTAAGTTCTTTACCCGATACGACAATCTTTACGAAGAGGCGTATCAAAAAAAATAGTAACTTCACGGTCCATGAAACCCGCATACGTCATACTGATCGTGCTGTGCCTTTTGGCCATCTTTGGCATTGGGTACACTATCGGCAAGAATTCGTCCAAGTGCCCCCCTGCCCAAGACTTTGGGGATAGCGCAGCATACTATCGCCATCAGCGAGATAGCATTTCTCTTGAGGTGAACAAGATCCTGTCCAGCATCACACCTGTTACCAATGAAGCAGAAACCATCGAGGTTGTTGTGGCTAGTCGTCAGCGCCTTCAGCGTGCTGTTGGCATTGACTCTTCCGCATCGATCCTTTTCTCAGACCCCAAGTAAGCGCATCCGGCTTTACGACCCGGATACTGTTTGCCTTTCCGTGATGGACTTTCATCTCATTGCGGCCAAAAGGGCTGTTGCCGATAGTCTTTCAAGGGCAAGGGCGTGGGTTCTTGTTCGCCAGCAGGATGCAATTGAAGCATTGAAAGAACAAGTATCCCTTTGCGATAAGCAGACCAAAAGCCTGTCCATGCAGATTGTTCAAGAAAGGCGAGACTGCCAAGAGATACTTGATGCGAATATGCAGCTTCAGATAAAGCTTGGTAAGCAGCAGTCTTGGGCCACTGTTGGCAAGGTGGGTGTAGTGTTGGTAAGCATGGTAACCATTGGAGTAATCCTTGATCAGATCATAAAATGAACCTCCTGACCTTCGCCCGCCGCACGTCCCCCGTGGCGTTCTACGGCATCCCATTCGTGTTCCTGTGGGGCGCAGCGTCGGCCCTGATAGACGAGAGCCTTGGCGGCGCCGTGGCGGTCCTTGGTTGGGGCGTGGCCCTCTTCCTCGGCTACCTCCTCGGCACGGCTCTGCACCGCCAGCGCCTCATCGTCATGCGCCTGAGCGGGTGGATCCTTGGCGTGGCGCACAATGGCGACCTAGGTCACCTGCCCCACCAGAGCGAACGCGAGGCGGCGCGGTGGGTCGATGAACAGATTAACAACCCCATCCAATGAGCCTGATCGCCTTCGCCTTCTGCATCTTCCTTCTGGCCGTGTGGAACGCCCGCAACGACGCCCGCGACATCGCGGACCATGTGCCCATCGACCACCAGCAAGAGTGGATCTACCGCGCCCTGATCGCCTTCGGCTTCGCGTGGGAGTTCGGCAAGGGATGGGGCATCGTGTGGATGCTCATCGGCGGGGCGTTCCTGTTCTCTGCCGTGTTCCGCTTAACGCTCAACAGGCTGCGGGGCAAGGCGTGGGACTACGTGAGCCTGTCCAACACCTACGACAGCGTGTTCATCATGGCGTTCGGTGCCGATGCCGGGCGCAACGCATACGTGCTTGAGGCGGCCGTGTGCGCCGCGTGCTTCGCCTTATACCCCGGGGTATAATACCCGCCATGAAAAAAGCCCGACGCATCGAACTGACGCGGGCCATCCTCAAACGAACCAAGACCCAACACATGATACCGTTCCGAGACTCTTACCCCCTCGTGGAGATGTACGGCCTCCAGCAGGACGCTGAAGGCATCTACCGCGAGATCAAGGACATCCCCGGCTGGCAGACCAAGTGGGCGCAGGCCTACGCCCGGTACAAGGCGCTCGGCTGGGCCGATGACAAGATCGGGCGCATGACGCCGCTCGTCGCCTCTTACGAAGATGTGATCTGGGGCACATCCGGCCTTGGGCCATCCGGCCCCAACATCAGCCGCGCCCCCATCATCATCGAGCGTGGGCAGTTCCAAGTCAATGGCTCCATGACCCTGAGCTACAACAGCGTGACGGGCAACGGGCCGGGCAACGTGTTCCCCAACTCCGTGCAGCCGCGTGGTGCTGGCGGGACCGAGCTGGTGATGCGCCCCGACAAGTGGATCGTGGACGACACGTTCACCGCTACCATCGACGTGCTGGGGCCGCAGGCTAACAAGATCTACGCCGCGTTCAAGACGACGAGCTGGAGCAACGAGGGCACGGTGGGCGCGTATCAGGAACTGTGCGGGATCGACCGCATCCACATCCGGGGCAACGCAGACCCGTACTTCGTGCCGGGCCGTCTGATCGTGGGCGTGGCCGCTTGGGATCCGGGGAGCGCCAGCAAGTTCGGGAACATCTATTGCTCCAAGATCGACGCGGCATTCCTCGCCACCCGTGGCACACCGGGTGACGTGGGCAAGGTGACGGTGATGAACGGCACGGTGTCCACGTTCATCTTCCTCGGCAGCACCGATAATATGTGGCACATCGGCGACATCGAGACGGACGATGTGCCGTGCGTGTTCCTCGCCCGCAAGGGCTACGGGCGCGAAAGCGGGGTATCGCTGAAGGTATCGGGCTGCATCAAGGTGGAGACGGGCGTAGCAAGTGAGAGCCGTGGCCCGTGGAACGGCACCATCCTTGGCGACCTGCGGGGGCGTGTGGCCCTCGACTTCGGCCTGCTAGCCTACGCCAATGCGGGGGTGAAGACCGAGAGCCTGCTGGTGCTAGACCCGCGCCATGACGATGGCGGCATCCAGCCGCAGCTTGTCAAGGGCATCCTGAGCGAGTGGAACAGCACGGCCAACATGATCCACGAGGTGGGCGGCAACGTGTATGCTACTCCGGGCTTTCCGTATGACAAGAACGAAATCTTCTACAAGCGGGACGGCGACCGCCGCATCGTGCAGATAGACCGGCAGAACGTAGCCCCGCTGGCGGGCGTGGTGGGCGCACCTTCGCGCCTAGGCTTCCAGAGATGGAACGGGTCCGCGTGGGCACCGGCCATCAGTCACGCGGCGGGCACGCCTGCCTTCAGCTACACCGGCACGGCAACGCAGCCCCCGCAGACGGGGTGTACGTGGGTGCTGGGGACGCCGGGCGCGTGGGGTCCGTGTACGAACGGGGTGGAGACAAGGACGACGCCCTATGTGAGCAGCGTGGCCGGATGCACGCCAAGCACGGCGAAGCCTGCGGACCTCGTGGAGACGCGCTCCTGCACCACCACGCCGCCGCCTTCGGGTACGGCCCTGTTCACGCGCAACAACGCGGCGGTCAGCAGCAACACCTACTCGGAGGACATCGCCGATGTGGCGGTTGGGCGTGTGGTGCTCACGGGCTTCAAGAACAACACCGCAGCGGGCGGGTATTCGGCCCTTGCTGTATCAGCCGGGCAGGTCAGCTTGAACTACCTCGGTGTGTACCCGGACGGCAACTGGTACGCCAACGGCCAGCGTTGCACGGTGACAACGGCTAGCGGCGTCACCACCATTGTGCTACCTTCGCCGATGACCGTGAGCAGGCTTGGCACATGGGCGGGGCAAGGTGGGGCGCTGCGCTACACGGCAACCAAACTTGAACTCTTCGCATCATGAAGACCCGCATCATCGGTGCCGCGTTGATCGCCGCCACGTTCGTCCTGCTGGCGATGGGCTGCGCACAGCACAGCTACCCCGTCACAGGGGCGGCCGCCAAGGGGCAGAAGGCACAGCAGCAACGACTTCAAAGCCAATTCCCATGAAGCGGGTTGCGGCAACACTTAGTCGTACGCAGGCGTTCTTTGAGTTCTTGGTGTTGGTGGGCGGCAGAAGCCTGATGTCGAAATGATGAGAGGCCGAGGCAGGTACAGGACACCGGACGAAGCCCGGCAGGTAGTCGGCCCCACCAACACCACGAAACGAAAACACAACACAAACACATGAGCACGAAACTGAACGCCGAAGAACTGGCAGAGAAGCGATGGCCTGAATCCGGTCCCACCGTTGGGCACGCAATAGTAGATGATAGCAAGCGCGAAGCCTATACCGCCGCCATCCGGGAAGTGGCCCAGCCCATCGCCGATGAGCGGGATGAGTTGCGGAATGCGTTGGAAAATTGCCTATGGGTTCTTGATGGCACCGTTGCGGCAAGTCGCAATACAATAGCAGATGATGAAGTTTTACGAAACGGCAAAGCCATCCTCGCCAAATACCCCAAGCCATGAACACGAACAAGGAACTACTGAGCACGATACGAGAGGCGCTTGACCTTGTGATAGGACGAGCAGACCATCGAATGGAGAGCAACACTTTGCACTGGTCAACCGTGCATCGATGTCAGGAAGCCATCGCCGCCCTCGACCAACTAGAGACGCGGCAGAAACCTACTGATGAACAGCTTTACGCACAAGCGATGGCCGATGTGACGCCTGAGTCGCTTGAGCGCATGGACCGCAGGGCACAGGCTATTGACGCTAATCGAGCGCAGCAGCAGCCCAAGCGGTTGACGGATGAGGAGATAGAGCGTATAAGGCTGTCAAGGCAGCGAGAAGATGGCAGGATGGCAAGCACGAAATATGGTTACGGCTTTCGTGACGGCCCGAGACACGCCCGCGACAACGGCTACCTCGGCGGGTTGAGCGTGGAGGAGGTGATAAAGGAGGTTCAAGACTGGGCACTTGGCGCAGACGCAGCGATGTATCAGCCGGATGAAAGTGACTTCAATCGCCTCCGCGCCCGCCTCACCGCCAAACTGAACAACCAACAACCATGAAGCATGTCTGTTTCAGCGCCAACCAGCGCTTGGGTGAAATGGAGCTTGTGCCTATCACCGGGTGGGTATTCAAGTGGTAATTCGCATTGCTACCATCGTGTTGCGTATATACGCAGTGCTTATACTGAACTTAATTTGAAATACAAAACTTGAAAATATATGAAAACTTTAATTGAAAAGCTGAAAGCATTGCGTATATATGCTGTTATAAGCCGTTTTCGTGCTGAACAGAAACGTAATGATATTGAGATGAAGTACAAATATATGTTTGAATTGCTTGACCTTGATTGGTATGGGTACTTAGAACTTCAACGAATGAAAAAGAGGGAGTTGTCTGAAAATGGCTTATAACGGACAAGTGTATGCGGCGTTGGCTCTGCAATGCCGTATACACGTAGATGGTGGCAATGCTTTTCTCTTTAGCTCACTTAACAACGAACGAACATGGAGGCAACGGTTATGGTAAGGAAAATCGCAGGCACATGGACAGCCTATTTCACCATAGGCCGCCAGTCGTTCGACCTATTGCCCATTTACAACGAGGAGCAGAATGAGCAATCTGCGAAGTGGCAGGCCGAAATGCTTAGAAGTGCATTCGACATACCGCGAATAGGTGATGTGCCAGAGCAACACATGAACGGAGCGACATACATAGCAATCACGGGCAGGTCTTGCACTCACGCAAACGGCTGGTATCACACGGTAAGGTTCTGGCGATGGGAGCGCAGGTACTTCGCCTGCCACGACTGCGCGGAGCTTGTGCCTATCACCGGGTGGGTATTCAAGTGGTAATTCGCATTGCCACCATCTAGCTGCTATACGCAATTAACATAACATCGCTCCGCGCGCCGTTGCGTCGCCACCCCTGCCTGATCGTGCGCCTCTTCGCCGCCGCCGTGGTGGTGGCCATCATCACCGCCCTCCTGCGGGCCTGCTGAACATCGCCGTGAACGCATCGCGCAACTTACTGCTCACGCTCGCCGGGAGTGTATCCACTGAGAAGGTTATCTTCCTTCTCTCGCAGCATTTCCCGGCGGGCCTGAGTCTCGTTCATCATGTACTGGCACTTGCACTCCTTGCACTTTAGCTGGATGCGAGGGACTCCCGCCGCAGACACCTTCTTGTTGCCATTGAGCTTCACGTTACTGCTTCCGCACTTGGGGCACCAGTGCTTATACCCGCCCGCCTGTACGCCCATGTGGGTGGTGGGCTTGGTATAGTCATAAAGAGTCCCCCAGACGTTCTCAAGCAGTTCAACGTCCCGCTTGCAGTACTCCACCATGTTGAACAGGGCTTCCTTGTCCCCGTCCATGACAGCCTTCCAAAGGCCAAATCCACCCGTCTCTTTCTTGTTCCCGTGCCCCATATACTGACCAAGGTAGTCCAATCTGTTTGACGGGAATCGGAACCCGCTACGGGCTTGTTTCAAAGTGTCCACGGATGGTAGGCGATAGGGGAATCGAATGCCGTGCTTCAAGCAACGGGTCCGTATCCAAGGGACATCAAACCTGTCACCGTTGTGGGCGATGACCTCGTCGGCAGAGGCAATGATCTTGACTATTTGGTCAAGCATTGACTTGTCGCATCTCTTTTTGCCCCAGTCAAAAGACTCGGGCGGCTTGCCCTCCCACTTGTATGCTATGCAAATGATCCTCGGCTCTTCGATGATATTCTCGTGGCCTATGCTCACCTCCCTGCCTATGTTCCATGTATACGTGATCATGGGACAGGTTTCGATGTCTATGAAGAGCCTCTTGATCATTGTGCTTGCCTTAGTCCCTTCACGGGTATCGAGGAGAACCTGATCACACGCTCTCCGACCTCGACCCTTACGTCGGCTGGTATAAGCTCGTGCTGCATCGGGTGCCCGGGAGCATACCGATACCTCGGCTTTTTGTCCAGACCGATAGACTCGAGGGTCAGATAAACGACAGCCTTTTCTCCGCCCACCATTGCTTGGTGAACAATACCCGGGATTTGATCCATTTTACCTTTTCTTGGTCCGCTTGAAACCAATTGCTTGTCTGTCATCATCAGGTGGCGAGTATGGCATTCCAGTTTGTATGCCGGTTGAGTTGTCATCAGCAAGGCCAACAACTGTCCACTCCCTCCATATCACGCGCTTCTTTCCAGTCGCCTCTATTACACCCTGCTCAATTTGCTTCATGGTATAAACACCACGAACAAATATCAGCCTCGGCTCAACAAGCACTTGAACCATCTGTTTGTCAGAGGTTTTCGATGTACAAGATAGGAATAAACTTCATTCTGGCAAAGCGCCCGGGGCAGTCTGTTGGCTTGGTGTCACTATGGAACAGAACCTCCAGCGGACCATGCTCCGCCCGTAGCCTTTCGATTATTTCCATCGTAGATAATACCATTCCATCATTGATGTCATTGGTATCATAGTTGCCAATTAGCGCAATTCCGATGGACCTTGTGTTTATACCCTGCGCATGGTTGGTCCTGCGGTCCACGTCGTTCAGCAAGAACTTGGTGGCGTCATGGCCCACAGCAAAGTGATACGCTATTCCCGCCCACTTGCGCTGCTCCACATGAAACTCCGATATGCTGCGCAGGGTCTGTCCACGGGTAGCTGTGTGATGGATGATGATATACTTGAGTCCGGTGGTGTCCCGTTGCGGGTACTCACCGTTCGTGGCCAGCTTACCACGAAGGTCCACCATGGGGGCGTCGCCAATGCTGATAGCAGCAGCGAACACCGCCCCGCGCACCGCAGCCTTGGCCGCCAGCCGGTAGGCGATGGTGGTGAGCATTTCGGCTTTTTGCCTTTTTACGGTTCGTAAAATCTGCCTAAACCGAAATCACTTGTATGGGATGCCCAGCGCCTTCTTGATCGCAGCTTTGGCCACCTCATGGACAACAGCCCACACCACAGCGCACACAGCGGTCAAGTAGATGGCGTCCTGACGCCACTCCCACCATTCAATGTCGAAGATGTTCATTTGCGCTTGGTCCAAGGGAACGGGTTCTCGGTGATCTCCTTGATCAGGTCGAACGCGGTTTTACCGTCCTTCACAACCGCCTTGTAGATCTTGTAACTGATATACAGCCCTACAAAGCTGATGCACAAAGTCAATAGTTGGATCATCGTATTTCTATTTGCCGAACCCTATCATCAATGGATGAGATCCACTCATGGTGCTCAATGACCTTTCCATCAATATGGTCAACTTTGCTCTCTACCCGAGCAAGTCTCTCAACGGTATTGATGTTGTGTTCTGCTTGCTTGAACTCAATACGGTCCAGCTTTCCATCCACCTTTCTGGCCCAAAAGCCAATGATGCCGACCAGCAGCAGCAAAAGACCGCTGATAACCGAGAAGAACACATTCACAAGCTCCATTACAAGCCAGAGTAAGTATAGTTGCCCTCAGTGTCCAAAGCCCCTGAGATGGCGAGGTTGTTGATAGATCCATCAATTACCACATTGCTTCGGATCTGCAAGATTGAAGCTTTTGGATTTGCGCTAAAGGGAGGGGTGGCGTTTGAGATAATGCTTCGAGTGGCGCCAGCCCCTGCAATGTATTTTCCACCATAGATTTTCGGAGCCTCGTCACCCGGTGCAATTGGATCATTCAGATTGGCAACAACAAGAGCAGGTTCAAGCGCCCCGCTGATTACCCAAGTACAGTCTTCCATCAGGCCGTTCTCTACGAGCGGGCCTTCGTCGTTGGCGGCGAACCCAGTTGCGTTGTCGCCCTGAAGCACGCAGCGAATGAACTTGCCGGTCTTGTAAGCGTTTGCGTGACCAGCAAAGGAGAACGAACCACCGCAGCAGTCCACGAAGTATCCGCTGGCATAGCAAATGTTCACGCCACCTATGCCGTTATTAGAGCCGAAAGAACTTGTTCCGGATTGGCAATTGTAAAACTGTCCGCTTGCTTCGGCTCCAGCATATCCAAGCGCAGTGCTGCTAGTGGCTCCAAAGCAGTTATTACCACCTGTGCAATTTTTGAATACTCCACTAGCCTCAGATGGGCGCTCTCCAGTGCCTTGACTTGCCCCAAAACAATACTGACCGCCAGTGCAGTTGATGAATTCTCCACTAGCGATCGACCCTGAATATAGTCCGCTACTGGATCCAAAGCAATTGTCTCCACCAACGCAGTTATGGAACCGACCGCTGGCCTCCACCCATCGCCCAGAGCCATTGTTTTGAGCCGAGCCGAAGCTCCAATTTCCAGCCGTGCAATTCACGCACAGGCCAGCCATCTCAATGCCGCCGCCAACGCCAAAGCAATTGTCGCCGCCGGTACAGTTGTGGAATTCAGCAGTGATGGGGTCTCCGGGGCCGGTGCCGCGAGGCCCTTGTACGCCAACGGCGAACGATAAGTTTCCAGCGGTGCAGTTGTAGAACTTGGAGCGGATATATTGACCAGCGCCCCCGTTATTCACTCCGAAGCACCTATCCTTCCCTTCGCAGAAGTGGAACTCTGTGTCCACGTCCATCAGAGCAGATACTCCAAAGCACAATTCACCTCCCTTGCAGTAGAGGAACTTCGCTCCGGAAAATGTGACTGGACTTACTGAGCTAGAGGAGTAACCAAAAGAGTTGTCTCCTGCGACGCAATACTCAAATGAGCCATTGATCAGGGTTCCATTAAAAGACCCCTCGCCAGCAATGCAATTTACATACCGACCATTTACCTCATTTGAAATGCCCGCCCCTCCAAAACAAGAATCAGCACCAATGCAGTTTATGAAAGTCGTTCCGAGCCCT
>JBKDMX010000033.1:0-10454 GCA_046343855.1 Planctomycetia bacterium
GCCCCGCGAAAGACACCCGCTCGTCGCTCTATCTCGAAGACGCGGCGACGGAGTTTCAGGTGCAGGGGCTGGAGCTCGACTGGACGATCGTCACGTGGGACGCCGACTTACGCTGGTCGGGCGACGACTGGAGCTATCACAGTTTTCGCGGGGCGAAGTGGACGGACGTGAAGAAGCCCGAGCGGCGGCAGTATCTGAAGAACGCCTACCGCGTGTTGCTCACGCGGGCCCGGCAGGGGATGGTGATCTTCGTCCCGCCGGGGGCGAAACGCGACAAGACGCGAAGCCCGGGGTTCTACGAGGGGGTGAGCCAGTACCTTACCGGCCTGGGCGTAACGGAGGTGTAGACCTCGGTCACCGTCCTTGGATATTGAACGCAGGTCGACGTGACTCGATCAGTTCCGCCTCGAGCGCGCGGCGAACCGGTTTCTTCTTTGCGTCAGGAATGCCTTCGTACGACCGGATCTCTACGAACACGTCATCCGGACCGTGTTGCCAAAGGTGATGCGCGAGTTGTTGCCGATCGGAATGCACGCAATGCTCCTTCACTACGCGACGATGCAGGTCGTCTGCCTCGCCGACATACAGGCATTGCGACGATGTGCTGAAAACGTATGTGCCTGGGGCTCGCGGCACCTGCGATCCGTCTTGCTGAATCGCCGTGACACTGAGCTGTATGACCTGCGTGGGCCGCAAAAGCATTTGGGCAACGAGCGGTCGAAGTTGCTTGGCCTTTCGCAGCCCCATGGCGGCTAGCCGAATGTCCTTCGCAGACGCATCAGTGCGAAACTGGCCCGCAGCATCGTCAAAGTCTTTGCGCATTGCCGGGTCGCACAGAATTCGATCCACGGTGGTGCGGTGGCGATCTTCGCAGATGCGGGCCGCTGTTTCGGCAATGTGCTTGTACGGATCGTGATTGCCCCGGTATCTCTTGTCGACCACTGGCCCAAGCTTGCCAGACTTCCGAATGTTCAAGAGCAGGTGACGCGCTTCGGTCACTGTTACCGCAATGCGGGCAGCCCGTGCTTGCTGCTCGGCGAACGCGTCGAAAACCCGCAGCTTGTCATCGTCGCACAGTAGTTCATCTGTGCTGACACCATCGTGGCTGTGAAAGAAGGCTTGCTTGACGATATCAAGCAGGGCATCCGAGGAAGGCATGATCGTGGAACCATTCTGCTTCAGTAGTTGAACCAAATAACCTCGATTCGCTCCTCGCCGGAGTTCGCCATGTGGGCTTTCGTTTTCAACTCTTCGCGCCGCCATGCCTTGAGCTTCTCGTCGTAGAGCGGGGCCGCGTAGCCACTCAGCATAGCCTTGCCATTGATCTGTAAGAGCGCGTCGAGCAGGGCGGCGTGATCGTCAACACTCATTTCGTGTGCATAGGTCGCCGCCTTATTGCCGTGACGTGTCTCGGGCATGTAGGGCGGATCGAGATAGAAAAACGAATCCTCGCCGTCGTAGCGCGGAATCAGCTCGATGGCGGGGCGAGACTCGATCATCACCGTCCGCAGACGAGCCGCAACCTCCTCCAGGCCGTCGATCGCAGACAGATACTTCGAGACCGGCTCCGCCATGTCCCGCCGCGTTCGCCGGCTATAGGCCCAACAGTTTTTGGAGAGTTTTGACATCCCCATGCCGCCGCGTGCCTGGCGGCAGATAGCGAAGAACCGGCGAGCCTTCTCCACCGGGTCATCTGTGTCAGGCAGCTCCAGTAGGTCCGCAAACTCGCCGCGGGCATACGGCGTAAGATCTAGGAGCATTCGGAGCCGTTCGAACTGTATGGGATCGCGGACCACGCGAAAGAGGTTCACCACCCGATCGTCAACATCGTTGTAAACCTCTACTTCACTAACGGGCTTCCGCAAAAGCACGTTCGCAGCGCCGCCAAAGGGTTCGATATACACGCGGTGATCAGGAAAGCGTTCGATGAGCCATTGCGCGTAGTAAGCCTTGCCGCCGTACCAAGCAATCGGGGACTTCAGGCCCTTGCGTGAGCCCTTCAGCGGAGACGGCCTGCCTTCTCCGTGATTCGAATCCGCCGCATCAGCGGGAGATCCAAACAAAAGTTTCTGGGGGCCAGGTGAACGCGGCATCAACGAATCCTTTCGCGAGGTCATCACGCCTCAACTAGTGTACCGGCATCGGTCCCGCTAACACTCGCTTGATCCTGCGTTACCCTGCTGAGCCATTGTGCAAAGTCGGCAAACGTCTTTGGGCGGCGGAAGCAGGCTTGTGCCTCTAATTACTTAGCGTGGCGATTGGCGCAAATACGCTATCAATCGCTGACCAGTTTCGATCGACAACCCAAGCAAACACTGCTTTTCCGCTGCTTTGCTTCGCCCACAAATCGCCTACGCTCTTCTTATGCAGCTCACCCCGATTCTCGGCAAGATGACCGCCCTTGTACTCAATCACTGCAACGCGGCCATCAATAAGTTCGGCGATGAAGTCCGGGAAAAAGTGACTCGGCGACAGGGGCAAACTAAAACCGTGTGCGGATTCGCGGTCCAGATTACGAACCCATCGAGCCACGTTCGGGCAATCATCGATGTACTTGGCACAGTCAGCCTCCTCTGGGTTCATCTCTGCCATTTTTTCGAACGCGTGCTTCCGATAGAGGTGCGCACCGGAGTATTGCGACGTCGGCGCATATTCTTGTTCCACCAAGGTGAAAGGGAGGTCGTACGACGTCTCGACCTTTGCGGCAGCTAGGTCGCGGAACAGCAGTTCGGCAACTCGTCGCACTTGATCGACCCCATGATCCCGTATCCGGGGAATCACCGCGTCTGCTAGCGCGTGCCGCTTCCGCACCAGCACGCCAAGATCGATGCCGCGCGTCGTGATCAGATGTGCGACGACCCGCTTTAGCCATGCCGCCGATTCGATGGCGGTAATCCCCATGAAACGTGAGTCCTTGTGCAGCTCCTGATTAAGCCACCGGATGAGATCAATTTCAGTCCATGGCTCTCCGTCATCGAATAGCCACACGCGAGGCACGCGGATTCGCTCAACCGCATAAACGCGTGTGCCGCCCGCATCGTCCGTCCCGATCGTCGTGCGGGCCCCGGCCTCATACGTGCCATCGAATGCGTTTTCATCGAGCTTGGGGTCACACTCATCGAGATTCCATGAGTACTCCTCAAGCTCACGAGGCTCGAACAGCGTGCGTCTGGCCGGCGTGACGAGCGTAAGCTGCGGTATGCAGATCGGCTTGGCGTAGTCTTCGAGCTGCTTGATGGCGATGCCCGGGCTGCGCTCTCGGTTCCAGTAATCATCCACCGCCTGTTGATCGATAAGGGTCGTAACGACGGTCCGGACCTGTCGCGTCTCGTCGAACGAAAGCGGCGTATTCACGCGCAGCATTCCGTCGCTTGGAGTGAACTCCAGCTTGGCCCGCACGGAATCTGGCAGATCCTGTAGCCGAGGGGACTCCATCAGTTGCATGCCTGACAGCGCCAGCGACCGCTGCGGATCAGCTGTGCGCGAGATCCGAAATGCGTCCTGAACTGATGCTCCGTCAAAACCGCACCGCTTCACGAGGGCGTCCCGAAGGCTCTGTGCGATCCGCACGATGTCGGGGCTTTGAACGACTGCGTACGCCCGATCAAGCGCCGGCATGCCGGTTGGGGTGGCCTGCGGCATACGGAGCACGCGGCCGAGAATCTGCTCGACGGCCGTCTCGGTAGCGACGTTGCCAATTGACCCGAGCACGTAGGCCGACGGGCAGTCCCAACCTTCCGTGAGCTTGTCGACGGTGATCACGTATTCAACAGGGCAATCCGGGGCAGCCAAATCGACATTGTTGGCCTCCAGTTCATCAATTGCTCCGGTGCAAATGGCCACCGATGCTGGCGGTAAACGGAATGGGCCCAATGGGTCGAAGAGCTTCTCTTTCACCGCTGTGGCTGTGTGGCTCTCGCGACTCCGGCTGTTCGGTTGCGCCTGTATCAGTGCGATAGGACGAATCCGTCGCCCGGTAGCGGCAAAGCATTTGTCCGCGGCGGATGCCAGCTCCGTCCTACGGTCGATCGTGATCTTGAGCACGTCGAGCCAATCCTGCCGCGACTCAAGATCGACGGGCAGCTTGATCATGCCTTCCTGATGCAATTGCAAAGCCGTCACCGCATGCAGAACATTGCTCGCATATTTGTCGTTTGCCGGATCGTGTTCCTGCTGCGGGGTGGCGGTGAGTTCGAGAACCGCTAGCGGACCGAAGCGGGCTAGAGAATCGAACGACGTTTTGGTCCGGGCATTGTGGGCCTCGTCCATAACGACAATCGGGCCGCGCAGCTTCATGGCGTTTGCAAGGGACAGTGCGACGCGGCCCTCCCCGCGGCCCAGTAGCGATTGCGCCCACGCCGGCAGGTTCTCGAAATGGTCCATCAGATACCCATTGTCCTGATAGACCTTGCGAGTGCTCTCCTCGTCGATTCGGTACGACTGGATCGTGGTGACGATCACAATCGGATCGGCGGTGATCATCGCCTTGCCCATCGACTGCGCCTCTTCGAGCGTGATCGCCTGAAACGATGGGCCGAGCCCTGCCGCGAGCGCCGCATGGTTCGGATGGTTGCGATCCTTGAACGATCGCAACGTCTGATCCCGGATTGTCGTCGTGGGTGTGACCCAGAAGACAAGCGGATGGTCTTCGTAGCCGAGATGGCGGGCAATCGTGCCAACAGCATGGGCGCCTAGTAATGTCTTGCCGCCTCCAGTTGGCACGCGGAGGCAGATGTAGGGGACGCCTGTGAATGCGTCCGCTGCTAGGTATACGTCCTGTCGGCCCGTCACCCTCTCAAAAGCATCTCGCTCTGGACGATACAAACCCGTGGCAGCCGCGGCTCGTACCGCGCGGCAGTACTCCGTCAATCTGTCGAGGCACTCTTGCTGATAGTCCTTGAGCCGAACAGACGGCATGCGTCACCCGACCTTCACATCAAAGGGAATCTGCCGAAACGTGATGCCGTAGTCCCCGAGCGCCTTGGCACCAAGGCGACAGGCTTCGCCGAAAACGATTCGCGGCCCCGCACCTTCCGGATGCGCCGGCAGTCCTTCGGCGACTGCGCGCGTAAGAACGTTGCCGCCCGTGGGACGCTTGTCGCCTAAAACGCCGTTGTAGAGAAGGTAAAACGCTCGGCCTTGATGGACACCAAGCAGAGGCGTCTTTCCGTTCACACGTTTTGGAAGTGGAGTGCCGGTTTCCGCGAAAAAGAGATGAGCTGCCAGGTCCGCGAAGCGAACTCCTCTCTCCACGAGTCCTGAATCATCGAAGATCGCACTGCCGAGCGTGCAGAAGCGGAAACCGCCTCCGAGTCCCGACACCGTCCCATCTCCCTCGATAACTTTTCGTAATCGCGCCGACGTTACGTCCCGCGCTATCGTGGCATCCATCTCAATGAGGATGAATGCACGAGATCCGCCATCAGCTTTGTTCTGGGCCAACACCGCATGCCCGGTCGTGCCGCTTCCCGCAAAAGAGTCGAGCACTAAACAGTTTGCGGTGTCAGGCAAGGCAATGAGGTCACCAATGATCTTGTGGTCTTTAGGAAACGCAAACGCATTGCGGCCAACTAGCCGCTCCAACTGCAACGTAGCAGCACGGCCATCCGTATAAAAAACACTCTGAAACGGCTCCTGATCCACCTCGATGAGGTAGCTCTTCCTGCACGGGATCGTGGTCTCGTCAGCGCCGAAATGAATGCGCGGCGGTGTTTCGGCAAGCGCGGCCAGCGTACGTGGCTCTTCCCATCGCCATCCTGTCGATGGCTTTGCGCAGGGACGCCCAGTCACTGGATGATAGATGTCGTAGCGTGGCCTGCTCTCACGACCGTCATCTGGCCCGTGAAAGTTGTCCGGAAAATAAAGGCCGCGATCATCCGAGCAGTTGTAATGCTTGTGCGATTTCCGCGGATCACCTGCCGGCAGTCCGCGATACCACGCCATCATTTCCCGCCGGATGGCAGAGTGGTCCGTCCCGAAACGACTTCGTAGAGAGGAATAGTGCGCGAGCACTTCCTCCACGCCGGGCTTTCGTCGTCGCCATCGAATGCCATTGCTGACCAGATTCGACTTATTCCTCGCGTACACCACGACGTATTCGTGCGTCACTGAAACGAGCTTCGCGTCCCCCTTCTTCCCTTTTTCCCACACGAGGGTTGCGACCTGATTGCCGGCGCCAAAGATCTCCTGCATCAATAGTTGCAGCCGCGGCAACTCGTTGTCGTCAATGCTGACGAAGATAGCACCGTCTTCGGTGAGGAAGTCCCGCAGCAAGGCAAGCCGCGGGTACATCATGCAAAGCCACTTGTCGTGACGAGTGAGATCCTCCGCCTCCTTGCCCACCACCTCACCGAGCCAGCGGCGAATCTCCGGGCTATTGACGTTGTCGTTGTAGATCCAGCCTTCATTGCCGGTATTGTACGGCGGATCGATGTAGATGCACTTCACCTTGCCGGCGTAGTACGGCCGCAATGCTTGGAGGGCTTCGAGGTTGTCGCCTTGTACGAGCAGATTGCCCGAATCGGGATCGCCTGCCGACAGTGTTTTATCGCATTGCAGAAGCCGATACGGCACCTTGCGGTGATGGTTGACAACAGCGTGTTTTCCAATCCAGTCAAGAGTTGGCATATTGACTTAGTGTTTCATCCCGTGGCCTGCGCGCCAGAAATGTCATTACGCTTCGCTGTCCTCTCCAACGTTGAACTCGACCCTACTCTGCAACACGATCTCATCCATGACCTCCTGCACCTTGTTTCGAGCGACGAGGTCAGTAAACACGCCGAGGACCTTGGGGATGTTGATGATCTCTTCTACGCTCTCCATGTAGCGTTGTACGATCGCGTCCACCCCGTACTTGCGATGGGCTTCTCGGCGCAGCTCTAACTTGATCTCGGCTTCGCTGGCGACGCTCTTCACGACGAACGTCAGCGGAAAGCGATGCACCTTGTCGATGTCTAGGAAGTACTTATTGACATCGATCGTTTCCGTGACCTGAAAGAATCGGCCTATCGGCTTCATGACGAAGTCGATGCCGCCGTCATTCGCATTCGTTCGTCCCGTCTTGTAGAGAGATAACGGATCTTCTTGGATAGCGTCCTCTGCCCATCCCCAGAAGATGGATTGCTCGCCGTAGTGGGCTTTCAAAACGGCAAACGTCACGATCTCGAATACGCGGGCATCGACTGTCGGTTGCAGCTGAGACTCGACGAAGGCAATGGCATCTGCTCCGGATTGCGATGCTAGTTCGGCCAGACGTTCGCACGTCTCTATGAAAGCGTCGAATGCGGATCGCTTCGCGGCGACGTACGTGTCAATGATCTCGATGATTGACTCTGCCAGGTTGTATTCCTGCGATGCTTTGCTTCCCGGCAGCTTTACGATGAGAAGTCGTTCGTTGACCCAGTAACGCTGATCTTTTTGGTCTCTCAGGATGGGCCGCAGGTCGAGCGTGGGGAAATACTTCGCAAACTCGTCGTTGAGCCTCGAGTTCAGGGCGTGGTTTTGGAGTTTTGCACCAAACGGCAACTCCCGTTGCCGGCGAAACAGATCTGAGAATCTGGCCCCTTCGTACCGCTTGTATTGGCCTGTCTGATCCTCGGCGAAGCCCTTGGCCAAGTAGTCTTCCACAAGCACGTACAGGGCGTAGTGGTTTGCAAAAGACCCCCGTGCCTTTGAGCCGCGATTGGCAGACCGCGTCTTGATGTTCAGGTATTGCAGCAGCGGGCTTGCTGCAAGGAGGGCTTCCGCATCCTCACCAAAGTGTTTGCGAAGCACGCCGAGAATGGCTTCGGTAAAGCTGTGCTTCATGACGTGCGCTCAAAAAGTGGCAACGTGCTTCGGGGTAATGCTTTTTGGCCGTTGCGGTTTCGCCGCTGCCGCGATTTCACCGGCGGCTTCAACTCCGCTCCATCGAGAGTCGTCGAGATGCCTAGCCTCCGGACGCCAATTCGCACGTATTCGGCTTGCGCCTCGATGCCAATGAACCGCCGGCCCAGCTGTTGGGCAACGGCGCCTGTCGTAAAGGATCCGGCAAACGGATCGAGAACGAGGTCACCCGGATTGCTGCTAACCTTGATGATGCGAGTCAGGAGAGCCTCCGGCTTCTGGGTCGGATGCTCCTCGTATTCGGGCATGCGATAGCGGACTCGCGGGAAGTACCAGACGTTCCCAGGAACCTTGTGCGAGTTGTAGACCGTCGGAGTCGCCTTTCGGTAGTCAATCAGTTTTCGGGTCGCGCCAGTTCGGGCCTCGACCTTGATGTCGTCGCTGTTAAATGTGAATTCATCAGCGCTGCGGGAGCAGAACAGGATCGGCTCATACATTGAGCCGAACGTGTGTTTGGCCTGAACGCCTGAACTGTCGTAGTGCCAGACGATACGACTTCGCACAGTCATTCGGTCCCGTAACCACAAATCGATATACGGCATCGCCTGGGTGCTTGTCATGAGGTAGAGACTGCCGGTATCGGTCAACTTGCGAATGCAGACAGCTAGCCACTCAAAACACCATTCCGCATACGCGGAATCGGACGGCCATTTGTCGCGGAATGCCCCAAAGCGTTTTCCGATGTTGTATGGAGGATCGGCGAAAATCAGTGCCGCACTGCCGTCCTTGACCGATGAATCCAACACGGCTGTGGTGTCGCCGTGGATCACGGTCATGTCGTCCTTCGAAAAGCAGCGCGGCGGCTTTGGGCCATCGGTGGTGTGGGCATTCATATTGCTAGGTCCTTGCCTCGGAAGGCGATGGTCAGAGGACGGCGGCGGAAACGCAGTATGGCATCGAGCGTGTCACTCGCGGTAGGTCGAGGCGTCGCTTTGCGGTAGTGGGTCCGCGATGCGCGGCTCTGTAGCGACCACAGCCTGTAGAGTGCCGATGACACAAAGTGCATCCACGTCTTCCGGCTTGATCTCAATCGGCTTGAACGCCGGATTCACAGGCAGGAGCTGAATGCGGTCGTGCCGCCAGCCGTCGGCGGTGACGGTCTTCTCCGAGTGGTACTTCTTGACGGTGAACCGGCCACCGTTCTCGCCCGCGCCGTCCGTGCCCAGCTGCACGAGCACGATCCGGCCCTCGCGCGAGCCCGCCGGACACGGGCGGAACAGGCACCATGAGCCGTCCGGGATCAGCGGCTCCATCGACGTGCCCGTCACCCGCGCCACGAACATGCCAGGCTTGAGCGAAACGCCCGGCACCTCCGTCCAGCCGATCTCTTCCGGCACGCTCTCCGGTCCCCAAAAGCCCGCCGCGGCGGTGAGGTCGTAGACCGGGACGTGGGTGGTGTAACGGGCGGCGGGGGGTGGGGAGTCGGTGAGGGGCGGAGTCGGGGCGGCGTCGATGGGCGTGCCGGAAAACGATGCCTGGCACTCCGCAGAGCCTTCGTGCCAGGCACCGATTTGCGGCCGTGACGACAGTGGCGAGGCGGACCATGCTCCGTCGAGAGAGGTGAACTCGACTTCGAAGTTCGTGCCCGGGAGACCCGCGTCGGGGCCGAACCAGTCGCGGAGCAGGGCGGGGAGAGCGTTGTTGCCACGGGCACTCGTGGCGTCGGCCGGATGGGCGACGTTGCACGCCACCTTCACGAACCGGAAGACCCACTCCCGGCCGTCAGGGAGGCGGACGCGCGTGGGGCCCGTGGGGCGGGACGGGACGGATTCCACAGAAGGCAGAAAGAGAATGGGTTTGCCACCCGAATGAGAAACTTTGGCGCGAAATGAGAGGCGAGCCGTATTCCCGTCGCTCGCGCTCCGGGCTTCCAGGGGAGCAGGCGCGCGGAGGCGTGAGTGGGTGTAGTGCGCGAGACGGAGATCGACGAGTTCGCCCGTGAGCGATTCGAACGCCGCGCGGAGCTCGGGCGGGCACGTGAAATCCGCCACGAACCTGTCGTCCCGGCGGGTGAACCACCGCTGGCCGGCCTGGTCGTCCATCCACCGCGAGAGCGGCCACTCGAGCCACCACGCGGTGAAGTTTTCCATGTCGAGAGCGGCGTCGCTCGGCACGCGGGTGAAGGCCGCCCCCTCGAGATCCGCCCGCAGCGCCGGATGGTTTTCGAGAAACGAGCGGCACGCCGCCGCGAGCCGCGGTATCTCGAGCCCGTCCCACAAGGCGTCGTGATCCAGGAGCACCCGCAGCACCACCATCTTGTACGACTTGTTGAGGTTCGTCGTCTCGAGCATCCCGAGCCACGCCCCGAACCGCTCGACGACGCGCTCCTCGCTCGCATCGAGATCCCCCTCGGCCCGGCAAAACCCGAACCAACTGCCGTGCGCCGCTCGCAACGTGTGAGGCAGATAGTGAGCATGCAAAAGCTCGGTCGGCGTCGGCCGCCGCCCGAGCTCCGCCCGCATGCCGCGATACGCCTCCTCCACCGCGGCCCGGCCCGCCGGCAGAAACCGCGCGAGCAGCTCCTTCGCCTCGAGCTCCACGTCGAGCACGCAGCCCTCCGGAAGCGCCGG
>JBKDMX010000034.1:0-12352 GCA_046343855.1 Planctomycetia bacterium
CCGGTAGCTCGCGAGGCTCATAACCTCGAGGTCGCAGGTTCGAATCCTGTCCCCGCCACTTCACGCAAGCCCGGCCATCCATGGCCCGGGCTTGCTTGCTTTCGGGGCGGCATCCTGCCGCCACTTCACGCAAGCCCGGCCATCCATGGCCCGGGCTTGCTTGCTTTCGGGACGGCATCCTGCCGCGGCCGCGGGATCACTGCCGCAGCGCTCCCGCAACCCGAAGCCCCAGTCGCTCGACGGCTTGAACAAGCCTCATGCGATGGCCTGACCCGGGCGGCCGGGCGTTACCGCGCTGACCGTCGCGTGGCCGCCCTCCTCCTTGAGCAAGGCCCAAATCCCGTCGCGCTGGAGCTTCATCGAGATCGTGAATTTCTCCAGCGTGCCCGGCGACATAAAGCTGGCGATGCAGTTGACAAACGCCTTCGCTCTCCCGGCTCGCCCTCATCGAGCAGTACCTGAAGCCGAAGAATGCGCCGCCAGCAAAGTGACGGTCCGCCCATGAGGCCTTGTACGACGAGTGCCTCAAAGGCGTACTGTGGCATGCGTTTTGAGTGGAAGCCCGAAAAGAATGCCTGGCTTCGGCAACACCGCCGGATTTCGTTCGATGAGATCGTCGTGCACCTCGGCCGCGGCGATGTCTGGAAAACAAGCCCGCATCCCGATCGCAAGAAATATCCACACCAGTCAATTGCCTTCGTCGTCATCGATGATTATTTCTACCTCGTACCGTTCGACGTGGAGGGAGACGTGATCCACCTGCGGACGATCATTCCCAGCAGAAAAGCGACTCGTCAGTATCACGAAGACATGAGGAGGAATGCATGAAACGACCAAAGCCCCGGTTGAATCGGCACGAGCAGGAGATCGTCGACGCGTTCGACCGCGACGAACTGGTCCTCAAAGATCCGACTCCGGCGCTGCTGGCACGGTTTGCGGAGGCTGCCGAAAACACTACCCGCAAGGACCGTCGCATCAATATCCGTTTATCCGACCACGACCTGGCCGGCATCCAGCGGAAGGCGGCCGAGCAGGGCATCCCGTATCAAAGCCTGATCGCCGGGCTGATCCACCAGTTTGTCGAGGGGCAACTCGCCACGCGCTCGGACGGATAGCGGATGCGGGCCAGCGACGGAGCGACCGGAGGGCTGGTCGGGCTGGATACGGCCCGCACTTGGAGGCGCCGATTCCGGATCCCGCTCGAGCGACGGGCCGTGGCATGTCCCTCACCCGGGCCCTCGGCTCGTGAGGGTGACAGCCGGCGGTTTCGAGTTGTATGACGGCGGCTTGTTGAGATCAGTCGCGGCTTCGAAGCTTGGAGAGCAGCCGTAGAATCTCCATGTAGAGCCACACCAGCGTGACCATCAGAGCGAACGCCCCGTACCACTCGAGGTACTTTGGGGCCCCACGATCAGCAGCCTGCTCGATGTAGTCGAAGTCGAGAACCAGGTTCAGGGCCGCGATCACGACCACGACGAGGCTGAAGCCGATGCCGATGGGGCCGGCCGCGTGGATGTAGGGAATCGGGAACCCGAAGAAACTTCCGATCATCGATATCAAATACACGAGGCAGATCCCGCCCGTTGCCGCCACGATGCCGAGCTTGAAGTTCTCGGTCGCCTTGATGAGCCCCGACTGGTAGGCAAGCAGCAGCCCAGCGAGCGTGCCGAACGTGCCACCGACGGCCTGAATGACGATCCCCGGGTACTGGGCTTCGAAGCTCGCCGAGACGCCGCCGAGAAACAAACCCTCGGCAAGTGCGTAGACGGGAGCGAGGGTCGGGGCCCAGGTGTGCCTGAAGCAGATCACGAGGCTGGTAATGAGCCCCACGATCGCCCCGCCGAAGGCCCAAGGAATCGCAGCGGCAGGGTTGGCTTCGACTGCTGCAGGGCTCCGGGGCGGAAAAAAACGTGTTCCTTGGAGAATAGCACCATGGATATGATAGAGCCCATGGAGTTTCCCGACCTCGCCCCGTGGTTCGACAGCGTTTCCGACGAGTACCACGAGTTGCCGTCCGAGGATCACGACGCCTCATACGTCGAATAACCGCGCGCCAGCCCGGCCCGACCGTGCGCTCGCGCTGCCGATCACGGGCGGCGAAGATTCGCAGGCGCGAAGATTGCATCGTCCAGATTCGCGTTGAGCGTCACGTTCGTATACGTGAATTCCGCGGTCAACGGCGGCTGTTGGCCGGGCGCTTTCGGCCAGTCGTACACGTCAAAACGCACGGGCACGTGCAACTCGGAATCGATGGCCATGCTCGCGCTGAAGAACTGCAGGCCGTCGCGGCGCAGCGGGTGTGTGATCCGCAGCATCTGGCAGGGACGGCCGTTGATCTTCGCGGCCGTGATGTGCTCGACGATCGTGTTGCCGCCGGATGGGTCGGCTGCGACATCCTGCTGCAGGGTGCGGATCGTCCGGTCGAGCAGATGCGTGAACCCGATCTCGTTGATCGGCATGAGGCTCTCCCGCTTGACGCTGGGGCCAAACGGATCGATATCCACGACCATGTAGGCGAAGCGTCTTCCGCCCTTGCGCACCAGCAGCTTGTCGTCGTTTTGGCCGGCGACAAAAAGGGCTCTCCGTCCTTCGACGTCGGAGGGGCCGAGAAACTCGAGCAGCACGCTGAGGGGCTGCGTCATCTGCCCGCCTGCGTAGGTTTGTTCACGGACGCGCATGTCGATGTAGTAGTAGTCCTGCAACTCGCCTTCGATGCGCTCGCGCTTGGTGACCCGGCACGTGAAGTCACGCACGTTCTGCTGCAGGTAGGCTCGCTCTTCGTGGGCGAACTTCAACACCCACGCGAGTGGATGGTCGGCAGCAGGCCGCGGGCCGGCAACGGCAGGCCGAAACGCTTCGGCCGGCGTGGCGGCGCCAGCCTGCTGAGCAGGAACGCGTTGGAGTCCCGAAACAGTCCCGCCGAGCGTCAGCAGGAACGCCGCACCTGTGCGGAGCCATCGTGAGGGCATGACATGATCCTTTGAGCAGGGATCGCCGGCCGTCCTCATCATACCAGTTGGTGATCGAGCTGGCTGCTTGTGGTACTCTTTCGCCTCGACAGCCAGCCGGTCGGCAGTGCTGGAGCCCAACCGCAGAGACCAAACGGCCAAATCCATGAAAGATCCCACCGTCCGTGGCGTCGTCCACCTGATCGAGGAAACAAAAACCTTCGGGCAGAAGGGTTTTCGCAAGCGCCTGGTGGTGCTCGAGCAGTCCAAGGGCACGTTCACCAACTTCATTCCCGTCGAGTTCGTGAAGGATGGCTGCGACGCGGTGGACGACCTCTCCGAGGGAGACGAGATCGAGGTGACCTACCGCCTGAGCGGCCGCCGCTGGCAGCGAGACGAGGCCAGCGAGGCCAAATATTTTCTGAGTGCCGAGGGCCTCTCGTTCAAAAAGCTGTCTGGGAGCGGGCGGGCCAGTGACAACTCCGACGACGCCGTCGACCCAAACGACGAGCTGGCCGAGGCCGGCAACGACGACGTGCCGTTTTGACGCAGACGCGCGGCTTACTGCTTCGGCTGCCGCCTCACCATCACGATGCCGCCTGCGGTCCCCTGGTAGAACACGCCCGACGGACTGATCACGCCGGTCATCTGCAGCGTGTTCCAGGTGTAGCTCGCGGTGTCGCGATAGTCGGGGGAGCTGCCTGAAAACGTGTTCGATCCCAGAGCCAGCGGAGTGCCCACGATCGCCCCGGTGTTGGCGTCGATGGCCGCGAATGAATAGCTGACGGTCGTCTGCGTGGACACACCGCTCGATGTCGTTGAATTCGCGAGCACCGTATAGATCAGGTTGTCGGCCAGCGAGAGCCTCGGCAGTGCGGACGAGGGCACGGTGTTGGCGGGGCCCCACGTGGTGGCGAGGCTCGTGCCGCCGGCAGCCAGGGTCATGCCCTGAAAACCACCGGCGAACGGTGCAGTTCCTGGAACCGCGGTGCCCGTTTCCGACGGCTGCGGATACCAGTAGCCATAGCTGCTCGGCACGAAGACCCGGTTTCCAATGGCAATCGGGGCATTCTCGGTGCCGGAGTTGGATGGTGTCAGAAAAGCCGTTTGTGCGACCAATGTCCCATCCGCCACGCTGTAGACGTTGACGTTCTCGGCCGGGGTGAGGTTGTTGGTGTTGGGGGCGGTGGCGTTGTCGGTGATGACGAGATACTCGTAGCCGGTCGTGGGGCCGAAGAAGACCGGCGTGGAGCCCGTGCCGGGGCTGAGCTGCCCCGGCTTGCGAACGCCGCTGTTCGCATACACCTGCGGTTGCTGCCAGACCGGCTGCACTGCGCCATTTTGCCCGGCCGTAAAGAGTGCGAGCCCCGTGGTGGTCGCCACGGCCACTCCCGCAGGCGATGAGGAGATGCTGTTGGCCACCATCTGTCCCGCGGGGAGGTTGTATGTCTGCTTGGTCTGCGTCTGCGGATCGTAGTAGCCCACGACCGCAGGCTGATCCGTCGTGGACAGCGAGCCCTGCGTGGCGAACCAGATGCGCCCTTCGTAGTCTGGCACGAGGCCGACCACCATCGGCTGGCCGATATTGACCTGTTTTTCGAGCGTCAGCGTGCCGGTATCGGTGGTGCTGTCGTAGGTGTTGGAATACCACTGCAGCCATCCCTCGCCATTGACCAACACCAGCCGGTTCTTGTGGTCGAGGAAGTTGTAGAGTCCCCCCGCGAGGTTGCCGGTCTGGGGCTTCGTCAGCAGGATGGGTGACTGCAGCGGCTTGAGTGTCTGGGGGGAAATCAGCATCACCATCGGCGTCTGGGCAGTCTTGGGCGACGTGCTGACTCCGACGCAGACGAGAGCGCCGTTCTCCGACATCAAGATCGACGGCACCGTGGCATTCAGTTGGAAATTCCTATTAGGCTCGAGATCGGTCGTGCCGGGGCCCGCGAAGACGATTGCGTTGGAAGACGCTGCGTTGGCGTGCATCGTCGATGTGCCTTCAAGGCCCATGTAGGGGTTGCTCGGCGGCAGAGACAGCCGCGTGCCATCGGCGGCGACGGCCAGCGATGCCGGCAGGCCATCGCCGGCGAACGTGGTCGCCCGCAGGCGAAACAGCAGCGGCGCGCCGCCGGTCGCGAGGCCGCTGAACGTGTAGGAACTGGAGGTGGTGGTCACGGTCTGCTCGAGATTGCCCTGATAGACCGTCGCCGTATAGGAAAGGATCGTCGAGCCCCCATCGTCGGCCGGGGGCTGCCAACTGAGGACGAACTCACCGCTCCCCGGCCCCACGACCGCGGACAGGGCGAGTGGCTGGGTCGCCACGTCCTCAACGGAAGCAAACGACGCCGTCGCCGCCGGCCCCGAGCCATTGGCATTCCTGGCCGCTACCGAGAACGCATACGAATTGGCCGGCGACAGCCCTGAATACTCCACCGACGTGTTGGACGTGACCGCGGTTTGAGACGATGTTCCAGAGGCGGTCGTGGTCGTCATCGTGACGGTGTAGCTCGTCGGCTGGCCGGTGAGCGGAGCGTCCCAGGTGAGCGCGAGCGTTCCAGCACCGGTCGCTGCGACAGCCAGATTCCGCACCTCGCTTGGCACGGCGGAGACGGCCTTCACGATGGCGGCCTGGGCATCGGCCACCAGGAGCGTGCCGTCCGGAGCGGAGCGAATCGCCGCGATCGCGCCGCCGACGGTGACGGGGCTCTGCGGTGCCCAGCCGGTCCGGGTCGAAACGAATCGCTGGATCGCATTGCCCGCGGCAACCCAGACCGAGCCGTCGGGGTGGGCCGCGATGTCGGCGGGTGCGCCGGCGGTCGTCACGGCCCGCGGCCGCCAGGCCCCGATGCCTCGCACGACCCGCTGCAGCGAGCTGGCTGCGACGCTCGCAACCCAGATCGAGCCGTCGGCCGCGCCCGAAATCGAGGAGGGACTCGCACCAACGGCGATCGGCCGGCTTACTTGCCAGGCGCTGCCCGCCTTGGAAATCCGCTGGACTGTGCTTGCAGGTGTGCTCGCGACCCAAATCGCGCCGTCCTTGGCAACGACCAGCGCGGCCGGGTTCGCAGCGACGGCGATGGGCGTGTTCGCTGTCCAGACGCCGTCCTTCTTCACCACCTGCTGGATCGTGTTGTCGTCTGCATTCGCGACCCACGCTGACCCATCGAGCGCGACGGCGATCGCCTTGGCCCCTCTGCCGACCGCGACCGTGTCGGCGACGTTCCAGGCGCCGGCCTGGCGCACGAGACGCTGGACCGCATTGATGGCGGGGTTGGCGACCCACGCAGTGCCATCGGCGCCGACGGCGATCGCGGCTGGCGCGCCGCCGACAGTGGCCTGGCCGGCAGTCACCGGCGCGTAGCCCTCGAGCCGGGGCATGCCCGGGGCGACGAGCGTGGCGGTGACGGTGAAAGTGACCGTCTTGCCGAGCGTCGGCTGGGCGAGCGTCAGCGCGCCCGAGAGGCCGGGCACGCCGTTGCTGCCGACCCGGTAGTCCAGATCGAGCTTCACGCCGCCAGGATTGAAGCCGCGGACGGCCTGCACGACGACCTTGTTCGCGGAGTCGAGCAAATAGTCGACTGAGATGACGCGATTGCGCACGTTCGCGAGTCGCGCGGAGGTCACGCGAAATGTCGCGGTGCCCTTGTTGACGCCGTAGGTCGCCGTGACGGTGCCGGTCGAGCTCGGGCGGGGGCTTGCATCGGCCGGACAATCGATCGCTCCGCGGAACGTGCCCGACGCGGCGATCGCGGGGCTCACGAGGCCCGAGTCGCGAGACTCGATCCAGATGACATTCGTGGCGGGGTCCCTGCCGGGCGTGGCGACGGAGTAACGCACCGGGAGCAAACGCGTCCCGTCGGCAACGCCATCCTCGATCGACCGGATCGAGAGCGTCTGGGGAATGTTCCAGTTCGTGCGGGTGAAGACGAGCGGGGGCGCGACCGAGAGATCGTCAGCGGTCACAGAACCGGCCGACGCCGCGGTGCCCACGGCGACCTCGAGCGGACCGCTGCTTGCAAACGAAATGCGGACGGGAGCAGTGGGCGGGCGCGTGAGTTTCACGCTTGCCGTGATCGCCGTGCCCTCCGTCACGCCCACGGCGAGATTGGCCGACGTCGCGGCCAGGAGGTTCGTGTTCGCGTCATCGACGACCGACACGAGCGTGCCGAGCTGTCCAGTGGCCCGCGCCAGCCGCGGCTCGAGCGATTCGAGATTCAGGCCACGGTCACGCCGTCGCCGCGCCGCTTCGCGAAATGTGGCCATCAGAAAAGCCGTTCGAAGCCGGGCTTCTAAAGACGCTCTCGCGGGTGGCGCCAGTGGGGCCGGACGATCCGATGTCCCGATGGCCGCCTCGAAAGTTCCTTGAAAGGTAACTGCCCGAGCCGCCGTCCTCAACGAATCGGTCGATGATGGCTCGTGAGACGGGATTTCCCGGGGGGTGTGTCGGTGGTGACCGACGACAAGGGCGAAAGGTTTATGCTGATGCCACTCAACTTCGAAGACCCGGTGCCAGCAATCGATCGACAAAGAACAGGTGCCGTGGCCATGAACCAACGGTTTCACGACAGCCCCTCCAGGAAAGAAACGTTCATGATGACCATGCCCACGCCATGCATCCCCGGGGCACTCATCCTCGCCCCCTGATCCTCGCCGTGCTGGCGATCCCCGCGGCACATGCACAGCTCCTGCCCACCAACGGAAGCGTCGCATCCAGGCTTGGCTCGCTCGAGTTGCAGACCGGCTACCCCACCGATGCCACCGTCGCGAAAGTCTTCGATGACATCAACTTCCAGCGGGGCTGCCAGGCCTACCTCTGGGCCCTGCCGATCATGGCGATGCAGCAGTGGCAGAACGAGCACCTCACCAGGTTCGGAGCCGGCAAACTCGACTACGTCGACTATCTCACGTTTCAGGACAAGCTCGGCCTCCTCACGGCCAAACGCCACGACGCCATACATCATGGCGTTTCCAAACCTGCAAGAGACCGGCCCGCTCGTGTTCGAGGTTCCCGCCGGCCCCACCGCAGGCGGCTTCACCGATTTCTGGCAACGTCCCATCACCGTTTGGGACAGACCGGACCGGACAAGGGCGCGGGCGGCAGGTATCTGATCCTCGGCCCCGACCCGTCACATCTCGCCGGCGGGTCGCCCATGGAGCGGCGAACAACCGCGCGGCCTCGCCTACTGGGAAGGCCTCTCGAAGATCATCCAGGAGGAACCGTCCACGAGCGTGACCGAATCATGATGGGAATCCTCCAGCCACTGGGCATCGAGAAGGGCAAACCGTTCACCCCGACCGAGCGGCAGAGACAGATCCTCATCGATGCCGCGCAGACCGGGGAGGTGATGGCCCGGGCGATCGCCTACCGGAAGCGGTTCGAGGGTGCGAAAGTCTGGCCGGGCAGGAACTGGGAGATCTCGCTGTTGCTCGAGGAGACCAATCAGGAGGCTCCGCACCACACACAGCTGGACGAGCGCTCGAGCTGGTTCTACGAAGCAGTCGGCGTGTCCGTGGCGCAGTTCTGGTCTGTCAACGCATACGACAACGAGACCCGCTGCTTCGTGAACACGGGCGTTCCGCCGGCTCGTTCGTCGCGTGACGCCATCGTCACCAACGCCGACGGCTCCGTGGACCTCACGTTTGGCCCTGTGGCTTCCGCCGGCGTGCCTGAGAGCAACTGGATCAAGACGCTCCCCAGCAAAGGCTGGTTCAGTTCCTTCCGCCTCCATGGCCCGACCCTGGGCTACTTTGACCGCTCCTGGGAGCTGGCTGATTTCGAGATGATCCAGTAGTCAGAGCGCTCTGCGCCATACTTTTTCTGCCAGGAGTCCCACGGGTAGTTCGTCTGGGTTTTGCCGGCGACGAAGCCCCAGTTGTAGGCCCCTAGGCCCTCCTCCATCAGATTCGCGAGGATCGGGTCGAACGTGCTCCCGAATGGGTAAAACGGGCTGACCTCGGCAAGCGTATTCGCGATGCCGGGCTCTTCGTGCCGAGCGTGATCGGTCTCTGGAATGCGATCCCGGCCACCCGTGAGGAGTTCGACAAATCGCTCGTCGACATCGGCATCGCCGCCGCGGCGTGGTCCCTCCGCTTCAGAAGCCCCTCGCGGAAGCGAGCGGGGTGACGCTCCCCATCCCCACGTGGGCGTTTGATCGAACACGTCGCTCGTAATCGCCTCGCGTCACCCTACCGGCTGCCGCCGGGGGCTTTTTGGGCCATGAAGTCCTACAATCGTGCCAGTCGGGAAACCTTTCGTTATGGATTACCCAGATTTGGTGGCTGGCACCTTTTCCGCGCGATCTTGCGAGTGATAACAAAGTTACGTATTGTGTAATCATGATTCGCACTCAAGTCAGTCTGCGCGAGGAGGAGTACGCCGCGGCCAAGGAGGAGGCGGCGCGGCTGGGGATTTCGCTGGCTGAACTCCTGCGGCGTTCGCTTCGTCGTGTGCTGCCCGCGGCCGGGCGGCCGCCGTGGATGCGCTACGCCGGAATGGTGGAGTCGGGCGACCCGCGGTCGAGTCAGAGGATCGACGAGATCGTCTATGGCAACAAGTCCTGAAGCCTACGTCGACACCTCGGCGTTCATCGCCTTCACGGATGGCTCGGATACGCACCACGCCCTCTTCGCGAGGCTCTTCGCAGCTCCGCCGCGGCTGGTGACCACGTCACTGGTCGTTGCCGAGGGGCACGGCTGGTTTCTGAGACGATTCGACAGGACCCGGGCGCTCGGCTTCCTGGCAATGGTGGAGATGCTTGCGCCGCTCGTGATCCTGGCGGTGACAGCGAAGGAAATCGCGGCGGCCACGAGGCTGATGCGCCGTTTTTCGGATCAGGATCTGACCCTGGCCGATGCCGTGGGGCTCCACCTCATGAGCGTCCGGAAGACCAGGAGTTGCTGGTCCACCGATCGGCATCTGCGGCTCACCGGCATCCCGTTGGTGATCGATCAAACTTAATGAACGTTAACGGTGCCAGCCACCAAATCTGGGTAATCTCCAAATTGCCCAGATTTGGTGGCTGGCACCTTTTATTTGGGCGCGCCTGCAAGTGGCTGCCGCGGCGGCGCGGTAGGCTGCCGCGCGGCCAAGCGGTCATGTTTCGACTCCGGCAGACCGTCACGCCTGACCGATCATGCGAAACCATCCATTCGATTCGTTCGAGGTCACGGCCCCCGGCCGCGTCAATCTGATCGGTGAACACACCGATTACAACGACGGCTTCGTGCTGCCGATGGCCATCGACCGCGTGATCCGCATCCGCGTCACACGGCGCCCCGACCGCACTGCCGTGATCACGAGCGAGCGTGCGGGCGTCGTCGCACGGGCTGAGTTCGATCTCGCTTCCCCGCTCGCGCCGGCCGGCCGCGGCTGGGCCGATTATCCGGCCGGCGTCATTGCTGGCTATCAAGTTTTGGGCTTCGCGATCCCGGGATTCGACGCCGCGATCACCACCGACCTGCCCGCCGGAGGCGGACTGAGCAGTTCGGCCGCGTTGGAAATGGCGGTCGCAACCGCCGTCGAGACGCTCTGCAGCCGCTCGCTGCACACCAGCGACAAAGCCCTGCTCTGCCAGCAGGCCGAGCACGCGTTTGCGGGCGTGCCCTGCGGAATCATGGATCAATTCGCGGTCGCTCACGGCCGCGCCGGGCACGCGATGCTGCTCGACTGCCGGAGCCGCGAGGTGCGGCACATCCCGCTTCCTGAGACTCTGGCGGTGATCGTGATCGACAGCGGCGTCAAGCACAGCCTCGCCGATGGCGAGTATGCGGTGCGCAGGCGCGAGTGTGCGTCGGCCGCGGCCGGACTTGGCGTGCCCGCGCTTCGCGACGCAAGCAGGGAGCAGCTCGACGCGGCCGCTGCGTCGCTGCCGGATGTCTGCACACGGCGGGCCAGGCATGTGATCGCGGAGAACGAGCGGGTGTTGGCGTTCGTCGATGCGCTCGCTCGCGGTGAGTGGCGCGCTGCGGGGAGGCTCATGCTGGAGAGCCACACGTCACTCGCGACCGACTACGAGGTCTCCTGCCCGGAACTCGACACGATCGTCCGGATCGCGGCGGGATTGCCGGGCATCGTGGGCTGCCGTATGACCGGCGGCGGGTTCGGCGGCTGCGTCGTGGCGCTCGCGGAGCATGCGCAGGCGACTGACGCGATCGCCTCGCTCCGAGCGGGATACCAGCGGGCGACCGGCATCGCCCCTGCCATCTTCACGACCCGAGCCGCGGCCGGTCCGTCCGTCAGGCCGCTCGGCTGACGAACGGGTAACGGGTCCAGCCACCAAATCTGCGGATTCCCTTGCTTGCGCAACGGGCTTGTCAGCGACGTTTCGGTTGCCTTTCAAACTCGGACTCGCATTAATACTCAGCGTCATGAGTAAATTGCAAGAGGCCCTTTTTCGCAGGCGGGAGGCATCAATTCTGGCCTCCCGGCTACGCGAGCCGCGCCGATTTCTGCAGATCGTCACCGGCCCCCGACAGGTCGGCAAGACCACGCTCGTAGAGCAGGTCGTGGGCGACACGGGGCGACCGAGCCTGATCGTTTCCGCCGACGAACCCACGCTCCGCGATGCCGGCTGGCTGGCCGCCCAATGGGACCGAGCGCGGCTGCTCGCCCGCGATCAGGCCGACGGTGCCATCCTCGTGATCGACGAGGTGCAGAAGATCGCGGGCTGGTCGGAGACCGTCAAATGGCACTGGGACGAGGACAGCCGTCGCGGCCTCGACCTTCGCGTGGTTCTCCTGGGTTCGGCGCCGGTTTTCATCCGCCGCGGGCTCTCCGAAAGCCTCGCCGGACGGTTCGAAACAGTTCCGCTCCCTCACTGGTCGCTGGCGGAGATGCGGGCCGCGTTTGGCTTTACGCTCGACGACTATCTGTTCTTCGGCGGCTATCCGGGTGCGGCCGGACTCATCGCCGACGTGCCACGGTGGCGGCGGTACGTGCTCGACGCACTCGTCGAAACGACCGTCGGCCGCGACATTCTCCTGTTCACTCGCGTGGACAAGCCGGCGCTTTTGCGGCGGCTCTTCGAACTGGGTTGCCGGTCGTCGGGCCGGATCCTCTCCTACACGAAAATACTCGGGCAGCTGCAGGACGCTGGCAACACGGTCACCCTCGCCCATTACCTCGATCTCCTGGCGGAGGCCGGCATGCTTACGGGGCTGCAGAAACACGCCGGCCATCCAGCCCGCCGCCGCGGCTCGAGCCCGAAGCTGCAGGTCTTTAACACCGCGTTGCTTTCTGCGGTGAGCGATGCGATGCCGGATGACATGCACACCGACCCGGATTTTCGGGGCCGGCTCGTCGAATCGGCGATCGGAAGTCACCTCGTCAACGCCCAGGCTGCCGGCACCTGCCTGGTGCACTACTGGCGGGATCGCGGCCGGGAAGTCGATTTCGTGGTGTCGGACGGCCG
>JBKDMX010000035.1:0-9209 GCA_046343855.1 Planctomycetia bacterium
AGGCCGATCCGGGCGAGCAGGTCACCGTCACGCTCGGCGGACAGACGCACTCGACCACGGCCGCGGCCGACGGCACCTGGCACGTCTTCCTCGATCCGATTCAGGAATACGGCGGCCCCCACACGCTCACCGTGAAGGGCAAAAACACGGTCACGTTTTCCGACGTGCTCATCGGCGAGGTCTGGGTCTGTGCCGGCCAGTCGAACATGCAGTGGAGCGTGAATGCGTCGAACGACCCCGACCTGGAGAAGGCCGCGGCGAAGTTTCCGAACATCCGGCTGATCTCCGTGCCGCAGGTGGGCACGCAGGAGCCGCAGTGGAACTTCAACGGCAAGTGGGCGGTCTGTTCGCCGGAGACGGTCGGCAACTTTTCCGCCGTCGGCTATTGCTTCGGCCGGCAGCTCCACCAGACGCTCGGCGTGCCGGTGGGCCTGATCAACAATGCCTGGGGCGGCAGCGCCGCCGAGGCCTGGGTGAAGCGGGAGAAGATCGTTGCTCATCCCACGCTCAAGGCGATCCATGAGCGCTGGGTGAAACTGGAATCGGCCGAGAAGCCCGATGCAAACCAGATGAAGGGCAACGCGCGGCCCGGCAACATCCACGCAGGCGTCCTCACGCCCTCGATCGGCTACGGGATCAAAGGGGCGATCTGGTATCAGGGCGAGTCGAACGCCGGCCGCGCCTATCAATATCGCGACCTCTTCCCCTTCATGATCAAGTCATGGCGGGAGGAATGGGGGCTCGGTGATTTCCCCTTCTATTGGGTCCAACTCGCCGACTTCAAGGCCGAGAAGTCCGAGCCTGCCGAGAGCGATTGGGCCGAGCTGCGCGAGGCGCAGACGATGACGATGAAGGCCCTGCCGAATACCGGCGAGGCGGTGATCATCGACATCGGCGAGGGCAAAGATATCCATCCCAAAAACAAGCAAGACGTCGCCAAGCGGCTGGCCCGCTGGGCGCTCGCCGAGACCTACAAGGTTCCGGGCATCGCCTGCCGCAGCCCGCTCTACACGTCGATGGAGAAGCAGGGCTCGAAGATCGTGCTCTCGTTCGACAACGTCGGCGCGAAGGCGGCCGACTGGCGGCCCTTCGACGTGCCGGAGCCGGTCGGCTTCACGATCGCGGGGGCCGACAAGAAGTTCGTGCCGGCGAAGGCCGTGATCCTGCCCGACGGCCGGATCGAGGTCTCGAGCGAGGTGGTGGCCGAGCCCGTGGCCGTTCGCTATGCCTGGGCCGACAACCCCGTCTGCAACATGTATTCGGCGGCGGGCCTGCCGCTCACCCCCTTCCGCACCGACGACTTCCCCGGGGTGACGGCCGCCGCGAAGTAACCCGCTGGCTGTCCGCAGCCCCCGGAAAACGCTAGATTGTGGCCCTCCGGCGCCGGCGTCCACCGCGCCCTTGGTCTTTCGACACGAACACGGAGGGTTTCTCGTGACGACGACAGGTCTCGGTCGGATGGTGTGCGCCGCGGCGATCGTGGCGGTGCTGACGGCGAACGGTTGCAGCAGCGGTCGCGTCGAGCAGGGCCGCCTCGACATGCCGGCCCGGGCCACGGCCTCCGCCAATCCCCAGGCCTCCGATCCGCAGGCGCGGACGATCCGGCCGAGTCCCGACGTGATCACGCGGGCGAAGCCCTTCCGTCTTCCGGACGTCATCGGCGCCGTGCCGTCGCTCGAACCGGTGACGATGCAACCGCTTGTGAACGAGCAGGCGACGCTGGCCCTGCGCAAGCCCGCGCGGCCCGCGACCGATGCCGCGCCGCTCGAAATGCCCGCTGTGGAATCGCCCCGCCGGCTCGATGCCCGCGCCGATTCCCCGGCAGTCGCGGAAGTGGCCGCGATGATGCGCGACTACCTGCGGGCCTTCAATCAACACGATGCGGCGGCGCTCGCGGCACACTGGAGCGAGAGCGGCGAAAACGTGGACCTCGATTCCGGCGAGACCACCCGCGGCCGCGCGGCGGTCGAAGAGGTGTTCTCGACGCTCTTCGCCGAAGACGCCAGCGCGGCGATCGACATCGACATTGAGTCAATCCGTCCGCTCCGCGACGAGGTCGCCGTGGTCGATGGCGTGACGCGGATCTCGTTTTCCGACGACGGGGCCCCGCAGCAGGGCCGCGAGGCGGGCAGCCGCTTTTCCGCCGTCGTGGTGAAGCACGACGGCCGCTGGATGATCGAGAGCGTGCGCGAGACGGCGGCGCCCACGGTCGTGCGGCCGCGGCATGGCCTCGATGAGCTCGACTGGCTCGTGGGCTCTTGGGAAGACATCGGCGAGGGAGTGACCGCCGGCACGCAGTGCTTCTGGAGCGCCGGCAAGGCGTTTCTCGTCCGCACCCACGCCGTCACGTTCGACGCCCCCGCCGCTGGACGCACCGTCGCAGGCGATGGCTCGATTCCGGGTCTCCTTTCCCCCGAGGCGGGCAAGAGCCGCGAGATCACGGAGATCATCGGCTGGGATCCGGAGCGCGGGCAGGTGCGGTCGTGGCTCTTCACGTCCGACGGCCGCTTCGCGGAGGGCTTCTGGACCCGGGAGGGCGACCGCTGGGTCGTCAGGCTCGAGGGCCGAGGGGCCGATGAATCAGCCCTCTGCACGCTCGCGGTCGAGCGGGTTGGCTCCGACGAGGTCGTGGTTCGCTGCGAGGGCGACGCGCTCGTCCACCTGATGCCTCCGGCCTGCGGGTTTGTCCGCACGGCGCGGCTCGCCGCGCCGGCACCGTAGCGGCATGCTCGAGCGGCTGGCCAACGCGTTTCCGGTCTGGGTGCTCGTGGCCTGCGGCCTGGCGCTGGTAGAGCCGCGGCTCTTCACCTGGTTTCGCGGCGAGGCGATCGTCGTCGGCCTGGCTGTGATCATGCTCGGCATGGGGATCACGCTCTCGGTCGACGACTTCGCCCGGGTGGCGACGCGGCCGGCGACGGTGGCGGCCGGCTTCCTCGCGCAGTTTCTCATCATGCCCGTCGCAGGCTGGCTCGTGGCCACTGTGCTTGGCCTCGACACGCCCTTTGCGGTGGGACTGATGCTCGTGGCCTGCTGCCCGGGGGGCACGGCGTCGAACGTGGTGGCATACATTGCGCGGGCCGATGTGGCGCTGTCTGTGTTGATGACCACCTGCACGACGCTCGGCGCCGTGGTGCTGACGCCCCTGCTCACGAAGCTCCTCGCCGGGCGGCTGGTCGAGGTCGATGCCTGGGGGCTCTTTCTGTCGACGCTGCAGGTGGTGGTGCTCCCCGTGGCGACGGGCGTGGCGATCAACCGATTTCTGCCGCGGGTCGTGCGGGCGGTGATGCCCGTCGCGCCGCTCGTGAGCGTGGTCACGATCGCGCTGGTCTGCGCGAGTGTCATCGGGCAAAACGCTGCCGCCGTGCTCGGGAGCGGCCCCACGCTCCTGCTGGCGGTCGCGCTCCTCCACGCGATCGGCTTCGGCGTGGGGTATTGCTTCGCGCGGCTTGTGGGCTATGACCGGATCGTGGCGCGGACGATCTCGATCGAGGTGGGCATGCAGAACTCAGGCCTCGGGGTCGTGCTCGCGCAGAAGCATTTCCCCACCGAGCCGCTCACGGCCGTGCCCTGCGCGATCTCGAGCGTGGTCCACTCGGTGATCGGCAGCCTGCTCGCCGGCTGGTGGCGGCGCGTAGGACAGGCCTCCGTGCCTGTCTGCACGAACCGCGGCCGGGCGTGACAGGCACAGAGGCCTGTCGTACGTGACAGGCTGAAGCCTGTCCTACTTTCGGGTCTGCTTCGTCGTTGCGACCTGCGGACGCTTCACGAAGTAGATCTTCGGGTCGTCCACCACCCAGGGCGTGCTCCACGTCTTGCCGTCGTCCTTCGTGCAGACGTTGTAGAAGAAGGTCTTGAGCGTCTCGGTGCGGTAGCCGTAGGGATATTGCGACGTGATGTGGTCGTCCATCGTGAGGTCGTCCACGCCGGGGCTCGCGAAGTAGTGCACCATGCCATCCGGCGAGAAGGAGAGGCCGAGCGTCCACCAGCCGAGCTCGGTCATCTGCGGGCCGCGGATCTCGCCGCCGTTGCGGCCGCCGCGGACGCGGAGGTAGGCGGAGTCTTCGGTCTTCTTCTTGGCGTTCGCCGGCTCGAAGCAGATGAACATGCCGGGCCAGTATTCCTCGAGGCCCCAGCGACCGCGGTCGGGATGGTCTTCGCCGGTGATGATCGCGTGGGTGTAGCAGCCGGCGCGGAAGCCGAACGATGGGCCGCTCCGGCGTTCCCACTGCGAGAACGGCGGCAGGTAGACCCGCGTCACGATGCTCGGGCTGTCGGCGACGGAGATGCCGCGGCCGATCGCGCGGCTCCCCGCGAAGATCAGGTCGTCCTGCTGCATCTGGTAGGTCACCTTGCCGGGGATGCCGGTGCGGAGCGAGGCGATCAGCATGCCGTGGGTGCTGCCCTCGAGGCCGGGGCTCGGCAGCGCGATCCGCTTCACCACGTCGGGCGTGCCGCGCTTGGGGCCCTCGAACCAGAGCTTGTTCACGCTACGGCCCATCGGGCCGCGGATCCGCTTGTCCTGCTCCTCGGAGCTCTTGGGGTGGTTGTAGTTCCACGACCACTTCTCGTCCTCGAAGTTGTCGGTGGCGCCCTTGGCGACGGAGCCCGTGCCCGGAATGAGCACCGGCTTCTTCGGGGCCGGGGGCTTCGGGGTGGCGGTTTTCGGGGTGGCCGTCTTCGCGGTGTCTGTCTTCGGGGATGAATCAGCCGCGACGGCGGCCGCCGAGAGGCCGATCGCCAGTCCGAGAGCCAAAGCCGTTCGCGAAGTCTTCCAAGTCGCCATGACAACTCCCCCAAAACATGAAACGAGAACCCACCGAACGGGTTCATCGGCCCGGGAAACCGTCACAATCGAAAGGCTCGGGCGGTGCCTGCCGTCGATGCGGTTTCCCGCCGCAGGCTTGGCAGCCTGCCGCCGTTTCGCGCGTTGCGCGTTTTGCCCGGATTGCCCAGCCATCCAGTGGCCTCGCCGACCCGCGGCACGGAGACAAGTTCCTCTGGCGGCATGCCGCGCTTCCCGTCACAAACCCGGATACGTGCTGTCGCTCGCGTAGGACAGGCGTCTCCGCCTGTCGTACTCAGGTTGTCGCCGTGCCAAACAGGATTGCCACACTTCATTTGGATATCCAGATGCGCACTCGATTCATCATGGGGATCGGCCTCGCCTGCCTTGGTGCCACGGCGATCGCTGCGGGCGACAAGCCCTCCAAGCAGGAGCGCGGTCCGCGTTCGCATATCCAGCCCGTCGCGGAGATTGCTGCCCAATCGGCAGCGCCGTGGGCCGGCCTCGTCACGGCGCGGGCGCCGGCCGTCCTCCGCGAGCAGCTCGAACTCAAGCACGGCGCGGGATTGATCGTGGAGGAAGTCGCGGCCGGATCGGCGGCCGAGCGGGCCGGGCTCAGACAGCACGACGTGCTCGTCGCGCTCGACGGCCAGCTGCTCGTGTTGCCGGAGCAGCTGACGACGCTGCTCGAGGAGTGGGGCAACGATGAGCCGCTCACCTGCCGATTGCTCCGGGGCGGCAAGCCGATCGAGGTGAACGTGCGGCCGCGCGTGGCCGCCACCATGGCGAAGTCGTCCGTGTCAGGAGCGAAGTCCGAGCCGATGGAGACCGCAGGATCGACGGTTGTGTCGGCGACTGCACAATCGGCGGTGCTCAAGCCCGCCGCCTCGGTGGTGGCGATGCTGCCCAAGAAGGCAGCCGCAAGGGCCCCGACGGCGATCGCCACGCAGGCGTCGGCTGGCGGCAAGCCGGAGCGGACCATGCTGACGAGCACCGTGGTGCAGCTGGAAGACGGCTCACTCCTGCAGAAGGATGCCGACTACTCGATCAAGCTGTCTGCTGGAACCGATGCGATTCTCGTGGTGAAGGATGCTCGTGGCAGGATCGTCTTCAACAACCGGATCGCGACTCCCGAGCAGCGGAGCTTCATGCCGCCCGACGTGCTCGCGAGGGTCGAGGGGCTCGAGCGGCTGCAGGCGCGCCGCCGCGCGATCGCCCCGCCGGTCGTCACCGAACAGCCCGGGAGCCAGACGCGGCCCGAGCGGATCGGCTCGCTCGGGATCGAGCCGGTGAAGGTGCGGTAGGAGACAGGCACGGAGGCCTGTCGTCCTGAGGGCGGAGCTCGTCAAGCAAAAACGGACTGGATGCTCTCCTACCAGCGCCCTTCGGCGATGTCGCGCGACCAGCCGCCGCCGGCGGAGCCGCTCCCGCCGCCAAACGAGCCGCCGCCACCCATGATCGAGCGCCAGGGATCGGGCCCGCGGAACGTGCCGCCCGGTAGCGAGATCACCCACGGGCCCGCGCCGCGCGACATCCGCACAAACGCATCCTCCATCTGCCGCCGCTGGATCTCCTGCTGGCGCACCCGGCGCCGCCGTTCGGCCTCGGCCGTGGCGGCCGCATACGATTCGCGGGCGAGCCGGGCCGCCTCCGACGAGGCCTTGATCGAGTCTTCATAGCGCTGCCGCGTGAGCAGCGACTTCGATTGCTCGAGCGCGGAGATCGCCCCGCGCACGTCGGCCGACACGCCCTCCGCATACCAGGCCGCGGCGCGGCGGATCACGCCATCGGTCTCCTCGATCTCCGAAAATGCCTGTCGGGCGAGCCGGTCGTCTTCGGTGGCCAACTCCTCGGCCCGCACGGCGGCCGTGTCGGCCGCGTCGAGCACGCGGCCCGATTGCAAGAGGTCGGGCCGCTGCATCCGGATGCCGCGATCGGCGATCTGCACGAGCCGGCCGGCCTCGCGGGCATGCTCGTTGGCCCGCACGCGGTCGGTCCGCTGCCGCTCAAGCCGTTGCTCGAGCTCGCCCACGCGTCGCGCGACGGTGTCGCACCGCTGCGGCAGCGACGATCGCAGGCCGTCGAGTTCGGCCCGCCGGTCGGTGACGGCCGTCTGGCAGCCCTCCACCCATTCCTCCTGCCGCACCGCCTCTTCCAGAAGCGCGAGCGCCCGGAAGTAGTGCTGCCGCGCGGGCTCCGCGGCCGCCTGCGACTCGGCGAGCATCGTCTTGATCCGCACCATGCCTTCGTCGGCCTTGGCGACGTTGTCGGCGAGATCCGACCACGAGCTCTCCGCGTAGGAATCGGCCATCTGTTCGAGCGCGTGCACGGTCTGGCCGCGGCGGGAGGCCAGCGCCTCGAGCCGGGCGATGGCCCCGGGGAGCAGCTCGTCGATGCGGGCCTTGGCCGCGACGATGCTCTCGAGCATGGCGAGCGCCTCGGCGACATCCCGCTCCGCCTGCTCGATGTGCTTCACGGCCCCGTCGAGCTCGCCGGCATCGAGCAGTTGCGCGGCCATCGCAACGTGCTGGCGGGCCTCGTCGACGAGCGTCTGTGGATCGGCGCCGGGCTCATTGAGCAGCCAGCCGTCGGCCCGCTTCGCCTGGATCTTCTTCTCGGCCTCGTCGGCCGAGTGGCCGACTGTGGTGCGGCGATCGTCGGCCGCTTCGAAGGCATCGATCTGGCCGAGCGTGCGGCCAAGCATCGCCGTGGCCTCTTCGAGTCGGCCCCGCGCCTCGACCGGATCGGCCTCGAGCGTGTGCCGCGCGAGCGCGAGATTCCGCGTGACCTCCGCGATGTCGGCCTGGAAGGCCGCGCCTGAGCGGCCGCGGGCGGAGAGTTTCTCGAGCCGCGAGGCCGCGGTGCCGAGCGTGGCATCGAGATCGTCGGCGAGTTTGCGGGCCGTCTCGTGCGACTGCTCGAGCACGTCGAGCGGCGCGCGGCATTCGCCGGCCACGTCGGCCAGCGGCGGCCGTGCCTCGGCGGAGTCGAGCAGCTTGATTGCGTCTTCGGCCTCGGCCGTGCCGAGAAACCATTCGGAGTTGAGCCGGTCTTCCGCCCTCTCCCAGACATCCATCAGCGACAGCCACCGCTCGCGGTAGCGGCGGATCGAGGTCTGCACGTTGTCGTAGGTGGCGCGGGTGGCGCCCTGCATCGGCGTCTTGAAGTCGGGATCGGTGTGGGGCAGGAGGCGATGCCGTTCCTGCTGGCCGTCGAGCAGGTCGGAAAGCGCGACGACCTCCCCCTTGAAGGCGTCGAGCTTCTTGCGGGCCTCGGCCATGCGGCGGTCGTGCCGCGAGCGCTGGAGGAAGAAGGCCGTCAGGCCGCCGAGCGTGCCGGCGGCGAGGAGCCCGAGGGGCAGTGTGCGGGTGCGGAAGACGCGGGCCGCTTCGGCGCGGGCCTTGTCGCGGTCAGCCCGGTTCTTCACCCAGGTCTCGGTTGCGCCCACGAGATCGGAGAGCCCATGGTCATACTGCTCGTCCTTCGCCTTCGGCACGAAGACCTTCTTGATCAGCTCCTCTTCGATCGTGGCGGGGTCGAGGCCGCTCGACACCTCGAGGCCCCAGGGCGCCCGCATCGCGATCGTGCGGCCCTTCATGTCGAGCACGATGGTGACGTCGCGCGAGGGATCGAAGCCGATCGTCGTGCCGTCGGCCGTGGCGCCCTCGCGGCCCCAGCGGTCGATCACCGCCTCGAGCATGGCCTTCGCGCTCTGCCGGGTGCCGCCATCGCCGACGATGATCACGCGGTAGTCACGGCCGCTCTGCTTCTTCGCCTTCTCGACGGCCTCGCGCACGCGATCGAAGCGGTCGGGCACGCCCGACACGAAGACCCGCCGCGCATCGGTCGCAGAGACAAGCGGCGCGGCCTGCTCGGCGGAGGCCGGGCGCGGTGCCGCCGCAACGAGCGCGGCGCATGCGAGGCCAAGGAGAGCAAGACGACGAACCAGGCAAACCCGGGCGAGCATGTATCCTCCGCGGCGCAGAACGTAAGGCGTCTGACGAAACAGCCGGAGATTCTAAGCGCCCAGAGAGGACGATCTCAATCAATCGACGAGCACTACTGCCCGATGTCTTCCGCCGTAATTCGGGGCGGCGGGATGGGCCGGGCGGTGGGGGCCCTGCCGATCGACGGCCTGCCGGTTGGCCCGGCGGTGGGCGGTGCGGTTCTTCCCGGCATGCCGCGCTGCGGCATGCCGCCGACGGGCGGCGTCGGCTGACGGCCGGCGTTGAGATCGGGCTTTGGTCCCAAGGCTCCGTAGCCGGGTCGCGCGGCCGGGGCGCCCGCCCGCACGCCACCGGTCACGGCCGAGGGGGGCTGGCGAGTGGGCAAGGATTCGCGGGCTGCGTTCGCCGGCTGCCGAGATGCGGGCTGCTGCTGCTGGGCAGTGTTGGCCGGCTGCTGGACTGCGTTCGCCGGCGCGGGC
>JBKDMX010000036.1:0-4328 GCA_046343855.1 Planctomycetia bacterium
GCTCTCGGGCTTCCTCGACTAACCTTCCGGAAGGACTCCGATGCGCTTATTGATGCGCTTGGTGCCGGTTTTGCTGCTCGCATCCTTTGTCTGCGCCCCCTGTTCGGCCGCCGAGCCGGCTTTTTTGCGCACGACGATCGACATCGGCACGGTGGTGACCGATCTCGAGAAGTCGGTTCGGTTCTACACCGACGGGATCGGGTTCAAGGAGACGAAGGGCTTCGAGGTGTCGGCCGACGTGGCCTCGGGCGCCGGCCTCACCGACTCGAAGCCGCTCAAGGTCCGCGTGCTCGTGCTCGGGGAGGGCGACACGGCCACCAAGCTCAAACTGATGCAGGTGCCCGGCACGTCACCGCGCACGGGCGACAACGAGTTCATCCACTCCCACACCGGTTTCCGCTACCTCACGATCATCGTGGCCGATCAGAAGACAGCGCTCGCGAGGCTCGAGAAGATTGGCGTGAAGCCGCTCAAGCAGTCGCCCGTCGCGATCCCCGAGACGACTGCCCCCGGCGGCCTCTTCCTGACGTGCGTCCGTGACCCCGACGGCAACATCGTCGAACTCGTCGGGCCGTCCGCCTCGAAGTAGGACGGGCTTCAGCCTGTCAAAACCATGACAGCTTGAAGCCTGCTCGGTGACAGGCTGAAGCCTATCCTACCGGGGTGGGATTTTGCCGGCCCGTTCCAGCCAGCCGATCACCTCGTCGGCGAGCTGGTCGGGCGTGCGGGCGGCCGAGTCCACGACGATCTCCGGCGCAAGCGGCTCCTCGTAGGGATCGTCGATCCCCGTGAAGCCCTTGATCTCGCCGGCGCGGGCCTTCTTGTAGAGCCCCTTCGGGTCGCGGCCCTCGCAGACTTCGAGCGGAGCCTTGACGTGGATCTCCACGAAATCGCCCCCCTGGAGCATGGCCCGCACGGCGTCGCGGTCGCGGCGGTAGGGGCTGATGAAGGCCGTCAGCGCGACGATGCCGGCTTGGGCGAAGAGCTCCGCCACCGCGCCGATCCGCCGGATGTTTTCCTCGCGGTCCTGCGCCGAAAAGCCGAGGCCAAACCGCTGGGCAAACTCCGCCCCATGCCGCTTTTCGAGCAGCGTCGGGGCGGCATTGAGCCCAAGCCGCACATTGTCGCCATCGAGCACGAAGCTGCGGATGCCTCGGGCATTCAGCCGGTGATCGACGGCATTGGCAAGCGTGCTCTTTCCGCAGCCGGAGAGGCCGGTGAACCAGAGCACGCAGCCCTTGTGGCCCGCGGCTCGCTCGCGGTCGGCCCGCGTCACCGCGTGGTCGTGCCAGCGAACGTCGACGATCTCTTTGCCTGCTTCATGCATGCCGCACCATCACTCCCATCCATCCAGTTCCACGATCCGGGTGAATCGCTCCGGCTTCTCGCCGGGAAACCCTCGTTCGACCTCGAGCTCGACCTTTTCGCCGGGGCCCCGCTTGCCCATCTTTTCCGTGAGGGATTCGAAGTTGGGCACCGGATCGCCGTCGATCTTCAGGACGATGTCTCCGATCTGGAGGCCGGCCTTCGCGGCTGCCGAGCCCTCCTGCACCTGCGTGATCTGGCAGGGGCCGATGTTCGGCTGCCCGCCCACGCCGAGCTTGCCCCCCATGCGGAAGTCGATCTCGGCATCGGGGAGCTTGGCGGCGAGCTGGGCCAGCGCGTCCTCGGTGACGCCCGTGCCATAGAACTGCAGCGACTCGACCCCCCGCAGCCGGCCCAGGATGCCGATCGCTTTCTCGTCGATCCGCATGCCACGGAGCCCCACCTGCACGACGCCGCGCAGCCGCGTGAGGAGCCGCAGGTCGTCGGCCGTGCCCCGCCACGACGAATTGAGCACGACGATCATGCCACGGCTGCCGCTGGGCACGAAGCCTTCGGTCACGATGGCGCCGAGCGACTCGAGCTTCTCGCGAGCCGCCTCCACCATGCCGAGTTGGTGAAAATCGAGTATCGCGATCGCGAGGCTCGAGACGGGGCCCTCGGGCCCCTCGGCGATCGACTCGGCGAGCTTTTCCGCAGCGGCGGCGAGCGGCTCGTCCTCCGCTTCGAGAAACCCTCGCAGGATTTCCATCGCGCGACTGGCGACCTCGAAATCCTCCCCCCGGATCGCCGCGCCGAGCGGCTCGATCGCGGGCAGGCCGGCGGCGGCAAGGCTGCGGCTGGCCGCCTCACGCTGAGCGAATTGCTCTGAGCCGAGTTGGCCGATCCACTCCCGGATCTCATCGGGCGTGGCCGCGGGCTTGGCGGGCACATCGGCCGGGGCGGCCGGTGGCGGCGTGGCCGTCGTCTCCTCCGCAACCGCTGCAACCGTCCCGGCCAGAGCCACGGCGGCGAGCGAGAGACGGCCTGCAAACTGCGTGATCCACGACATGCACAACGGTTCCGGGCGGGAAGAAATGACTATACCACTTCGGAATGCGACGGCAGGACTCCGAACGCGTTTTTTCGCGGGTAGAATTGCAGGTCATGCCGCTTCCGCTCGTCCTTGACCGTGCCCCGAGGCCCCCGCTGCCAACCACGCGAGAGGAGATGCTCGCGCGCGGCTGGGACGCCGTCGACGTTGTGTTCGTGAGCGGCGATGCCTACGTCGATCACCCGAGCTTCGCCAACGGCCTGCTCGCGCGGCTCCTAGAGGCGGCCGGCTTCCGCGTGGCCATGCTCGCGCAGCCCGACTGGCAGTCGTGCGAGCCCTGGCGGCAGTTTGGCCGGCCGCGGCTCTTCTTCGGCGTGTCGGCCGGCAACATGGACTCGATGATCAACCACTACACGGCGAATCGGAAGGTCCGCAACGACGACGCCTACTCGCCCAACGGCGAGATCGGTCGGCGGCCCGACCGGGCCACGCTCGCCTACTGCCAGCGGTCGCGCGAGGCGTTTCCGGGAGTGCCCGTCGTGGCGGGGGGCGTGGAGGCGAGCCTGCGGCGGATCGCGCATTACGACTACTGGAGCGACACGGTTCGGCGCTCGATCATCCTCGACTCGAAGGCCGACCTCGTCGTGTTCGGGATGGGCGAGCGGACGATCCTGGACGTGGCCCGCGGACTGGCCGCTGGCAAAACGGTGAAGGAGCTTCGCGATCTCCGCGGCATCGCCTACCGGCTCGGCGCCAGCGAGCCGCCCCCGACCGGCCCGGGCGGCGGTGCGGCCGACACCATCGAGCTGCCCGATTACGATTCTGTTGCGAAAGGCAAGCTCGCCTTCTGCGAGATGACGCGGATCTCGCACCTCGAGACGAATCCCCACAACGCCCGCCGGCTCGTGCAACGCCATGGCCGGGAGAGCGTCGTCGTGAACCCGCCCGCCCTGCCCCTCGAGCAGGACGAAATGGACCAGGTCTACGCCCTGCCCTTCACGCGACGGCCGCATCCGGCCTACGGAGTTGCGAAAATCCCCGCCTTCGAGGTGGTGGAGACGAGCGTGCAGATCATGCGCGGCTGCTTTGGCGGCTGCACGTTCTGCTCGATCACGGCCCACGAGGGGCGGATCATCCAGAGCCGCAGCCAAGACTCGATCATCACCGAGATCAAGCTGCTCGCCAGCCAGCCGGGCTTCAAGGGCACGGTGTCGGACATCGGCGGCCCCACCGCCAACATGTATCAGATGAGGTGCACACGGCCGGAGGTCGAGGCGAAGTGCCGCCGGCTCTCCTGCGTGCATCCCACCGTCTGCAAGCTCCTTGGCACCGACCACGGCCCGCTCAAGAGCCTCATGCGCGAGGCCCGCACCGTCGAGGGCGTGAAGCGGGTGCTCGTGGCCAGCGGCGTGCGGATGGATCTGGCCCGCCGCGATCCCGAGTATCTCGAGGAGCTCGCCGCCCACCACGTGGGCGGACACTTGAAGGTGGCCCCGGAGCACACCGACCCGGAGGTGCTCGACCTCATGAAGAAGCCGTCGGCCGACGACTACGTCGAGTTCGACAAGGCCTTCAAGTCGGCCAGCCGCCGCGTTGGGAAGAAGCAATACACCGTGCCCTACTTCATCGCGAGCCACCCGGGCAGCGGCGTGGAGGAGATGATCGACCTCGCCCTCTTCCTGAAGCGGAATAGCTACAAGCCCGATCAGGTGCAGGACTTCATCCCCAGCCCGTTCGACATCGCCGCCTGCATGTATTACACGGGGCTCGACCCGATGACGAAGCAGCCGGTGAAGGTGACGAAGGGGCTGAAGGACCGGCGGATGCAGCGGGCCCTGCTCCAGTTCTTCAAGCCGGAAAACTACTTCGAGGTGCGGCGGGCGCTCGAGCAATCCGGCCGTCACGACCTGATCGGCTCCGGCTGCGACTGCCTCATCCCCGACCGGCCGCCGAAGGAGGCCCTCGACAAGAA
>JBKDMX010000037.1:0-3864 GCA_046343855.1 Planctomycetia bacterium
ACGCCGGTGACCATGATGGCGTCATCGAACATGTAGGCGAGGATGTAGAGCAGGAGATAGCCGTAGCGGCCGGCCATGCCATAGCCCTGCTGCGAAAGGATGCTCGTGTAGAGCGCGGGCAGGCCCGCGGTGCAGAGCAGCTCGACCCCGTTGACGAGCACGGCCAGCACGAAGGCGCCGGCGATCGCGGCCGGCAGGTTTTCGGCGTTGACGATCCGGCGGATCCGGTCGTAGATGCCGGGCTTGGCGGCGTCGGGGATCGAGAGCGAGGGCCCCTGCTTGAAGGCGAAGAAGTCTTTCACGTGGATCGTGCCGATCGTGATCGCCACGAGCCCGAGGGCGACCTGCACCGGCCGCAGGTAGCCGATCCATTCAAACACATTGAGCCACGCGGCCATGAATGCGAAGTAGGCCGCGCCGCTCACGAAGACGAACGTGCCGGCGATCGCGAGGATCTTCCAGCGGTCGTTCAGGTTCACGAGAATCGAAAGCAACAACAGCAAGACCCACATCGCGCAGGGATTGAAGCCGTCCACGAGGCCGACGGCGATCGTGAAGAGCGGCATGCCCATCTTCGAGGGATCGAGCGTGCCGTCGAGCCAGCGGAGCATCGGCACGTCGATCGTGCTCGGCTCCACGAGCACGTCCCCCTCGCCCGTGTCGCCCTCGATCGCCTTTCCCACCGATCCGGGGCAGTCGGCCGTCCACTTGCCCAGGAGTTTTTCAATTCGCGCGCCGGTCGTCTCCGCCCGATCGAACCCCACCACCACGGAATTGCAGGCATGGATCACCGGCACGCTCGCCCCGCCCACGCCGTGCCGCTTCACGATCTCGGCGAGCACCGCGCGGCCCCCGGCGTCCTGTACGAGATCGACATACGCGACGTCGAACCCCGGATGCCGCGCGGCCGCCCCTGGCATCCACTCCTTCGCCGCGGCGCACCGCGGGCAGCCCGGCCGGGTGAAGACCGTGATCGCGGAGACGTGGCGAAACCGCTTCACGAGTGTCTCGCCATCCTTCACGTCCTTCACGATCGCGTTGCATGCATGCACGACCGGCGTCGAGGCGGCGTCGAATTTCAGGCGCTCGGCCAACGCCGCGAGCCTCGCGGCCCCCGGGCCGCCGTCGTCGACAACATGCTCGTGGATGACGATCCCAGGGCGTTTCGCGGCAAAGTCGGCCAGGGCGTCGGCCGCCTTGCGCTCCTCTGCGTCGCCGCCGCGCAGATAGAGATCGACGACGATGCACCGCGGTCGATGCTCGCCGGCCTGTATCGGCCGCGCGTTTGCGCAGAGTCCAGCAAGCAGCCCGACGATTGCCGCACGAAACAGTTTGCCCGCCGGATACTGTCCCATGGATTGACACCTGTTACCGATGCCTCACCCTCCGCCCGAGGCGAGCCAGTGTAGTGTCGGCACGGCGGCGTTGCAGCAGGCGGGGGAATCGCCCCGCCATTCGCCACCCCACCGCAAGGCCCCCCGCCGGACACCCCTTGCGAATTGCGGATTCGGCCTGCGCCTCGGGCATCCCCCCGCGGTACATTTACATCATCAGTTCCCGGAGGATTCGCGCGATGTCGTCCGACGAACAGTGGCTCTGGCTCGCGCGGCCGGCGCTTCAGCACCTCCTCGACGTGCTCGCGGCCAGCGGCCACCGAGTGATCGGCCCGCAGGTGGCCGACGGGGCGATCGTCTACCGCGATCTTGATTCGGCGGCAGCCCTGCCCACCGGCTGGATCGACGAGCAGGATGGCGGCGTCTACCGGCTCGAGTGCGATCAGGCGGCGGGCACGTTCGACCACGTCGTCGGCCCACACTCGCTGAAGAACTTTTTGTTTCCCGCGCGCGAGATGTTTGAAACCTGGAATCGCGACGGGGATGGCTGGCAGCAGACGACGCCCGCTTACGATCCAGCGCCGCTGGCCGTGATCGGTGTCCGCGGCTGCGACCTGGCGGCCCTCGCGATCCAGGATCGGATCTTCATGGGGGGCGAGTCGATCGATGTGCGGTACAAGGCGCGGCGCGAACGGCTCTTCCTTGTGGCCGTCAACTGCCGCCGGGCCGCGGCCACCTGCTTCTGCCATTCGATGGGCTGCGGCCCCGCGGCCGCGCCAGGCCACGACCTCGCGCTGACGGAAGTCGGCGACAGGTTTGCGGTCGAGGTCCTGACAGCCGCGGGCACTGCGGTGCTTCATGACCTCGCCGCGCGAACGAGCCTCGAGCAGCTCTCCGCCGACGAGATCGTCGCGGTGCGGCGGGTGCCTGCCGACCTCGCCCAGGCGATGCACGCGCGGCAGCCCGAGCCCGGCGGGCCGCGGCCCCGCAGCCTCGACACAGAAAACATCCGCGATCTGCTCTTCGACAATCTCGAGCATCCGCGTTGGGCTGACGTGGCCGACCGCTGCCTTTCCTGCGCGAATTGCACGCTCGTCTGCCCCACCTGCTTCTGCTCCAGCGTGACGGAAGTGACCGACCTCACGGGCGACGCCGTTGCGCGCGAGCGGCGCTGGGCCTCCTGCTTCACGCTCGAGCACTCGCAGATGCACGGGGCCAACGCCCGGCCGACGACGGCCTCCCGCTATCGCCAGTGGCTCACCCACAAGCTCGCCGGCTGGATCGATCAATTCGGCACCTCCGGCTGCACCGGCTGCGGCCGCTGCATCACCTGGTGCCCGGTCGGCATCGACATCACCGAGGAGGTGGCGGCCATCCGCCAATCACCAGCGCCATGACCGCGGCTCCGCTCGCCGAGATGCGCGATGCCTGGCAGCACCATGCCACGCGGATCGCGGCCGTGCGCGACGAGGTGGCGCACGTGCGCACGTATGACCTCGCGTTTCGCGACCCTGCCACGGCGGCGCGATTTTCCTTCGCGCCTGGCCAATTCAACATGCTCTACCTGCCGGGGATCGGCGAGGCGGCGATCTCGATCAGCTCCGATCCCGGCGCTCGCGGCTCGATCAGTCATACCGTGAAGGCGGTGGGCAACGTGACCGACGCGCTCGCCCGGCTCACGGTGGGCGACGATGTGATCCTCCGCGGCCCTTTTGGCACGCCCTGGCCGCTCGCGGAGCTTCGCGGTCACGACATCGTGATCGCCGTCGGAGGCGTGGGGCTGGCGTCGGTCCGCGCGGCGATTCTGCAGATCGCCCACGACCGCGCGTCGTATGGCCACGTGGCCGTGCTCTTCGGCGCGAAAGCGCCCGCGGCCATGCTCTACGAACGCGAATACCGTGAGTGGCGCGACCGCGGCATCGACGTGCACGTCATCGTCGACCAGGCAGACGCCAGCTGGAGCGGCCGCACGGGGCTTGTGACCTCGCTCTTCGACGACGTCCCCCTCGACGGTTCACGCACCGGCCTCATCTGCTGCGGCCCCGAGCCGATGATGCTTGCCGTCGTGCGGCGGGCCGAGGCCGCGGGCCTTTGGCACTCGCGGATGTTCGTCTCGATGGAGCGCAACATGATCTGCGCCGCGCGGCTCTGCGGCCTCTGCCAGTTTGGCCCCGAATTCGTCTGCCGCGATGGCCCCGTCTTTCCCTATGACCGCATCGCTCGGTTCCTCGCCATTCCCAACCTGTAGGACAGGCTTCGGCCTGTCGTGCTCATGCCACCCCGCATCGCCATCTACAAATTCGCCTCCTGCGACGGCTGCCAGATGCAGCTGCTCGACGCCATCGGCCGGGCGCGGCCGCAGCTGGGCGATCTCGCGGCGCATCTCGAAATCGAGCACTTCCTCGAGGCGCGGTCGCGGATCGGTGCCGGCCCCTACGACGTGGGCTTCGTCGAGGGATCGGTCTCGACGCCGGACGACGTCGAGCGGCTCGAGGAGATTCGGCGGCAGTGCCGGTTTCTGGTCACGATC
>JBKDMX010000038.1:0-53123 GCA_046343855.1 Planctomycetia bacterium
GTACGGCTTGGCTGGAGTGGAAAAAAGCCTGTGACTCATCGAAGAAAAAGCGGGCGACGAGATTCGAACTCGCGACCGTTGGCTTGGGAAGCCAGTGCTCTACCAACTGAGCTACACCCGCGGTCAGTTCTGACCGGCGAAGTCTAGCAAATCTTTCCGCGGGATCATCACGTAGAATAGCGGTCCACTCATTTCAGGAGCGTTTTTCATGAGCCGTCCGAAGGATCAGCCATCCGCCGAAGCGGACACTGCCGCGGCCCCACCGCCGGCGCCGCGGCATTTTCTCTCGTCGCTGGCCGCAGCCACGCTCTGGATGGCCATCTGGGCCGGCGTGGCCGCAGTCCTGCTTGGCGCCGGATTCGTGCCCTGGCTGGCCTCCGATCCCGCCAGGCTATCCCGGCTGATCGCCCAAGCCGTGCCGGAACTGCAGGCCGACGTGACGATCGGCAAGGCGCAGATCGGCTGGTCGGGGCCGATCGTGATCGAGGATATTCGCGTGGTGCCGCGGAACGGCGCCCGCCCGCCCGTATCCATCAAGCGGATCGAAGGCAGCCACGGCCTGGCCGCGATGTTGCTCTCCCTGGGCGACCTGGGACGGTTTCGCGTCGAGGGGCTCGAGGCCGACATCGTCTTCGACGCCAATCGCGATTCAAACCTGACCGGGCTCGTCCTGTCGCCGCCGCCGGCCACCGGTGATACAGGCCGGGCCGGCCCGCGAAAAAGCCCCGTGCGGGTGCGGTTCGAAGTGGACGACGCGATCGCGAAGATCGCAGGCCCTTGGGCGCCGGACGCCTGGGTGAGCGACCCCACCGACATCAAGGCGCGGCTGGCGCCCTCACCAGACGGCAATTTCAGCGAATGGACGGTGGATCGCGTGCAGTTGCTCGAGGATGCGAGGCTCGAGGCAAACGTGGCGCAGGGCGTGTTGGCCTATATCGCGCCTGTGATGGCCGATGCGACGCGGACCAGTGGCCGCTTTTCGCTGAAAATCGACGGCGCGACGTTTCCCGTCGGAGCCCCCGAGGCCGCCCGGCTCGCGGGATCGCTCGCGATGCACGAGGTGGATCTGGGCCCCGGGCCGCTCGCGACGAACGTGATGCAATCGCTCCCCGGGCGGCTGCAACTGCCCACCTCGGTGCGGATCGCCGACGATTCGAACGTGGAATTTCACTTGGCCGACCGCCGCGTGTGGCACAAGGGGCTCGAATTCGGCCTGCCGCTCGCGAAGCCGGGGCAGCGGCTCGACATCAATTCCAGCGGCTCCGTGGGGCTCGACGACAAGTCGCTCGACCTCAAGCTCGCCCTGCCGATCCCTGCCGACCTGCCGGGCGATCGCCCGCTGCTCGCGTCGCTGGCGGGGAAGTCGATTTCCGTGGGCATCGGCGGGATGCTGGGCGAGCCGAAGGTGAATTTCGACGGCTCGATCCGGGCGACGGCTGGCGAGGTGGCCGCGGAATTAATCGATCGGCTGCGTTCGGGCGGCCAGCCGCTGCCGCCGCGGCCCGCCGACGCCCCCGCGCCGAACTGGGTGCCGCCGAAGCCATCGGAAACGCAAGCGGAGGCGGAAACGCAGTCACAAGAGCAGTCGAAGCCGGCCGCGAGCACCGCCGAGAAGCTCAACGACATCAAGTCGAAGCTGCCTGCGGAGATCAGCCAAAACCCTTCGGCTGATGCGGTGATCGATCTCGTGGGGGGCGTGCTCGACGAAGTGGCGAAGCGCCGCGCCGAGCGGGCCGCCGCTGCGGCCGAGAATCCCGATGCCGCCCCGCCCCCGCGCCGCGGCCGTCTGCTGCGGAGGCTGCAGCCGCCGCCCGCCGAGTAGGACAGGCTTCAGCCTGTCCTACGTGCGCGCAAAAAAACTGGGCCTCCCTTGCGGGAGGCCCAGTCTCATTTGATCACGCTCTTCTTCCCGAGTCCTCAGGGCAGGCCGTCGATCGGGAGAATGCAGCGTTTATGATCAGGTGCCAGCAGCCGGAGCGGCCGGGGCGGCCGGGGCAGCGGGAGCAGCCTCGGTCGGGACGCCTTCCGAGATCACGCCTTCGCCGGAGCAGCCGCCGCCAGCGCAACCGCCGCTGACCGAACCGCCTTCGACGACTTCGCCGCCGCAGCTCGAGCAGCCGCCTTCGACGGCAGCAGCCTCACCGCAGCCGCCTTCGCAGGCCGACTCACAGGCCGGAGCAGCAGCAGCTTCGCCGTGGCAACGCTTGTGCTTGGCGTGCAGACGGGACAGAAGACCGCCGTGGCAGCGATGGGCGCGAGCGCGACCGTGGCAGCCGTGGCCGGCAACGGCACCCGACTCACCGCCCACGAGGGCGATGGCGACGAGGGCAAAGAACATAGCAACCGCGAATCCGAGAAAACGCTTCATCACATTCCTCCAATAAAAGGGAACTGAACGCGTCATGCGTTCCTGAAGCCGTCACGAAACACACCGGATCCGGGACGGCCACCGGACCGCAGCAAAACGAGCGGTCAACCAAAGAAACCCGGGGAAGGGACCCATTCGGACAACCGGCAGCACTCCCCTGCAAGAGCTGACGGTTGGCGAAAGATTTCTGCCTGGGGAATCTGGGCAATTAGGCTAACCGTGGCCTGCCCAGTGTCAAGAACCGGCGTATTTGCCGGGGATCAGGGCAGCATTCAGGCTACCCGTGGCGGATCGAGAGGGCCCACGTAGGACAGGCGTCTCCGCCTGTCGAGAACAGGACAGGCACAGAGGCCTGTCTGTCCTACTTTTGCGTGGGGGCGGGTCCCTTGGCGGTGCGGCTTTCGGCCTGCGCCTTGGCGGCAGCCTGCTGGGAACGCTTCTGCAGCTCGGCCGCGACCTGCTCCTGCTTGGCGAGCATGTCTTCGGGGTCTTCGAAATTCAAAAGCAGTGGTGGGAGATCGTCGAAAATCTTCATCGCCATGCCGACCACCCGCCAGCCTTCCGGATCGAGGCGGACGACCCAGACGACGTTGTCGGTGCTCGTAAATCCGTCGGCGTCGGTGTCGGTCCAGGTGGTGCCCACATGCACGAGGTCGCCAGCATCGCCCACGACTTCGCAATCACGAACGGAGTAGGTAGCCGTTGCATTCACCGGGGGCGCGACCGAAAGGCCCAGTTCCTGCGTCTTGGCGCGTGCCATTTTCGTGAGCATGCCGCTGGCCGCCGCATCGTCGCCGCGCTTCACGGCGTCGAGGAACGTGATCACCGCCGCCTTCGCCGGCTCGGCAGCAGCCGACGAACCGCCGGAACCGCCAGCCGAGCAGCCGGGCATGGTCACCACGGCGAGAAGGCCGCAGCCCGCGATAAAACTGGCGACCCAGAGCGTCCACGCGCGGGCGGTGGCGATCGACGAGGTGCGAGGGCTGGTCAATTCGGTGGTCATCGCTCGTAACTCCTGTCCTATCCAACCGGGGTCCAACGGGGCCGAAGGAAACGGGGGCTTCGTGGGCGGAGAGACTGACGGGATGCAGGATGCCGGTCAAGCCGGAAAATAACCCGGAAAAACGGGCAAACAGCCGGCCTTTGCTATGCTTTCCGCAATGGCGATCCAGGCTGACGGCAACCGAATGCATCCATCTCCGTGGCGGCCCCGCATCACATTCGCGGTGGCGCTCGCGGTGGCGATCCTCTCGAGCGCCCCGGCGGCGTGGTCGCAGGTTCGGATCAAGCGCGCACGGCCCCGGGAAAGGGCGAAGCCGATTGCCGTCTGGGACAAGGCCACGGCCTCGGCTTTCTTCGCCGACGCCTTCGCCACGCTCGAAGGCGAGCGGCCCGATTTTGCAGCGAACAAAACCGACGCCGCGGAAGCATCGACCGATGGGGCCAACGCTGCGCCGGCTGCCGGCGGCTTCAAGTGGTCGTCGCTCGTCTCCGCCGACACGCTCGTGGACGAGATCAAACAGATGAAGGCCGTCGCGGCGAAGGCCGTTGCCTCGGCCTCCGATTTCAAAGGGGGCGGCTACGACGACGCGCGGCAGGCATTCACTTCGATCGCCCTCTGCTTCGGCGTGATCGATGGTTACGACGGCGACGTGCGGTTCAAGAGAGACGCCGCGGCCGCCCGCGACCTCTTCGCGCGGGTCGGCAGCAATTGCAAGGTCGGCACGCAGCAAACATTCAATCAAGCGAAGGCCCGCGTGGCCGATCTCGATCTCTTGCTCCAGGGCAGCAACCTCGACGCGCCTCCCGATGGTGGCGCGGGGGGGGCTTCGTGGAGCACCGTCGCCCCGCGGCCGGCGCTCATGTCGCGGCTCGAGACGGCCGAGGGGCTGGCCAATGCCGCGGTCGCCTCGAAGGAAGACTTCGACAAGCAGGTGGCACAACTGCTGCACGAAGTGGAGATGGTGGCGGTGATCGGCGAAGCGATCCAGCGGCCCGACCACGAATACCACGACGACAAAACCTACCGCGGCTATGCCGCCGAGATGTGCAACGCCGCCATGAAGGCCCGCGCCGCCGCGCAGCGATCCGATTACGACGCCGCCCGCACCGCCGTCGGCGAGCTCAAGAAATCCTGCGACACCTGCCACGGCGACTATCGCGGGTAGTCGAACGGATACGCGCGCGGGAGCGATGCGACCTTGGCCGGCGGGAGCCGGAGCAGCTGCGCCGTCGGCAGCGATGCCTCGCCGGTGTGCTCGGTGTGCCCGGCGTGCTCGACAGGCTCGGCCTCCGGCAGACCAGCCGCCGGTGGCGCCGCGGGCGGCACTCGCGTCTTCGCCTGGCAGGTGGGGCAGAGCACCCGCTTGCCGGCGAATTCGCCTTTCACCTTCACGCGGTGCCCGTTTGGGCAATGCACCACGATCGCCATGCGACGTTCCGCTTCTCGAACTTGCCGTTTTTGCCTGGGCGTCTTACGCTTCTCTCCATCATGCCACGCCGAGACAAGCCACAGCCAGAGGACGACGCGGAAGAGCGTCGCGGCCCCGTTGAAATCGCCATCGTCGGCGATCTGACCGACAACGAGACCGACATGACCGACCGCCTGCTCGGCATCGAGCCCGGCGGCGAATGCACCATCTATTTCGACTCGCCCGGCGGCAGCCCCTACTGCGCCATGTCGCTCGTCACGCTCATGCGGCTCCGCGGCATCCGCGCCACCGGCATCGTCACGGGCGAATGCTCGTCGGCAGCGCTCTGGCCGTTTGCCACCTGCACGCGGCGGATCGTCACGCCCTACAGCGTCTTCCTCTTCCACCCGATGAAGTGGCAGAGCGAGGAACACATCGGCATCACCGAGGCGGCGGAGTGGTCGCGGCACTTCGCGGAGCTCGAGCGCGACATGGACGTGCTGCTCGGCGATCTCTTCGGCACGTCGGCCGAGCTCATCGGCCAGTGGATCAAGACCCACCGCTACGTCACGGGCCGCGAAATGGTGAAGGCCGGCCTCGCCGAGATGGCCTCGCTGCAGCCCTTGCCCGAATTGCTGCCGGTTGAAACGGGCTGATCGCGGTCTGGTAGACTTGGCCGGGTCGGATTCCGAAGCCACTCTCCACCGGAGCCTTGCCATGCGCCTCCTCTCTCGCCGCAGTGCGATCGTCTGCCTCGTCGCCGGGGCGTTTTCTTTTGCTGCCGCTCGCGAGGCCGCGGCACAGGCCGCCGTCGCGGAAGACACCCGCGCCTTCACGATCGCCTCCGGGGGCTTCTCGCTCGAGGCGCCTGCGGCTTGGAAGCGGGTGCAACCGAAGTCGGGAATCGTGGAGACTGAATTTGCGATCCCGCCGGAAGCCGGCGACGAGCAGCCCGGCCGCATGACCGTCATGGGCGCCGGCGGCAGCGTGCAGGCCAACGTGGACCGCTGGTATGGGCAGTTTGCGCAGCCCGATGGCAGCGCCACCAAAGACAAGGCCACGACGAAGACGCTCAAGCTCGCCGGCTGCACCGTGACGCTCGTGGACGTGGGCGGCACCTACAAGGACATGCCGGGCGGACCATTCGCCGGCGGCAAGTCGATCGATCGCCCCAACTACCGCATGCTCGCCGCGATCGTCGAGACGCAGGGGCAGGGCAGCTACTTTCTCAAGTTTTACGGGCCGGCGGCGACCGTCGCGAAGCACGCCGACGGCTTCCGCACGATGGTCGAGGGGCTCGTGGCGGCCGCCAAGTGACCGCATGAAAAACTAGCCGCATGAAGATTCAGGAATTCCTCGAGCACCACGGCATCGCCGGCAATCCCTTCGCGGAGGAGGATGCGCAGAACGACACCGTCTTCAAGCGGACCTGCCTCGAGACGACGTTTCATCCATCCTGGGACAAGATCTACGGCGATCCCTCCGATCCGAGCACGTCGATCGTGTTTGGGGAGAAGGGGGCCGGCAAGACGGCGCTCAAGCTGCAGATGGTGCGGCAGTTCGACCGCCACAATGCGGCCATGCCGGACCGCCGCACGTTCGTCGTGCTCTACGACGACTTCAATCCGTTTCTCGACCGATTCGTGAGCCGCGTCGGGCCGAATCGCCCCGTCGACAAGGTGCTCGGCCAGTGGAAACTCTGGGACCACATGGACGCGATCCTCGCGCTCGCCGTGACGGCGTTCGTGACGGAGGTCAACGATCCGGCCAACCGCCGCTCCGCCGCGAAGCTCACGCCGCCGCAGGCCCGCGACCTCGCCCTGCTCGCCGCCTGCTACGACCAATCGACCGGCGAGACATTCCCCTCGCGCTGGCGACGGCTGCGGAGCCGCACCGGCTACTCGGCCTGGCTCGGCCTCTGGCCGCTCGTGCTCGGCCTCGCCGCAACGGCCGTCTTTGCCGCGGCCCTCGGCCTCGGCATCGCCCGCGGCACCACGGGCTGGCTCACGGCCTGGTGGCCCTGGCTCCTGCTCGCCGCCGCGTGGGGGCCGTGGGGCCTGCGCCGCGCGAAGTCGCTCTGGACCGCGGTGCGGATCGTCCGCAGCATGCGCACGGGCAACCGCACCGTCGGCCAACTGGCCAGGGCGATCGCCCGCATGCCGGAGGTGGATCTGGCCGGCCAGCCCCTGCCGCTCCACGCTCGCAGCGACGATCGCTACGAACTGCTCGCGAAGTTTCAGGGCATCCTCGCATCGCTCGGCTATTCGGGGATGGTCGTGATCGTCGATCGCCTCGACGAGCCGCACCTGATCAACGGCTCGGCCGACCGGATGAAGCAGGTGATCTGGCCGATGCTCGACAACAAGTTTCTCAAGTCGCCGGGCATGGGATTCAAGCTGCTCCTGCCGGTCGAGCTCTACCGCTTCATCGAGCGGGAGGACGAGCAATTCAACCAGCGGGCCCGGCTCGACAAGCAAAATCTCGTGCCCTCGCTCGAGTGGTCGGGCGAGACGCTCTACGACATCGCCTCGACGCGGGTGAAGGCGGCGAGCGTGGGCACGCCGCCCGCCACGCTCGCGCAGCTCTTCGAGCCGGAAGTCGATCAGCGGCGGCTGCTCGACGGGCTTCGCAGCCTCCGCGTGCCGCGGCAGCTCTTCAAGTTTCTCTACCGGCTGCTCGTGGCCCACTGCCATGCCCACACCGGCGAGCAGCCCGTCTATCGGATTCCGCTCGAGCGGTTCGAGACGGTGCTCGCCGTCTTCCGCCGCGACCAAGACGCCTTCGACCGCGGCCTCGCGCCGCGATAGCGCATGGACCCCGACCTCCACACGATCGTCGTGGGCCGCGATGCGATGGCCTGCCGATTCGAGGTGGTCTTCAACGCGGGCCAGGTGGCCGCCGCGACGGAGCTGGGCATCGACGCCCTCGACCTCGTCGACGAGATCGAGAACCGGATCACGGTCTACCGCGACACGAGCGAGTTGTCGAGGCTCAATGCCACCGCGGCCGCGGGCTGGCAGCCGGTGGCGGCCGATCTTTTCACGCTCCTCGAGCACGCCCGCGCGCTCTATGCAAAAACCGGCGGAGGCTTCGATTGCGCCTCGGGCGCGCTCACGCGGGCCTGGGGATTCCTGCGGCGGCAGGGCCGCACACCCGCGCCCGAGGAACTCGCTCGAGCGCGGGAGGCCTCCGGGATGCGGTGGGTGGAACTCGATTCGGAGCAACGCATGATCCGGTTCACGCGGCCGGGCGTCGAACTGAATCTCGGCGCCATCGGCACGGGCTGGGCGCTCGACCGCGCGATCGCGCGGCTCATCGCCGCGGGGGTGCCGAGTGTGCTGGTGCATGGCGGGCAGAGCAGCGTGCGGGCCGTCGGCGTGCAGGGGCCGCGGCTGCCGGGGAGGCGCGGCTGGAAGGTGGGCGTGCGGCATCCGCTCCGGCCGGCCGTGCGGCTGGCCACGATCACGCTCGAGGATCAGGCGCTTGGCACGAGCGGCTCGGGCACGCAGTTTTTCATCGACCGCGGCAAGCGGCTCGGCCACATCCTCGACCCGCGGACCGGCCTGCCGGCCGAGGGCGTGCTCTCCGCGACCGTGCTCGCGCCATGCGCCGCCGATGCCGACGCGCTCTCCACGGCGCTCTACGTGCTCGGCGCTGCGGCGCTGCCGCAGATCGCGCCCGCGGGCGGGCCCGTGGCGGCGCTCCTCGTCGTGCCGGGAGCATCTCCCGGCGCGCTCCGCGTGCATGCCGCGAACCTCGACGCCGACACGCTCTCGATCAACCCCGCGGCCGACCCCGCCCTCGAACTCGTGGCAGGGCCGCGGCCGGCCCATGAAAGTTAGTCCGGGGCGGCTATACTTCCGGGACTTCGCAACACGGCCAAGCCCCGCTTCCGACTGACTGCCAAACAATGATCGAGTGGTTCGAGCGGGGTTCCTACCTCGGCATCATCTTCTTCCTGACGCTCACCGGCATCGGCCTGCCCGTGCCCGAGGAGGTGCCGATCGTGGCGGCGGGCGTGGCCAGCCGGGCCGGTGCCCTGCACTGGTATTACGCGCTGCCAGCCTGCCTCGTGGGCGCGCTCCTCGGCGACAGCTTGATGTATGCGATCGGGCGATTTTTCGGCGCCCGCGTGCTCAAGGAACATCCCTGGTGGTCGGGCTTCCTCACGGCGGAGCGGGAGAAGACGATCGAAGACCTGATCAAGAAGCATGGCATCAAGGCCTTCTTCGTGGCGCGGTTTCTCGTCGGCCTGCGGAGCCCCTTCTATCTCACCGCGGGCATCTTGAAGGTGAAGTATCGCTGGTTTCTGTTGGCCGACTTCATCTGCGCATCGGTCGTGATCGGCGGCTTCTTCGGGCTGGCCTATCTCTTCGGCGACCGGATCACGGGGCTGATCCAGTCGGCCGAGCGGGGCTTCACGGCGGTGATCATCGTGGCGGCCCTGGCGGCGCTGGCGGTCATCGCCTTCTTCTCGTTCCGCAAGCGCCGCATCCGGATGCTCGACCAGGATCCCGAGGCCCTCTTCGAGAATCGCGAGATCCTCCTCGGCCCCGCCGCCGACCGCATCGCCGACGCCGTGCACCTCGGCGACGTCGATCAAACCGACGAAAAGTAGGACAGGCCTCCGTGCCTGTCATGCGTCCGGTCGTAACGGCTGGCGCGGTCGTGCCGTTCCGTGGGTATGGATTCCGGTGACTTGTCTCCCCACGGCGACTTTGCCGTCGCCTTTTTGCGACCTAGGAACTAGGTAGAGCTCTTTTCGGGAGCGCCCTTTTCGAGCGCCCTTTTCTAACGTCCTTTTCTTGGGAGTCACCCCGTCGCATGCCCCGCCCCCTCACGCCCGCCGATCGCCCCGCTCTCCTCGGCCGCGTGCTCGTGGTCGATGACGACCGCCGGATGGCTTCCGGCAGGGCCCAGTGGCTCTGCGGCCAGGGCTGGCACGCCAGCGCCGTCGGCACTGCCGAGGAGGCGAGCGCCCTCGTCGGCCGCGGCCGATTCGCCGCCTGCGTGATCGACGGCCTGCTTGCCGACGGCGCGGCCGACCGGTGGCTCGCCGTCGTGCGGGCGACGTCGCCCGCCACCGGGCTCGTGATCGCCTTCCCCGCCGAGGCGGCCTGCGAGGTCGCCGTCGCCGACGCCACGACCAGCCTGCGTGACGATGATCTCCTCGCCGCGCTCGACCGGGCTCGTGCCGCGGGCCGCAGCCGCGCGGCCGCACGCGCCACAGAGCCCCAGGTCATCGAGCCCACCGTCCTCGGCGAGCATGCGACGATCCAGCGTGCGCTCGATCTCGTCGGCCGCGTCGCCACGACGCCCGCCACGGTGCTCATCACCGGCGAAAGCGGCACGGGCAAGTCGCTCGTGGCGCGGCAGATCCATCAGGCGAGCGGCCGCGCGGGACGCTTCGTCGAGGTGGCCTGCGGCAGCCTCAGTGAATCGCTCCTCGAGAGCGAACTGTTCGGCCACGTCGCCGGCGCCTTCACCGGAGCCGCGTCCGATCGGCCCGGCAAGTTTCTGCAGGCCGACGGCGGCACGATCTTTCTCGACGAGGTGGCGACCGCCTCGCCGGCGATGCAGGTGAAGCTGCTCCGCGTATTGCAGCAGATGCAGTTCGAGCCGGTCGGGGGCGCGGAGACTCGCACGGTGGACGCGCGAGTGATTCTCGCGACCAATGAAAACCTCGAAAACCTCGTGGCCGAAGGCCGCTTCCGCGCCGACCTCTATTGGCGAATCAACGTGGTGGCGATCGAGATGCCGGCCCTGCGGAGTCGCCCCGACGACATCCCGCTGTTGGCAACGCACTTTCTCGCCCGCGCCGCCGCGAAGGCCGGCCGCACCGTGGAAGGGTTTTCGCCGGCCGCGATCGACGCACTGTTGCGGCACCCCTGGCCGGGCAACGTTCGCGAGCTCGAGCACGCCGTCGAGCGGGCGGTGTTTCTCGGCCGTGGACCGTTCGTGGATCTGGCCGACCTGCCTCCGGCGGTGGTCGGCGCCGCGAAGCCCGCGGCCGTCGCCTTCGACGCCCGCGCCGCCACGCCTCTCAAGGCCGCGATGGCCCACCCCGAACGCCAGCTCATCATCGACGCGCTCGAGCGCAGCGGCTGGCGTCGCGATGCCGCGGCCCGCGCCCTCGGCATCAACCGCACGACGCTCTACAAGAAGCTCAAGCGGCTCGGCATGGATCTGACGTCCCTCGAGCCCCGGTAGGACAGGCTTCAGCCTGTCGCCCTGCGCTTGGCAGGGCCGTTGCCGCAGTCAGCGACCAAGCCAGGAGCGCGGCGAGCGCGAGCCGGTAGAGGATGAACGGCCAGAGCGTGTGGCTCGTGAGGATCCGCAAGAGCCAGCGGATCGCGAGATAGCCGACGATCGCCGCCGAGAGCGTGCCGAGCACGGCGGTCGTGATGGCTTCGGGCGACCCGAAGATGGCTTCTCGCTGCTGCCAGGCTTCGAGCAGCCCGGCCGCCGCCACCGCGGGCAGCGAGAGCAGGAACGAGAACCGCGCGGCCGTGCGGCGATCGAGGCCGGTGGCCATGCCGGAGGAAATCGTCACGCCGCTGCGCGACGTGCCGGGGACGAGCGCGAGCACCTGCGCGAGCCCCATCGCGAGGCCGTCGGCGAGCGTGATCTGCTCGAGGCCGTCGCGGCCGACCGCGCCGCGCCGCGACCGCCGCCAGGCGAGCCACTCGGCGGCCGCCATGAGCAATGTCGTGAAGAGCAGGGCGGCCGTGACCACCTCCAGCCGGCGGGCCTCGCCCCGGATGAGGTGCCGTGCCGCAAACCCCACGGCCACGATCGGCAGCGTGCCGAGGAGGATGAGCAGGGCCGTTCGCGATTCCGGGAGCGAGAGCGGGCGGCCCGAGAGGATGCCGCGCAGCAGGCCGCCGGCGAGCGCGGCGATGTCGCGCCGCAGGGCAAACACGACGGCCGCCAGCGTGCCGCACTGGATCACGGCCGAATAGGCGGCCCCGGGATCGTTCCAGCCGAGCAGGGCGGGCACGATCCGCAGGTGGGCCGTGCTCGAGATCGGCAGGAACTCCGTCAGCCCCTGCACCACTCCCAAAACGATCGCTTCGAGGTTTGTCATGGAATCTCCCGCCGGTGAAAGCGGTCGCGGAATCCCGTCCCGGACCCGGACCGCTTCAAATTACACCGCCGGTCGGTCATACTGTCGGCCCCAATTTTTCAGAGGAGTCAATCGCCGCATGTTTCGTAATCTCAGCACCGTCTGCCTGCCGCTCTCCGGACGCCCCAGCGAACTGATCGAACTGGCCCTGTCGTTCGGCTTCGACTCGATGGACATCGACATTGTCGATTTCCAGCAGCAGGCCGAGGCCTTCGGCGTGGAGCACGCCCGCCGTCTGATGGTGAGCGCCCGGCTGAAGAGCGGCCTCTTTCACCTGCCGGTCGACCTGGCGGGCGACGACGCGGCCTTCGATCGCGACATGAAGCTTTTGCCGAAGCGGCTCGACCTCGCCCAGGCGACCGAAGCCCTGCGGGCCTGGACGACGATCGTGCCCGCCTCCCACGAGCACTCCTTCAAGGATTTCTTCGAGCTGCACCGCCGCCGCCTCGACGCGATCGGCGACGAGCTCGCCAAGCGGGGCATCATGCTCGGCCTGGCAATCGCGCCCGAGACCGAGGCCCGCGAAGGAAAGGCCAACCAATTCGTCAACACGTTCGAGGCGCTGCTCGGCCTCGTGGCCGTTTCGCACCAGAGCGTGGGCGCGATCGTCGATGCCTGGGCGCTGCATGCGACGGGCGAATCGCTCGACATGATTGCCAAGGTGCCGCGCGGACGGATCGTCGAGGTGAGGGTCTCCGACGCGCCACGCGATGTGAGCCACGGCGAACTGCATCATCAGCATCGGCTCCTCCCCGGTGACACCGGCGTGATCAGCACGGCGGCGGTGCTGACCGCGGCGAAGGCCGCTGGGTTTGATGGGCCGGTGACGCCTTGTGCCGATCGCGCCAGTCTCGCCGGCCGTGGCCGCGAGAAGGTCGTGAAGCTCGCCGGCGACCGGCTCGAGCAGGCCTGGCGCGAGGCCGGCCTGCCGATCGTGCCGCGGTGGTTCATGCCGGTGGCGAAGGAGCCGGGCCCGACGTTCGGCCTGGAGCCCCTCGCCGGCGTGGAGTAGGACAGGCTTCAGCCTGTCTTTCCTGGCCCCTACCCCGGTTCGCGGATCCACGTCACTTTCGGTGAGCCGCCGCCATCGATGGCGGAGCCGCGCACGAATTCCGACACATACCGCAGCGACTTGCCGGGGCGATCCGGATCGCGGAAGGAGTCGCCCTTCTGGAGGATCGGCAGCTGATCGGGCATCCCGCCGAAGGCCCGCGTGCCGGCGGCCTGGCAGGGAAACCACCAGCCGGCGCCCGTTTCGTCGACGAGATAAAACTCGGGGTAGCAGTGCCCTTCGACCCAGACTGTGCGGGCGGGGATGCCTTCGGCGCGGCACATGGCGATGATGAGGCACGTCAGTTCCTCGCAGTCGCCCCAGCCATCGGCGAGCGCCCGCGCGGCTCCCTTCAAGTCGCCATTGCGATACTCCACCTTCTCGCGGGCCGTGTCGTAGATCGCCTCCACCTTCTGCCAGCCGTCGAGGCCTTCGCTCGTGGCCTTGGCGAGCTTCACGATCTTCGGATGGCGGACTTCGATGTACGGGCTCGCGCCGAGAAACTGCCGCAGCGCCCGGTCGGGCTTTTCGGGGATCGAGAGCGACTGCGTGTCTTCCGGCGGCAGGATGCTCGCCCGCTCGAGCGAAAAGGTCACGATGGCCTTCGCCTGCTCGCCCGACGGGAGATCGGGAATCTCCACGATCATCTGCCGCACGCCGCCGGGCAGCGTGCGGTAGCGCAGGCCGCGGACGTCGGCCGACAGGTCTTCGCTCACAACCTGCACCTTTTGCTCGGGCCAGTCGGCCGGCACCGGCATGGTGGCGTAGATTCCCTTGCAGGGGCCGCCCACGGCCTTCACCTCGACCCCGACGCGAAATTTCTGCGTTCGCGATTCGCCGAGCCGCGGACCGGAGGCTGTTTTTTCCCCCTCGAGAAACTGGGCGTGCGCGGCTGCGGGCAAAAGCCAAAGCGCGAAGGCTGCGAGCCAGAGGCTCAGGGCTCGGCACGCTTTCTCACGATGTGACACCATGGGTATCTTGTCCATCGACCAGCCGATGGCCTCGCTGGCAGTCCCCCGCCGATGCAACGGCCTGGGAAAACAGGGTGGCCGGGGCAAAACGGTCGATTGTTCGGGGGCGACGGGCCTGCTACACTGCGAGGCTCGTTTTCCCCGTGGCCCGCTTGTCCCGCTCCCCCAACCCGCTTTCTCCCCGAAACCCCCACATTCATGGTCAACCGCAATCTCATCCGCGAACTCGAACTTGGAGACGAACTCGATCAGGAACTGGAACTCGCCATGGCCGGCGCCGATGCCGGCGAACTCTCGGTCGGCACCTCGACCCTGGCGGTCAATTCGGTCCTGCACGGCAAGATTCTGCGGGTGGACGACGAGTTTGTGCTCGTCGACGTGGGGTACAAGAGCGAAGGCCACATCCCGCGCAACGAGTGGGATGAAGGGGAGCCGCCGCCGCAGGTGGGCGACGTGGTCAAGGTGCTCCTCGAGGAGTTCGAGGATGGCCAGCAGGAGGAGCAGCGGGGGCTGATCACGCTCTCGAAGCGGAAGGCGCGCCGGATCGAAGACTGGCTGCGCGTGATGGAGAGCGTCAAGGAGAATGACGTCGTCACCGGCTACGTCACCCGCAAGATCAAGGGCGGCCTGCTCGTCGACATTTCGGGCGTCAACGTCTTCCTGCCCGCCAGCCAGGTCGACATCCGCCGCCCCGCCGACATCGGCGATTACTGCGGCCGCGCGATCCAGTGCCTCGTGCTCAAGATCGACGAGGCCCGTCGCAACATCGTGGTCTCGCGCCGCGCCCTGATCGAGCAGGAGCGGGCCGAGCGGAAGAAGCAACTCATGGAGACGCTCGAGGTGGGCCAGGTCCGCCGCGGCATCGTCAAGAACATCGCCGACTTCGGCGCGTTCGTCGATCTCGGCGGCATCGACGGCCTGCTCCACATCACCGACATGTCGTGGGGCCGCATCGGCCATCCGAGCGAGATGGTGCAGATCGACCAGGAGATCGAGGTGCAGGTGCTGCACATCGATCGCGAGCGCGAGAAGATCGCCCTCGGCATGAAGCAGCGGACGGCGAGCCCATGGGCGAAGGTGGCCGACAAGTATCCGGTCGGCACCGTCTGCAAGGGCACGGTCGTCAACGTGATGAGCTACGGCGCCTTCGTGAAGCTCGAAGACGGCGTCGAGGGACTGGTTCACATCAGCGAGATGAGCTGGACCAAGCGGGTCAGCCACCCGAGCGAGCTCGTGAAGCCGGGCGACGAGGTCGAGGTCGTCGTGCTCGCCATCAACAAGGAAAAGCAGGAAATCTCGCTGGGCATGAAGCAGACCCAGCAGAATCCCTGGGAGAAGGTGGCCGCCGACTATCCGCCGGGCGCGATCGTCAAGGGCGTGGTCCGCAACCTCACCAACTACGGCGCCTTCATCGAGATCGACGACGGCATCGACGGCCTGCTCCACGTGACCGACATGTCGTGGACGCGGAAGGTGACGCACCCGAGCGAGATGGTCGACAAGGGGCAGGAGATCGAGTGCAAGGTGCTCTCGGTCGATCAGCAGCGCCGCCGCATCGCCCTGGGCCTGAAGCAGATGGCCGACGATCCGTGGACGACCGACATTCCGAAGCGTTACAAGGCCGGCGACATCGTGAAGGGCGCGATCACGAAGATCACGAACTTCGGCGTCTTCGTGGGCCTCGAGGACGGCCTCGAGGGGCTGCTCCACATCTCGGAGCTCTCCGAAGACAAGATCGAGAACGCCGAAGACGTCGTGAAGGTGGGCGATCCGATCGAGGTGAAGATCCTCCGCGTCGACACCGACGACCGGAAGATCGGCCTCTCGAAGAAGCGGGTCGGTTGGTCCGCCGAACGCGAAGCCGCCGAAGCCGCCGAAGAAGTCTGACGCCTACGGGCGAACGCCGCCGCCGGAACGGCAGAAGGTGTCTCGCGGAGTCCCTCGCGGACTCGGGCCTAACGCTCGTCACGCTTCCGCCGATTCCGTCGGCTTCGCCTACCGCTGCACCTGCAGCGCCCATACCGGGCCGAGCATCTCGGCCTGTTGGGCGGCGTTGGCGCCGTGCACGATGCCCGCCGGCTGGAGCCGGATCATTCCGCCGCGCGTGACCCAGCCCGCCCGCAGCGAATCGCCGGCGAGCTGCACCCGCCGCGGCACGGCGTGCACGACGGCGGATTCGTCTTCGAAGAGGTGGCGATGCTCGAGCGCCTCGCCGGCGGCCGGATCGACGATGTCGTAGGCGATCACCGCCGTCGTGGCGGGCGAGCGCCCGACCCAGACGAGCAGCCGGTCGCCCGCCCGCAGCGACGCCAGTTCGAGGGCCGCAGGCGAGTTGGCCGGCGGAGCAGGGCGCGTGACGCGACGGCCGAGAGGCGCATGGGGATGGGGGGCGGGCTCAGTCGCGACTGCAGGTTCGGGGGCCGGTGCAGCCGCTGGCTGGGGTTCCAAGTGAGCCGCGGGCTGCGCGGGCGCCGGTATGGCTTCGGCCAGGCCCGCCTCAGGAACCGTCGTGGCGTTGAGCAGTTTTTTGCCCTGTTCGGCAAGTTTCGTGACGTCGCCCGTGACGAAAAAGCCGCCCAGGAGCACCGCCAGCGCGGTGCATTTCGCGAGAAAGGTCTGCATGGCGAGCAAGTATGCGCCGTGCCACTGGGCGTGCGGCGGCGGCTTTACGCTGCTCTGCGAAAAACCGTGCTGGTCGTGCGGGTCGTAGGACAGGCCTCAGCCTGTACTACAACTCCGCGAGCGCGGCCAGGACCTGTTCCGCGTGGCCGTCGGCCTTCACGGCCTTGAAGACCTTCGCCACCGTGCCGTTGGCGTCGATGATAAACGTGCTCCGCGCGATCCCCATCGACTTCTTTCCATACATGTTTTTCTCCCGCCAGGCGCCGTATTGCTCGGCCACCTTGTGCCCCTCGTCGGCCAGGAGCGTGAAGGGGAGTTTGTATTTCGTGCGGAATTGCTCGTGGCTCGCCGGTGAATCGGGGCTCACTCCGAGGACCACCGCCTTATGCTTGCCGAACTTGGCCTTGGTGTCGCGGAAGCCGCAGGCCTCCTTCGTGCAGCCGGGGGTGTCGTCCTTGGGGTAGAAATACAGGACCACATGCTGGCCCTTGAGGCTCGAAAGCTTGAGCTTCGTGCCGTCGTGGGTGGGCAGCGTGAAATCGGGCGCCTTCGAACCTTCCTCGATCCAGTCGGCCATTTTTTGCTCCTCGTTCGGTAGGACAGGCTTCAGCCTGTCATGTTTGGGACACGCAGAGACGCCTGTCGTACTCGGGCCAGGCAAAGATGACTGCGATACTTGTATGCATGACACACCAGTTCGGGTAGCCCTGCTCACGCCGCCCGGCCGCGGCGCGCTGGCCGTGGTCGGCGTGGCGGGGGCCGCTGCGCTGCACACGGTCGCGAAGCTCTTCCATCCGCGCGGTGGCGCGCCGCTCGCCAGCCGGCCCGACGGCACGATCGCCTTCGGCCGCTGGGCCGATCCGGAGCGGGGGGAGGAGCTCGTCGTCGTTCGCCGCAGCCCGGCATCGCTCGAGGTGCATTGCCACGGCGGCGTCGCGGCCAGCGCTGCGGTGATCGGCAGCCTCGAGGCTGCCGGCGCAGTGCGGCAGCCCTGGCCGGAATGGCTGGCGTCGGGGGGTGATTCGGAGATCGAGATCGAGGTCGAGGCCCGCGAGGCGCTCGCGCAGGCGAACGGGCCCAAGGCGGTGCGGATCCTCGCCCGGCAACTGGCCGGGGAACTCGGCTGCGAGCTCGATCGCATCGAGTCGCTCCGGGCGGCGGGCCGACAGGCCGAGGCTGATGCGGCCGCCGCGCGGCTCATGCGGGCCGCGCGGGTGGGCCTGAGGCTGACAAAGCCGTGGCGGGTGGTAGTCGCGGGACCGGTGAACGCGGGCAAGAGCAGCCTCGTGAACGCCTTGGCCGGCCATGCCCGGAGCATCGTGTCGGCCGAGCCGGGCACGACGCGCGACCTGCTCGAGACGCGGATCGTGCTCGACGGCTGGGAGATCGACCTCATCGATACCGCTGGCCTGCGCGGCGAGGACCTCGCCGCCGCGTCGCCCACCGAGCGGGCGGGCATCGAGCGGGCCGTTGCCGCGACTGCCGAGGCGGATCTCGTGCTCCGCCTCAGTAGGGTAGGCTTCAGCCTGCCTCATCCGCGAGAGATCAACGTCCTCTCTCAGTGCGACCTCCTGCTCCCCGACGCGCCTCCGCACCCCAGCGCCATCCGCACATCAACCGTCACCGGCGAAGGCATCGCCGAACTCGCCGCGGCGATCGTGCGGCGGCTCGTGCCGGAGGAGCACGACGATCCCACGCTCCTCGCCGGCCCCATGCCCTTCACGCAACGGCAACTGCAGACGATCGTACGACAGGCCTCTGTGCCTGTCAGACGTAGGCCGAGCCTGTCATGAGTACGACAGGCCTCTGTGCCTGTCATGCTGCCGCGATCAGTGAATTGTCAGCAGTGACAGGCACGGAGGCCTGTCGTACGTTCAATACCGCGGCACGCTGGGGTCGACCTCGACGCTCCAGGCATCGATCCCGCCCTTCATGCTCTGCGCCTGGGAGAAGCCCTTCTCGCGTAGAAAGTGCGTCACCCGCAGGCTACGAACGCCGTGGTGGCAGTGGACGATGATCGGCTTGTCGCGCCAGGGATCGAGTTCCGCCAGACGCTCGGCGATCTCCTGCATCGGGATCAGAACAGAGCCGTCGATCTTCGCGATCGCATGCTCCTCGACCGTGCGGCAGTCAAGCAGCAAGGGCCGCATGGACGCGTCGATGTTTTCTAGTTGCTTCCCAGCGTCAGCAGGTGTGAGTTCGATGGTTGGAGATGGTTGGCTCATGGTGCGATATAAAAAAAGGTGGCCGGCGAGGAACTCGCCGGCCACCCATCATACGAGATGGCAACGAACATCGCTGCCAGGCGGGATCAGTAATCGCCAACCCTGTCGCCGGAGTTGCGGGTACTCAACGACATGTACGTGGAAGAATCCATGTCATAGTTCAGAAATTCGATATGGCCATCTGCAAAGAGGTGGCCAGCCTGGTTACCTGAATGATCGCTAGTGGGACCGTTGAAGATAGTCAGTGCTGGCGATGCAATACCAAGAGCCGTGCCGCTGGTAACTCCGAGCAAGTCAACGCCTGCCCATGAGCCGGTGGTAGTCGTAAGTGCTCCGCTGGCGATCGAGGCCGGAGTCCAGAGTTCACCGTATGCCCAGCGGTTTGCTGACGTGCCGGTCACGCCGGGCCGAATTCCCTCACGGCTCTCCGCGACCACAATCGTCTTGCTGGTGCCGTCAGAATACCCTCCGAAGCCCACCTGTTGCGTGAAGGAAAGTCCTCCGTTGTCGATCGCGGAACCACTTGTCCATACACCAGCATTTGCGCGGTAGTTACTGATGGCCTCACCGAGGCCGCCGCTTACACTCGTCGTCTCACCAGAAAAACTGGGGCAAACGGCAAACTTCAGGGTTGTAAATGTGGCTCCGCTGGGCGCTATTCCCGAAATTGACAGCGTTACCGTGCCAGTGGTCAAGGAAACTAACGGAGGGTTCGCGGTGCCTGTTAGCTGCCGCATAAGGTTGGTTTCCTCCATGCCCCCCAAAATCCGCGACATCCAGCTGAATCCAGCAGAAGTCGTTCCAGAAGTATTCACAACACCCGTACTGCTGATCCGGGGAAACGTATTGTCACTGCCCCTGCGATTCGTGTCCGCAAAGATGTGAAGCCCCAACCCCAACTGCTTGAGGTTGTTGCTGCACGAACTCCGACGGGCTGCCTCACGTGCCGACTGCACGGCCGGGAGCAGCAGTCCGATCAGTGTGCCGATGATGGCGATCACTACCAGCAGTTCGACGAGCGTGAAGCCTCGCCGTTTCGAATTGAACGTTGAAAGAGTCATGGAAAACACCTTTTGCCCTCGCGGGCCTTTCTATGAAGAAATAAACCAAAATATAGAATCGAACTTCGGAAACGACCCTTGGAAACGACGCCGGGACCGTCTGAGAAAATATGAATGGTCCCCGGAATCCCTGCCGAGAGATGCGTTTTCCGAAATCCCCTAACTCCATCATATTATCGGCTTCTTACTCCCCCGGTCAACGAGTAAACCCATGCAGCCGAAAGTGTCCGACCCGGAGCAGGCCAGGCAGTTTGCCTGGGACGTGGTCGAACGGTTGCGGGCCGCGGGTTTTCAGGCTTTTTGGGCCGGCGGCTGCGTCCGGGATGAGCTTTTGGGCCGAATCCCGGCAGACTACGACGTGGCAACATCGGCCAAGCCGGACGAGGTGCGGGAGGTCTTTGGCCGGCGGCGAACGCTGGCCGTGGGGGCGGCGTTTGGCGTCATCACCGTGCTCGGGCCCAAGAGTTCCGGGCAGATCGAGGTGGCGACGTTTCGCACCGATGCCGCTTACACCGACGGCCGCCACCCTGCCGGCGTGACATTTTCGAGCCCCGAGGAAGACGCCCAGCGGCGGGACTTCACGATCAACGGACTGTTCCTCGATCCGCTCTCCGGCGAGGTGCACGACTACGTGGGCGGCCGCGAGGACCTCAAGGCCGGCGTTGTGCGGGCGATCGGCGTGCCGGCGATGCGGTTTGGCGAAGACCACCTGCGGATGCTCCGGGCTGTCCGGTTCGCCGCCGGGTTTGGCTTCGCCCTCGATGGCGAGACGCGGGCGGCCGTCGAGAAGATGACGCATCTCGTGACGACCGTGAGCCCGGAGCGGATCGCGGCTGAATTGCGTGCGATGGTCTCCCGGCCCGGCCGGCGGCGGGCGCTCGAACTGCTTGACGAGACCGGGCTCGGCCGCGAGGTGCTGCCGGAAGTGGCGCCCACCGATGGCGACGCGGCCTCCCGCGCCGCCTGGCAGCAGGCCGCGGCGGTCATCGATGCGCTCGACGAGCCGGATCTTTCGACGGCACTCGCAGCGCTCTTCGAAACGGCCGGCGAAGAGCGGCTCCGGCATGCGGCCCACCGGCTCCGGCTCTCCAATCGCGAGGTGAAGCTGGCCTGCTGGCTGCTCGACGCCGTCGCGGCTCTGGGAGACTCACGCGCAGAGGAACTCGCCGCCCGGCCCTGGTCGCACGTGCAGCCCTGGCTGGCCCATGACGATGCCTACCTGCTGGCCGATCTGCTGCGGGCGCGGGCCGATTGCGGCCGCGGGAATGCAGGGGCTGCGGCCTGGGTGACCGCGCAGGCCGCGCGACCGAAGGCCGAACTCGATCCGCCACCGCTCGTGACCGGCAGCGACTTGATGGCGGCGGGAATTCCGGAGGGGCGTGCTCTTGGGGCGGCGCTCGCCGCCCTGCGGGCCAAGCAACTCGACGGCGAGATCACGAGCCGCGAGGCGGCGATCGAGTGGGCGCGAAGGTAGGACAGGCACGGAGGCCTGTCCTACGTGGGCGGGGCGTCGGGCTTCGGGAGATCGGCGAGCGAGTCGAGCCGGAAGACCTCGAGAAACTTTTTCGTCGTGCGATAGGAGGGATCGCCTTCTCCCTCCTGCACGAGCTCGAGCAGGCCGCGCCGCACGAGCGTGCGCAAGATGCTCGGCGACGCATCGCAGCCCAGCTCGACCAATCGATCGCGGGCGACCGGCTGGTTCCAGGCCACGACGGCCAAGACATCGAGCGATTCGCCGTCGAGCCGAACGAGCCGGGCCCGCGTCTCCAAGACGTTGCCGAACTGGGCAAACTCGGGCCGCAGCCGCATCACCCACCCGGCGCCCTTCGAGACGACCTCATAGGGGCAGTTGTTGGCGATATATTTGCGGCGGAGTTCCTCGGCGAGTTCGTCCACCTCCTGCGGTCTCACGCCCCGCATCAGGCTCGCCACCTTGCGGCTCGTCAGCGGCTCGCCCCCCGGCAGGCCCACGAAAAGCAGCGACTCGAGGATGCTCGAGGGGCTCACGCGGCAGGTCGCATCGTCGGCCGTCGAGGAGAAGCCGTCGTCGAGGTCGGGGGAGGCGTCCACCTGCACCACGTCGGCCGCGGGCTTGGCATCGCCGGCCGCATACGGGTCGGCCGTGCCCATCATCGCCGCAAAGGCCTGCGCCAGCCGGTCGATCGAGAGCCCGCTATCGGCCGGCGGAGCGTGGAGGCCGGTGGACGGGGGCGGGTCGGAGGCGGGAGGTTTTTTGGGCATGGGGAGAGTGGCAGCCTGAAAACGTTGACAGGCTGAAGCCTGTCCTACCGCCAGCGTTTGGCGACGTGGGCCTTCATGAAGGCGAGCGAGTCAGTCGCGAGCTGATCCTCCGACGGAAACATCTTGCGCCAGATCTTCGTGGCCGCGGCGATGTTCGGCAGGGCAAGGCCGAACGCCTCCACCACCATCCAGCCGTCGTAGCCCGCTGCATGCAGGGCGTCGAACGTTTCGTTCCAATGGACGTGGCCCGTGCCGGGGATGCTGCGGTCGTTTTCCGAGATGTGGACGAGGGCGGAATACGGGGCCGCCGCCTTGATCGCCGCGGTGAGATCCTTCTCTTCGATATTGGCGTGGAAGGTGTCGTACATCATCCGCACGTGCGGATGGTCCACCGCCTGCACGAACTTCACCGTCTGGGCGACGCTCGTCAGAAAATAGTTCTCGAACCGGTTAAGATACTCCGTGGCGAGCGTGACACCGGTCTGCGCCGCATGCTCGGCCACCTTCCGCATCGTCTCGACGCCCCACTTGAACTCGTCGTCGGTCGGGCCCTTGCCGGTGAACTCACCGATCGCGGAATGAAATGGCCCGACGAGCGTCTTCACGCCGGCCGCGCGGCAGCAGTCGAGCGTGCGCTTCATGGCGTCGACCGCGGCGGCCCGCACGCTCGCCGACGGGCTGATCGGATTGTCGCCGGCGCCACGGACCGTGACGGCCGTGCGCTCGAGCCCAATGGCGTCGAGCCGCTTGCCCCAGTCCTGGTGGAGGGGCTCGTTGAGTTCGAAGATTGGAATCTCGACGCCGTCATAGCCGAGCTTCTTCACCCGCTCGACGATCGGCACGAGCCCATCGTGCATTCGGTCGGTCCAGAGCAGGAGATTGAGGCCGTATTTCATGGGTTGCTCCCAGAGGGAAAGAGGTTCGTGGGGAACGGATTGATTCGTGTGAACGGTGCCTGCGGAGCTATTTCGCACTCGCACGCCGGAGGCGGGCGTTACCGGAAGAAGTCCCGCGGCGGGGCTTGAGCCGCCGGCCGTCTTTCGTGGCGGGCACGCTCTTGAGCGGCTCCGGAGCGCCGTCGAGCGGATCGCCCGACGCGATCCCGGCCAGCCGCTCGTTGATCCGCGCCGCATAGGCCTCCGAGAGTTCGAGGCCGAGGAACGAACGGCCGAGCTTCTTGGCCACGGCGAGCGTCGTGCCGCTGCCGCCGAAGGGATCGAGCACGACGTCGCCCGGATTGCTCGAGGCGCGGATGATCCGGCCGAGCAGCTGCTCCGGCATCTGGCAGCCGTGCCAGCCCGATCGCTCCTTGAACGTGCCACAGACCCGCGGGAAGTACCAGGTGTCGGCGTCGGCGCCGAATCCTTCCGGCAGATCCTGCGGCCGCAGGATCCACGTGTCGTCGGGCAGGCGGCCCTGCGGATTCGCCCGCCTGTCGCCATACACGAGTTCGCGGGCGCTCGGCACGCGGATCGCATCGGCGTTGAACGTGAACGCTGCGGGATCCTTCACAAAATGAAAGATGTGGGCATGCGAGCGGCTGAACTTCTGCTTGCAGTTGACGCCGAACGTGTAATACCAGACCACCCACGACCGGCAGGTGAGCCCGAGCTCCCGCGTGGCGGTGACCTTCAATTCGGCGGCGTATTCGTCGCCGATGGCCAGCCAGAAGGTGCCGTCGGGCTTGAGCACGCGGACGATCTCGGCCATCCAGCGGTTCGACCAGCCGAGGTAGTCGTCGGCCGAGCGGCGGTCGTCGTAGGTGTCGTAGTCGTAGCCGATGTTGAACGGGGGGTCGGCGAACGCAAGGTGGACGCTGCCATCGGCCATGCGGCCGAGCAGATCGAGGCAATCGCCCTGATGGACGCGGTCGACCGCGAGCGGCTTGTGGATTCCATTCCGAGGCATGAGCACCAATCTATGCGAGCGGCCGGGAGGCCGTCCATGAGGGCCGTCTCAGGCCGTGGCCAGCCGGAGCGCCACGCGGCAGGCCGCCTCGAAGGCGTCGAGATCGAGCTGCTCCTTCGTGGTGTGGATCTCCATCTGTCCGCAGCCGAGCGTGACGGTCGGGATCCCGTTGGCGGCCATCCAGTTGGCGTCGAGGCCGCCGTTGGAGACTTCCATCCGGGGGTCGCGGCCGATCGCCTTCACTGCCTCCCGCGCCGCCACCACGCATGGCTCGTCGTCGGCGAGCCGGAAGGCCTCGTAGTCGAGGCGGCCCTCGATCGTGACCTTGCCGGTCTTGCCGTCGGCGCTCTTGATCTGCTTCGCAGCTTCCTTGAACGCCGTCTCGATCGCCTTCACGATCTTGTTGCGAAACCCGCTGTCATGCCCGCGGGCCTCGGCCTTGAGCGCGGCGGAATCGGCCACGACGTTGGTCGCCGAGCCCGCATGGATCACGCCCACGTTGCTCGTGCCGCGTTTGCCTTCCTTCGTGACGAGGCCGTGCCAGCCGTCCTTCACGAGCGACGCCACGGCCAGCGACGCGATCGCCACCGCCGACACGCCCTTCTCGGGCGCCACGCCGGCATGGCTCGGCACCCCCTCGATCCGGATGTCGAGCCGATGGCCGCCCGTGGCCCCAACGGTGACCTTCTCGACGGCACCGCCGTCAAAGTTGTAGGCCAGCTTCGGCCGGCCGAGGTCGGCGGCATTCACGAACCGCGCGCCCCAGAGGCCGACCTCCTCCTGGATCGCGAAAAAGAACGTGAGCGGCGGATGCGGAATCTTGTGCTTCAGGATTTCGAGCGCCGTCGAGAGCACGACCGCGCAGCCGGCGCGGTCGTCGGCGCCGAGGCCGGTCGTCGGGTCGGCGCTCTTCACGAACCGGCCCGCCACCACCGGCTTCGCGCCAAGGCAGACCGGCACCGTGTCCATGTGGGCCATCAGGAGCCGCCGCGGCCCGGGGAGCGTGCCGGGCAGCTTCACGATCAGGTTGCCGACGTTTCCCTGAAGCGGTGTCTTCGTATGGGCCTCGTCGAACGAGATCGCCGACTTCGGGCAGCCCGCCTCGCGCAGCCACGTCACGATCCGCTCGGCGACGGCCTTTTCATCCCCCGACCCGCCACGGATGGCGAGCAGGTCGAGCACCACGCGGCGGGCCGCCGCCAGATCGGGCTCCTGCCCCGGAATGGCCGCCGGCCGTAGACTCGGCTTCTTCGCCGGCGCGGACCGGGCTTTCGCCGACGTGGAGCCGGCTTTTCCAGACTTCGCTTTCGAGGACATGGCTGATGCGCATCTTTCTGGCAGGGATCATGCAGGGCTCGCACGTGGCGGCGCTCGTGCACGACCAGACCTATCGAAACACCCTTCGCGACCTCGTGCAATCGCACTGGCCCGATGCAGAAGTCTATGACCCGTTCTCCAATCACGCCACTTCCATCGGCTACGACATGCGCCGGGCCCGCGAGGTCTTCATGGGGCACGTGGAGATGTGCCGCCAGTTCGACCTGCTCGTGGCCTACGTGCCGGAGGCCTCGATGGGCACGGCGATCGAGATGTGGGAGGCGAAGCAGCACGGCCGCGCCGTCGTGACGATCACGCCGCTGGTGCACAACTGGGTGGTGCAGCTGACGAGCGACGCGGTCTATCGCGACGACGATGCCTTCGCCCACGCGCTCGCTTCCGGTGAGATCGACCGGCTGCTGGCAGGAAGGTAGGACAGGCTTTAGCCTGTCGAGTAGGACAGGCGTCTCTGCCTGTCGAGGGAGGGCTAAGCGGTCTCCGCATGACAGGCACGGAGGCCTGTCGTACACATGACAGGCTGAAGCCTGTCCTACCGCGGGGCGAATCGCATGCCCGGCAGGATCGGGTGGCCGCGGAGGAATTCGGCGGCTGTCATGCTGCGGCGGCCCTCCGGGAGCAACTGGCGGATCGCCAGCGCCGTTCCCGCGCCGCAGGCGACCACGATGCCGTCGTCATCCGCCCCGAGGATCGTGCCCGGCGCGGCAGCCGCGGCCGCGCGATGCTCGACGACGGCCACGTCTTCGAGCACGAGCCGGAGCGGCGTTGCGCCGTCGCGATGGAGAAACGACGCCGTCCGCGGCCAGGGCTCGAGCGCCCGGCGCATCCGCTCGAGACGATGGGCGGGCTGCGACCACTGCACCACGCCATCCGCCTTCGTGAGCCGCGGGGCCTTCGTGGCGTGCGCGGCATCTTGCGGAATGCCGACGGCGAGCGGCTCGCCCAGCTTCTGGAGCGCGGCGGCCGCCTGCAGCCGCTCGATCGCCTCGAGCGTGGCGTCGGCGCCGAGCGTGGCCAAATGCCGCTCGAGTTCGAGCGCCGTATCGCCGGGATAGATCGGCGCCGCCCGGGCCACGATCACGGCGCCGGCGTCGAGCGCCGGCGTCATGTGGATCACGCTCACCCCCGTGATCGGATCCCCTTCGAGGATCGCCCACTGCACCGGGGCCGCGCCGCGATGCCGCGGCAGGAGCGAGCCATGCAGATTGATGCCGCCGAGCGGCGCGGCCGCGAGCAGCCGCGGCGAGAGGATCTGGCCGTAGTCGCAGACGACGAAGAGATCGGCCCCGAGTTTCTCGATCGCAGCCACCGACTCGTCGTCGTTTACCCGCTCAGGAGCGAGCACGGGAATGCCCGCCGCCTCGGCCGCGTCGCGCATCGGGTTTTTCGGCGGCCGTCGGCCTGGAGCCGCATGCGCCGGCCGGGTGACGACCGCGAGTATCGGATGCGGCGAGTGGCGGAGCGCCTCGAACATCGGCACCGCGAAGGGGCCGGTGCCCATCACGACGAGCTTCAGATGAGGACTCGCAACCATGGCCGCCGTGCAATCTTCCTTTGGCTTCCTTGGGGGCCGCCTCGCGCTGTCAGGCGGGCGTGCACCGGGCTGCTTCGAGCTGGTCGAGCTGCGCGAGCAAGGCGTCGTTGGTCGGCAGCTCACCGCGCGACTGCCGGCCGAAGAAGACCTCGCGGAAGGTGTCGAGCGAACGCCTCGCCTCGAGCGCCGCCGCCTCGGGCAGCCGGTCGGTGAAGAGCCTGCCCTCGAGATGGTCGAACTCATGCTGCACCACGCGGGCGAGCAGTCCGTCGAGGTCGAGCCGAATCGGCTGGCCGTCGATCGACCAGGCATCGATCACGACCTTCTCCGGACGCCGCACGTCCATCCGTAGTCCGGGCAGGCTCAGACAACCTTCCTCCTGGACGGCGGTGCCACGCGGGCGTGAGAGCGTGGGGTTGATGAAGACGAGCTCTTCGCCAGCATCGGGACGAGCTTCGATATTTACGATGAAGAGCCGGTAGGGCAGGCCCACCTGGTTGGCCGCGAGCCCGATGCCGCCCGCCTCATACATGATGTCGAACATCTGCTCGACGGCGTCGCAGACGGCGTCGTCGATCTTCACCAGCGGGCTCGCGCGCCGCAACAGCGCGGGATGCGGGAACTCAACGAGCTGGAGGCGGCCGATGTCATTGCCGTTGGATGGCGAAGCGGGGGATTCCATGCTCTTGTCTTACCATATCGGGAGCCGATATTGATGGCATGGCAGTCACGAGCGAGCACGAGCCCCCAGGCGGCACGTCCTGGTTCGATCCGGCGGTCGTGGTCGCCACCTGCGGCGGCCTCGGTCGCATTCCCTTCGCTCCCGGCACGTTCGGGGCCGCCCTCGGCGTGGCGGCATCGGTTGCGCTGGCCGCCAGCGGCATCTCGCCCTCGGCCGAGGCGGCAGTCGTGATCGCGATGAATCTCGTCGGCATCCCGATCTGCACGCTGGCCGCCCGGCGGCTCGGCCGCGGCGAAGATCCCGGTGCGATCAATTACGACGAGATGGCCAGCGCGATGCTCGGTCTGCTCGTCGTGCCCGCGGCGGCGCGGGCGAGCTTTCCGACGGCGCTGCCGCTCTTGGCCGTGGCGTTTCTCCTGCACCGCGTGTTCGACGTCGCCAAACCCTTTCCCTGCAGGCCTCTCGAACATCTCCCCGAGGGGCTCGGTATCATGGCCGATGACGCGGGGGCCGCGCTCTGGATGGCTCTCATCCTTGCCGGCTGCCGCCAGGCCGGCTGGCTGTAGCCAGAGTTGCCAATGCGCATCCTGCTCATCGATCACGGCTGCTGCGATCCGCCCGCGACCCGCGTACATGCCTGCCGCGAGCAGCTCGAGCGACTCGGCGCAGTGCCCCTGGCATGCGGCCCGGCGTTGGTGCCGAGCATCGAGGCGCAGGTTCCCGGCCTGCATGGCATCCACCTCCACGCAATCGCCGCCGCAAGCCGCGTCTTCTTGATCGCGATCCATGACGGCTCCCCTGCCGCCTTCCTTGCCGCCACTGCGTCGATCTCGCCGCGTCTGCTCGGCTCGGTCCGCGAGACCGCGCGACAGACGATCGCCGAAGCTGTCGATGCCTTCGACCCCGACGCGATCTTCGTGCTGCACGCCGGCATCCTGGCCGACCTGGCGATCGAGACGGGCGTGCCGGTGGCAATCCATGTGGCTGCGGGGGATCTCGCCGTGGCAAAAGCCGACGGTCGCATCGGCGATCTCGTGGCCGCGGCGCTCGGCTCGGCCGAGGCCATCGCTGCCGAGGATGAAGCGACGGCCGCGACGATCGCCCGCGACTGGCTCGATCACGACGATGCCGCGGACCGGCAGCAGATCGCCGTCTTTCCCGCCGATACCGAGCAGGCCGCGCAGATGCTCGCCGCCTGCGAGCAGGCGCTCGCCCGCCGCCGCGGGTGAGCAGAGGACAGGCACGGAGGCCTGTCGTACGCTTCGTAGGACAGGCGTCTCTGCCTGTCTGAAAACTGGGCAGCCGCCAGGCCCGCCACGCATTACAATCTCCCGCATGACGAAGCGACTCTGGATCGAGACCGTCGGCTGCCAGATGAACGTGCTCTACAGCGAGCTCGTGGTGGCGGCGCTGCGCCGCGAAGGCTGGGAGATCGCGCCGTCACAGGCCGAAGCCGACGCCGTCTTCTACAACACCTGCTCGGTGCGGCAGCACGCCGAAGACAAGATCTACTCGGCGCTCGGCCGCGTGCGGCTCGACAAGGCGCGGCGGCCCGATCTCGTCGTCGGCGTGCTTGGCTGCATGGCCCAGAAGGATCAGGCGCTCATCCGCACGCGGGCCCCGTGGGTCGATCTCGTCGTCGGCCCGGGGCAGTTGCACCAGGTGCCGAAGCTCGTCCAGGGGATTCTGGCCGGCAGCGGCCCGCAGATGGAGGTGAGCCTCGATCGGAAGGGGGCCAGCCGCGAGGCGATCGCCCGCAGCTTCGAGAGCTACGACCCCGACCGCGATCCGGCGATGCGGCCGACGCCCTTCCAGGCGTTCGTGCGGACGCAGACGGGCTGTGACAAGTTTTGCGCGTTTTGCGTCGTGCCGCGGGTGCGCGGGCCGGAGCAGGCGCGGCCGCCCGAGGCGATCCTCGCCGAGACCCGCAAGCTCGTCGCCGAAGGCTGCCGTGAGGTCACGCTCATCGGCCAAACCGTCAACAGCTATGCCTGGCAGGACGGCGGGAAGACGACGCGGCTCGCCGACCTGCTCGCGCAGCTCGACGGCATCGACGGGCTCGACCGGATCAAGTTCGTCACCAACTACCCGCGCGACATGACGGGCGACCTGATCGCGGCCGTCCGCGATCTGCCGAAGGTCTGCCATTATCTCCACGTTCCGGCGCAGCACGGCTCCGACGACGTGCTCCTGCGGATGAAGCGGGGCTACACGATCGGCGAATACATGGAGATGCACTCGCGGGTGCGCGAGGCGCTGCCGCATGCCGCCATCACGAGCGACTTCATCGTCGGCTTCTGCGGCGAGACCGACGCGGAGTTTCAACTGACGCTCGACCTGGTGCGCACGGCCGGCTTCAAGAACAGCTTCATCTTCAAATACAGTCCGCGGCCCGGCACGAAGGCCCACGAACGCCTGCCCGACGACGTGCCGGAAGACGTGAAGAAGGCCCGCAACCAGGCGCTGCTCGAGGCACAGTCGGATGTGAGCCTCGCCGGCAACCGGGCCTTCGTGGGAACGCGGCAGCAGGTGCTCGTGGAGGGGCTCTCGACCCGCGACGAGAAGCGGGAGGTGAATCCCGGCCCCGACGGCATCGCGCAACTCACGGGCCGCACGATGTGCGACCGGATCGTGGTGTTCGACGCGCCGCTGCGGCTCGTCGGACGGCTCGTCGACATCGACATCACGTCGGCCGGCGCCTGGTCGCTCGGCGGCACCGTGGCCGATCGCCTCGCCGAAGCCGTGCCGCTGGAAGACATCCCCCCGCTGCACCAGATCGCGCTCGCGCCGCGCCCGGGGGCCTGACATGGCGCTCGAGCCGGCGGACGTCGTGCGACTGCTCGATGATCCGGCGGCAGCCGCCGCCTGGGGCCGGGCCGCGGGGCTCTCCGATGCCGAGGCCGCCCACCGCTCGCTCGTCGGCCTCTCCGCGCACGGTCTCACGCTCGATCTCCTCGCCTCGCTGGCCACCGCGCTCGGTCGGCTCCTGCCGAGCGTCAGCGATCCCGATCGCGTGCTCGTGGCCGTGGAGCGATTTACGGGCGCCGTCCGCAGCCCGCTCTCCACCGCCACGCTCTTCGAACGGGATCCTGCCGCGCTCGAGACCCTGCTCAAGATCTTCTCTGCAAGCCCCCACCTCGCAGAACTCGTCATCGCCGATCCCGAGTCGTGGGAGGAAATCCGCGTGGGACAGGGGCGGCCAGAAAAGAAAGACTCGCTGGCCGCCGCGCTCCGCGCCGAGATGGCCGTGGCCGGCGACCCCGAGGCGGCGATGCGGACGCTGCGGCGGTTCAAGCGGCGGGAAACGCTGCGGATCGCCTATGGCGACATCGTCGGCCGGCAGCGTCTCGAGACCGTCGTTGCGCAGATCTCGCACGTGGCCGACGTGATCGTGGCCGAGGCGGTGTGGGCGGCGGTGGCGCGGCTGGAGTCGCAGCGAGGCATCCCGCGCGAACCGGGGGGCGGCAGGGCGACGCTCGCGGCGCTCGCGCTGGGAAAGCTCGGCGGCGCGGAGCTCAACTATTCGAGCGACATCGACATCGTCTTCGTCTATTCCGCCGACGGGAGAGTGGCGGGGCCCAAGCCCTGCACGAACCAGGAGTTTTTCGAGCGGACCGTGCAGGAGGCGGTGCGGCTCATCGCCGAGCCGACCGATCTCGGCATCGCCTACCGCGTCGATCTCCGGCTGCGGCCGCATGGCAGCGTGGGGCCGGCAGTGCTTCCCTTCGAAGCGACGCTCCAGCATTACGACCAGTTTGGACGCACCTGGGAGCGGCAGGCCTGGGTGAAAGCGCGGTGTGTCGGCGGCGACGAGCCGCTCGGCAGCCGGCTCGTGACGGAGATGCAGCCCTGGGTCTACCGCCGCTGGCTCACGCGGGCCGACATCAGCGGCATCAAGGCGCTCAAGCGGAAGATCGAAAGCCGCGCGATCCGCGAGGGCACCGATTCGAGCGACGTGAAGACCGGCCGCGGCGGCATCCGCGACATCGAATTCACGATCCAGTTTCTGCAGCTCCTGAGCGGCGGCGACACGCCGCGGGTGCGCACGGGCAACACGCTCGAGGCGATCCGCCGGCTGGCGGAAACCGGCGGCCTCACCGACCAGGAGCGGGAGATCCTCGAGCGCACCTACACACTGCTCCGCACCGTGGAGCACCGCCTGCAGATCCTCTACGACCGCCAGACGCATCGCCTGCCCGATTCGCCTGCGGAGTTTGCGCGGCTCGCTGTTCGCAGCGGCTACGGCACAGGGGCCGACGCGGCAGACACGCTGCGGCACGACCTCGCCGAGGCCACCGCGCTCAACCGGCGGATCCTCGACCACCTGCTCCACGACGCTTTTCCCGACGACGCCGTGCCGGAGCCGGAGGTGGATCTCGTGCTCGATCCCGACCCACCGGCGGATTTCGTGCGCGACGTGCTCGCGCGGCACGGGTTTCGCGACATCGTGCAGGCCGCTCGTACGCTGGCCTCGCTCGGCGAGGAGAAGGCGCGGTTTCTCTCCACCCGCCGCTGCCGCCACTTCCTCGCGGCGATCGCGCCGCGGCTGCTCGCGGCGATCGGCCGCACGCCCGACCCCGATGCCACGCTCGTGAACCTCGCCGCCGTGAGCGATTCGCTCGGCGGCAAGGGCGTGCTCTGGGAGCTCTTCAGCTTCAATCCCGCCTCGCTCGACCTCACCGTGAAACTCTGCTCATCGAGCCCGTTCCTCGCCGGCCTGCTCGTGGGCAATCCCGGCATGATCGACGAACTGCTCGACAGCCTGCTCGTGGAGCGGCCGCCGACACCTGAGGAACTCGACGCCGAAATCGCCGGCCTCTGCCGCGGCGCCATCGAGATCGGCCCGATCATCCATGCCTTCAAGGCCTCGCAGCAGCTCCGCGTGGGCGTGCGCGACATGCTCGGCAAGTTCGACGTTGTCGAGACGACGGCCGCGCTCTCCGCGATCCCCGAGGCGATCCTGCGGGCGGTGATCGCCCACGAGGAGCAGCGGCTCATCGACCGGCTCGGCGAGCCGATGGTGGGCGTGGGGGAAAGCGTCGGGATGCGGGCCGGACCGGTGGTGCTGGCGATGGGCAAGTTCGGTGGCCGCGAGATGAACTACGCGAGCGACGTGGACGTTGTCTTCCTCTACGACCACGACGGCGCCACCTTTCCGACGCGGGGCGTGCGCCGATCGTCCGAGGGCACGACCAACGCCCACTTCTTCAGCGAGCTCGCGCAACGCACGATGAAGGCCTTCAATGCGTCGACGCCCCAGGGCCGCCTCTATGAGCTGGACTCGCGGCTGCGGCCCAGCGGCCGGAGCGGACCGGCCGCCATTTCGCTCGCGGAATTCGCCCGCTACTTCGCCGCCGACGGGCCGGCCGCGATCTGGGAACGGCAGGCGCTCGTGAAGGCCCGCGTCGTGGTGGGCGCGAAGTCGGCGGCCGCCCTCGCGACGCAGATCGTGCAGCGGGCGGCCTACGAGCGGCAGTGGACCGCCGCCGAGGTCGAGGCCATCCGCGCGATGCGGCTGCGGATGGAGGAGGGGGCGAAGGCGACGAACCTGAAGCGCGGCCCCGGTGGCGTGGTGGACATCGAGTTCGTCGCGCAGATGCTCCAACTCGTGCACGGCGGTGCGAACGCGAATCTGCGCACCCCCGAGACGCTCGCCGGCCTCGTGGCCTTGCACGAGGCCCGTCATCTCGAGGACGAGGCATTCGCCTTCCTGCGCGGCGCCTACCTCACGCTGCGGGCGATCGAGGGCCGCCTGCGGCTGCTCGACGCCGTGGACAGGCACGACTTCCCGTCCGATCCGGACGAGCAGCGAAAGCTCGCCCACCTGCTCGGCTACGACAACCCCGACCGCCTCGTCGCCGACGTGCAGTCGCTCACGGCCCGCACCCGCCGCGAATTCAACCGCATCTTCGATGCCGCGGTCGCGGCGCTGCAAGAAACCTCACCGCACGTCAGTGGGCCGGCATGAGCCAGCGGATCGCGAGGAAGCCGCCGATCAGCAGGGCGCCCAGCACGAACGTGGCCAGCTCCAGGTATCGGTCGAGCAGTGCCTTTGCCTGCGCGCCAAACAGCCGCATCACGGTTGCGACCAGAAAGAACCGCGCGCTGCGGCCAAGCGCCGACGCAATGACGAGCGTGCCGAGCGGCACGGAGAAGACGCCCGCCGCGATCGTGAAGATCTTGTAGGGGATCGGCGTGAAGGCGGCGGCAAAGATCGACGCGAACGCGTTGTTCTTGTAGAGCGATTCGACGTATTCGAACTTTTCGTGCGAGAAGCCCGGCACGTAGCCGAAGAAGAACGAAGACACGAGGTGCCAGAGGCCCCAGCCGATGGCCCAGCCCGCGACGCCCCCCGCCACGCTGGCGACGGCCGACACGGCGGCGTAGAGATAACTGAGCTTCGGCTTCGCGACCGACAACGCGATCTGCAGCACGTCGGGCGGAATCGGAAAGAAGGAGCTCTCCGCGAACGAGATCACCGCGAGGGCCGTGAGTCCATGGCGGGAATCGGCCCAGGAGAGCACCCAGTCGTAGAGCCGCCGGATGAGGCCGCGGCGCGGTGGTGAGGACGAGGCGGCATCGCTGGCGACGGAAGCGGTCACGGTGGAGTCCTTCCAAGGAGGAAAGCCAAGGATCATACGCTTCGGGATGACCGTTCGCCATGGCGAACGGGCGTCGAGCGGAACCGCGATCACAGCGCCGGTCAGGGCGACGAGGAGGCGAGTCGCGCAGCGCATGATGGCGGGACTGCGGTGTCTCGTTGCCGGGGAGCGGCGGCCTCGCCCGAAAGCCGACCACCCGCGGAGCGGGCGCGAAGCAGGTCGATCAGGAGGTCGTGCGACGGCGTCACCACGAGGTAGACGGCCAATGACAGGATAGCCAAGTCGCGCGGCGAGTGGTGCGGCGAAAGCCACCACCACGCGCCGAGGAGCGTTGCCCAGGTGGGGACGAGCAGCGGCAACGCCGCCAGATGCAGCCGGAGCACGGCCCGGCCAAGCGCCGCCGGATGGGTCGGCCGAACCGCCGCCACGAGCGGGGCGAGCAGCCAGAGGTGCCGCCAGGCATGCCAGCAGAGGAAATAGAGGCCGACCGAGAAGAGCGGGTCGGTGGTCGCACCGAGCGCGGCGATGGCTGCGAGATCGCCGAGCGTGGCGAGCGACCTGCGGGCCGCCCCCGCAACGCCACGGCGTGCAGCGGCCTCGAGCACGAGGGCTGCCAGCGCCGCCGCCACGAGCGCGAGGCCGGCTGTGCGGATCACGGCCGGCGCGAACGCTGCCGTGGAGACGCCTCCACTCGTGAGCGCGAGCAGGCGGGCCACGATGCCGGATGTCTCCGCCGGGAAGCACGCCATCGGCACGCCGATCACCGGTCCGCCACGGGCGATCGCCGCGAGCAACCGCGGGCCAAACCCGGCCTGGATCGGCGGCGACTGGCAGTCGGCATGCGCCATCCCGAAGTGCCAGATCGACACGGCGGTGAAGAGCAGGATGAGCGGCACGGGAAAAAACATGAAGCCGCCGAACACGAGGCCCATCACCAGGGTGTAGCCGGTGAAGAGCCGCACGGCAGCGGCCGTGCCACCGAGCCGTCGGGCGATCGCGAGATCGGCGGCGCCGTGCGGCAGTCCGACCACGACGAGCGACACGAGCCAGGGCACCGCGGCCGCACGGGCCGACCAGCCGGTGCCGAAGACGAGGCCCGCCGCCGCCGCGGCGAGCAGGCAGCCGAGGGGCAGCCTGCGGAAGACGGTCTCCTCGAAGCGGAGCGGTGCACGCACGGTTGAGGCCTTTGCAAGCGGTCTACTTCGGACGAGCCGGGGGTCGGGGAAGATGTTCCCCGACCCCGGCGCGTCTTCAGGTTTCGCTACAGCCGCAGCCGCGATTCGTGGCTGTGGCTCATCGCCTGGATGCCATGGTAGGCCACCAGGCCGAAGCCCACCTTGTTGATGACGTCGGCGATGTTGTAGACGATCTCGCGGAGTTCACCGTTGCCCGAGCGGGCCATCAGGAACCCGATCGGGTAGATCGCCCAGCCGATCAGCACGAACAGCCGCATCGTCTCGAGCGCCTTCGCCAGGGGCGCGGGCGCCTCGGCGATGGCCTGACCGAGCGACATGTAGAGCACGCCGACGATCAGCGCCTCGCAGACGCACGAGACGAGGAAGAAGGTCCACCACCGCTCGGAATTCACCGGCGACGTCTCGGCGATGAAGGCCGTGACGATCATCGCGATGTCGAGCAGCACGAGCTGCACGAAGAACTTCGTTCCGCGTTCGCCCATCCGCAAAAGCAGCGGGAACTTCACGAGCAACAGCGGCGTCGTGAAGAGCCAGTCGATATACCGCAGCGCCGTCGGGAACGTGCCGCCAGATTCCTGATAGACGTGCGTCATCTTGTAGTAGTGGAAGCAGGCGATCGCGCAGACCAGGCCCGCCACCACCATCGTGCTGCGGTAAGCCGGATCGACGTTGTCTCGCATCAGGAAGAAATAGAGGGCGCCTGCGCCCATCGCCACGGTGCCGGCGAAGAAGAGATAGAGCGTGATCGACTGCAGTGGGGTGTTCTTGGTGAAGTCGGCCGAGAGCGGGATGACCCCCTCCGCCACCGCGAATGCCTGGGCCAGAAGAGCGTTCATGGAAAACCTCCGGTAAGTGTCGGCAACGCGATCGACCTCGCGATGCCCTTGGCTGTGAGCCGGTCCCTGCACGAACCCGTGCATCGGCACGGGTCGATCGGAAGGCGTGCGTGCCTCCCGGGATGTTCCGGAGGATCGGCGGACTGGTGGGACGTGAGGAGATGCCGAGCTCCGGAAAGAGGTCGCTTTCGCCGCAGGCTGCCGCGACCTCCATCCGGGGGGCATTATCCGTCAAGGAAACCCACTGGCAACAGCAGATTTTTGGGCGCTCCGATTTGGAGCGTCAGCCGGCAGCGGCGCGGGCTTGCGCGGCGATGTCGAGGCCGACGCTTTCGCTCCAGCGGGCCAGCAGCGTTTGAAAGACCGGACCGGGGCGGCCAACGCCGACAGGCCGACCGTTGAACCGCGTCGCGGGGAGCAGGCAGTTGGGCGTGCTCGTGAGCAGGATCTCGTCGGCGGTGGCGAGGTCGTCTTCCCGCAAGGAAGTCTCCTGCCAGGCGATGCCGGCCCCCTCGGCGAGCTGCCGCAGGGAGTGGAGGCTCACGCCGCGCAGCGCGTCGGCCGGCGGCGGCGACAGGATCGCGGCGTGTCGCACGATGGCGATGTTGGCCGTGGAGGTCTCGCTCACGCGGCCGTCGGCATGGCAGAGCACCGCGCGGCTGCCGCGCTCAGCCGTATCGGCCTCGCGGTCGGCAAGGTGATAGTGCATCCGGCTGCGGCACTTGAGCGCGAGCGGCCACGATGCTTCCGGGATCTGTCGGATCGAGACGCTGCGAAGCGAGACGCCCTCGTCGTAGGCCTTCGCCCAGAGCGTGAACGCCAGTGGAAACGAATGCACGGCCACCCGCGGGGTGCCGCGCCGCCCCTCGTGCTGCGATGGCTGATCGCCCGGCGTGGCGAAGATCACGACGCCGAGGTCGCTTCCCCGCGGACCACGCGCATGGTTGTGGCTGGCGACCGCGTCGGCTGCCTTGAAGATCGCCTCGATGGAAGGGCCGGGCTCGATGCCGGCCACGGCGAGCGAATCGCGAAACCGCGCCGCATGGAGATGCGGCAGGAAGAGGCGGCCGGCGAAGGTTCGCAGCTGCTCGGTGACCGTCGCCCCGAGCACGAACCCGGCATCGCCGACCGGGAGGCAGAGGTCTGCCCGAGCAAGCAGCTCGCCGTCGAGCCAGGCGATTTCAGGGGGCCGGCCGACGGGGCCGCGATCGTTCGGCGTGTGCATCACGGTATGACGTGCGTCACGGAATAGAGTGGAGGATAGGGGATTCGAACCCCTGACCTTCTGGCTGCCAGCCAGACGCTCTCCCAATTGAGCTAATCCCCCAGCGGTTGTTTGTGTCCGTGACGCTGGGAAGCACGGGCCTGATTCGGCCCAACGGCACCTGGAAACTATCGGCCGCTTGAAGGAATGTCAACGCGAAGCGACTGTAGTCGAGTGTCCATGCCGAAAAAACCCTCCTCGACCGAGCCCCCCATTGCCACTCCGCCTGCGGAGACGGTGCGGGCCGCGGTCACCGTGATGCTCGGGCTGTATTTCGTGGGGCTCGCGCTCGCCGTCTCGGGAAACTCGGCCAGCGGCGCGTCGGCGCTCGTGCGGACGATTCACACGCGGCTCTTCTCGCCATGGATGACGCCGCCGTGGCTCGACCTCGGCTACGAGACGAAACTCACCTACGGCCTGCCCGACGACGCCGACCACCGGATCGAGGTGCGGCGGCAGAGATCGCCCGCGACGGCCAGGCCGCTCGTACTGCCCGCGGACGGCATGTGGGGCGAACGGGCGCGGCGGTGGCGGCGGCTCGCCCGCGCCGCGGTGATCGCCGAGCAGGATCCCGACCGCGAGGCGCTCCTCCCCGCGGCGATCGGCGCCGGGCTCTTCGACGATGTCGGCGGCGACGATCTCGCGATCCGCATTCTGCGCGACGTGCGGCCCGACCGGGCGGAAGTCGCGGCGGCAGGCGAGACGCCGCTGCGTTCGGAGCAAGCCTATGCGGCACGAGTGCGCCGCGTGGATGGCGAACTGCAACTGATCAAGAACGAGCCGCAGGAAGAGCTCGCCCCTGTGATCCGGGAGCCAGCGCCATGAGTTGGTTGCACTTTATGGAAATCCCAGATCGCATCGGTCTTTGGTGGATCCCCGGCTCAGGGACGGCAGAAGTCGCCTCGCTGCGGCCGCGGCGGCCACACGCTCGTCGAGCTTCAGCCGATCCCTTCGCCTTCGCCGGTGGGTTCGCCGGGAGAGAAGGTGAGCATTCGATCGCCGATGCGATCGGCGCGACGTGGAATCGATACTGGTTCACGCCCGCTGAGGCGTGGCAACTCGCGATCGTGCGGATCCTCGCCGGCTGCCTCGCGCTCGCCCTCTGGTGGAGTTATTTCAACGACCTCGAAGCCTGGTTTGGCCCCGCCGGGATCATCTCGCGAGAACTTCTCAGCGGTTGGCGCTCGCCGTGGGCCGTGTCGCTCTTCGATCTCGTGAGTGCACCGGCCTCGCTGCGCGCTGCCTGGTTCGTCGGGGCGATCGTCCTTGCGATGCTCACCGCCGGCCTCGCCACGCCAGTCGTGTCGGTGCTCGCCGCGATTCTCTTCTCGTCGCTGTTGCATCGCGGGCCGATGCTCGCCGGGCCCGCCGACGACGTCGTCGCGGTGATGCTCTGGTGCCTCGCGATCGGCCGCTCCGGCGACGCCCTCTCGGTGGATCGCCTGCTCGCCGCCCGCGCGGGGCGGCCCGCGCCGTCGCCCACCGTGCGAACGCGGGTGGCGCTCGGGCTCCTGCAGGTGCATGCCGCCGTCATCGCCACCGTCGCCGCCGTGGCTCAACTCAAGGGGGATGTCTGGTGGGACGGCACGGCCGCCTGGTGGCTGGCCACGCGGAGCGGCTCGCGGGTCGTCGATCTCACGGGCCTGCTCGCGCAGAGTGAATACCTCACGAACCTCGTCACGCATGCCATCCCGCTCTGGGAACTGCTCTTCGCCGCAGGCATCTGGTTCGTGCCGCTGCGCCGGCTGCTCATTCCCGCGGCCCTCGTGGCCTGGCCGCTCATCGGGATCATCGCCGGCGAGCCCGCCTGGGGCCTGGCTCTCGCCGCGCTTTCCACGGCGTTTCTCCGTTTGACCGGGCGCGTAGGATAGAGCGACTTGCCGGCAGGGCTGCCGCACATCTCGCGGAGCCCGGCCAATGCCCCACAAGCGGATTCTCTTCCGGTCGGAGGCCCGCGAGCGGGTGCTCCGCGGCGCGACGATTCTCGCCGACGCCGTGCGTGTCACACTCGGCCCCAAGAGCAAGTGTGTGCTCGTCGAGAAGCCGTGGGGGCCGCCGCTCGTCTGCAACGACGGCGTGACGATCGTGAAGGAGATCGATCTCGAAGATCCCGAGGAGAATCTCGGCGCCCACATGCTCCGCGAGGCGGCGGAACGGACGGCTGACGTCGTCGGCGACGGCACGACGACCTCCACGCTCCTTGCCCACGCCATTTTCGCCGACGGGCTGAGGAATCTCGCCGCCGGCGCCAGCGCCGTGGACATCAAGCGCGGCCTCGACCGCGGGCTCAAGGCGGCGGTTGCCACGATCCGCGGGCTCTCGAAGCCAGTCGCCAGCCGCAAGGAGAAGGCACAGGTCGCCACGATCTCCGCCCACAACGATGCCATGCTCGGCGACTTCGTGGCCGAGGCGATGGACCGCGTGGGCAGCGAAGGAGTGGTCACGGTCGAGGAGGCGAAGGGGATGGAAACCTCGATCGAGGTGGTGGACGGGATGCAGTTCGACCGCGGCCTGCTCTCCCCCTACTTCATCAACGACGCCGAGCGGCAGCAAGCGGTCGTGGAGAATCCGCTGATCCTGCTTTCCGAGGCGAAGATTGCGAGCCTCAAGGAATTCCTGCCATTTTTGGAGGGCGTCGTGCCGCTGCGGCGGCCGCTCGTCGTGATCGCGGAGAGCGTCGAGGCCGAGGCGCTCGCCACGCTCGTCGTCAACCGGCTGCGGGGCATCCTCGATTGCGTGGCCGTCAAGGCGCCGGGTTACGGCGACCGTCGCAAGGAATTGATGCAGGACATGGCGATCCTGACCGGCGGCAGATTCATCTCGGCTGATCTCGGCGTGACGCTCGAAAGCGTGAAGGCCGCCGACCTCGGGTCGGCCGGCCGGGTCATCGTGGACCGCGACACGACCACGATCATCGCGGGTCGGGGCGACAAGGCCGCGATCCACGCGCGATGCGAGGAGATCCGGCGGCAGATCCGGGAGGCGAAGAGCGACTACGACCGCGAGAAGCTCGAGGAGCGGCTGGCGAAGCTCGCCGGGGGCGTGGCGATCATCCGCGTGGGCGCGCCCACCGAAGCCGAGCTCAAGAGCCGCAAGGAGGCGCTCGCCGACGCGATCAGCGCCACGCGGGCCGCCGTGGCGGAGGGGATCGTGCCAGGAGGCGGCCTCTCGCTGTTGCGGGCGATCGACGCGCTCGATCGCGAGGAACAGCAGTGCGAGGGGGACGAGCGGACGGGCGTGCGGATCCTCAAGCACGCGCTCGAGGTGCCGACGCGGACGATCGCCGAAAACTCGGCGGCCGACGGGGGCGTGGTCGTGGGCGACCTCAGGCGGGGCGCGGGCAATCATGGGTTCGATGCCGCGCGGGGCGTCTACTGCGACCTCGTCGAGGCGGGGATCGTCGATCCGACGAAGGTGGTGCGGACGGCGCTCGAAAACGCCGTCAGCGTGGCGGGCACGCTCCTGCTCACCGAGGCGACGCTCACGCAGGTGAAGGACGAGAAGGGGGAGAAGCCGCAGCCGGAAATGGCGTTGGAGGGGCTATAATGCCTCCATGCGAAAGCAGCGACGCAATCCTTTCTATCTCGTGCTCGGCCTCGTCGGCTTCCTCTTCACGATCACGGCCTGCGCCTACTGCATCTCCGTGCTTCGCGGCGTGCGGCCGGAGACGGCGCGGGCGGCGGCGGTTCATCCATTCGAGAAACTGATGGATCGGCACGGCACGTCGCTGCTCGCCGGCCAGCTGGTCGTGCTTGCGATCGCCACCGTCGGCGCCGTCGCGCTCGATGAATACCACGCCAGGAACGGCAAGCCGTGACCGCGTCGGCCGCCCGGCAGATCGAGTCGCTGCGGAACGAGATCCGCCGCCACGACCGTCTCTATTACGTCGAGGCGCGACCGGAGATCACCGATCGCGACTACGACGCGCTCCTGGACGCGTTGCGGCAGCTCGAGGAGAAGCACCCGGAGCTCGTCACGCCCGACAGCCCCACGCGGCGCATCGGCGACGAGCCCGTGCCGGAGCTGGAGTCGGTCACGCATCGCGTGCCGATGCTCTCGATCGACAACACCTACAGCGCCGAGGATCTCGCCGCCTGGGGCCGCCGCGTGGAAAAGCTGCTGCACGGCGAGGGGCATGCCAAGGAGCCGATCCGCTGGGTGCTGGAGCTCAAGATCGACGGCGTGGCCGTGTCGCTGACGTTTGCCGATGGCCTGCTCGCGCTCGCCGCCACCCGCGGCAACGGCGTGGTGGGAGACGACATCACCCACAACGTGCGGACGATTTACGGCGTGCCGTTGCGGCTCGCATTGCAGAAGCCCCCGACGCTTGTCGAGATCCGCGGCGAGGTCTACATGACGAACTCCGATCTCGTCGCGCTCAACGAGGAGCAGGCGGCCAAGGGGCTCGCCCCGTTTGCCAACACGCGCAACGTCGCCGCCGGCAGCATTCGCCTGCTCGACCCGCGGGAATGCGCCGCGCGTCCGCTCCGCTTCCTCTGCCACGGCGTCGGCGATGCGACCGGGCTCGGGGCATCGTCGCAGACGGAACTCCTGGACTGGGCGCAGCACGCGGGGCTGCCGGTGGCGCCGCGGACGAAGACGTTCGACTCGATCGACGCGCTCGTCGAGCACGGCACGGAGTTGATCGAGGAGCTGCACGAACTCGACTTCGAGGTGGACGGCTTCGTGGTGAAGGTGGACCGGTTCGACCAGCAGAAGCGGCTCGGCACGACGGCCAAGAGCCCGCGCTGGGCGATCGCCTGGAAGTTCGAAAAGTTCGAGGCCACGACGAAGCTCGCCGGGATCCGCGTGCAGGTGGGTCGCGGCGGCACCGTCACGCCCGTGGCCGATCTCGAGCCGGTGGAGCTTGCCGGCACGACCGTCAGCCGCGCGAGCCTCCACAACGCCGACGAGGTGGCCCGCAAGGACATCCGCGTGGGCGACGTGCTCGTCGTCGAGAAGGCAGGCAAGGTGATCCCGCACGTCGTCCGCGTGGAGAAGCACCTGCGGAAACACCACCACAAGCCCTGGTCGCCGCCGACGGAATGCCCCGAGTGTGGCACCGCGCTCGTGAAGGATACCGACGGCGTCTACATCCGCTGCCCCAACGTCGATTGCCCCGCGCGGTGCCGCGAGCGGCTGAAGTTTTTCGCATCGCGCGGCGCGATGGACATCGAAGGCCTCGGCGACAAGCTCGTCGAGCAGCTCGTGGCCACCGGGCTCGTGACGGACTACGCCGACCTCTACTCGCTCACGGTGCAGCAGCTCGAGCCACTCGAGCGGATGGGAAAAAAATCGGCACAGAGCCTCGTCGACCAGATTGAGTCGAGCAAGGGCCGCGGCCTCGTGCGCGCGCTCAACGCGCTCGGCATCCGCCACGTGGGCCCGCGAGTGGCAGCGATCCTCGCGCAGCAGTTTCCCACGATCGAGAAACTCCAGGCAGCCACGGTCGAAGAGCTGGCCCAGGTGCACGAGATCGGCGACGTGATCGCCGAGAGCGTCCACGACTGGCTGGCGAGTGACTACGGCCGCCGCGTGATTCGCGGGCTGACCAGCGCGGGCGTGATGCTCGACCTGCCGGCCGCGGAACGGATCGTGGAGGGGCCGCTCACCGGCAAGACGCTCGTCGTCACCGGCACGCTGGAGGGCTTTTCTCGGCAGGATGCCGAGGAGGCGATCCGCAAGGCAGGGGGCCGCGCGTCGGGCAGCGTCTCGAAGAAGACGGACTACGTGGTCGCCGGCGCCGAGGCGGGCAGCAAGCTCGAGAAGGCGCAGAAGCTTGGCGTGTCCGTGATCGACGAAGCCGAGTTCAAGCGGCTGCTGCAGTCGTAGGACAGGCGTCTCTGCCTGTCTGCACCAGCTGCAACGCCAGGCACGGAGGCCTGTCCTACGCAGCATCGGCGATGGGGCGGGCGAGCAATTCGTCTGTCGCGGCGACGACGCTCGTAACGTCGATCGCATCCATGGCGATCGTGTCGGTCTTGCGATCGTGCCACGCAGGCCGGAGCGACGACGGCGGCTCGACCACGCGGTGCGATGGGCCATAGGGGCCGTTGCGCTTCGCGGGCACGGGGCCGAAGAGCCCGACGCAGGGCGTACCGATGGCGGCGGCGAGGTGCAGCGGGCCGGTGTCGCTCGAAATGAAGACCCGCGCGAGCCGGCAGAGCTCGCCAAGATCGGTCAGCGTGGTATCCGGGGCCATGATGGCGGCGCGGCCGGCGAGCGCCGTGATCTGCTCGGCGATCGCCCGCTCCTTGCCGCCTCCCCACACGACGACCGACGCGATGCCGTGCCGCCGGTGCAGTTCGACGGCCACCTCGGCAAAGCGTGCGGCGGGCCAGAGCTTCGAGGGCCAGCCGGCGCCGGGGTTGATCAGCGCGGGGGGCGAGGCGAAACGCTGCGCGGCGAACCACTGCTGCATCCGCGCGCGGCTGACCGGCCAGCGTGGCATGTCGAAGGCCGGCGCCGGCTCGCGCACGCCGAGCGGCCCGAGCAGCTGGCAGTTGCGATCGACGACGTGCGCCGCGGTCGTGACGATGCGGTGCGTGTAAAACCGCCAGGCCTGCTCGCGGGATTCAGGCCAGGCATGGCCGGCCCGCACGCGGGCGCCCGACAGCCAGGTGGCGAAGCCGCTCTTGAAGAGCCCCTGCAGATCGATCGTGGCGTCGGGCGCGAAGTCGAGCAGCTGGCGGCGGAGCGCCCTCACGGCGCCGAGCGATTTGAGCCAGCCCCGCGGCAGCCGGAAGAGGTGGTCGATCGCGGGATGCCCGGCGAGCACGTCGCCGGCGCGGCCCTCGACCACCCAGCCGATGGTCGCGTGCGGAAAGGCATGCTTGAGCGCGACCGCCGCCGGCACGCCATGCAGCACGTCGCCGATGGCGGAAAGCTTCACGATGACGATCGAGCGGGGGGCATCCATGGGGCGGGGATTTTTTCGCGGTCCCGGGCCCGTTGCAAGGCCAATTTCCGGGAAAAAGCCCGTCTCTGTGTCGCGCCGGCTCGCGGGCGGCAGAAGTCGGTCGCTCGGCGACTCCTTCTGATCCTCGCGGTGGCCCTCGAAGACTCGGTCCAAATGCACCTCGAGCTTCCGCCGACCCGCTCGCCTCGCCCCACTGGCTGCTTGTCTACGTGCCGGCGAGGTCGCAGAGCATGGCGTCGGCGACGGTTTGCGGGCAGCTCCAGACCAGGAAGAAGAGCGACTCGCGGACGAGTCGTTCGGCCGGGTGACCAGCCACGAAGCCGGCTCCCTTGGAGGCGGTGAGCGCGGCCTGTGCGGCGCGGATGACGAGGCCGTTGGCATCCCCGCGGAACCGGTCGCGCGATTCGGGGGTGATGCCCTCGCTGGCGGCCACGTCGAGCCGCGCGGCCAGTTCGATCACCTCGGCCCGCAGGCGTTCGGCGATCGGGGCGAGGCCGGGCCTGTTCGCCGCCTCGGCGTCGAGGACGGCGAGCGCCGCGCGGGTGCTGCCGAGGGCGAGCGCCGTCGTCGCGAGGCCGCCGGTTCGCACGCCGCCGCCGGAGGGCGCGATTACGGCAGCCGGCCGCACGCCGTCGAACGCCACGCTCGACGTGCGACTGCCCGCGAGGGCGAGCATGTCGAGCGGCGGCGCGATGGAGAGGCCGGCGGCATCCGTCGGCACGATGAAGAAGAGCTGCTCGCCAGAGGCGGTGAGGGCGCCGGTCACGATCGAGTCGCAGTCGTCGGCGCCGGTCACCCAGGGGCATGTTCCGTTGAGCCGCCAGCCATCGGACTCGCGACGGGCGGCCAGTGCCGGCGCGGCAAGGTGTCGGCGGCTCGTGGAGAGATGCGAGATGCCCACGGTGGTGCATGTGTCGCCGCGGGCAAGTGCCGGCAGCCAGACCGCGCGGACCTCGGGCGGGCCGGCTGCGATGATCCGGCAGGCGCTCGCCCACTGCGTGAGCGCGAGCGCGGTCGTGAGGCAGCGCTCGGCGATCGCGACGAGCGATTCGATGATCACCATCTCCCGAGACTCGGTGCCGCCGCAATCGGCGGGAATGAACGCGGCGAGCACGCCGGATTGCGCCAGGATCGCAAACGCCCCGCTGCGCCAGGGGCCGAAGCGGGCCGTTTCTTCTGCGCGTTCACCGATCACGTCGCAGAGGCGGCCGAATGAAGGGCTTTGCGGCTGCAGTCGCTCGAAGCTGCTCATCGCGGGGATTATGCAGCCTCGCGGGCCGCGGGGTCGATGGTCTCGCCGCATCGCGGTATACTGCGGCCCACTTCTGGCAGGTTTCCCACCACCTCCACGCCCCGTCCGGAGCAATCAGCATGAGTCAGGCCGAAGAAGCCTCCCGTCGCGTTCCTGCCAAGAACCCCACGCCGCAGGCAGTTCACCTCGCCCCCCCGCGGCTCGACGAGCTTTCGCCGCAAAACCTCTACGACAAGTGCATGGCGCTGGCCCGCAACCTCTGGTGGAGCTGGCATCCGGAGGTGACGAACCTCTTCCGCGAGCTCGACCCGATCCGCTGGCGGCAGCTCGACCACAACCCGATCGCGCTCCTGGCCGAGTTCACCCCAGAACGGCTGGAAGCCCGCGCGGCGGAGCTCGTGCTCTATAGCAGGATCAACCAGGCCTATCGGCGGCTCAAGGAGTATCTTGCGACCGGCACGACCTGGAGCGACGTCAATGCCGGCGTGCTCGGCTCGAAGCCCGTGGTCTATTTCTCGGCGGAATTCGGCATCCACGAGTCGGTGCCGATCTATTCGGGCGGCCTCGGCGTGCTCTCAGGCGACCATATCAAGAGCGCCAGCGGTCTCGGCATCCCGCTGATCGCCGTGGGGCTCTTCTACGATCAGGGCTACTTCAAACAGCAGCTCGACATCGACGGCTACCAGCACGAGGAATACCTGCAATCCCGGGTCGAGGTGCTGCCGATCGAACCGGCCATCGATGCCGAGGGCAAGCCGCTCGTCGTGCAGGTGGACACGCGCTCGGGGCCGATCCTCGCCAAGGTGTGGAAGATGGCCGTGGGTCGAGTCACGTTGTATCTGCTCGATTGCAACGTGGAGGGCAACAGCCCCGAGGACCGGAAGCTCACGAGCCGGCTCTACGGTGGCGACACGCGGACCCGCATCCGCCAGGAGATCGTGCTCGGGATCGGCGGCGTGCGGGCGATCCGCGCGATGGGGATCGTGCCGGGCGTCTATCACCTCAACGAAGGGCACTCCGTCTTCGCGACGCTCGAGGCCGTCAGGGTGCGGATGCACCGCGACGGCTTCGCGTTCAACGACGCCGTCCGCAAGGTGGCCCGCCAGACGGTCTTCACGACCCACACGCCGGTGCCCGCCGGCCACGATCGCTTCGACAGCAGCCTGATGGAGGAGCACCTCGGGCCGATGCGGGATGCGCTCGGCATCTCGCACGATCATCTGATGAGCCTCGGCCGCGTGGAGCCCCACAACCACGAGGAGCCGTTTTGCATGACGGTGCTCGGGCTGAAGATGTCGCGGCGGGCCAACGCCGTGAGCGCCCTCCATGGCCACGTGAGCCGTCGGATGTGGTCCGGCCTCTGGCCGTATCGCGTCGAGGAGGAGGTGCCGATCGGCCACATCACCAACGGCGTGCACGTGCCGAGCTGGCTCTCCTGGCAGATGCTGCAGCTCTACGATCGGCTCTTTCCCGCCAACTGGTTTCGCCGCATGGGCGAGTCCGACGTCTGGCAAAAGATCTACGAATGCGATCCCGGCGAACTCTGGGAGACGCACTACGCCCTGAAGAACCTGCTCCTGCAGTTCGTGCGCCGGCGCGTGAGCCGGCAGTGCCGCCGGCGGGGTGAGTGCGACGAAGCGGTCGAAATGGCACGGACGGTCCTCGACCCCAACATCCTCACGATCGGCTTTGCCCGCCGCTTCGCCACCTACAAGCGGGCGGACCTCGTGCTCGGCGACATCGAGCGGTTGGTGCCGCTCGTCACCGACAAGGAGCGGCCGATCCAGATCATCTTCGCGGGCAAGGCCCATCCGGCCGACGAGCCGGGCAAGGCGCTCATCCGCAAGATCGCCAATCTGCGGCACGACCCGCGGGTGGGCGGCCGGATCGTCTTCGTCGAGGATTACGACATCAACGTCTGCCGACACCTGATTCAGGGCGTCGACGTCTGGCTCAACAACCCGCGGCGGCCGCTGGAGGCCTCGGGCACGAGCGGACAGAAGGTGGTGCTCAACGGCGGCCTCAACTGCTCGATTCTCGATGGCTGGTGGGCGGAAGCCTACGACGGGCGCAATGGCTTCGCGATCGGCCGGGGCGAGACGCACGCCAACGACGAGATCACCGACCGCCGCGATGCGGAAGCGCTCTACAAGGTGCTCGAGGAGGAGGTGATCCCCACCTTCTACGATCGCGACGCCGACGGCCTGCCGCGCGAGTGGATCCGGATGATGAAAAACTCGATCAGTTCGCTGGCCTGGCGGTTCAGTTCGCACCGCATGGTGATGGACTACGCGCGGGCCTGCTACGTGCCGGCCGCCGGCGGAGTGTCGTGCGACATGCACAACCGGTAATTTACTCGTCGAAGGTGCGTTTGCCGCGGAGCAGGTGGTGGTAGTGCTGCGCGAAGCGGTGGGCTTCGTCGCGGACGTATTCGAGCAGCCGCAGGGAATATGAGTCGCGCGAGAGCCGCAATGGCTCGCTCTGGCCGGGCAGGAAGACTTCCTCCTCCCGCTTGGCCAGCGAGATCATGCACGGCGGCTCGATGCCGAGCGACTCGACGGCATCGAGCGCCGCCGACAGCTGCCCCTTGCCACCGTCGACCAGGAAGATGTCGGGGAGCGACGCCCCCTCGCGGATGAGACGCGAGAACCGCCGCGACACCACTTCGTGGATGCTCTTGAAGTCGTCGATGCCGTCGACCGACTTGATCCGATACCGTTTGTAGCCCGGCTTGAAGGGCAGCCCGTCGATGAACTGCACGAGGCTGGCCACCGTCTCGTTGCCATGGAGATGCGCGATGTCGACGCCCTCGATCACCCGCGGCGGCTTCGAGAGGCCCAGCACCTTCTCGAGCCCCGCGAGCCCCTTCTTGGGGTCGACGAGAAACACCTCGGGCTGGACGTTTTCCTCGAGGTCACCCCGCTGGTCGAGCGTTTCGAGGAGGCGGATCTCGTCGCGGAGCCGGGCCGCCTTCTCGAATTCGAGCCGCGTCGACGCCGCGAGCATGTCCTGCCGCATCTCCTCGAGCAGTCGTTTCTTGCCTCCCTCGAGAAACGTCTTCAGCCGGTTGATGTCTTTGCGGTAGTCGTCCTTCGAGATCCGCAGGTTGCACGGCGCCGTGCACTGGTCGATCGAGGCGAGCAGGCAGGGGCGAAACCACCGCCACTGCTCGTCGCTCGCGTCGATGTCGAGCGTGCAGGTGCGAAACTTGAAGATCCGCTGGAGCACCACGATCGCGCCCCGGAGCGAGCCGGCGCTCGTGAACGGCCCGTAGAGCTTCACGCCCTTCGTGCGCGGCGTCCGCGTGAACTCGACCCGCGGATAGTCTTCGTGGGTCGTGATCTGCAGGTAGGGAAACGTCTTGTCGTCCTTCAAGTCTGAGTTGAACCGCGGCTGCACGTCCTTGACGAGCCGGCTCTCGAGCAGGAGCGCATCGACCTCGCTCTCGGCCTCGAGGAAATCGATGTCGCGAATCTCGCGCACGAGGTCGACCGTCCGCCGGTCTTGCTCCGCCGCCTTGAGAAAGTAGCTGCCCGCCCGGGCCCGGAGGTTCTTCGCCTTGCCGACGTAGATCACCCGCCCGGCGGCATCCTTCATCAGGTAGACGCCCGGCGTCTGCGGGAACGACTTCACCTTCTCCGCCGCGAGCGACCGATCGCGGGCGGCCGCCACCGCATCGGTGTCGGCTGGACTGGTTTCGGACGTCTTGTCGGGGGGCGTGTCCACAGAAGGATTGTAGTGACGGCACTTTTTCGCGGGCACCCAGTCGAGGAGGCTTCGGGCAGCCCGTGCCCCGGGAGCCGGCGTATGCTGACAAGCGCAGCCAGGATGGCGAAGCGCCGTCAGCATCCGAGTGAGCGAAGGGCATGGATGCCCGAAGCGAACGTCCGGCGACGGGGTGCGGGCTGCCCGAAGCCGGCTTGGGCTCGTTGAGGGAAGACCGGATTCGGAAGGCCAATGCGTCGGATGCCTACACGCCCGCGAGACCGCGCAGGTCTTTTTCAAGGGCGTCGAGGCGGGCGGTGAGGGCGGCCTTCACGTGCGGCAGTTCGGCGCAGCTGCACGGTGGGGAGGCCGTGAAGAGATAGAACTTGATCTTCGGCTCCGTGCCCGAAGGGCGGGCCGCCACCGCGTTGCCGAGCGCGGGAAAGTGGCCGGGCGATCCCGAGCCGGCGTCGGGCAGGCCCGCGAGATCGAAGATCACGAGATCCCCCTTCGCGCCCGCGAACGGCGCCGGCGACGAGCCGGGAACGGTGGCCGTCAGGCTCCCATAATCACGCGTGCGGACGACGTCGAGATCGCCGAGCCGCGCCGGCGGCTTCGACCGCAGCGCCGCCATGATCTCCTTCATGCGATCCATGCCGCTGGCGCCGGGCAGCGTGATCGCCACCTGCCGCTCGAGATGGCAGCCGTGCGCGCAGAAGAGTTCGTCGAGCTTTTCGTGGAGCGTCGTGCCCGCCGCCTTCAGGCTGGCGGTGAGCTCGGCGAGCAGGAGCGCCGCGACGCTCGCGTCTTTGTCGCGGACGTGCGTGCCGGCGAGATAGCCGTGCGATTCCTCGCAGCCGAAGACGAAGTGGCGCGGGCCGGTCTGGTCGATCGCCTGGCCGATCCACTTGAAGCCCACCTGCAGCGTGTCGACCGTCGTCGCGCGGGAGGACTCGGCGATCCGCCGGATCAGGCCGGTGGTCACGAGCGTGGTGATCACGTGGTCGGACGACGAGAGCACGCCGCGGGCCTTGCGGGTGGAGAGCACCCAGTCGACCAGCAGGGCTGCGATCTGGTTGCCGGTGAACGTCTTCCACTCGGCGCCCGGTTTCGCCGCGAGCGGTGCGGCGGCACCGAGCCGATCGCAGTCGGGATCGCTCGCCATCACGAGGTCGTCACCGCGGCTCTTGGCCTCGTCGATCGGGCCGGTGAGCACGGCGGGGTTTTCGGGATTGGCCACGTGCCCCGGCACGTTCGGGAAATCGCCATCCGGCTGCGACTGCGGGCCGTAGAGCCGCAGCTTCGCGAAGCCGGCCCCGGCGAGCACGGGCACCACGGCGCTTGCGCCCACGCCGTGCAGCGGGGTGTAGAGGATGGACACATCGCGCGGGCCCGGCGTGGCCTGCTCGAGCACCGCCGCCACGAAGGCCGGGTCGATCTCCTGCTCGACGAACTGCACGCGGCCGCTCGCGACCCCGGCGTCGAACGGCTCGCGGCGGACCGCGTCGACCGTCATCACGCGGTCGATGATCCCCGTGTCGTGCGGCGGCAGCACCTGCACGCCGCCCGCCCAATAGACCTTCACGGCGTTGTCGCTCGGCGGATTGTGGCTCGCCGTCACCATGATTCCGCAGGTGGCATTGGTATGGCGCACGGCGTAGGAGAGCTCCGGCGTGCTGCGGAAGCCGCGCAGGAAAAACACCTTGAAGCCCGCCGCCAAGAGCACCTCCGCGCAGAGCTTCGCGAAATGCTCCGAGCGGTGCCGCGTGTCGTAGGCGATCGCGCAACTGGGAGTCTCGCCCGGCTTCATGACCGTCTGCACGTAGTCGGCCAGGCCCTGCGCGCTCTCGCCGATCGTGCGGTCGTTGATCGCATTGGAGCCGACCGGAAACATCATCCCGCGACGGCCGCCGGTGCCGAACGGGATGACCGTCCAGTAGACGTCGTCGAGCTCCTTCCAGCGGCCCTGATCGACGAGCCCGGCCAGTTCGGCCGCAAACTCGGCATACCGCGGTTCGGTGAGCCAGGCACGCATCGTGGCGGCCGAGTGGTCGGTGATCGTGCCGGCCGCGCGGGCCGCGGCGATGGCCTCGAGGCGACGGACGGTGTCGGGAGTGGGGGACGGCATCGGCAAAACTCCACAGGAATGCGAGGTGGGCGGTTTCACAGGCCGGTTTTATACTCTGCGGCTCCAATGACACACACATTGATCGTGAGCGTGTCGGGATTGCGCGGCATCGTGGGTGAGAGCCTCACGACGGAGGTCGCCGTGCGTTATGCCGCCGCCTTCGCCGAGACGCTCCCGCCGGGGCCGATCGTGATCGGCCGCGACGGTCGCGCGTCGGGCCCGCTCTTGCTCGGGGCGATCCGCGACTACCTCACGGGCGTCGGCCGCGACGTCATCGACTGCGGCGTCGCGGCGACGCCGACCATCGGCATCGTCGTCCGCGAGACGACCGCGGCCGGTGGCATCCAGATTTCGGCGAGCCACAATCCGGCGGCCTACAACGGCATGAAGCTGTTTTCCCGCGCGGGCCGCGTGCTCTCCGCCGCGGCCGGCAAGAAGGTGCTCGCGGGGTTCGAGTCGCAGGGCGGGCACGAGGCCACGCAGCCGCTCGCGCGGGCCGAGGGAACCGTGCGCGCATTCGACGGCACGGCGGCGCACGTGAAGCTCGTGGCCGACACCATCGACGTGGCGTCGATCCGTCGCCACCGGCCGCGGGTCTGGCTCGATAGCGGCCACGGCGCGGGGAGCCGCGTGGCCAGGCCGTTGCTCGAGCATCTCGGCTGCGACGTCGTGATCGAAGGGGGCGTGCCCGACGGCCTGTTCGAGCACCAGCCGGAGCCGACGGCCGAGAACCTCGCCGGGATGCTGCCGCGCATCGGGCAACAGCGCGCCGATGTCGGGTTCTTTCAGGATCCTGATGCCGACCGGCTGGCGATCGCGACGGCGGATGGCCGCTATATCGGCGAGGAGGCGACGCTCGCGCTCTGCGTGGACCACGTGCTCGCGAAGACGCCGGGCACGGTCGTCGTGAACTGCTCGACGAGCGGCATGACCGCGGCACTGGCCGCGCGGCGGGGCGTGCCGTGCGTCGTGTCGGCCGTGGGCGAGGCGAACGTCGTCGATCGGATGCTGGAAGTCGGCGCCGTGATCGGCGGCGAGGGCAACGGCGGCGTGATCGATCCTCGGGTGGTGCTCGTCCGCGACAGCTTCGTGGCGATGGCCCTGGTGCTCGACCGGATGTGCGCGGGCGATGGGCTTACGAGCCTGGAGAGCCTCGCGGCTGCCTTGCCGCGGCTGGTGATGAAGAAGACGAAGCTGGCCGTGTCGCCGGGGCTGCGCGGGCCGGCCTTGGCGGCGGCGTTCGACCGGGTGGCAAACGCGTTTCCCGAGGCGACCGCCGATCGCCTCGATGGACTCCGCCTTTCGTGGCCGGGGGGCTGGCTGCTCGTGCGGGCGAGCAACACCGAACCGATCGTGCGAATCGTGGCCGAGGCCGACGACGAGCGGGCCGTCGATGCGGCGATCGCCCGGGCCGGCACGGCGATGGCAGCGTGTTGACCGGCGAGATGGACGCTTATCGACGACAGGAGGTGCGGGGCATGGAAGCCTCTCGGGCGACACGGTTCGTGCAGTTCGTCGTGTGCGAGCCGCACCGGCTCATCTATCGCCCCCTCGCGAAGTGTGCGTCGACCACCGTCATCGATTTTCTCGCTGACCTCGGCGGATATGGCGAGCGGCGCGACCGCCGCAGCTTCCTGCCGCGCAGTTCCGGGGACGTCGCGCCCGGAGCAGGCGAAACCTATGAGG
>JBKDMX010000039.1:0-37823 GCA_046343855.1 Planctomycetia bacterium
TCTCACGGGTGCGCATGGGCGTGCTCCTCGGCCTCATCGGCGACGTGAAGATCGCCGACCTCAATTCCCTGCTCGTCCGCACACAGCCCGCCCATTTGCAGAAGCTGCGGGGCGTGGAGCTCGACACCACCGACCGCAACATCGAGCGCGCCCGCTACCTGCGGCAGCACTTCGAAGGCAACGAAGCCGGCCGTGCGAACTAGCTTCACGCAAAACACGGACATCCTGTCCGTGTTTGCTGGGAGTACGACAGGCCTCCGTGCCCGTCATGCCCCTCCTCGCCCAAGCCGGCTTCGGGTGACCCGTACCCCGTCGCCGGACGCTCGCTTCGGGCATCCTGCCCTTCGCTCGCTCGGATGCTGACGGCGCTTCGCCATCCTGGCTGCGCTTGTCAGCATACGCCGGCGAGCGGGGTACGGGTCACCCGAAGCCTCGCCACACTGTTTGCTATCCAGAAAGCGGGGAGGCACGGGGCTGCCTACTACCCTCTCGCGGGTTATGGAAGCGAGCGCAGGCAGGATGCCGAAAGCGAGCGGACATGCAGTGAGCGAAGGACAGGATGTCCGCAGCGAACGTCCGCCGAGAGGGTAGTAGGTAGACCCGTGCCGGGTTGGGCGAGGACAGACGTGACAGGCACGGAGGCCTGTCGTACTCCCAGCAAAAACGGACAGGATGTCCGTGTTTTGCGTGAAGCTAGTTCGCACGGCCGGCTTCGTTGCCTTCGAAGTGCTGCCGCAGGTAGCGGGCGCGCTCGATGTTGCGGTCGTTGGTGTCGAGCTCCACGCCCCGCAGCTTCTGCAAATGGGCGGGCTGTGTGCGGACGAGCAGGGAATTGATGTCGGCGATCTTCACGTCGCCGATGAGGCCGAGGAGCACGCCCATGCGCACCCGTGAGAGGAGCTGCATCGTCTCTTCGGCGCTGATCGTCTGGGCGGTTCGCAGGATGCCGAAGGCGCGGCTCACCTGGTCGTGCACGTTTTGCTGCGTCTCACGAACGAGGAACTCGCGGGCACGCCGCTCGTAGTCGATGAGCACGGGGACGACGTCGCCCACCTGCTCGACGAGTTCTTCCTCGGTGCGGCCGAGGGTGGTCTGGTTGGAGATCTGGTAGAAGTCGCCCATGGCCTGGGAGCCCTCGCCATAGAGACCGCGGACGGCCAGCGAGATCTTGTGGAGGCTGCGAAACACCTTGTCGATCTGGCGGGTGATCACGAGGGCCGGCAGGTGGAGCATCACGCTCACGCGGATGCCGGTGCCGACGTTCGTCGGGCAGGCCGTGAGGTAGCCCCAGCGGGGGTGAAACGCATAGGGTACGACCTTCTCGATCTGGTCGTCCACCACCTTGATCTGTTCCCAGGCGCCCTTGAGATCCAGCCCGCTGTGCATGCACTGGATCCGCAGGTGGTCCTCCTCGTTGATCATGAGGCTCACCTGCTCCATGCGGTCGATCGCCACGCTGCGGGCGCCCTGGGCGTCGGCATGCTCGCGGCTGATCAGCTGCCGCTCCACGAGAAACTGGCGGTCGATCTCCTCGAGGTGGCCCACGTCGATGTATTCGAGTCCCTTGCCGACGGGCACCGTCGCGATTCGCTCGCGGAGGAAACGCTCGATGTCGGCGCGATCCTGCTCGGTGGCGCGGCTCACGAAGGGATAGTGCGCGACGTTGCGGGCAAGCCGCACGCGGCTGCTCATCACGATATCAGACTCCGGACCGGTGCCGCGAAGCCACTCGCCGATCGATTGCGTGAGCGATTCGAGTTTCATTCGGATGTCTTCTCCGTTTCGCGGGACGGCGGAGCCGCCGCGATCCAACGGTCCTCCAGCTCCCGGATGGCGTCCCTGTTTTCGCGTGCCTTTTCATAGTCTTCGAGCGCGATCGCCTCCTTCATCTCGCGGCGCAGCCCGATCACGCGCGTGAGGTCTTCGGTGCCTTCCGGCAGCGGAGCGGCCCGCGACGGGCGGCGGCCGGTGTGCTCGGTGGCGCCGTGGATGTTGGCGATCAGCGGCTCGAGTTCCTTCTCGAACTGCACGTAATCGTGCGGGCAACCGAGGCGGCCCTGATTGCGAAACTCGAAGAACGTGATCCCGCACATGTCACAGGCCCGCTGGTCGAGAATCGCCAATTCATCGGCCGTCTGCCCGACGCCGAGCGGACCGGCCAGCGCCCCGCCGCCGCCTTCTTCCGCCTCCTCGGCCGACGCGGGCTCCGGCTCCGATTGATTCAGATAGCTGCGGGCGTGGTCCTCGCAGAGGTGCAGCTCGCGCACGCCCCCCTCCTCGAGTTCCGTAATGTGAAACACGGCCTGTTTGTCACAGTGCTGGCACTTCATGGTCGCCCTCGTCGCAACGGACAATCGCGCCCGGCGGTTGCCCACGATCGTCTTCCGTCGGCCCTTCGGGGGAATCATAGCGGGTTCGTGCGTCCAGGTCGCCCTGGCATCCGCGGGGGCTGGCCTTCCGTGGCAATCGCCGCGGGGAATGCCTTCTTTTTGCAAAGGGTTGCCCCGAGTTTGTTAGTCTCTGTGGGCTTTCGTGCCGCCAGAGCATCCTCGAACGCCGCCGCCCCGATGACCCATCTGCCCGATCCACACCACTTCGAGGAACTGGCGCGTTCGTTTCGGCTCGTGCCCGTCTACCGACGGCTTTTCGCCGACGGCCTCACGCCGCTATCGGCCTTTGCCCGCATCGACGCAGGCGACTGCGGCTGTCTCTTCGAGAGCGTGGTGGGCGGCGAGAAGGTCGGCCGCTACAGCTTTCTCGGCGCCGATCCCTTCATGCGGCTCGAGGCCTTCGGCACCTCCGTCCAGATCACCCGCAACGGCGAGGTCGAGTCGTTTCAATCGCGCGACCCGCTCGACGAGCTCAAGCGGCGGATGGAGCCGTTTCGGCCGGCGCGGCTGCCCGAACTGCCCCCGTTCACGAGCGGCGTGGTGGGCTATGCGTCGTATGACTCGGTGCGCTATGCCGAGGATCTTCCCGACGCCCCGCCCGACGACCTGCGGCTTCCGGACCTGAGCTTCGCGTTTTACGACCGCCTGCTCGTCTTCGACAACGTGACGAAGTCGCTCGACATCGTCGTGCTCGCGCATGTAGAGGACGATTCGCACGCCGGGATCACCGCGGCCCGCGCGGCGGCCTGCCGTCGGATCGACGCCACGATCGAACAGCTTTCCCGCGACGGGGGCTGGCCGCCCGCCGCCGATATCGGCCCGCGCCGTGAACCACGGCTGCTTGGCCACGAGAGCGTGCGGTCCACGTTCACTCCCGCGCAGTTCAAGGCCGCCGTCGAGCGGGCGATCGAATACATCCGCGCCGGCGACATCTTCCAGGTGGTGCTCAGCCGCCGGCTCGAGATCCCGTTCGCGCTGCCGCCGCTCGAGCTCTACCGCACGCTGCGGGTCGTGAACCCGAGCCCGTTCATGTTTTTTCTGCGCACGCCGGAAGCGACGCTCGTCGGCAGTTCCCCCGAGATCATGGTGCGGGTCGTCGATGGCACGATCACGGTGCGGCCGCTGGCCGGCACCCGCCCCCGCGGCGCGACTCCCGAGGAGGATCGGGCGCTGGCCGAGGGGCTGCTCGCCGATCCGAAGGAACGGGCCGAGCACGTCATGCTCATCGACCTCGGCCGCAACGACGTGGGCCGGGTCTCCGCGATCGGCTCGGTCGTCTTGAGCGACGTGATGTCGATCGAGCGCTACAGCCACGTGATGCACATCACGAGCAACGTGACCGGCCGCCTCGCCCCAGACACCACCCCCTTCGACGCCCTGCGGGCCTGCCTGCCGGCGGGCACCGTGTCGGGAGCGCCGAAGATCCGGGCCATGGAAATCATCGACGAATTGGAGCCGGTTCGCCGCGGCCCCTACGCGGGCGCGGTCGGCTACATCGACTTCGGAGGCTCGATGGACACCTGCATCGCGCTGCGCACGATGGTGCTCACCGGGGGCAAGGCCTACGTGCAGTCCGGCGCCGGGATCGTGGCCGATAGCGATCCGGAGAGCGAGTTTCAGGAGACGGTCAACAAGGCCAAGGGCATGCTCGTGTCGCTCGAGATGACGGCCGAACGGCTCGGGCGGCCTCTGACGTGATGGCATGATCCGCTGCGAACGCCTCTCGGTCGAACGGTCAGGCCAGATCGTGGTCGATCGGGTGTCGCTCGAGGTGCCGTCGGGCCGGGCGCTCGGCGTTCTTGGGCGCACCGGCGCCGGCAAGTCGTCGCTGGTGGCCGCGATTGGCGGGGCGCTTCCGATCCACGGCGGCGACTTTTTCGTCAACGAGATCTCCGCCGGCCGCGCGCCGGAGCGGGTGCGGCGGCTGGTCGGCTATGCGCCCGCCAGGCTGGAAGCCTGGCCCGCCGCTCGGGCCGCCGAGGTGCTCGAACTCTTCGCCGTCGCGGTTGGGCTGCCGAGCGAGTCGGCCGCGGGGGCGATCACACGGGCCCTCGCCTTCGCCCGCATCGCCCCCGGCGACCGGGTCGACAGGCTCGCCGACGGCGCGGCGAAGCGGCTCGTGGTGGCGCGGGCGCTGCTCAACGATCCGGAGGTTTTGCTCTTCGACGATCCGTTCTCGGGCCTCGATCCGATCGACCGCGGCGACGTGGAGCGGATCATCGGCGATGCCACGCTCGCGGGCCGCACCGTCGTGGCGGCCCTCGACGATGCCCATGTGCCCGACTGCTTCACGCACCTGGCCGTGCTCGCCGCGGGAAGGATCACCGCCGAGGGGGAGGCTTCGCCGGCGGCCTTTGCGGCCGGCCGCACCTGGCGTCACCGGTTCATCTGCCGCGGCGGAGCCGCGGAGGCGCTCGACGTGCTGCGGCCGCTGACGGCCGACGCCGCCGCCATCGACGCCGACACGATCGACTGCCGCGTCGATCCGTCGCGGGCGGCCATGCCGCGGCTCGTCGAGGCGCTCGTGCGGGCGGGACTGTCCCCCGAAGCGGCGTCGTTCCACCCGCCGTGGACGGCCCAATTGCTCGACGGCGACGTGCGGTTGCACTGAGGTGGCACGGGCGGCGACCCACGGCGTATAACGCCGCGTAGAAAATCTGGATGGGAGCGTGTTCCGGCCCGGAGGCTGCCCGACCATGTATTCCGCCCGTGATCCCGACGACATCGACCGCTTCTTCCGCGGTCTCACCGAGCATGCCTTTCATGCCCGGCTGGGCATCGTCGACCCGCCGCTCGTCGAGTATGTGTCGCTCTTGCTCGTGCGGTTCATCCGCAACGACGAGATCCACGCGCTCCCAGGCCATGCCAGCGCGTTGCTCGACGACGTGACGGACATGCTCTCGGCCGTCCAGCAGGCGCCGGCGGAGGCTGCGCGCGAGGAATACCGCCACATCGGCGACTACACGCTGTTTTGGAGCGGCCTGTACCCCGAGGCCCTGCGGAGGTTTCAGCGGCCGGCGCGGCAGGATCATCTGCTCGACTACCGGGCCGCCGGCAAGAAGGCCTACTGGATCGCGAGCACGCTCGAGCCCGCCGACGCCGCCGACGAAAGAGACCTGCTCGCGCGACTGAGCCACGACTACGACCTCTGCGTCGAAGGCCTCGCCGAAGTCCGCCGCGCCTGGGGCGAATGAACGGTGAGGGAGGCGGAGGGGGTCGGCGAAAGCTCGACGAGCGTGTGGCCGCCGCGGCCGCAGCGAGGAGACTTTTGCCGCCCCCGAGCCGGTGCGATCTACGAAACGATTGCTTCCGCTGAAACCATTGCCGCCGCAAGCCGCCCGACGTAGTCCTCGACGCCGCGGATCATTTCATCGCGCGGCTTCGATGCCGCCTCGGCGAGATGCTTGACGAGCGCCGAGCCCACGATCACGCCGTCGGCCACTTCGGCCACGGCCTTCGCCTGCTCGGGCGTCGAGATGCCGAAGCCGACGAGGATCGGCACGGCGGTCTTCGTGCGCAGCCACTTCACGCGATCGATCAGGCCGGGAGGCAGGTCGGTGCGGGCACCCGTGACGCCGGCCACCGCCACGCAGTAGAGGAATCCGGTCGAGCGGCGGGCGATCGCCTCGGCCCGTTCGGGGGGCGTGGTCGGCGTCACGAGCCGCACGAGCGCGAGGCCCGAGCCGCAGCAGGCTGCCTCGAGCTCACCCGATTCCTCGACCGGCAGATCCGGCACCACGAAGCCGGCCAAGCCGGCAGCCTTCGCATCGGCCACGAAGCGGACGATGCCGCGTCGGAAGATGATCGAGTAGCTCGCCATCGCGAGCATCGGCATCGACACGGTTGCCGCGGCCCGCTTCACCGTGGAGAGGAGCGAGTCGATCGTGATGCCGGCGTCGAGCGCGCGGGTGTAGGAGGCCTGGATCACCGGGCCGTCGGCGATCGGGTCGCTGTAGGGTACGCCGAGCTCGCAGAGCGAGGCACCGGCCCGGTCGAGTGCCTGGAGGATGGCGACGGTCGCGTCGGCATCGGGATCGCCGGCCACCACGAAGGGCGCGAGCACCTTGCGGCCCGCGGCCCGGTTGGCCGCGAACACGGCGGCGATCGAGTCGATTCCAGAAGCCTGCGTTGCGCTCATGTCAGCCGGCCACCATGCCGCGGAGCCTGGCGATCTCGGCGGCATCCTTGTCGCCGCGGCCCGAGAGACAGATCACCATGATCTCTTCGGGCGGCCGCCGCGCCGCCTCCTTTACCGCCCAGGCGATCGCGTGGGAGGTCTCGAGCGCCGGCAGGATGCCCTCGCGACGGGCGACGAGATCGAAGGCGTCGAGCGCCTCGAAGTCGGTGACGCTCGTGTATTCGACGCGGCCCGCGTCGTGCCAGTAGCTGTGCTCGGGGCCGACGCCCGGGTAATCGAGGCCCGCTGACACCGAATGCACGTCGGACGTCTGGCCGTCCTCGTTTTGCAGGACGTAGCTCAGGCTGCCGTGGAGGATGCCGGGGCTCCCGTAGCTGAGGCTCGCGGCGTGGTCTCCCGGCTTTCCGGAGCGGCCGCCCGCCTCGACCCCCACGAGACGCACGCCCGCATGGTCGACGAACGGATAAAACATGCCCGCGGCGTTGCTCCCGCCCCCCACGCAGGCCACGACCATATCGGGCAGCCTGCCGAGCTGCCGTCGGCACTGCTCGACGGTCTCGCGGCCGATCACCGACTGGAAGTCGCGAACGATCCGCGGGAAGGGGTGCGGGCCCACGACGGAGCCGATGATGTAGTGGGTGGTCTCGACCGAACCCATCCAGTCGCGCATCGCCTCGTTGATCGCGTCGCGCAGCGTGCGGGAGCCGGTCTCGACGGGCCGTACCTCGGCCCCCATGAATCGCATGTTGCGAACATTCGGGGCCTGGCGGCGAACGTCCTCGGCGCCCATGTAGACGACGCATTCGAGGCCGAATCGGGCACAGGCCGTGGCGGTGGCCACGCCGTGCTGACCGGCGCCCGTCTCGGCGATGATCCGCCGCTTGCCCATCCGCATCGCCAGGAGACCCTGGCCGAGCGTGTTGTTGATCTTGTGGGCGCCGGTGTGGCTGAGATCCTCACGCTTGAAATAGATCTGCGCACCGCCGGCGAGCTGCGTGAGGCGGCCCGCGAAGAGCAGGGGGGTGGGGCGGCCCACGAACGCCCCAAGCAGCCCGTCGAGCTCCTTGGCAAACGCGGGATCGGCCACGGCCTCGTCGTAGGCCCGCTCCAATTGATCGAGCGCCGCGGAGAGCGTTTCAGGCACGTAGCGGCCGCCGAACCGGCCGAACCGGCCCAGGGCGTCGGGCACGCTGGAAAGGCGGGCGGCGGAGCTGCTCTGCGGCGGGGTCGTCGTGGACAAGGTGGGCGTTTCCGGAAAAGGCTGACAATGGCCGACGTCGTTTCGCTGACCGTGATTGTAGCCTCCGCGTGCAGGGCTACCATCGCAGCGAGACAATTGACCGCCGAACCCGCATTCCCGAGGGGCCACGACGCCGATGCCCGAACTGCCAGAGGTGGAGACGATGCGGCGCGGGATCGCCGCGGTCGTCGGCCTCCGCATCGCCGCGGCCGAATTTCCGCGCGGCACGCGCCGGCCCATCGCCGTGCGACCAGCGCCGGAGGTTCTCGCCCGCACACTTGCCGGTCGCCGCATCGCGGCGACGGCGCGGTTTGGCAAGCGCGTGGGGCTGGAGCTCGCCCCCGGCGGCGGCGAGCCGCGGCAGTGGCTCCTGATCGAGCCGCGCATGACGGGCCTCATGCTCGTGGCCCCGCCCCCGACCAGCGACCATGTGCGGCTGATCGTCTCGCTCGCGTCGCGCCGCGTGCCGCGGCTGCTGTTTTGGGACCGGCGCGGGCTCGGCACGGTGCGGCTCGTCGATGAACGCGGTCTCGAGGCGGCCTGCGGCCGCGAACGGCTTGGCCCCGACGGCCTCTTCGTCACCGGCAGCGAGCTTGCTGCGCGGCTGGGCAGATCGCGCCGCGCCATCAAGGTGGCGCTCCTCGACCAGAAGGCGGTGGCCGGCATCGGCAACATTTATGCCGCGGAGATTCTCTTCCATGCCGGCATCGACCCGCGCACGGCCTGTCGCCGGCTGAAGGCAGAGTCATGGGAGCGGATCGCGGCGACGGCGCGACGGGTACTCGCCAGCGCGGTCAGGCTCGAGGGCTCGACGATCGGCGATGCCACCTACAGGACCGCCGACAACCGCTCCGGTCGGTTTCAGCATCGGCACCGTGTCTACGGCCGGGAGGGCAAGCCATGCCGCCGCTGCGGCGGCACGGTGGAGCGGCTCGTGCAGGGGCAGCGATCGACGTTCTTCTGCCCGGGCTGCCAGTGGCACCCCAGGCGACGATCTCGTACGATTTGACCATGCACTCCGCGCCTCGCCTCCCTCGCCGCCGCCTGCTCGCGACCGCCGCCGGCCTCGTGACGGCAGCCGGCCTGCCGCGTCCGCTGCGCGGGGAGGAGCCGGCGGCGACGACGGCGGAGACGCTCGCCCAGCGACTGCACGCCACGCTCACGCCGGAGCAGCGCAAGGCGGTGTGCGTGCCGTGGGACTACCGGCACCCGAAATTCGGCCTGCTCCGCACCCGCGTGGCCAACAACTGGAACGCGACGCAGCCCGCCGTCGCCAGTGATTTCTTCACGCCGGATCAACAGCGGCTGGTGCGCGAGATCTTCGAACGGCTCATCGAGCCCGAATGGCACGCCCGGATCGACAAGCAGCTCGAGGACGACACCGGCGGCTTCGGCCACGACCAGTCGATCGCGCTCATCGGCGAGCCCGGATCGGGCACATTCCAGTTTCTGCTCACGGGCCGCCACATGACGCTCCGGTGCGACGGCGATTCCGCCGATCACGTCGCCTTCGGCGGGCCAATTTTTTACGGCCACGATGCGGGCGGCTTCAACGAAGAGCCCAATCACCCCGGCAACGTCTTCTGGCCGCAGGCCGTGGCCGCCAACGGCGTCTATTCCATGCTCGACGGACGTCAACGGAAACTCGCGCTCGTCGATCAACTGCCGCGCGAAACGGCGATCGCCTTCCGCGGGAACGGCGCCATTCCCGGAATCCCCGTGACGGAGCTCTCCGCCGACCAGCGGGCGGAGCTCGGCCGCGTGGTGGCGCTCCTGCTCGAGCCCTATCGCACGACCGATCGCGACGAGGCGCGGCGGTGCCTGGAGAAGCAGGGGGGCCTCGATGCCTGCCGGCTCGCCTTCTATTCTCAGGGCGACCTCGGCAACGACGGCGTCTGGGACAACTGGCGGCTCGAGGGCCCATCGTTCGTCTGGCACTACCGCGGTGCACCGCACGTGCACGTGTGGGTCAACATCGCCGACACGCCCGCCGTGCCCACCAACACCTGACGACCCGCCTCGGGATTCATGGCGACACCGACGGACTGCTGCATCATCGGCGGAGGCGTCATCGGCCTGTCGATCGCCCGCGAGCTCGCCGGCCGCGGGCTCCGTGTCCGTGTGCTTTCCCGCGACCGCGGCCGCGATACGGCGAGCTGGGCAGCGGCCGGCATCTTTCCTCCGGCGCCGACATGGCCCGGCGCGCCGCCCGGCGACCTGCTCACGGCCTGGAGCGACCGGCTGCATCGCGAGTGGGCCGAAGCGCTTCGCGAAGAGACCGGCATCGACAACGAGTTGCGGCCGGCCGGCGGCCTGCACCTCGCGGCGGATGCCCCGGGGCTCGAGCGGCTCCGCGAAGCCGCGGCCGACTGGCAGCGCCGCGGCGCGGCCTGCGAATGGGTCGAGCGCGATGCGATCGCCCGGATCGAGCCGTCGCTCGCGGCCGCGATCGAACGCGGCGGCATCGTCGGCGGCTATCTGCTGCCGGAGGAGATGAGCATCCGGCCGCCGCGACATCTGGCGGCGCTCGAGGCCTCCTGCCGCCGCCGTGGCGTCGAGATCACCGCAGGCGCGGCCGTGACGGGGATCGAGGTCCGGGGCGGACGTGTGGAGGGCGTCGCCACGACGGGGGGAATCGTGCGGGCCGAAACCTACTGCCTCGCCGCCGGCGCCTGGTCGGAAGCACTCGCGCGGCCACTCGGCCTCAGGTTCGCCACCCGGCCGATCCGCGGCCAGATCGTGCTCCTCGCGCTGCCGCAGCAGGTGCTCGGCCGTGTCGTGAACGTCGGCCTCAACTATCTGGTCCCGCGCGACGACGGCCGGCTGCTCGTGGGTTCGACGCTCGAGGACGCGGGCTTTGCGAAGGAGACGACGGCAGAGGCGATCGACTGGCTCCTCGGCTTTGCGCACGGACTGCTCGGCGACCTGCCGAGCGCGCGGATGGAACAGGCCTGGGCAGGCCTGCGGCCCGGATCGGCCGACGGCCTGCCGTCGATCGGGCAGGTGCCGGGGATCGCCAATGCCTTCGTGGCCGCGGGGCACTTTCGCGCAGGGTTGCACCAGTCGACCGGCACGGCGGTGCTGCTCGCCGATCTGATGGCGGGGGCCGCGCCCGCCATCGATCCGACCCCGTTCAATCCGGCGCGGCCATCTGCGACTGCCGCCGCAGGAGTCATGCTGCCTGCAGGCTGAGCCGGCGGTGGATGGCCTCGATGTCGTCGGGCGCGAGCGTCCGGCCGGGGCTCGCCTCGACGACCACCGCCGCCAAATCCGCGATCCGTGTCACGGCCGCAGGGATGCCGGCGGCGATCTCGTGAATCGTTCTGGCCACTTCGTCGCGCTCGTCGAGCGAGCCGGCCGCAGCCAGCCTGGCCGCGACGAGCATCCTCGTCTCGTCGAGCGTGAAGGGTGGAATCACTCCCCGCAGCGACACCATCTGCTCGAGGCGGCGGTCGCGGGCCACGAGCGAGAGCAGCCTCCCCTCTCCCGCCAGCGCGACGGCGCCTTCGGGCCGCACCTTGAAAAAGCGGTCGACGGCGGCCTTGATTTCGCCATCGCGGGCGGTCTCCGCGTCGTCGAGGAGAAGCACCGCAGGCGGCCGCGCCGCGCCGGAACCGTCCTTCCAGGCCGGAAAGGGAATCACGGCGGCCCCTCGCGCCGTCAGCTGCGGGGTCTTCGCGACCGCGGCGAGCACGAGCGACTTGCCGACACCGGCCGGTCCGCAAAGCAGCGCGACCGCGTTCGGCTGTTCCAGGCAGTAGGCCAGGCGGGCCAGCGCCGCCTGCTGCGAAAGCGTGAAACGCACGACCGCGGTGTCAGTCATCGGGGTGTTCCCACGATGCATTCGCCGCATCCATTGCGAAGGTCTCGACCTCACCGAGCACGCACAGGCCGATCGCGGCAAGCGCCTCCGCATGCACGTCGCAGCGCGGACGATCGGCCCGCCGCACGAGGATGACGGCATCGCAGCCGAAGGCCTGCCGGGCGACATGATGGCGGCGGATCGGCCCCGGCGGAAACCAATTGCCCGCATCGACGACGACGATCTCGGCCGCAACGGCCTGCGCGTCGCCGGCCGCCACTTGGAGCGGCGGCTTGGTCACGCAGGCGGCACGACGGCCACGGGCCTCGAGTGCGCGCACGGCCCCGTGAGCGACGGTGGACCAGCCCCCCCCTCGCCGCACCGACACCACCGCGATCACGCGGCAGCCCGCGGCGGCTGCCGCCTCAAGCTCGCCGGCGATCGCCGCCCATGCCTCGGGCACGCGGGCCGCAGCCGGAGCGTCTGAAGCAGGGCGCTGATCTGCCGCCAGGTGATCATCTGAAAGACGGCGATCATCGCGGTCCTCGCCGACGACCGCCCCCTGGAAGCGGCCGATGAAAGCCCGGTCGATGAGATCGATCGCTGCCTGCGTCATCGCGGCGAAGTCCCTTCGCGGGCAAGCCGGTGCGGCCGCTGTTCGAGGGCCTGCTGTTCGCGCTGCGCTTCGGCGACGCGTTCGGCATGCACGCGCTGACGGTCGTTCCACAGGGCCGCCGTCCACGTGATGGCGGCCACCAACGCGAGCGTCACGACCGAGTGCAGGGGAAACCGCTGCGGCTCGTTCGCAGGCGCGCGGCCGCTCTCCTCCACCGCCCGGGCGGGTGGCGGCGGAAGCCTGCTCGTCTCCGGTTCCCGCTCGGGCGGAGCCTCCCGCTCCGCGTCGAGCGCGGGCAGGCGGGCGATCACCTTGATCGACGACCCTCCCGGCCGTCCGCCGCCGTGCCCATTCACCGCCATGGCTCCTCGCCTGCGTACCGCATGACCCTCCCGTGCTTCCAGCGATCGGGAAATCGACGCTCGGACAACGCGGCCTTGAGAAAACGACCACCGCCGTATGCCAAACAGCGCGGATTCGAGGCAGCCCCCTGATTTTCGGCCCGCACGCCTTCTGCATTATGCCCCAACCGCCCAGTCGCCTATCATCGAGAGGTCCAACAACAGGCCTTCGATCGGCCGCCAAGGATTGTCGGCCGCCTGCATCATCACGGACGTTTTCATACGTTTTCCCGCATGCCCACCGCCTCCCGCTCCGACGCCTTTCGCAAACTTCTCGCCAGCCGCATCGCCGTTCTCGACGGCGCGATGGGCACCATGGTCCACGCTCTCGCGCTCGATGAGCAGGGCTTCCGCGGCGAGCGGTTCAAGAGTCACCCCAAGGATCTGAAAAACTGCATCGATGTCCTCGTGCTCACGCAGGGGGATGCGATCCGGGGAATCCACGCGGCCTACTTGGAGGCCGGCGCCGACATCGTCGAGACAAACACCTTTGGGGCGACGAGCGTCGCGCTCGCCGATTTCGGCCTCGCCGACTACGTTCGCGAGCTCAATCTCACCGCCGCCCGCCTCGCCCGCGAGGCCGCCGACGCCGCCACCGCGAAGACGCCCGACCGGCCGCGATTCGTCGCCGGCTCGATCGGCCCGACGAACAAACAGCTTTCGATCGCCGGCAACGTGGCGGATCCCGGCCATCGCGACGTGACGTTCGACCAGATGGTGGCGACCTACCGCGAGCAGGTGGAGGCGCTCTTGGAGGGAGACGTCGATCTCCTGCTCGCCGAGACCGCGTTCGACACGCTCGTCCTCAAAAGCTGCCTCTTTGCCATCGAGCAGGTATTTCAGGAGAAGGGCATCCGCATCCCGGTGATGGCCTCCTTCACCGTCTTCGAGGGGGGCCGCACGCTCTCCGCGCAGACGGTCGAGGCGTGCTGGGAGAGCATCGCCCACTTCGATCTCGTGAGCGTGGGGATCAACTGCGCCCTGGGCCCCGAGAAACTCCGCCCCCACCTCGCCGATCTCTCGAGGATCGCGACCATCCCGCTGAGCTGCTATCCGAACGCCGGCCTGCCCAACGCGCTCGGCGGCTTCGACGAGACGCCGGAGATGATGGCGAAGGTGCTCGGTGAATTCGCCCGCGAGGGCTGGCTCAACGTGATCGGCGGCTGCTGCGGCACCACGCCCCCCCACATCAAGGCGATCGCGGAGGCGGTGTCGAAGTTTCCCCCGCGGGTGCCGGCCGCGCCGGAGAAGCGGTCGCGGTATTCGGGGCTCGAACTCCTCGAGATCCGCCCGGAGAGCAGCTTCACGGTGATCGGCGAGCGGACCAACGTCACCGGCTCGCGGGCCTTTGCCCGGCTCATCAAGGAGGAACGCTACGAGGAGGCGCTCGCGGTCGCGCGGCAGCAGGTCGAGAACGGCGCCAACATCATCGACGTCAATGTCGACGAAGGGATGCTCGACGGCCCGGCCGTGATGACGAAATTCCTCACGCTTCTCTCGAGCGAGCCCGACGTCGCCCGCGTGCCGGTGATGGTCGACAGCTCGCGCTGGGAGGTGCTCGAAGCCGGCCTCAAATGCCTGCAAGGGAAGGGGATCGTCAACTCGATCAGCCTCAAGGAAGGGGAGGAGGTCTTCCTGCGGCAGGCCCGGACGATCCGTCGCTACGGCGCCGCCGTCGTCGTGATGGCCTTCGACGAGGAGGGGCAGGCGACCGACACCGAGCGGAAGGTGTCGATCTGCCGCCGGGCCTACACACTGCTCACGGAGCAGGCCGGCTTCCCGCCCGAAGACATCATCTTCGATCCGAACATCCTGACGGTCGCCACCGGCATCGAGGAGCACAATCGCTACGCGCTCAACTTTCTCGAGGCCACCCGGCTGATCAAGCAGGAGATGCCGCTCGTGAAGGTGTCGGGGGGCGTCAGCAACATCTCCTTCTCGTTCCGCGGCAACGACGCGGTGCGCGAGGCGATGCACGCGGCCTTCCTCTACCATGCGATCAAGGCCGGCATGGAGATGGGCATCGTCAACGCCGGCCAGCTTGCGGTCTACGAGGAGATCGAGCCGGAATTGAGGGAGCGGATCGAGGACGTGCTCTTCGACCGCCGCCCGGACGCCACCGACCGGCTCATCGAATATGCCGAGAGCGTCAAGAAGCGGGATCCCGCCGACACCGCGAAGGCCGACGCCTGGCGGAGTCTCGACGTGGAGGCCCGGCTCTCCCATGCGCTCGTGAAGGGGCTCGCGGACCACGTCGAGGAAGACGTCGAAGAGGCCCGCACGCGGTATGCCTCGAGCCTCGAGATCATCGAGGGTCCGCTGATGCGGGGCATGCAGGTTGTCGGCGACCTGTTCGGTGAGGGGAAGATGTTCCTGCCGCAGGTGGTGAAGAGCGCCCGCGTGATGAAGCGGGCCGTGGCCCACCTGCTCCCCTACATGGAAGAGGAGCGGCTGCGAAGCGGCAAGGCGGAGACGAAGCGAGGCAAGGTGCTGATCGCCACCGTGAAGGGCGACGTGCACGACATCGGCAAGAACATCGTCGGCGTGGTGCTCGGCTGCAACGGCTACGAAGTGATCGACCTGGGCGTGATGATCCCGTCTGCGAAGATCGTCGATGCGGCCAGGGAACATGCCGTCGACGTCGTGGGCCTGAGCGGCCTGATCACGCCGAGCCTCGACGAAATGGTGCACGTCGCGCAGGAATTCGAACACGAGAAGCTGTCGGTGCCGATTCTGATCGGCGGCGCGACGACGTCGGCCCGCCACACGGCCGTCAAGATCGCTCCGAAGTATTCGGGCAACGTCGTGCACGTGCTCGACGCGTCGCGGGCCGCGGGCGTGGTCGAGAAACTGATCAACCCGGCGACACGGACAGCCTTCGGAGAGGCCAACCGCCTGGAGCAACAGCGCGACGCCGAGAATTTTCGGCGGCGGCAGCAGCAGACACTCGTGCCCTACGAGTTTGCCTGCCAACACCGCTGGACCACCGACTGGGCGACCGCCCCGATCGAGACACCGGAATTCCTCGGCACCCGCACGCTCGAGAGCGTGCCGCTCGCGGACCTCGTGCCCTACATCGACTGGTCTCCGTTCTTCATGGCCTGGGAGCTCAAGGGGAAGTATCCGGCGATCTTCGAGGATCCGACCGTGGGAGCCGAGGCGAAGCAGCTCTTCGCCGACGCCACGCGGATGCTCGACGAGATCGTCCGCAACCGCTCGCTGACGGCCAAGGGCGTCTACGGGTTCTTCCCGGCCAATGCCGACGGCGACGACATCGTGCTCTACACCGATGACTCCCGGACGACGGAGTTCGGCCGCGTGCACACCCTCCGCCAGCAGTGGGAGCGGAAGGGGCAGGAAACGTTCCACGCCCTCGCCGACTTCGTGGCGCCGGTCGCAAGCGGCCGCAAGGATTATGTCGGCGCCTTCGCCTGCACGGCCGGCCACGGCTGCGACGAACTCTGCCGCCGCTACGACCGCGAGCACGACGATTACTCGTCGATCATGGCCAAGGCGCTCGCCGACCGGCTGGCCGAAGCCTTCGCCGAGTGGCTCCACCAGAAGGCCCGCTGCGAGTGGGGCTACGGCCGCGACGAAAACCTTGCCAACGACGACCTGATCGAGGAACGCTACCGTGGCATCCGGCCCGCCCCGGGCTACCCGGCCTGCCCTGACCACACCGAGAAACGGTCGCTCTTCGCCTGGCTCGATGCGGAAAACAAGGCCGGCATGACGCTCACGGAGAGCTGCGCCATGCTGCCGGCCGCGAGCGTCAGCGGCCTCTACTTCGCCCATCCGGAAAGCCGGTATTTCGCCGTCGACCGGATCACGCGCGAGCAGGTAGAGTCATACGCCGTACGAAAGGGCATGCCGGTCGCCGACGTCGAGCGCTGGCTCGCCCCCAACCTCGGCTACGACAGCTGATTCGCCCCGCGGCGGATCGGCCGGCCTGATCCATGCCGCGTCGCCCATCCAAGCCTGAGCGTCCCGCCGAGCCGCCGGCCGCGAAGCGTCCGCGAACGCGCCGGATCGTCGTCGACCCCGGCGAGGCGCCCGCCGCCGGGCCGGCTTCCATGCCAGAGTTCGTGCGACGCTTCCTCGAGTACGTCAGGCACGAGCGGGCGCTCTCCGACAACACGCAGGCCGCCTACCGCCGCGACCTGCGCGACTTCACCGACTGGCTGGCGGGCCGAACCCCGGCACGGCTCGACGTCCGCGACCTCGGCGACTATTTCGCCGCGCTGGGGAAGCGAGGGCTCGCGCGGGCGAGCATCGCGAGGCAGGCCGCCACCCTCAAGACGTTCTACGCGTTTTTGCAGCTCGAGGGCGTGATCAAGGAAAGCCCGGCCGAGCTGATCACGTCGGCCCGCCGCGACGATGCGATCCCGGGCACGCTCTCGCCCGACCAGGTCGACAGGCTGCTCGAAAGCCCCGAGGCCACGACCGCCGTGGGCCGTCGGGACCGCGCACTGCTCGAATTGCTCTACGCCACGGGCTGCCGGGCCTCGGAGGTTTCGGCGATGCGGCTGACCGACGTGCACCTCGCGGAGAGCTTCTGCACCTGCCGCGGCAAGGGCAACAAGGAGCGGGTGGTGCCGCTCGGCAAGCGGGCGATCCGGGCCATCCGCGAGTGGATCGACGGACCGCGGAACGACTTCGCCGCCCACGCCGCCGCGAAGCCCGCCTGGGTGCTGCTCTCGTCGCGGGGCAACCGGCTCTCGCGGATGCGGATCTGGGAGATCGTGCGGCGGCAGGCGGAGCAGGCCGGCGTGCCCGCCGACATCGGCCCCCATACGCTGCGGCACAGCTTCGCGACGCATCTCGTCGCCGGCGGAGTGGACCTGCGGCACGTGCAGGAGATGCTCGGCCATGCGAGCATCGCCACGACCCAGCGCTACACCCACGTCGACGCCGGACGGCTCCGGAGCGTCCACGAGAAGTTCCACCCGCGCCGGTGAGCGGTCTCCTTTCGACAGGCTGAAGCCTGTCCTACCCGCGTTTGGGCGGCGTGAACTTGATCTTCTTGATCAATTCCACGATCTGCCCGTCCTGCACCTTGCCGGAGACGGCGGTGATCGCGCGGACGACATTCACGTATTTGAGCGAGTAGTCGCAATCGAGCTCGACTTCCGTCCGTTCGGCGAGCGAATTCGGCCCGGTATCGGTGCCGACCAGGCCGATCACCCGCTTGCGCAGCTCCTCGAAGTCGCTTACGGGCGTGCCATTCATCGCGATGCCGGCGAGGCCGCCGTCAGGGCTGGCCGACAACTTCACCCGCACCGGGGGCACCTGCTGGTCGTCGGGTGCGGCCGCGGCGGCCGCACCGAGCGGCATGCGGATGTCGAAATCCCCTTCGGGGGCCACGACCTTGAGCGTGCACATGAAGAACGACATCAGCTGAAAGACGACGTCGATCATCGGCGTCATGTCGACCGCCACCTTGTCGCCCAATGATGATGATTGACGCTTCGCCATAGATCACCGCCCCTCGTCGTATTGGGCCCGGAGGGCAAACCGCTCGAAGCCCTTTTCCTGGCACTTGCGGACGATCTCCTGCACCTCGCCGGTCTTCGAACGGCCGTCGGCCCGCACGATCACCGTGGCCGCACTCGGCTCCTTGCCCGCATCGAGCATCACGGTCTTTTCGCGCTCGAGATACGTGCCGATGTCGCTTACGGCGACCAGCTCTCCCGCGTAGATGACCGAGCCTCTGTCGGTCAGCTGAAGCGTGATCGGGCTCTCCAGCGCCCCTTCAACAGGTTTTGCCAACTGGCTCAAGGGCAGTTGGATGCGGTCGTCTTGCTCGGCTTCGGAGAAATTCATGACGAACATGAAGAACGTGATCAACTGGAACGTCATGTCGATCATCGGCGTCATGTCGATTTCGGTGGCCGAAGGCTCGCCACCTTGTTTACGTGCCATGGCCGATCACTTCTTTCCCATGTTCTGAAATCGCGACATCAGCCGCATCGCCTCCACATCGATGTCGCCCGTCAGCTTCTGCAGCCAGTTTTTGAACATGGCGAAGCTTGCGATGGCCGGGATGGCAAGCCACAGTCCGATCAGCGTCGTGCAGAGGGCCTGCGAGATGCCGATGGCGAGCTCGTTTGGCTTGGGAGCCGTCGACGATTTGGCGATGATCATGAACGCCGACACCATCCCGTCCACCGTGCCGAGCAGGCCGAACAGCGGAGCGAGAGCGCCGACGAGCGAGACGTAGCTGATCTTGTGCTCGAGTTTCATCGCCTGCTCCCCCTCTTCCTCCTGCATCGCCTCGACGGCAGCGCCGTAGCCCGACTGTAGTTTGCCCATGCCAGCAGCGAGCACGCGGCCCAGGTACGAGTCGTCGTTCTTCGCGAGTTCATAGGCCTGCTGATATTCCTTGGCTTCCAGGTGGGCCTCGAATGCCTGGCTGAGCGACGCGGGCATCAGCACCGCCTTGCGGATCTGGAGGAAACACATGACAAGCAGCGCCACGAGCCCGAACGAGAGCGCCAAAAACACGATCACGTATTTCAGGCCGAGGGCGTTGTAGTAGAAGACGAGCATGCTCTCGCCTTCCGGTTCAGCCTCCTCTTCGGCGCCCCCCTCGTCCTGGGCGACCGCGACGTCGGGGCAGAGCAGGGCGGGAGCGATCGTGGCCGCACCGGTTGCGCCGATCATGGCGACCGCCAGGAGAGCCTTGGCCAGCCCGGCGGTAAGAACGCCGACCAACTTCCCCCAACGACCGGCCAGCCCGCTCTCGGTTGCACCCGACTGCATGAATCGTCTCCTTGCAAAGATGAAAAGTTGTCGTCAATCGTAAGCCATGCCCGTGATTCCCGCAAAACGGTGCATGGAGACCGGCCGCAGGGCTGCCGATCAGCCCTTGCCGGCGGCAGCCGCCTTCTTGGCCCAACCGCTCGCCGGGTAACTCTCCTCGAGCACCTTGCGGGTCTCGCGGGCCCGCTCCGGATTTTTGGCGCGATCCCAGAGTTCGCCGAGGTTGTAGAGCGCCTCGGCGTGGCTCTCGGGGCTGCCGCTGTAGACCAGATCGACGGTCAGATAGGAAATCAGGGCATCCTGATCCTTGTCGCCGGCCGCCCTGTAGGCGCCACCGAGCACGTTATACGCGGAGGCGAGCAGATCCTTCTCCTCGGGGTCGGCCTGCTTGATGATGCCCTGTACGAGTTTGACGGCGTCGTCGTTCTTGCCGAGCTGCGAAAGACACCGCGCTTTGCCGAGCTCCGCGGCTCGCTTTTGCGCGGCGCTGGCATCGTCAGTGGCGTCGATCTTGATCGCGCTGTCATATTCCTTCATCGCCTCGTCGAACTTCTGCTGGTCGAAGAGCATCCGGGCCTTGGCGCTGGCGGCCCGCACCTTGAGGGCGGCAGGCCCCTTGGCCATGTCGGAATAGGCGGCGAGGGCTCCGCTCGCGTCGCCGGCACGGGCGAGCATGTCGCCCAGCAATTCCTTCATCTCGTAGAAGTGGTGGCTCTTCGGATGCTTCGCGATGAAGTCCACCACGAGCTTGCCCGCGGCCTTCACGTCTCCGCCGCTCGCGAGCGCGGCCCGGCCGGCCGCCCCTGCCTTCACGAAATCGAGCTCGTCGAGCAAGAGTTGCTCGGCTCCGTCAAGCTCCTCGGCCTGGATCTTGCCGAGTTCCTCGACGGCCTCGGACGCACGGCCCCGGGCGAGCATCGAACGGGCCGTCCGCAGCGATTGCGGCTCGCCGCCGAACTGCACCTCGCGCACCTTGTCGATCGAAATCTTCTTGGTTTCGCCGTTTCGATCCTCGACGTCGACGTCGTTGGCCGACACCGCCACCACCTTGCCACTCACCGTGCCTTCCGTCGTGAGCACCCGGTCGGCCGCCTGGCCGTGCACCACGGACGGAGCCACGGCTATCACGAACAGCGTGGCGAGACGGACGAACACCGGCGTCAAGGCGAACGACCACGGCCGAAGAACCGAAAATCCCATCACGTGCATCATGAACTCCTGAATCTGTCTTGTCAGCCGCCGCTCACTCACGACCCACTCGCAGCCTCTGCGGCTTGCTGCGCTTCCTTGAGGTCGGCGAGCCCCTTCGTGGCCGAATTGCCGCGTTCCTTCTCGATCTCCTTCAGCAGCTTGTCGAACTGCTTCAACATCGCGGGCCCGCCGAGCTCCGGATAGAGCTTGTAGGTGATGGCGATGTCGTTTGCCGCCATCTGCAGCAATTTCTCGCGATCCGTTTCGGAGCCCCGGGCCAACGCCAGCCGGCACTTGGCGACATTCAGCCGCGCCGCGAAGAACTTCGCCCGGGCATCGAGCGATTTCTCGTCGCTGCCGGCGAAGGCCTGACGGGCGAGCTTGTTGGAGATGCCGCCCCAGCCCCAGATGACGCTGCCCCCTTCCTTGCGACCCACGATCGCCTGCTTGAAATATTTCTGGGCGTCGGCCTTGTCGCCGGCCTTTTCGCCGGCCGTCTGCAGCAACTCGGCGGCCTGGATCTGCGTGTCGAGCGAGTTTTGCCGCTTGGCGTCGGAGAGCAGCCAATCAATGTGCCCCTGCGCCTCGTTCCATTTTCCGATCTCGCGGTAGACGTTGGCCATCTTGAGCCGGATCGACGGCTCGAACTTCGCAATCTCGTCGCCCCCCTTCTTCAGGAGCTTCTCGTAGACATCGGCCGCCTTGGCGAGATAGCCCTCGGCCTGATCCTTCGGCACGACCGATCCCGTGCCGGCGCCCGACCCCAGCGAGAGATAGGTGGTCGCCACCCACATCTGCGAGGAGATCTTGTCGTCTCGCTTGGCGACGCCGTCGAGGAATTTCTCGAAGCCGCCGAGGATCGCCTTCGCTTTCGCCAGCGCCTCCGGAGTGCCCGCCTTCTCGCCGCTGCCCAGTTCGTCGAGTTGCGCCTGCAGATCGCGGCCCATCGAGAGATACATGGCCGTGAGCTTCGCCGAGGCTTCCTCGCCCGTGCCGGCGACAGCCTCGAGCCGGTCCATGGCCTGCTGGGCCTTGTCGAGTTTTTCCGACTGGATGAAGTATCGCAGGGCGAGGCTGAGCGTATTTTCGGCCAGCGGCCCCTGCGCGAACGCGGGATCTTCGCCGTTCACGACGGTCCAGGGACCGTAGTCCGGATGCTCGAGGAGCTTCATCACGAGTTCGTTGTTGCCGTCCTCGATCGCGATCTGGCTGCGGGAGATCGCCGCGGCCACAGTCGTCTTGTCGGGCTTCGTGCCGGCGGGGATGGTCGAAAGGCCCTCGTCGATCGCCTGCGTGGCCTCCTGCTTCCAGGCCGCGAGCACGTCGTCGGCGGGCCGCACCCCCTCCTCGAGCCGCCGCTTGTCGAGCACCTCGCGCCACAGCGCCGGGCCGCCGCGAAGAAGCACCTCGCCGCGGCGGGGTGAGTTTTGCGGCACGATGCCGAGAACCCCGAGCAGTTGCTCGGGGTTCCGCGATTCCGTCGCATTCGCGATTGCGATCACGGCCGCGTCGGCACTCTCGGCCTCTTCCGGCCAGGTTCGCAGGATCAGTCCGGCGACATCTGCGCAGCTGCTCTTCGCCGCTCCGCGCCATTCGGCGGGACCTTCCTTGGAGAGCATCTGCCAGCTCGCCATCGCGATCTTCGCCGCCTGCCTGCTGCCGCGGGCATTCGGATACCGCTCGGCGAGGAAGGTGCCAACCGCCGCCGCATCATGGAGCCGCCGGGCGTCGTAATTGAGAAACGTGAACATGTAACGGGCTTGGTTGAGCGCGTCGATCTCTTCCTCGGTGGCCAGCGGAATCGCCTTCCGCAGGGCCACGAGCGCCTTTTCACGCTCCGCGGCCGCCGCTTGCTTCGCTTCCTCGGCCTCGGCCGACTTTCCGGCGGCGACGAACTGCTTCACCTCAGTCTGCTTGGTCTGCATGTTCTGCAGTGCCAGCCGCGCCGCATCCATCCGCTCCTCGAACGATTCCGCGACGGCGGATCCGTCGTCCGGCAAAGACTTGCCCAGTTGCTCGAGCAAGGCCCGCGCCTCGGCGGCATAGTCCTTGTTGAATTTCGCGACCTCGAGCGCAAGCTTCTTGGCATTCTGAAGCATCGATTTGCCACGGACGGCGTCCGGCACGGCGTCGGCCCTCCGTTCGAGCATGAGCGCCGAGCGATACTTCACACCGAGCCAGTCGGCGTCGAGCTTGTCGGCCGACACCTTCGACATGGCGATCTTCAGCAGTCGCTCATCGAAATCCTTGAACTCCTTGTCGGCGTAGGCTTTGGCATCGAGCCAGCACTCGAGCGAGGAATTCACCGCCTTGGCCCGCAACCCCGGCACGAAGCCCCCCTCGCCATCGAGGATGCGGATGTCGCCGAGCGTCGAGAGCGCCTTGTCGAGCATTTTTTTCCGCTCGTCGGGCTTCTGCTCGGCAAGCGCGAGCGTCGCGTAATTCCGCCCTTCGTAATACCGGGCGAAGAGGCCCACACCGCGGGTGCGATACTTGTCGTAGAGTTCCTTGTAATTGTTTGCCGACGTCTCGATCGCCTTCTTCCATTCAGGCGACCCTGGCGGCAGCGCCCGCGATTTTTCGTAGTAGGCCCCGCCGACGAGCAGGCGGGTCTGCAGCAACTGGCCGCGAAGGGCATCCTGGCGCTCCTCCAGCCGCTCGATCTTCTTCATGTCGCCCGGGGGGCGCCGCAGCGGCTTCTTCTTCGGCTTCTTTTCGCCCGCCTCTTCCTCCTTGTCCGCCTTGCCCTGCAGTGCGTCGAGTTCCTTGTCCACCGCCCGCAGTTCCTTGAGCACGGCGTCTTCGGCATTGGTAACCGCTTCGATCTCCTCGCCCGGCTTCCGCACCGGCCCCTCGAGCGCCTTGATGGCGGCATCGAAGAAGGGAATCGCCTCGGCCAGCACCTTGGGGGCATCGGCTCCGGCTCGCTTCGACTGCTCGACCTTCGCCCGCCCTCGCTCGATGAGCAAATTGCCCTTCTGCGTGAACGCGGCGATCGCCTGATCGCCGGTGGGCGAATCCTGGAGAAAGCGGTCTATTTCCTTCTCGGCATTCGTGAGGATGTCTGCCCGCTTCTTGCTATCCGACTCGAGTCGCGTGGTGCCCACGAGCGCCGTCGCCCGGCGGAAAGGGACCTCCTTTTTGAGCTCGGCCGACATGTCGGGATCGCGCTCGACCCGCTCGAGCACCCAGAGCGCCACGTCGGGAAACTTCCTCTCGTCGAGCGCGTCGAGCAGGCGACGCGTGGAGAACTCGGCGGCCGAAGGGCCGGCATCGGCCGCCGCGGCAAGCCGGCCAAAGAGGGGCACGCACGCGAGGGCCAGAAGCGCCACGACGCACGGGGTTGCGGACGCGAAAACCCTCCGAAGCATGGTCATCCTGCACGCGTTGCCAGACACGGATGTCAGAACCTGCCGACCGACGAACTGAATTGTGTGAATTGCCGCGCCGGCAGTCAAACCGGTCGGTGCGGCCGTTCCCCGGCCGGCTGGGCCTTTCTGCCCTGACGGGCGGCGGCCGACGAGGAGGCGAGCCAGTTGGGCACCTGCCCCGCGGGCGGCAACTTCACGACCCGCGCCGAGCGAATGCCCGGGCATGCGAGCACGGCGGCAAGCGCATCGGCCGACGGCTCCTGGTCGAGGTTCAAGACGCCGATGGCATCGCCTCCGGGCGTGGATCGGCCAACCGTCATCTGGGCGATGTTCACCCCGAGGCTGCCGAAGGCGGTGCCGACGCGACCGATGATGCCGGGAACGTCTTGATGGGTGAACACGAGCAGGATGCCGTCGAGATAGGCCTCGAGCCGGTGCCCCTCGAGTTGCACCAGCCGCGGCATCGCGTGTCCGAAGAGCGTGCCGGCAGCCCGGTGCACGCGGTCGCCCGCGACCAGATCGACGGCGACGACGGAACTGAAGGCCCCCGGATCGGTGCGGCTCTGCTCGACCAGGTCGATGCCACGCTCCCGGAGGAGCATCTCGGCATTGACGATATTCACGTCCTCGAACGCCGATTCCAGCAGGCCCGCCGCGAAGGCCGCCGTTACCAGCCGCGTGTTGCGCGAAGCGATCTCACCGCGATAGGCGATCGAGCAGGAGCGCGGCGGCGGCTCGTCAAGCTGCGCGAGCAGCAAGCCCAGTCGCCAGGCGAGATCGAGGAAGCCGCGCACGCCCTCGAGCGCCGCCGGGTCGATGGCGCTGGAATTGACGGAATGCCGAATCGTGCCGGTCGAGAAGAAGTCGACGAGCAGGCCGACGCCCTCCACGGCCACCTGCGACTGCGCCTCCTCGGTGCTCGCCCCAAGGTGCGGGGTGACGACGACCCCCGGCATGCCGAAGAGCGGGCTCTCGGTGCAGGGCTCCTTCTCGAACACATCGAGCGCCACGCCGCCGATCACGCCGCTTTTGAGCCCCTCGACGAGCGCCGCCTCGTCGTAGATGCCGCCGCGGGCGCAGTTCACCAGCCGCACGCCCCGCTTGAGGATCGCGAGTTCCGGCTTGCCGATGAGATGGCGGGTTTCATCCGTGAGCGGGGTGTGGACGGTGAGGTAGTCGACGTCTGGCAGCATGCCGCGCACGCTATCGACGAGCTCGACGCCGAGTTCCGCGGCCCGCTCGGCAGACAGGAAGGGGTCGAACCCGATCACCCGCATGTCGAAAGCCCGCGCCCGCTGGGCCACGGCCTGGCCGATACGGCCCAGCCCCACGATCCCGAGCGTCTTGCCGGCCAGCTGCACGCCCATGAACTTGTTGCGATCCCAGCGATGGTCGCGAAGGCTGGCATCCGCAGCCGCCACGTTTCGCGAAAGGGCCAGGATCAGGGCGAAGGCGTGCTCCGCCGTGCTGACGGTGTTGCCGGCCGGCGTGTTCATCACGACGATGCCCTGCCGCGTGGCCGCGTCCTTGTCGATGTTGTCGGTGCCCACTCCCGCGCGAACGATCGCCTTGAGCCGGTGGTTGCCGGCCAACGCGTCGGCGGTGATCTTCACGCCGCTGCGGCAGATGGCGCCATCATGCCGGGCGAGCGCTGCGCGGAGCGCGTCGCCCGAGAGCCCGGTCACCACCTCGTAGGTGATCCCGGACTCGGCGGCGGCATCGAGCAGGGCGAGGCCGTCGGGGCTGAGCGTATCGAGCACGATGATCGATGGCATGGTGGGATTCCGTGGAAGCGAGGCCGGGGATGAAAGCGACACTGGGATGCGGAGGCGAACGGGGACCGGCCGTCAGGCCTGGCGAGCCTTCTGGAACTCGATCATATAGTCGCGAAGGCTCTCGACACCCTCGACGGGCATCGCGTTGTAGATGCTCGCGCGGATGCCGCCGACCGAGCGATGCCCCTTGAGATCCATCAGCCCGCGTTGGGCCGCGCCCTTCGCGAACTCCTTCTCGAGCGCCTCGTCGGGCAGGCGGAACGTGACGTTCATGTCGGAACGGCACTCGGGGCGCGCGTGCCCCGCATAAAAGCCCCCCGAGCCGTCGAGCACGTCATAGAGCAGCTTCGCCTTGGCGGCGTTGTGCCGCTCCATGCTCGCGAGGCCGCCCATCGTGTCGCGGACCCAGCGGCAGACGAGGCCGAGGATGTAGACCGCGAACACCGGCGGCGTGTTCGGCCGCGAGCCATTCTTCACGTAGGTGCGGTAGTCGAGCATCGTCGGCAGGTCGTCGCGCGACCGCTCGAGCAGGTCCTTGCGGATGATCACGGCCGTGACGCCGGCGATGCCCGCGTTCTTCTGGGCACAGGCGTAGATCAGCCCGTATTTCGCGACGTCGATCGGCCGCGAGAGGAAATCGCTCGAGCAATCGCAGACGAGCGGCGCGGAGCCCACGGCCGGCTCCCGCTTCCACTGCACGCCCTGGATCGTCTCGTTGCTCGTGATGTGGACGTAGGCCGGATCCTTCGAGAGCCGAATCTCGTCGGCCGTCGGCAGCCGGTCGTAGTTGCTCGCCGCTCCGTCCCAGGCCGCATGCACGGCGCCTTCGCGGCGGGCCTCCTTGGCGCCCGTGATGCCCCACGTGCCGGTGAGGATGTAATCGGCCGCGGACGAAAGGCCCCGCAGCAGGTTCATCGGCACCATGGAGAACTGCAGGCTCGCGCCCCCTTGCAGAAAGATCAGCTCGTGGTCGGCACCGATCCCAAGGAGCCCCTTCAGGCTCTCGACCGTCTCTTCGAGGATCCGGTCGAACGCCGGGCTGCGGTGGCTTATCTCGAGCACCGACATGCCGACGCCCGGAAGCGACACGAGCTCCTCCTGGGCCTGCTCGAGCACCTCCAGCGGCAGCACGGCCGGACCTGGGGAAAAGTTGAAGACGCGTTCGCCTACCGACGTGAGACTGCGATCCGTCACAGGATGGCTCCGAGTGTGCTCTGGACGCCGGCTCGCCACCTCGGCTCCGCCGGCATTGGCACCGCGGCGTGGTTCGAGGCCCGGGCCGCCACGAGCACGTTCCGGCGGCCTGCGGCCTTCCATTCGGGCAGAATAGGACCCGCCGGCGAGACGGTCAACGGGCTGCGTTTCCGGTCGCAGGCGGCAACGGCTGAGCCGCCGGCTGCACGAGCGCGACCGGCTCGAGCGGCACGGCCGGCATCGGGAGCGACGCCGTGCGGGCGCCCCCGGCCTGCACGACCCCGGCCTGCGTGGTGCCGCCGAGCGAGGCCACCTTCGCGGCCACGACCGGCTGCTGGCCGTCGATCGACAGGGCACGGGAGTAGTTGGCCAGGGCCTGACCATTGTCGCCGAGTATCTCGCGAACCTGCCCCAGGGCCACCAACACCCGCGGGTTGCTCGGATCGATCGCGAGGGCATCGACGAGGTGGTTCTCCGCCTGACGGATGTCGCCATGCTCCTGGTAGATGCGGGCGAGCTCGATCTGGGGATTCGGATTGGCCGGCTCGCGCCGCGACCAGGCCTCCAACTGGGCCACGGCCTCAGGACTGCGCTGTTCCTCCACCAGCAGCACGGCCATCGCCCGCTGGCAGGCCTCGTGATTGGGATTGCGCGACAGGCAGAGGTGGTAATACTGCTCCGCCGTCTGCATGTCGGCCGGTCGGCCGAAGAGCTTGGCTTGCTGGTGGTAGGTGGCACCCAGGTTGTAGAAGCAATCGGGGCTGCCGGGCTGCTGCGCGAGCGCCTGCTGGAAGTGGTTCACGGCCCCGAGATAGTTTCCCTGCTGGTAGAGCCGCACCCCCTCGGCATTGTCGCTGCGCGCCATCCAGCCGCAGCCGCTCATGGCCACGAGCGCGAGAAGCGACACCCGCGGCAGCAGCATGCCCGGGCACATGCTGGTGAAACGAACCTGTGGCATGGCGAAACTCGGCGTCGACGCGTTGCCCCGCACCGGGGCGACGAAGGGCGGGACGTTACCCCCCGCGGCACGCCGGGAACAAGACCAGCCCAGTCTCGCCAAACCGCCACGGCGCAGAGGCCGAGGCTTTCACCGTCCCCCGGCGGCGATCACCTATGCGGTCACGCGGACGTAGCCCAGCGACCGCACCACTTCGAGCACCTCGCTGCAGGTCGGAAACATGCGGCCGCTCGTCCGCTTATACCGCTCGATCGCCTGCATGAATTCGACCTCGTCGGCGCCGTAGTCGCGCTCGCACGTCGTCGGGTCGATCAGCCGCCGGCGCTCGGTGGCGACCGGCCTGGCAACACCCGCTCGGGCGGACGTGCGGCGGGATGAACGGGGCGACTTGAGGGCTGCGATCGACATCGGTTGTTCTCCTCGTGCTCAGGTATGCCTTCCGTGGGAAGGTCTGAGGGAAGTATGCAGCCTGCCGGCGGCGCAAGGGCTCCCGATCACGAAAAATTTCCCACTGGTCCGGGTGATCCGGCCGGCGCAGCCCGCACAGCCGTCACGACCTCCACTGGATCCTGGGCTGCCGACAGAGGCGGGGCGCCGGCTCGCGGGCGGCAATCGCCCTAGCGCCCGCCGAAGAATTTCTTGAGGGCCTCGGCCGCGGCGTCGCGCGACGTGTCGGAGCCTTTCTTCGGCTGCTGCGGGAGCATGCCGGGCTTCGACTTCGATTCCTTGACGGCGTCGATCGCCAGGGCGCCCGACGATTTCGAGATGCCCGAGCCGGCTCCGCCCGCCGTCACCCCTGAGCCCGAAGAGGCATCCGGGGACTCGGCATGAAAACTGCTCGAGTCAGCGGCCGGATCGGCGACCGCCGCGGTGCGAACGCTCTGCGTCGTGTCAAACATCCCCGCCGGCTCTTCGTCGGTCATCAGCCACCGCGAGACGTCTTCTTCGCTGCCGGCCGCAGCGGTGGGCGCGGAGCACGAAACCTTCAGCTCCAGCGCGCCCACGCGGATGAGATCGCCGGTGGCGACCTTCGTCTTTTCCTTGATCTTCACACCGTTGACGAACGTGCCATTACGGCTGCCGAGGTCCTCAACCCAGACATCGGCGGGGCCGACGTGCACCGCACAATGCCGGCGGCTCACGTCCTCGCTCAACGGCCGCACGTCGCAGTCCTCGGCCCGGCCGATGAGGAGCTTGCTGCGCTTGATCGAGATGGCTCGCCCGGCACTTTTACCGGAGGCGACGATCAGTTTCGTGATCATGGTGGGGGGCTTCGAGGGGGAAGCTGCGGGGAGGGCACTGATTCCATCTTAACAACGAGCGGCGCCTCGCGGCCAGACGCCCCCGTCTCACCGCCGCGCCGTCCAGCGGGGTTCGCGGAATCGGGCCGCTTGCTCTGCCACTTCATGGGACCGCAACACTCGAAACACGCCGGACTCGCGAACGACGTCGGCCCGCGACTCGGCTGCGAGGAGGGCGAGCCAGTGATCCACGAGCTGACCGGTGCCGGGGAGGGCCGCCGCCCCGACAAGCTCAGCGACAGCAAGATCGGCGATACCGGGATGGGCTGCCCGACCACCGACGTCGGTGTTGCGGCGCAGGAGCAGGCTTCCGTGCTGAAGCACGGCCCCCTCGAGCCGTCGCTGGGCGCTTCCCATGATCTTGTGCCCGCGGCCAGCCTGGGCCGCGGAGGAGGCCGGCTCCGCCGTGTGCGCCGGTCGAAAGATCACGTCTCCCGAGGCTCGACGATCGAAGCAGAAGAACGACTCGTCGTTCGCATGGACGGAAACCGGCTGCGATGGCCGCCACAGCGTCGCGTCGACGCCACACCCGGCCAGCGACCGCACGAGCGCCTCGTGGAGGGCGTCGTAGAGCGCCTGTGGCGACGAGCCCCACGGATGCGTCTTCGGCACGGCCGCGGCGTAGGTCAGGTCGCTGCCGTGGACGATCGCGCCACCGCCGCTGGGCCGGCGCACGAGCGGCAGGCCCTCGATCTCGGCCGCTGCCAAGGCGTCTTCGTGCTTCTGGAAGGCGCCAAGCGAGATCGTGGTCGTCTCCCAGCAGTAGAGCCTCACCAGGAGCGCGTTGCGGCGGAGCGACTCACCGGCCAGCACCTCGTCGGCCGCCATGTTCGTGGGGCCGTCGGCAGGATCGTCGCACCAGACATGGATCACGGGCGCCGCCATCTGACACCAATCCTACGATCTCGAGGAGCCTGTTGCCCGTCAGTGCGACTGGCTCTTCACGAGGGCTTCGTAGGCCGTCCGATCGAGCAGTCCGGCCATCTCGGCGGGATCGTCGGGCTTGATCTTCACGATCCAGCCGGCGTTGTAGGGATCCTTGCCGAGCGTCTCGAGCTGGCCTGGGAGTGCCGTGTTGACGGCCACGACCTCGCCCGACACCGGTGCGTAGAGATCGCTCACCGCCTTCACGCTCTCGATCTCACCGATCGATTCACCCGCCTTCACCTTCTTGCCGACCGCCGGCAACTGCATGAAGACGAGGTCGGTCAGGGCCTCGACGGCGTAGGACGAAATGCCGACGGTGGCCAGGCCGTCGGCCTCCGGGCGGATCCATTCGTGCGACTTCGCGAACCTCATCTCTGCTGCCATGGGATGTTCTCCGGGGATTTCTGCTCCGTGTGCGACCGCCGATAGAAGGGGAGGGGAGTGACCGTCGCGGCCTGCCGCGCATCGCGAACGAGCACGTCGACAGCCGTACCTTGGGCGGCCACGTCGCGATCGACCATCGCCATCGCGACAGCCCGCTCCAGTGTCGGCGAAAAACTCCCGCTCGTCACCACCCCGACCTCCCGATCCCCCTGCACGACCGGATGCCCCTCGCGGGCGCTCCGCTTCGAATCGAGCGTGAGGCCGACCCGCACGCGGCCGGCGGGGCGGTCGCGGAACGCGGCAAACCGGCCGCTGCCGGGAAACGTGCGACCCTCGAGGTTGATCGCGAGGCCGAGGCCCAGGGAGAAGGCGTCGGAATCCTCGCGCAGTTCGTGGCCGTAGAGCGGCATGCCCGCCTCGAGCCGCAGCGTGTCGCGGGCGCCCAAGCCGCAGGCCATGAGCCCACGCGGGGCTCCGGCGGCATGGATCGCCTCCCAGACCGCGGCGGCCGCCGCAGCGGGCACGATCACTTCGACGCCATCCTCGCCCGTGTAGCCGGTGCGACTGACCGCGGCGGGCGTGCCGGCGACGGAGGCCGACGTCGCCTGATAGTTCTTGAGCGCCTCGATCCGCAACGAATCGGCTGCCGGGCACAGGCCACCGACGATCTCCATGGCGAGCGGCCCCTGCACGGCGATCATCGCCGTGTCGAACGTGCGATCGACGAGCGTCACGCCCGCGGAGGGCAGGCGGCTCTTCAGCCACTCGACCACGCGGGCGCGGTTGCTCGCGTTCACCACCATCGACATCCGCGGCGTGCCGTCGGCGGCGTCGGGCTCGCGGGCCACGAGGGCATCGTCGAGGATGCGGCTCTCATCGGTGACGAGCGTGTAGCGGCAACGGCCCACGGGCATGCCCGACACACCGCGGGTCAAGAGCGACTCGAGCCAACCGGCCGACCCCGGCCCTTCGATCGCCAGCCGACCCATGTGGGAGACGTCGAACATTCCGGCGGCCCGCCGCGTGGCCAGGTGCTCGTCGACGATCGACGCATACTGCACGGGCATCCGCCAGCCGGCGAAGTCCACCATGCGGCCGCCGTGCGATTCATGCCAGCCGACGAGCGGCGTCTGGAGCAGCGTGTGCGACATGCGTGGGATCCATCCCTGGGAGAGCGACGGCCACCGACACGGGTGGGACACGGCTGGATTGTAAAGGCGCCGAGGAAAGGTTCCAGCCTCGGCGAAGCCCTGCTTCAGCGCCGTCGCTTCTGCGTGCCGCCCGGCCGACCCGAACGCTTCTCGCCCGTGTGAGCCCGGGAACGACCGCCTTTCCCGCGCGGCTTCGAATCCGGCCGCCGCGGCGCCGGGCCTCGCGGCCGCCGTCCCTGCGACTCGACGAGCCGAAAGTCGAGCACGCGTCGCTCGAGATCGACCTTCGCCACCGTCACGCGGACGCGGTCTCCGAGGCGGAACGAATTCCCCTGGCGACGGCCGGTGAGCGTGTGACTCGCCCGCTCGTAGCGGTAGGTGTCGCCCGGAAGGCTGTCGAGCGCCACGAGCCCCTCCGCCGGCAGCTCGAGCCCCTGCACGAAGAGGCCGAAGGATTCCACGCCCGTCACCACCGCATCCATCTCGAGCCCGATCCGCGACGACAGAAAATGCAGCAGCTTCAGTTTGACGAGCTCCCGCTCCGCCGACTCGGCCCGCCGCTCGAGCTGGGAGCACTGGTCTCCGAGCTGCTGGAGGCCGTCGGCGGGAGTCCGCCGGCCACGGGCGAGGCTGTCGAGCGCGCGGTGGACGGTGAGATCCGGATAGCGGCGGATCGGCGAGGTGAAGTGGCAGTAACAGTCGCTCGCCAGCGCGAAGTGGCCGTCCTCCTGCGGGCCGTAGGCCGCGCGGGTGAGGCTGCGAAGCACGGCGTAGTGCACGGCGTGCTCCTCCGGGCGGCCGCGAGTCATGACGAGCAGCCGCTGCAGCTCGAACCGACTCTCGAGCGAATCGACTTCGAAGCCGAGTTCGGTGACGAACTCCGTCAGCTGCCGCAGCTTCCGCAGGTCGGGGGAGGGATGAATCCGTCGCAGGAATCCGGCGCCTGCGCGGGCGAGCTTCTCGGCCACCGCCTCGTTGGCCGAGAGCATGAATTCTTCGATGATCTTATGGCTCTCAGTGTTCTCGACGACGTGCGCCCCGCTGACCCGGCCATCGCGATCGAGGTCGATCTTCACCTCGGGCATCACGAGCTCCAGCGACCCGCGGGCCGTCCGCCGAGCCCGCAGGATTCGGGCCAGGTCGCGCATGCGGCCGAGGAGCTCACGCACCGCAGCGGTCATCTCGACCGCGGGGGTCTGCGGGTCGGCGAGGAAAACGTCCACCTCTTCGTAGGTGAATCGCCGACAGCTCTTGATCGCCGAACGCTCCACTTCCGCGTTGATCGGAATGCCCTCGGGCGAAAACTCCATCCAGCAGGTGCGGGCGTAGCGCACGCGGCCCGGCTGCAGGCTGGCCAGGTTGTTCGAGACGATCTCGGGGATCATTGGGATCACGCGGTCGGGCAGGTAGACGCTCGTGCCCCGGGCAAGCGCCTCCTGGTCGAGCGGCGACCCTTCCGCGACGAAATGCGAGACATCGGCGATGTGCACGCCCAGGAGCCAATGGCCGCGTTCGATCCGCTCGAGCGAGATGGCGTCGTCGAAATCGCGGGCATCCACAGGATCGATCGTGATGATCACGCGATCGGTCAGGTTGCGGCGGTCGGCCGGAACGTCCTCGCCGAAGCGGTCAGCCTGGCGGCGGGCGTCGGCGAGCACCTCCTCCGGAAACGGGCCCGGCAGGCCGAATTCCGCGATCACCGTCTTCGTGTCGACGCCGGGCTCGCCCGATCGGCCGAGCACCTCGACGATCACCCCTTCGCCGTCCTTCAGATGCGTCGGGAACCGCACCATCTCCACGACCACCTTGTCGTGCTCGCGCACGCCCTTCGCGCCAGGGTCCCCGACCGCGATCGGCCGCGCGAAATGCGTCCCATCGATCTGCACCCAGCCCGCCCGCGCCGCCTCGAAATAGCTGCCGACGAATCGCGTCGTCCGCCGCTCCACCACCTCGACGATCTCGCCGGCCGGTCCGGGGCGACGGACATCGCGCGACCGAGCGAGCCGCACCCGCACGGTGTCGCCGCTCGCCGCATCCAGTGACGCATGGCCGGCGATGTGGATGTCGCCGGTGCGGTCGCCGGCAGCGGCGTCGAGCGGCCGCACGAAGCCATATCCGCCGGCCGCCCGGCGAAACACGCCGACGACGTCACCAGATGCCGGCTTCGACGGCCGCTTGCCGCCGGCAGGCCCGCGCGGCGAGCGGTCGCTTCGCTTCACGATTGGCCCCGTCCGCGAAAGAACTTCCGTCCCTGGCTCTGCTGATACTGCGTCCAGCCGCCATCCATGGAGGCCTCGTTTTGCAGCAATTGCACCACGCCGGCCATCTTCGCATCGAGGTGGTCGAGGTGATGCAGCGCCATCGCCTCGAGCGTCATCGGCAGCTTGGGCGCGCCGAATTCGTACTGGCCGTGGTGGCTGGCCACCATGTGCTTCACGCGGATCGCGAGCTCCTGGTCGAACGGCGCGCCCGTGCGGGCCTGCACGGCCGCCACCTTCTCCTCCACGATCTCGAGGCCGAGCAACACATGGCCGAGGAGTTGGCCCGCGTCGGTATACGAAAAGCCCCGCTCACTCTCGAGCTCCACGATCTTGCCGATGTCGTGGAAGAGCACCCCCACGAGCAGCAGATCGCGATCGAGCGCCGGATAGAGCGGCGCGACGCGGTCGGCGAGCCGCAGGAGGTTGACGACGTGATCGAGCAGGCCGCCGGCATAGGCATGGTGGTGCTTGATGCCGGCCGGGCTCCGCTTGTAGGCCCGCATCAGCGGCTCGTCGGCCAGCACCTCGTGGGCGAGCGCATGCAGCGGCTGCGACCGGATCGTGCCGAGGATCGCCGCCATTTCGGCGGCGAGCCGCTCGATGTCGGCGGACGAGAGGACGAGAAACTGTGATTCATCGACAGAACGCGGATCGACCCGGCCGATGGCGGCGATGATCAGCTGCAGCGTGCCGGAATAGAGCTGCGTCGTCCCCTCGACCCGCACGTAATCCCCCTCGTCGAACGACTCGAAGTCTTCGTCGGAGGCGTTCCACAGGCGGCCGGTGATCGAGCCGCTTTTGTCGGCGAGCTCGACCTGCAAGTAGAGCTGGCCATTGCGGTTGGGCCGCAGCTGCTTCTGCGTGGCGAGAAACACCTGCTCGACCGACGCCTGCGGACCGAGTTCAGTGACGAACTTGCGGGCCGGTGGCTGCCGGCGACCCGGCCGGAAGACCGGCGGCGGGGCGTCGGAGTTTGGATCGTGCGTCGTGGCCATCGGGAAAAGAGTCTACGGGGACTTCCCAAGCGGTCACAAGCAGCGACTACAATCCCGCCTTTCCACACCCGCGGCCTCGCCGCCACACCGCCCGCCGGAGACCGTCATGCCCGACCACGCCATCTCGCCCACCCGCGCCCAGGACTACCCCGAGTGGTATCAGCAGGTGGTGCGGGCCGCCGACCTGGCCGAGCAGTCGCCGGTGCGCGGATGCATGGTGATCAAGCCCCACGGCTACGCCCTCTGGGAACGGATGCAGGGCATCCTCGACCACATGTTCAAGGAGACGGGCCACCAAAATGCCTACTTCCCGCTCTTCATCCCGCTCTCCTATCTCGAGAAGGAGGCGCAGCACGTCGAGGGCTTCGCCAAGGAATGCGCCGTGGTCACGCACCACCGCCTCGAGCTCAGCCCGGAAGGCAAGCTGATCCCGACCGGAAAGCTCGAGGAGCCGCTGATCGTGCGGCCGACGAGCGAGACGATCATCGGGGCGATGTATGCGAAGTGGATCCAGTCGTGGCGGGATCTGCCCATGCTCATCAACCAGTGGGCCAACGTGGTCCGCTGGGAGATGCGGCCGCGGGTCTTCCTGCGCACGGCCGAGTTTCTCTGGCAGGAAGGGCACACGGCCCACGCCACGAGCGAGGAGGCGGTGGAGGAAACGCTCAAGATGCTCGACGTCTACGCCACGTTTGCGGAGCGGGATCTGGCGATGCCGGTGATCAAGGGACCGAAGCCCGCGGGAGAGCGGTTTCCCGGCGCCGTCGACACCTATTCCATCGAGGCGATGATGCAGGACGGCAAGGCGCTGCAGGCCGGCACCTCGCACTTCCTCGGCCAGAATTTCGCGCGGGCGCAGGAGATCAAGTTTGCCGGCCAATCCGGGCAGGAGGAATACTGCTGGACGACGTCGTGGGGCGTGTCGACGCGGCTCATCGGCGCCGTGATCATGACCCACTCCGATGACGACGGCCTCGTGCTGCCGCCGCGGATCGCCCCCGCGCAGGTCGTGATCCTGCCGATCCATCGCACCGACGAGGAGCGCGAGGCGGTGCTCGCCTGCTGCCGGATTCTCGCCGCCGATCTCGGCGCCGCCCGGTTCGCCGGCGAGCCGATCCGCGTGCGGATCGATTCCCGCGACATGCGCGGCGGCGACAAGGTCTGGCAGCATGTGAAGCAGGGGATGCCGCTCCGCGTCGAGATCGGCCCGCGCGACCTTGCCGCGGGCGCCGTGAGCGTGTCACGCCGCGACCGCGGCCCGAAGGAGCGGGTGAGCATGCCGCTCGCCCAATTCGTGGCGGAGGCGCCGCAGTTGCTCCAGGACATCCAGACCGGACTCTTCGAGCGGGCAAAGGCCTTTCGCGAGGCACGGTCGGTGCGGCTCGCGAGCCAGGCCGAGGTGCTCGACTATTTCGCCGAAGGATCCTCGAAGGCGGCCGACTCAGCGGGCTTCGCGTACGTGCACGTCGCCGACGACCCCGCGGTGACGGCGCTGCTCGACCCGCTGAAGGTGACGGTCCGCTGCATCCCGATGGACGGCCCGGACGAACCGGGCACGTGCATCGTGACAGGCAAGCCCGTCGCCCGCCGCAGCGTGTTGGCCCGGTCGTATTGAGCCCTCGCCCAAGCCGGCTTCGGGTGACCCGCACCCCGCTCTCCGGACGCTCGCTTCGGGCATCCATGCCCTCCGCTCGCTCGATGCTGACTGCGCTCTCGGCATCCTGCCTTCGCTTGTCAGCAACGCCGGCGAGCGGGATACGGGTCACCCGAAGCCTCGCGTATTTGGAGGTGCTCAGTCAGGGATTCTTAGGCGCTCAGCAGTTTCGGCGGAGACGGTCGGTGGGCACGCGCAGAAGAAGGGAGTCGTTGAGGACTATCGGCACCTGATCAAAACCCACGAGACTGAAACTCTCAACACGACCGGATTCGAGCATGCATACCGCCGGCTCCGAATGCGGGGCGTTTTCACCTGCGCAGCGGTCCGGAGAGCCGGGGTACAGGCGGCCCCGAAGCCGGCTTGGGCGAGTTGAGCCAACGCTCGCCATGCTCGACCCGCTACAATCCAAGCGTCGATGTAGCAGGAACCTCCGATGGGAGAGCCGATGCAGGTGCGCGGGCCGAATGCGTGGGTGGTGGCGGCGTTCGCCGCGGCGCTCGGGGCCTCGATCGGTGGCGGCACGGCCGCGCTCGAGGCGACGATGCGGCCCTGGCGGGTCGGCGATTTCGGCCCGGGGATGCTCCAGACCCCCGCCGCGGATACTCCGCGGGCCGACGTTCCCGAAACGACGCATGCCTTCGGCACGATCGGGGCGGGGCAGGAGGGGGCGCACGAGTTCGTGATTCGCAACGCCGGCGCCGCGCCGCTCTCGATCACGAAGGGGGCAACGAGCTGCTCCTGCACCGTGAGCGACTTCGATACGGCGGACGGCGCGGCCGACGGGGCCGTGAAGGTGGTCGAGCCTGGCGGCGAGACGAGGGTGCGGCTGAAGTGGCGAGGGAAGGGGAGTGGCGGGCCGTTTCGCCAGCAGGCCACGGTCTTCACCAACGACCCGCGCCGGCCTGAGATCGCGTTCGTGATCGAGGGCACGGTCGTTCCCACCTGGAAGGCCTTCCCTGAGTCGATCGTCCTCTCGCAGCTTTCGGCCGGGGCGGCGTCTCGGGCGACGGCCCGAATCTTCACGTTCGGCACCAAGCCGCCCGAGGTCGGAAGCCTCGCGGTCGCCGACCCCCAGGCCTCCCAGTTTTTCTCCCTTTCCACGGAGCCGCTCGCGGCTACTGAGATTGCCGCTGAAACGGGGGCCACGGGCGGTTTCGTCCTCTCGGTCGACGTGAAGCCGGGCCTGCCGCTCGGGCCGCTGCGGCACGTGATCGCGATGCAGTTGCGGATCCCTGAAGAAGTGTTCGCGGAACTGCCGCTCGAAGGAAGCGTGGTCGGTGATCTTGCGTTGGCAGGCAGCGCATGGGAT
>JBKDMX010000040.1:0-13631 GCA_046343855.1 Planctomycetia bacterium
GGCTCGCCGCATACGCGGCGAGCCTCTGCGTGGATTCCGAATTCACGGCGATCCCGAGACGTTCACACTCGGCGGCGACCGCCTGGGAGAGATCCTGTATCACTTGATGAACAGCATCTCGCGGTAGGTCGGCAGCGGCCAGAGATCGTCGGGCAGGATGACCTCGATCTGGTCGGCCGTCTCCCGCAACGCGACCATCGCCGGGATGACCGTGTCGTGGAAGTGCTTCACCTCGCCCCGCAGGTCGCCGGCGCCATGATGGGCCAGCGCCTTCTCGAGCCCCTCGATCCGCCCTTCGAACTCGCCGACAAGCTTCGTGAGCTTCTCGAGCGTGCCCATGTGGACGGCCTGGCCGGTGAGGCTCTTGAGCTTCGTCGCCGTATCGACGAGCTCACCCTGGTAGCGGTAGGCCGCCGGCAGGATCATCGTCTTGGCGATCTGCAGCGCCGAGGCGGCCTCGGTGTTGATGTCCTTGCAATACCGCTCCATGTAGATGTCGTAGCGGCTGCGCATCTCCCGCTCCGAAAGCACGCCGTACTTTTCGAAGAGGGCGATGTTCTTCGGCGACACGAGCACGTCGAGAGCCTCGGGCGTGGCCTTCAGGTTCGGCAGGCCGCGCTTCTTGGCCTCATCGTGCCATTCCTGCGAGTAGCCGTTGCCGTTGAAGATCACCGCCTTGTGCTTCGAGATGATCTCCTGCAGCAGCTTCTCGACGGCGGCAGGGAGCTTCGCCTGGTCGCCGCCGGTGGCCTTTTCGAGCTCCGTGGCGATGGAGTCGAGGCTCTCGGCCATGATCGTGTTCAAGGCCACGAGCGGGCCGGCGATCGACTGGCTCGAGCCCACCGCACGGAACTCGAACTTGTTGCCCGTGAAGGCGAACGGGCTCGTGCGGTTACGGTCGCCCGCGTGCTTTGGCAGCGCCGGCAGCGTGTCGACGCCGACGGTGAGCGTGCCGCTGGACTTGGAGCTCGTGGCCCGGCCCTTCTCGATCTGCTCGAAGACGTCGGCGAGCTGGTCGCCGAGGAAGATCGAGATGATCGCCGGGGGGGCCTCGTTGGCGCCGAGGCGGTGGTCGTTGCCGCTGGCGGCGACGACGGCCCGGAGCATGTCGGCATGCTGATGCACGGCACGAATCACCGCTGCGCAGAAGACGAGAAACTGCATGTTGGCATGCGGCGTCTCGCCCGGCTCGAGGAGGTTGCCGAGCTTGCAGCCGAGCGACCAGTTGACGTGCTTGCCAGAGCCGTTGATGCCGGCGAACGGCTTTTCGTGCAGCAGGCAGGTCATGCCATACTTCTGCGCCACGCGGGTCAGCGTCTGCATGATCGTCTGCTGATGATCGGTGGCGATGTTGGCGTTTTCATAGATCGGCGCGATTTCATACTGGCTCGGCGCGACCTCGTTGTGCCGCGTCTTCACCGGCACGCCGAGCTTGAAGAGCTCGCGCTCGACCTCGAGCATGTAGGCCAAGACGCGCTCGGGAATCGCCCCGAAATACTGGTCTTCAAACTCCTGCCCCTTCGGAGGCTTCGCACCGAAAAGCGTGCGGCCGGCCATGCCCAGATCGGGGCGGGCGAAGAAGAAGTTGCGGTCGATCAGGAAGTATTCCTGCTCGGGGCCGGCCGATGCGGTCACCTGGCCGACGTCCTTATGGCCGAAGAGCGCGAGCACGCGGCGGGCCTGCTTGTCCACGGCCTGCATCGACCGCAAAAGCGGCGTCTTCTTGTCGAGCGCCTCGCCCGTCCACGAGCAGAAGGCGGTGGGGATGCAGAGCGTGGTGCCGTTGGGGTTGTCGAGGATGTAGGCGGGGCTCGTCGGATCCCAGGCGGTGTAGCCGCGGGCCTCGAACGTGGCGCGGAGGCCACCCGAGGGAAAGCTCGAGGCATCGGGCTCGCCCTGGATCAGTTCCTTGCCGGAAAACTCGGCGATCGCGTCGCCGTCGCCCGTCGGAGTGAGGAAGCTGTCGTGCTTCTCGGCCGTCAGGCCTGTGAGCGGATAGAAGACGTGGGCATAGTGGGTGGCGCCCTTCTCGATCGCCCAGTCCTTCATCGCGAGCGCCACGGCGTCGGCGATCCCCGGGTCGATCGGCTTGCCCTGCTTGATGGTCGCCTGCAGCGCCTTGTAGACGCTCTTCGGCAGGCGGTCCTTCATGACCGAGTCGCTGAAGACGTTGGCGCCGAAGATCTCGCTCGTGGGGGTCTCGCGGAAATTCCACGTGTTGCCGTTCGACTTGTACGAATTGATCGCGGCGACGGCACTGGCACGGGCGGTGGTCATGGCAGAGTCCTTCTCAATAGGCGCAGCAGGTGCGCAGGATAAGGCGGGAACAACCAACCGTTCACCACAGCCAGAAGGAAGTTTTTCTACGGTGAACGTGGGGCTTTTTCGGCTCCTCTTGGAGCCTAGCGGACTGGCAGGGGCAGTTCAAGAACCGGCCCGTGGACAGGCCGGTAGCCCCGGCAGGCGCGACCGCCAATCAGCGCGATGCCGTCGAGCGCGGCTGCGGCCGCGGCAGGGGGCGGGGGCCGCCGCGGCCGGCGGGCTGCGCGGTGTTGCGGATCGCCGGCTGCACCGTCGAGCGGCGGGCAACTTCGAGGGCCGTGCCAATGAAGGGGTCGGCGGGAGACACGGCGACCTCGCCATCGACTGGCTTGGCGGCGGCGTGCACGGCAAGGTGCGGCTCGACCCCCACGCCGCTGTAAGGATGGCCATTGGGCGAGAAGAACTTCGCCGTCGTGAGCCGCATGCCGACGCCGGCGACATCGAGCGGGAAGATGCCCTGGATCGAACCCTTGCCGTAGCTCCGCGTGCCGACGATCGTGCCGCGGCCATGATCCCGGATCGCACCGGCGAAGATCTCGCTCGAGCTGGCCGACTCACCGTCGATCACGACGACCAGCGGCATCCGCCACGTGCCCGGGCGGTTTGCAGTGTAGTTGAAGTCTTCCTCGGGGCTGCGGCCACGCGTGGCCACCACGAGACCCCGCTCGAGGAAGAGGTCGGCCACATCGACGGCCGCGGAGAGCAAGCCGCCCGGATTGCCACGCAGGTCGATCACGAGCGACCGCATGCCGGCCGCGTCGAGCCGCCGCAGGGCCGACTCGACGTCGGCGGCGGTGGCCTTCTGGAACGACGAGATCTTGAGGTGGGCCACGCCCGCGGCCGGGTCGAGCAACTTCACGTCTTCGACGCTCGGCACCTCGACATGCTCGCGGCGAACCGACACGGCCCGCGCCGGCGACGGAGCCCGCAGGACGGCGAGCGTCACGAGCGAGCCGGCAGGACCCTGCAGGAGCTGTGCCGCTTCGTCCACATGCATGCCGCCGATCGAACGGCCGCCGATGCCCACGAGATGGTCGCCCGCGCGGATGCCGGCCCGCTCCGCCGGGCTGCCGGTGATCACGTGCACCACGAGCAGCCCGTCCGGCGCCGCCTTGAGCTCCACGCCGAGGCCGACGAAGTTGCCCTCGATCTGGGCGTAAAGATCGTCGAGCTGGCCCGTCGTGAGAAACGCCGAGTATTCGTCGAGCCCGCCCATCGCCGCGGCGGTCATCTCCATGAGCGCGACCGACGGAGCGATGCCGAGCGTCGAGTGGGCGATGCGGCCGACCCACGCAGCGAGCGCCTCGGCATCGGTCTGCGACGTGATCGTGCGGCCGCCGAGCAGCTGCGTGACCTGCTCGCGATAGAGCATCTTGCGGTCGGGCGTGGCATGCGGAGCGTGGAGCGAGACGAAGAGCGGGTCGTCGATCGCCACGTCCATCGCGAGGCTGCCGCGGGCGACGAGCCGTTGGTAGTTGGGCGATTCGAAGTGATGGGAGGCGATCCGCGAGAGCACCTCGCCGTAGACGCGGCGGGCGTCGGCTTCGCTCAGTTTCGCGAGCTGGGCGCGGAAGGCGTGCTCGGCGTGCCGCTTGGCGAGGTCGCAGTGAATCTTCGCGAGGTCATACCGCTGCTGAAGCTCCGGGGCGAGCGTCCCCTTGCGGGCGGCCGGCTCGCAGATGCTGACGACATCGGCCCAGCGCCGCTCGCCGGCAAGCAGGTTCGTCTTCGCGGCGAGGTCGTCGTGGGCCTGGCCGAAGGCCGCGGCGCCACAGATCAGCCAGGCGGCCAGCACGAGCCACGAGGGAGACCGGGCGCAACATCCGCTGGTCGGAAAGGCGGGGAGCGTCGAGGGGCGGGCGACGTTCACGAGAGCAATCCGTTCGCGGGAAGCCGCATCCTGTCGCGGCAGGCAGCGGTCTCTCCGTCGACCGCCTGCGATTATGGATCACGATTCGTGGGCGGTCAAAAAATCCGGGCACGTGAAAAAGTTCTCCGGGCCCTGCGCCGGAGGACACGTTGGTAGGATGAATACTCCCGCGTCCTCCGTCTTTCCATGACCCATACAACCGATCCAGCCGGTTCATCCGGCACCCCGTCGCCCGACGACGCGCAGCACACGCAGGTGCTGCTCGACCGGGTGCGGCGCGGAGATGGCGACGCGGTCAACGGCCTGCTCGAACGGCATCGCGACGCGATCAAACGGATGATCGACCGCCGGATGGACCGGGTGGTGCAGCGGCGGGTCGACGCCAGCGACATCGTCCAGGACGTGATGATCGAGGCGAACCGCCGGCTGGGCGACTATCTTGCCAACCCCACGATGCCCTTCCAGCTCTGGCTGCGGCACATGGCCCGCGACCGGCTCATCGACGCCCATCGCCGCCACCGCGTGGCCTCCACCCGCAGCGTGGATCGCGAAGTAGCGCTGCCCCAAGCCGGCCCCGAGGCATCGCAGGCCGACATGCTGGGGCAGTTTGCCGACCGCGAGCTCACCCCGGCCGCCGCCGCCACCTGGCGGGAGCTCGAACGGCGGTTCGCCGCCGCGGTCGAACAGCTCGAGGAGGCCGACCGGCAGATCGTGCTGCTGCGGCATTTCGAGCACCTTTCCACGGCCGAGGCGGCCGAGGCCCTCGGCCTTTCGAAGGCCGCCGCCGGAATGCGCTACCTCCGTGCCATGCGGCGGCTCCGGATCCTGCTCGACGGCGCGGATGGCGCCTAGCATTCCTGAGTCGTAGATTCCCCGATCACACCGTTTCGCCGACATGGTTCCCCCCGCCGACACCACCGCGACCCGTTCCCTCGGCCGCTCCCGCGCCGTCGACCTGCCGCTCGCGCCCGAGCAGGAGGAACGGCTCGCCGCGCTCGTGGAGGAGCTCTCGGAGACGATCCCCGCGGAAGCGCAGCCGCGGCTCGAGCAGCTCGCCGCCACGCATCCCGACCTGGCCGGCCAGTTGCGCGAGCTCTTCGCCGCGATGCTCGTCACCGACGCGGTGGCTCAGGAATCGACGATCCTCGATCTCGGCGGCACGCGCATGTCCGAGCCGGCGGTACAGTTTCCCGCAGCCGATGCAGACAGCCTGCCGCGGTTCGTGCCAGGCGTCACCGCGCTGCCGGCGACGCTCGGCGATTACGAACTCGTCGAGGAAATCGGCCGTGGCGGCATGGGCGTGGTCTACCGCGCCGTGCAGAAGAGCCTCGGCCGCACTGTCGCCCTGAAGATGCTCCTGCGCCGCGATCTCGCCAGCCGCGCGGACCTCGCCCGGTTTCGCAGCGAGGCGGAGGCGGCCGCGCAGCTCGATCACCCGGGGATCGTCTCGATCTTCGAGGTGGGCGAATGCGACGGCCATCCCTTCTACAGCATGCGGTTCATCGAGGGGACGACGCTCGCCAAGCAGCTCGCCAGCGGGCCGATCCCGCCGCGCGACGGGGCCGCGCTGCTCGCGCGGGTGGCCGATGCGGTGCAGGCCGCGCACGACCGTGGCGTGCTCCATCGCGACCTGAAGCCTTCCAACATCCTCATCGACGCCACGGGCCGGCCGCACGTCACCGACTTCGGCCTGGCGAAGCGGATCGAGGCCGATCAATCGGTCACCCACACCGGCGCCATCCTCGGCACGCCCTGCTACATGTCGCCCGAGCAGGCCGCCGGCAGCCGCGGCGATGTGGGGCCCACGAGCGACGTCTGGAGCCTCGGCGCGATCCTCTACCAGATGCTCACCGGCCGGCCGCCATTCCAGGCGGCGAGCCCGATGGACACGCTCCTGGCCGTGCTCGAGACCGACCCGCCTGCACCCCGAACGGTGGCGCCGGGCGTGAACCGCGATCTCGAGATGATCGCGCTGAAGAGCCTGCAGAAGCCGCAAGAGTTGCGGTATGCCTCGGCCGGCGCCCTCGCTTCCGATCTGCGGGCCTTCCTCGCCGGCGAGACGATCGCCGCACGCCGCGGCGGCCTCGCCGACATCGCCGCCCGGCTCTTCCGCGAGACGCACCACGCCGTCGTGCTCGAAAACTGGGGCCTGCTCTGGATGTGGCACTCCGTCGTGCTCCTGGGCTTGTGCGTGACGACCGACGTCCTTGCCTGGCAGGGAGTCACGACCCGCTGGCCCTACCTCGTGCTCTGGGCCGGGGGCCTCGCCCTCTGGGCGCCGATCTTCTGGGCGCTGCGGCACCGCACCGGGCCGGTCACCGCGGTCGAGCGGCAGATCGCCCACATCTGGGGCGGTAGCGTGATCGCCAGCGTGATGCTCTTCTGGGTGGAGGCGCTCCTCGGCCTGCCGGCGCTCACGCTCTCGCCGGTGCTCGCGCTCTTGGCCGGCCTCGTCTTCTTCGCGAAGGCGGGCATCCTGTCCGGCGCCTTCTATATCCAGGCGGCGGTGCTTTTCGCGACCGCGCTCGTGATGTGCCTCGTCCGCACGGAGTCGGAGAAGGACGTCTCCCACGTGATCTTCGGCCTCGTCAGCGCCGCCTGCTTCTTCGTGCCGGGGCTCAAGTATTTCCGGCAGCGGAATCAGCTCGCGAAGAGCGCTGCAAACCAGTAAAGGCCGCCGGCGAGCGCCATCGCCACCGGCAGCGTCAACACCCAGGCCAGCGCGATCGCCCGCACCGTCTCCGGCTGGATGCCGGAGCGATTGGCCCACATCGTGCCGGCCACGCCGCTGGAAAGCACGTGGGTCGTGCTCACGGGCATGCCGAGCGAGTCGGCCAGGCCGATCGTCGTGGCCGCGACGAGTTCGGCCGCGCCCCCTTGGGCGTAGGTGAGGTGGGTCTTGCCGATCTTCTCGCCCACGGTCTTCACGATCCGCTCCCAGCCAAACATCGTGCCGAGGCCCAGGCAGAGCGCGACGCCCATCACCACCCATTCCGGCACGTACTCCACCGGCTTGGAAAGCTCCCCCGCGAGGCTCTTGAGCACCTTGCGCCGATCTTCGGCGAGCGTCTCGCCGAATTGCCGCAGGAGCGTCCGCACCGAGGCGCCGAGTTCCACCAGTTGTGTCCGCAGCCTCCAGCGTTCATCCGACGGGAGGTCGTCGAAACTCGTGCGGCCGTCGAGGCTCGCGAGCACGTCCTTCACGAGCGGCAGCGGATCGAGCGTGGCAAGCACCACGTCGTTGGCCGGAAACGGATCGATGAGTTCGTCGACCATCTCCGCTTCGAGCGAGGCGGCGGCCGCCACTCCCTCGCTGCGGCTGATCCGCTCCACCCGCGACGTGGCGAGGTGCTGCTCCTTGAGCGCATTCATCATGAAGGCGAGCTCCGGCCGCGTCAGCTCGGCCTCGAGCTTCCTCGCCGCCTCCGCGGTGGCGGCGATCTCGCGCGGCGAGGCGCCCATGTCGAGCGCGTAGGCCGCCGGCACGATGCCGATTAAGACGAGCATGATCAGTCCCATCCCCTTCTGGCCGTCGTTGGACCCGTGCGCGAAGCTCACACCGGTGCAGGTGCCGATGAGCAGCGCCCGAATCCACCACGGCGGCGGTGTGTCTCCCTGCGGCGCCTCGTAGAGCTCGCGGGCGGGAATCAACTTCTTGGCGAGCACGAGCAGCGCCGCCGCGAGCCCGAAGCCGATCACGGGGGAGAGCACGAGCGCCATCCCGACCTCGCTCGCCTTGTGCCAGTTGATCCCCTTGAAGATGGAGCCGTGTTCCATCCAGGCATTCATCATGCCTACGCCCATGATCGAGCCGACGAGCGAATGCGAGCTCGAGGCGGGAAGGCCGCGATACCAGGTGGCGAAATTCCAGATGATCGCGGCGCCGAGCAGCGAGAGCACCATCGCGAGACCGCGGCCGGTCTTGATGTTGACGAGCAGGTCCACCGGCAGCAGGTGGACGATGCTGAAGGCGACGCCGATGCCGCCGGCATGGACGCCGATGAAGTTCCAGAGGCCCGACCAGACCACTGCCGGCGTCGGCTTCATCGACTTCGTGTAGATGACCGTGGCCACGGCGTTGGCCGTGTCGTGAAAGCCGTTGATCACCTCGAAGCCGAAGGCGATCAGAAGCGCTGCCAGGAGCAAGACCACCTGCCCGGCGCCCAGGCCGCCGATCGCGTCGAGGAACTCCATGCGCATCCGCTCCCTTGCGTCTCTGCGTTCGCGAGAACGCGGTCACGATAGGGGGCTTCCTCACCAGACACAAGCGGCTGCCGGCGTCACATCCAATCCTCACAGTGTGAGGAAAAGGTGTCAGGACTCTTTTCCGACCTGACTACGTTCGGGCCGCATTCCGAGGTGCCGGAAAAGAGTCCTGACACCTTTTTTGATACTCGATCTGCGCGGCCACCTCGGGGGTCACCAGTTCCTTCCACGAGGGATCACCCGAGCAGATCCGCGACCGCACCTCGTCGCTCGAATAGGTGCGAAGCGTCTGCTCGTTGCAGGGCAGGGGCCGGATCAGGGCGTTGACCCGAAGGTGGTCAAGCAGATGCACAAGATGCGGCGACACCTGCAGCATGTCGGCCGAGATCACGCGGCCGTCGATCACATCGCGGGTCGGATAGACGTAAAGCCTGGCCGCATGAGTGAAGAGCCGGCCGAAGGCCTCGAGAATGCCACCGGGGAGGCCCTTGTAGTGCCCCTCGTTAAAGACCTCCCGCAACAGCGGTACGCCCAATACGAGGCCCGTGCGCTGCACCCGCCGAGCGGCGAGATATTCGCCAAGGTCGTGAAAAGCCCCGATGTCGCTTACGAGCACCATTTTCCCCGCCGCGGTAAGCAGGTCGACACGGGCCAAAAAATCCCCATCTTCGGCCTGGCCGCGATCGCGGAGATTGTGCATCGTGATCTCCATGATCTCGCGAATGTCCTGGGCAGCGTCGCCCCCTTCGGTGGCGAAGGCTTCGCGGGCGGCCGCCATCATCTCGAGATTGAGCCGGGTGACCGGGTCGAAGCGGCCGCGCTCCACGAGCACGCTGGCATGGCGCAGCGCGTCTGACGCCAGTTGCGGCTCGCCGGCTCCGTCAAACAAAACCGCGGGCGTGAACCCGATCCGCACGAGGTGCAGGCAGAGGAGTCGGTTGTCGGCGCCGGGGAATGCCGGCCCGCGAACGGCGATCCAGTCGATCTCGATCCGTTCGCGGCCGATCTCATCGAGGAGCAGTTCGATCATCGCCTTGGGGTCGCGGCAGACGTTGAGCGCCGCATGCAGCAGATTCACGCCCAGCCGCCCCACCGCCTCCTGCTGGCGGGCGTTGGTCGGATCGAGCAGCCGGGCGTGGAGGACGACGTCGCTCGGTTCCGAACGGAAGGCATGCTGAAACCGCACGCCGAGCCAGGCGTGGCATTCGTTCCCGCCGGAATACGACCGCGCGGCGGCCGTGTCGGCGAAGGCGAAAAATCTGGTGCGTTCGCCGCGGGACGTATCGAGACGCTCGCGAAGTAACGCATATTCGTGCTCCAGCATCTCCTCGACCCGCTCCCGCGAGACGTAGCGGGCCGTCTTGCCGTAGATGGCATCGCTGACGGTCATGTCATATGCCGACATCGTCTTGGCCACCGTGCCGGCCGCGCCGCCGACCGAGAAGAACCACCGCGCCACCTCCTGCCCGGCGCCGATTTCGGCGAACGTGCCGTAGACGCCTTGGTCGAGATTGATGGACAGTGCGCGGTCCGCGGTGGGGTCGATTGTGCGTTGCATGATGCTTTCCGAAGAAAAAGGTGTCGGGGCTCTTTCCCAAAGCTTTCGACAGGGGACCGAATGAGGTAGACAGGAAAAGAGTCCTGACACCTTTTTTGTCCGGAGCAGGATACCCGATGACGGCAGGCGATCGGCTGCGGGTCGAACGGCGGTTCGCCGGATCGACCGTCACCTACATGCACCACGGCATCGACGTCGGTGACGGCACCGTCGTTCATGCCCGGCCCCACGATTTCGCGCGGCCGCTGGAGGGAGGCAGCGTCGTCCGCACGAGCCTGGCCGAGTTTGCCGGTGGCAGCGAGGTCTTCGTCACCCGAGAGCCGGCCGCCTCGTTTCCTCCTGAGGAGATCGTCGCCCGGGCGCTGTCTCAGGTCGGCCGCGACGGCTATTGCCCGGTGGTCGACAACTGCGAGCACTTCGCGACCTGGTGCGCTACCGGGGAGCGGTCGAGCCGCCAGGTCGAGATCGTGGTCGGACGGATCGGCGCCGCCGCGAAGCGAGTGGCCGCGGCCGTCTCGGCCCGCGTGGCGACGGGTGCGGCGGAGCGGGTCGTTCTGCGAACGGCCGTCGGCACGTCGCTCCGGCTCGGCCTCAGATCGATCGTGCCGGCGGCGATCGTCGCCGAGGGGGCGGCGCTGGCCGCGGAATGGTCGGCGCATCAGGCGGGCCGCTCGGCCGCGGAGAGCCGACTGGCGGGCGAATCGGCAGGCCTGACCACGAGCGTCCTCGCGCTTGCAGTGGCGGGCGCAGCCGGTGGTCCTGCCGGTGTGGTGGCAGGCGCCGTCGCCGGCGCCGCGATCTGGGCCGGTGGAAAAAAGGTGTCAGGACTCTTTTCCGGTCCGGACGCCGGAAAAGAGTCCTGACACCTTTCTTCAGGGTCCGCGGTAGTGCAGGCAGACCCAGTCGCCATCCTGGAACCGCTCCGGCGGGCCGAGCCGCGGGTCGAGGATGTCGCGCACGCGTTGCTCGCGGTCGGCCAGGATGCCGCCGAGGATCAGATGGTCGCTGGTGCATTCGACGAGGTCGTCGGCCAGATCGACGATCGTGTCGGCAAAGAGATTGGCCAGCACGATGCCCCAGCGGCCCGGCACCTCCGCGAGCGGCGTCGTGTCGAACGCCACGTTCAATCCATTGCGGGCCGCCTGGGCGCGGGCATCGGCCACTGCGACCGGATCGTTGTCGATGCCGTAGGCGTCGGCCCCGAGATGCGCCGCCGCCAACGCGAGGATGCCGGAGCCACAGCCGACATCGAGCACACGGCCGCAGGGCGCCGCGTCGAGCAGGGAGACGAGTCGCTCGAGCACCTGCCGCGTCGTTGCATGCTGGCCCGTTCCAAACCCCTGCCCGGGCTCGAGCAGAAGCGCGCCAGGCTCCGCGTCCCACGGGGGCGCGACGGTGAGCCGGCCGATGCGGATGACGGGGAAGTGGACCTGCCATGCCGTGGACCAATCCTCGTCGGGCACGGCCTCCCAGCGGGCCTCGACGCCGCGCGGCAGACAGCCGTCGACGGCCGCGATGACCGTCTCGTCCGGCGCCGCAAACCAGGCCCGCAGCCGCACGGTGCGGGCAGGGGGCTCCGGCGGGCCGATGTCCCATGTCTGCCGCGGCGGTCGCTCGATGCCGCCGTCTCCCTCCTCGGCCACTCCGGCGGCGCCGAGGTTGAACATCGCGGAGGAAACGCCGGCAAACCGCCCCCGGGACAGACCATCGACGACGAGAGCAACCCAATGAGGCATCGACGAAGAATAGCTCGGCAGCATGACGTACGACAGGCCTTCGTGCCCAGGGAAAACCACCTCGCGTAGTCAGTCCTTGTAATCGCTGAGCGTGCCGGGGCTCCACGAGACGCGCAGCGCGTTGAGGACGGCCAGCACGTCGATCGCCTCCTGCAACAGCGCGCCTGCGGCCGGGGGCAGGTAGCCCGCCGCGGCGAACCCCATGCCGACGAGGCTGGCGGCCATGCCGCCGACGGCGCTTTGCAGCGCGACAGTGCGCAGCCGACTGCCGATGTGGAAGACCTCGTCGACCCGTTCGAGCGCCGAATCCATCACCACGGCGCCGGCCGCTTCGCTCGTGACGTCGCTGGCCGTGCCCATCGCGATCCCCACCGTGGCGGCGGCGAGCGCCGGGGCGTCGTTGATGCCGTCCCCCACGAACACGGTCGGCGCGAGCTTCGTCGCCTCCTCGACGAGCCGCAGTTTTCCCTCCGGCTGGATGCCCGCATGCACCTCCTTGATGCCGACCAGATCGGCGAGCCACTTCACCTCCGTCTCGCGATCACCGGAGACGAGCATTACCCGCGAGAGCCCATGCGCCGGCAGGAGATGGTTGACGAACGAACGGCCGTCGGCCCGCGGCGTGTCGCGAAACCGCAGCAGCCCGGCCGTCTGGCCGTCGATGACGACCACGCACTCGAGCCCGCCGGCGGCGGCCGGAAGCTTCTCGACGCCCGTCGGATCGACCAGCGGCACTTTCTGCCGGCTCGTGATGGCGACGGCATGCGCCTCGTCGATGCCATTGAGCCTTTGCACGCGGCCCGTCAGCCCCTGGCCGGGCTTCTCGGCGAGTTCCTCGACTTCCAAGAGCCGCACCGATTGCGCCGCGGCCGCCTCCACGACCGCCGCGGCGAGCGGGTGCTTCGAATAGGTCTCGAGGCTGGCGGCGAGGGCGAGGAGATCGGCGCGGCTCCAGCCGTCGAACGTGACCACGTCAGTGAGCTTCGGCGTGCCGTAGGTGAGCGTGCCTGTCTTGTCGAAGATCGCCGTGCGGCAGGTGTCGAGCCGCTCGAGGATCGCCGGATCGCGGATCACGATGCCCCGCTTCGCGGCCAGCGAGACGGCGCCGATGATCGCCACCGGGATCGCGATCAACAGCGGGCAGGGCGTGGCGACTACGAGCACGGCGAGGAACCGCACCGCATCGCCGCTGGCCCACCAGGCGGCCGCGGCGATGGCCACGGCCAGCGGCGTGTAGAGCGCGCCGAGCGAGTCGGCGAGCCTGCGCATCTGCGGCCGCCGCTCCTCGCTCGTGCGCAGCACGTCCATGATCTTTGCGTAGCGGCTGTCGCCCGCCACGCGGTCGGTGCGGATCTCGAGCGCGGCCTGGCCGTTGATCGCCCCGGAGAGCACGGTCGATCCGGGCGCCTTCGCCATCCGGTAGGGCTCCCCCGTGAGGTAGCTCTCGTCCATGCCGCCCCGCCCCGCCACGACCGTGCCGTCCACCGGACAGATCTCGTGCGGCAGGACGACGACGAGATCCCCGACCGCGATCTCGGAGAGCGGGGCGTCGCTGAGGCCGGCGGCGGTCTTGCGGTGGGCCACCGTGGGCATGCGGCGGGCGAGCGCATTGAGCACGTCGCCCGCCCGGCTCACGGCCCGCGACTCGAGCGCCTCGCCGCCGGAGAGCATGAGCACGACGAGCACGCCGGCGAGATACTCGCCGAGCAGCACACTCGTCACGATCGACAGCCCGGCCAGCAGATCGGAGCCGAACGTGCCGGCTGCGAGCTTCGCGAGCAGGTCCCACACCAGCGGCACGCCGCCGAGCAGCAGCATCGCCACGAGTGGCAACTCGGCGAGCGAGAGGCTGCGGCCGGGGAACCAGCGGCCCGGATCGACGGGGCCGAGCGGGATCGGCGTGCCGCCGTGGCCCGACCAGGTGAGCACTCCCCAGGCG
>JBKDMX010000041.1:0-11683 GCA_046343855.1 Planctomycetia bacterium
CGACGCCGTGGGCGCGACGATCGCCGTGGGATGGATGAGCGTGAGAAACTCGGCTCCCCGCGAAAGCAGGTCTTCCGCCACGCGGCGACGCACCTCGGGGATGCCGATCGCCAGCAGGAGGGCGTCGCCAGGCTCGGGCTCGAATGCGGCCGGATCGGCGATCACGGGCAACGACGGGGCATGGCCATTGAGCCGCCCGGCGTCGGCGGACAGAAAGCCCGCGATCTTCGCGGCGTGGGCGGGCCAGGCATCGCGGGCCCAGAGGAAGACCTCGCGACCGAAGCCGCCGGCACCCACGATGAGGATGCGCGTGGCGGATGCGGAAAAGGTTGGCCCCGGGCTCATGTGATGCTGAAACGACGGTGGAAAGGGGGGCACGGTCGGCGCGCACTCCGTTCCTCTGGGTGACAGGGGGGTTCCCCCGTTTCCCATTGGACGCCTGAGCCTTAAGTCTACAGCGCAGGGGCGGATATGCGCGTGGTTTTTTTGGGGGGGAGGGGGCCGAGAAGCCCGTTGCGCGAGCGAGGGAATACGGGCGGCCATTGACAAAAACTATACCTCCGTACACTCTTTGCCATGCCAACGATTCTTCGCTTTCACGGCTTCCGGATCGGCTTCTTCCAAGCGGACCTCGCCGAACCTCCGCACGTTCATGTTCGCAGGCAAGGCGGCGAGGCAAAAGTGTGGCTCGATCCGGTCGAGGTCGCCGGATCCCGAGGTTTCCGACCGCATGAGATCAACGAGTTGATTAGAATTGTGACGGCGTTGAAAAGCCGGCTATTGGCTGCATGGGCCGCGGAGGAGACGAAACATGGCGACGGTTCAAGCCAGGATTCGCACGGCTGATGGCACCGAGTCGGTGCTCCCCGTCGTCATACCCGAACTCGAAGCGGTGCGGGCGTTTGCGAATGCCTTGCACCGCGAGGGAGCCGCCTGGTCGGGCGATGCCTTCGGCTGGCATGCCGAGTATGTGCCCCACCAAGGCATTCCGCCGATTCAGTCACGACTCGAATTCACACCGGCCGAGTTTTGCATCGGAGAAAGCGGCGTGTGGTTTTTTTCGCTGCTATGGGAACACGGCCCAGACGCGGCGCCGGCCGAATTCGTCGATGAATCGGGCCTCGTGCGGTAGGCACGTAGGACAGGCCTCCGTGCCTGTCTGCCGAGAAGCCCGTTGCGCGAGCGAGGGAGAACTAGGCGAGGCAGCCTGAAGCCTGCCCTACCAGGGCGGGTTGACATCAAAATAAACGCATGTACACTTTTCTCGCGTATCGGCGGCGAGTCATGTTGATGGCGTTGGAGGCAAATCGATGATCCTCGAGCATTTTCGTAATGCCCTGCGTGCGCAGCCCTTTCGGCCGTTTGTGATGCATTTGGCCGATGGCCGCGAGATCGCCGTCAAGCACCCGGAGCTGGTCGTGGCCACTTCCACCGGCCGCACGACCGTGGTCGTGCAACCCGACGACACGCTCAACATCATCGACCTGCTGCTGGTCACCGACCTCGAATACCGCGAACCGGCCGACGCCGCCTGACCCGCGAGCGCGGGGAGGCGGGTCGCGTGTTGCGGTGGATCGCGGTTTCCCTCGCTTGTGCAACGGGCTTCTAAGCATGCTGCCGCGGAGCGCGTGGCGCGAGCGATTAGCCGCCGTCGATCGCGAGGACCTGGCCGGTGATGAAGCCGGCGCGGGGGCTGGCCAGGAAATCGATCGCTCCCACGATGTCGTCCGGGAGGCCGAGGCGGCCGAGCGACGTGCGCCGTGCGACCCGCTCGCGACGCTCCGGCGAGAGCGTGGCCGAAAGATCCGTCTCCAAAAACCCGGGCGCGACCGCATTCACGCGGATGCCACGCGGGCCAAGCTCCCGGGCCAGGCTCTTCGCGAAGCCCTCGAGTCCGGCCTTCGTGGCCGCATAGACCGAAAGCCCGGCGCTGCCGCGGCTGGCCACGACCGACGAGATCACCGTGACCGAGGCAAACGTCGATCGCTCCACCAGCATCTGCCGCACCACCTCGCGCACAAAAACGATCGGCCCCTTGAGATTCACCGCCAGCATCGCATCGATCTCGGCATCGCTCGCGGTGGCAAGCACGCCTTCCTGCGCGATCGCCGCATTCGCGATGCAATGATCGAGCCGCCCGAACCGCTGCGCCACGCGATCGACGAAGCCCCGCACGGCGTCTGCATGGGCGGCGTCGAGCCTGTCGGCCACGAGCCGGTGGCCGTGCTTCGCGGCGAGCGCGTCGAGGGCCGCGGAGCCGGAGCGGGAAAACGTGGCTACTTCGTCGCCCCGCTCGAGCAGCCGCTCGACGATCGCCAGCCCGAGACCCCGCGAACCGCCTGAAATAATGGAGGTGGAGTGCATGCCGGGTATTTTACCCGAGCGCAGAACGACAGGCACGGAGGCCTGTCGTACGTAGGACAGGCCTCTGTGCCTGTCTAAGGAGAAACCGACCGCACCCGCTCGACAATCGCCCGCATCAAGGTGCAGTGCCCCGGCAGCCTGGCGAGAATGCCCGCGATCAGCGATTGGCGATAGATATGGCTGCACGTATTGCGATCGTTGATCATTTCGAGGGCAGCCTGATATTCGTCATCCCGAACGAAACCGCGGTCAAGCCCCGCCTTGATTGCGGCGCGGGGGCTATTGGGCACGTCGAGCCCCTCAGCCACGAGGCATGACCGCAGATGCTTCCAGAAGATCTCCGTGCTGTATTCAAACTTCTGAATGCGGCCGCTATCGAGGACGTCGCGCACAAACTCCGGGTAGGCAGAGCCATCGAGGGCCAACGCCTCGGCGAAGCTGGCGAGTGCGCGGCGGCAATTTTCACGACCGATTTCGCCGCTCGCCATATTTCACGATTGACAGGCTGAAGCCTGTCCTACTGGGCCGCTCGCCATATCTCGCGCTCTGCGTAGGCATGCCGGCGAAATGCTTCGTCGGTGACAAGCGCAAAATCAACCACCTGCGGCCGCCACGGCACGTCGGAATCGATCAGCCGATTCATGAGCCGCGAAACCCCGCCAGGCAACGGCTCGGGACCCGCGATCCCGATGTCGAGATCGCTCGCATGCTCACAGTGGCCCCGGGCGCGGGAGCCAAAGAGGAAAATCTCGAAGCAGGGGTCGGGGATCTCATCCAAGCAAATCCGCTTGGCTTCCGCGAGGTAATGCTCCTCGAACGGGGTGCGGGGCGCAGCGGCGGTTGCGGGGGCGGCCATGCGAGAATTGTAACGCGCGGGCCGGGGAATACGTACGACAGGCCTCTGTGCCTGTCAGCAGCGAGATACGGGCCAGACAGGCACGGAGGCCTGTCGTACTTGGGCGCGGGGACAGGCACTGCCTAGCGGCGGGGGATTTTGCCGGCGGGGGTGGTGGCGAGCTTCTTCACGATGTCGAGCACACGCGGGACGGCGTGGGGCTCGAGCTTCTCGCGACACACGGCCAGCGCCGCACCGCGCACCTGATCGGCCGTGGACGGCTCCGGCAGCGGATCGCTCACCACGATCTCCGCGGCCACGAGCTCGCCCGTGATCGCACTCGGCATCCCATGCACCCGCGCGTCGGCCACGCCCGGCACGCTCCGCAGCAATTCCTCGACCCGCTTCGGATAGACCTTCGCACCGCCCACCACGATCACGTCGCCCCGCCGGCCCGTAAACTCAAACCGATTGCCCCGCCGCTCCACGAGGTCGCCCGTGCCCACCTCGGCTGTGTCGCGCGAAAGCTGCACGAGCAATTCGCCATCGCGACGCATCGAGATCCGCACTCCCCCGGGCAGCGGCTTCGAAAGCCACTCCGCCGGGAAGCCGGCCTTGCCGTCGGTCACGCGAAACACCTCGCCGAGCTCCGTGGTGGCATACACATGCGTGATCTTCGCCCCCGGGAAAAGCTCCTTCGCCTGCTCGAGCAACTGCGCATCGGCAGCCTCGCCGCCGAGCGTGATCCGATCGATCGTGAGGCCGGCGAGCGCCGCACGATCGGCCGACGTGATCAGGCGACGGAGGAGCGTGGGAGTGGCGGGCAGGATCGACACCTGCTCCTCGGCGATCGACTTCGCCACCACGTCGGGATCGCGCGAGGCGGGCACCACCACGCGGCCGGCCGTGAGCACCGCCTGCAGCCAGACCTGCAAGCCGGCCCAACGGGTGGCGTCATACACCAAGAGCCAGCCGAGGCCGTGCCACTGCTCCGCGAGCCGCGCGGCCGCGAGGAGCGAATCCCAGGAATGTTCGACGAGCTTCGGCGGGCCGCTCGTGCCGCTCGTGGCCACGACCACCTGCGTCGGCACCGACTCAAACTCCCGCCGCGGCTGCGAGGGCGAGGCCGCCGGCAGCGCGAGCGAATCGTCGATCGTGACCCAATCATGCAGCTCACCGACCAAGTCGCGGGCATCCTCGGCCAGAAACGCCACCGGCACATGCTGCCGGCCGCAGGCCGCCGCGATCACCACGAGCGATTCCACCCGCTTCGCGCGGGCCACGATCCCCAGCGGCCGCGCGGCATCGAGTTCGGCCTCGAGCTTCGCGATCGCCTGGGCGAGCGTGGCATAGTCGATCACGCGCCGCGCGTCGCCGCCGGCTTGCGCGACGATCGCCGTGCGGTCGCGAAACTGGCGGGCGACGATGCCGATCGCGGAGGCGAGCCGGTCTTCGGCGGGGGCGTCGGCGAGATTTTCGATCGTGGAATTGGTGGCGGATGTCATCGGAGGCTCAGTGTTTGTGGCTCGAGGCTGCGGAATAGATGGTGATCAGATCGGAGACGGTGCGAAGGCTCGGCCGGGGGGCATCCGCCGCAGGCTGCCGAAATGGATCGACGCCGAGCGACCGTTCCAGGAGCACGATCGTTTGGGCGAGATCGAGCGAGTCGAGACCGAGGTCGGCGGCGAGCCGCATCCCAGGCTCGATCGAACGCACCTCGCGGGCGGTGTCGCGCAAAACCTGCTCGATCGCAGCGTTGATGGCGTTAGCGATTTCCATGAAATTCTTGCATCGTGGCGGAGCCTGGGGAGGCGATGCCGCGGCCTGTCAGGGCCTGCCAGGCGACCAGACAGATTGTGCAGATGACGATGTAAATATCCACAAACGGGCCGTACCAGCGGCCCAGCATATCGACATATTGAGCGTCGCGCTCGAGCCTTTCCGGCCAGCCGAGCTCATTGCGGCCGTGGATCTGGGCCCAGCCCGTGAGCCCCGGGCAAACGCGGAGCCGCTGGGCCTGCCGGGGCGAATACCGCGCCACATACCGCAGCGGCAGCGGCCGGGGGCCCACCATGCTCATGTCGCCCACGATCACGCTCACAAGCTGCGGCAATTCGTCGAGGCTCAGCCGGCGGAGCAACCGCCCCACGACCGTGAGCCGCTCGGCATCGGGCAGGAACTGGCCGTCGGGCCCGCGGGCATTCGTCATCGTGCGGAATTTCACGAGCGAAAACGGCCGACCATCCCTGCCCGCCCGCGTATCGAAGAAAAACACGGGCGAGCCGAGCGACATCCGCACCACGACCCAGACCGCCGCAAAGAGCGGCAGGAGAAGCAGCACGAGCGCCGTTGCGGCGATGAAGTCGGAAAACCGTTTGATCGTGTTGGCGTAGAGCATCTGTGACAGGCTGAAGCCTGTCCTACTTGCGGAGCCCCAAGAGCAAAAGCATGCCAATCCCAACGGTCCACACTGCCGCCTGATCGGCCGACTGCCTGAGCGATGGATCGAAGAGCGGCGCGACGCCGATCGCCCCCGCCATCGCGGCCAGCGCCCCGTAGAGCGCCGACACCGCGCGGTGCGACCAGCCGGCGATCGCGAGCCGCTGATAGAGATGGCTGCGGTGCGCCTGGAAGATGTTTTCGCGATTGCGCAACCGGCGCAGGATCGTGAAGCCCGTGTCGAAGATGAAGGGCCACATCACGAAGACAGCCACCGGCACGACCCGCGGCTTCGCCTCAGCGCCCACGGCCAGCGGCAAGACGGCGATGAGAAAGCCAAGAAATGCACTGCCGACATCGCCCATGAAAATCCGGGCCGGCTGCCAATTCCACGTGAGAAACCCGATCGCCGCAGCCGCCATTGCCGCAGCCACGGCACCAACCGCCGTCGCGCCGAAAACCCATGACGCGGCCGCGAGTGTGATTCCAGCCGCGAGCGCCGTAATCCCGGCGATGCCATCAACGCCGTCCATGAAATTAAACGCATTCGTGAGTCCGACGATCCATAGCATCGTCAGCGGCCAGGCCGCGACACCAAGATCCAACTCGCCGAACGACCCCAGATCGATCCGTTGCACCGGCCCCAGAACGGCGGTGGCCGCAGCAGCGCATAGTAAATGCACCGAAAATCGAGTTCTGTTGTTGAGCGTATGAACATCGTCGAGCCAACTGATGGCAGCGATCGAGATCGCCGGGAGGATCATGCCCGCGATGGGCTTAAACGATTCCGGGTGGAGGATCATCGCAGTGAAGGCAGCGATCACCACGACGGCCACGATCGCCAAGCCACCGCCGCGAGGCGTAACCCTCGTGTGGCTGCTGCGGGCATTCGGGATGTCGAGCACGCCGCGGGATTTGGCCCAATCAATCAACTGTCGCGTGATCACGCCCGCCCCAAACGCAGCCGTGAGACACCAGACGGTGTAGAAGAGCACGTGGGGCATTTAGATCGCCGGCTTCGCATTGGCGATCACGTCGCACACGTCTGCGACGACTGTCTCGTCTACATGCGCCCCCATTGGCAGCGACAAGCTTCGCGCGGAAAGCAACTCCGTTGCGGGAAGCGGACGTGAGCGGTCATAAAAATGCTCAAACGCCGTCTGCCGATGACAGGGAGGGTTGAAATACGTTCGCGTCTCGATCCCCTGCGAGGCGAGTACGCGTCGCAACGCGTCTCTGGACATTCCAAACCTTGCCGGATCGACCACGATTGAAAAATCCTTGTAACTCGGCTCGGCACCAGCAACCGACTCCATAAATTCAATCCCGGGCAATCTTTCCAATTCCTTCCGGTACAGCGCCGCGATTTCCCGCCGTCGGTCGGCCACGGCATCGAGTATTTCGAGCCCCGCCAGCGCCGTGGCCGCGCTCAATTCCGGCATCCGGCCATTCACGCCGGAAAATAGCGCGTCGTATGAGCCGTCATTGCCGTATTCGCGCCCCAGCCTGACGAAGTGCGCAATGCAATCGCAGTCAGTCGCGACCACTCCGCCCTCACCGGCGACGAGCAACTTGGTCGGCGAGAGGCTGAATACCTGCGCCGTAGCACCCGCCCCGACGGGCCTGCCGTGCATTTTCGCACCGAAGCCATGGGCAGCATCGACCACCAACGGCAGGCCATGCTCGGTGGCCACCGCCTGCAATCCGCCGATGTCACAAGGATTTCCGAAATTATGGCAGACGGAGATCGCGACCGTGCGCGGCGTGATCGCCGCCCTGACGGCTTGGGCCGTGATATTCGTCGAATGAGAATCGACATCAACGAACACCGGACGAAGATTGTTCCACACGATCGCAGCCGGGCCGGCAAGGAACGTGAAACTCGGGATGATCACCTCGCCAACGGGCTCGCTCCGGCCGCCGGATCGCACGATGCCAAACCGCGAGAGTGGCTCCACGGCGTTTACAAAGCAACCTTCGGCATCGCCTCGGCGACTGCGACAACTGCCAGCCGAAAGATCGATCGCCCTAAAAACCAGCATGAGGCCAATCGTGCACGAACTCACGGCCACCGCATGCCGCACACCAAGCCGCTTTGCCACGGCCTTCTCGAACTGTTCGACGTATTTGCCCTTTGTCAGCTGGCCGCTCGCCACGATGTCTTCATAGACAGGCCGCAGCGATTCGATCGACGGCAGCGCCGGCCTCACGAATGGGACGCGAATGCCGGCGGCAGGCGCATTCGCAGCCCGGCGGACTTCCGGAATCACGTTGAAACGCGGATCACTCATGAGTGGCCGGCCTCTGGGGCTGCTTTACGGGCTGTGGATAGGGCTTCATCGTTTCGCCCCCGTATTCGGGCACCAGGTCGCGAAGTTTGGCACGCACCACACCGGGCGGCTCGTCGATCACGTCTCGGAGGTTATCGAGGATCGACTCAACTTCAGGCAATTCCGCCGGCCGATGCATCGCACAAAAAACCTTCGGATGGCTCGTGATCAAGCGGCGCTCGTCGTCAAAATACAGCTCCTCATAGAGCTTCTCACCGGGCCTCAACCCAGTAAATTCGATATCGATATCGGCCTCGTTGAGCCCCGATAGCGCGATCAAGTCACGGGCGAGATCGACGATCTTGATGCTCTCGCCCATGTCGAGCACAAAGATCTCGCCTCCCTCGCCCATCGCCGCGGCCTGGAGCACTAGTTGCGAGGCCTCGGGGATCATCATGAAATAACGCTCGATATCGGGGTGGGTGACCGTGATTGGCCCGCCGCGGCGAATCTGGTCCTGAAACGTGGGCACTACGCTGCCGTTGCTCGCCAACACGTTGCCGAAACGCACCACGATGAATTTGGTCTTCGAGTGCTTCGAGAAGGCCTGCACAAATCGCTCTGCGAGAAGCTTCGAGCATCCCATCACGCTCGTCGGATGAACGGCCTTGTCGGTAGAGATGGAAACAAACTCACGAACGCCATGCGCGTCGGCCAGCCGTGCAAGCAGCCTAGTGCCGAGCGAGTTGTTTTTGATCGCCTCGGCTGGATTCCACTCCATCATCGGCACATGTTTGTGTGCTGCGGCGTGGAAGATCACCTCGGGCTTGTAGGTCGCCATGATCTGATCCATCCGCTCTTCGTCGGTGATGTCCGCAACGAGAGGATCGAAAGCAGGCCGCGGTTCGAGCCGAGAAAACTCCTGCTCGACAAGAAAGAGCGCGTTTTCACCGCGCTCAACCAGCAACAACCGCTTGGGTTCATACTTGAGCACCTGGCGGCAAATCTCAGACCCGATCGAACCGCCGGCCCCGGTGACCATGACCGTGCGGCCTTCAACCAGCCGCCGCACTGCCGAGTCATCGAGCTTTACCGGTTCGCGGCGGAGCAAGTCTTTGATCTCGACGGCCCGAAGCCTGACGTGGCTCGGATCACCGTCTTGGGAGCCGAGCAACTCATCGATGGCGGGAATGACTTTGACGGTCGCCCCGGCCGCGATGCATTCGTCGTAAATCCGGCGAAACCGCTTCCCCGACAGCATGCCAGACTGCACCAGCACGTCATCCACCTGCCTGCGAGCAACTTCTTTCCCAACGTTATCGATCGGCCCAAGAACGGCGATGCCGGCAAAGCGGTTGTTGTGGAGCGCGGGATCATCGTCGACGAAACCGGCGATGTAATACGGGCTATGCGATATAGCCATCAGATTGCGGGCGATCAACTCACCGGCCTGATTGGCACCGATGATGATTGCCGACCGAGCGGGCTCAGTACTAAACAGCGGCCTCAATTCCTCGTGAAAACTCCGCCACAACGCTCGGATGCCACCAATCGCCAGGATCGTGGCGGCCCAGTCGAGCAGGATCACGCTGCGTGGCACGCGGGTGATGCGAGGGACTCTGCCCGTCGAGAGAAAGAGGCCGTCGATCGCGGCAAGCACGAGCATCGAGAGCGTCGCGGCCCAAAGCAGATTGCTTAGATCGCCAAAAGCCACTCGCCGCCACGAAATGTGGCAGAGACCAAGTATGTAAAAGACGATTAGTTTGATGACAACTATTCCACCGACTGCCGCAAGATATTGCTTGACCCACACCGCTTCGAACGTGAAGTCATTCCTTGTGAAGAACGCGAAGAAGAGCGTCAGTACGAAGACGATGGCGTGCGCCAAGACTAGCGCCGCAGATCGCTTCGTGAGCCGGCGCAACGGAATGCTTCTGGGCGTGAGCAATAAGTTCATGCTTTTATTACGTCCTGGTCTTTGCCATGGAGCGCCCCCTTGAGTGGGAAAATTTCATAGCCTCTCAAGATCCACATCCTCGACCTCGATCGACGCCCCCTGATTCAAAAACCGCACCGCCACCACGAGCCGCTCCTCCCCGCGCCGCTTCACCACGACGCCCTCGAGCCCGCGCAACGCACCAGTTTTTACGCGAACCGGCTGCCCAGGTTCGATCCTGGCCTCGGGCGTGAGGGGCTGCTCAGTATCGATGAGCCGCTTGATCGCCCGCAAATCCGCGAGCAGGGCGGGTTCATCCGCGATCGGCAGCCAGCGGGCGATCGTGTTTGTGGCGAGCGCGGAGCGGCGCTGGTCGTCATCGACCCGGGAAAATACGTAACCCGGGAAAAGCGGCACGTGTGAGAGCCGCGTGCGGCCGCCGGGAGACTTGAGCCGCCGCTGGATCAGCGGCGCGAAGAAGGGCACATTCACCGCCTCGAGCTTCCGCATCAGGTCTTTCTCGCGGCGGGAGAGCGTGTAGAAGGCCACCCAGCGGCCCAGCCCTTGGCTGGCAGCATCTCCGGCCGCCCCTGCATCGAGCAGGTCGTGCGGATGGATATCGCGCTGGCGCGGCAGGATGGGCATGGTAGGAAAATCACCTCTCGTTCGCTGGAACTGTAATTTACGACATTTTCAGGTCCGCTGATTGCCCCCCGACAAACCGCGAGAAACAGGGCAAAGTTTTCCAGCTGGCTGTGACGATAACTCCGAAGAACGCGACTTTAGCGGTCGCGAGGAGTTTGCCATGCCAGCCCCCATACAAAAAGTAGGATCAGGCTTCAGCCTGTCTCTCCTCCTCGTTGCCGCCGTTCTCGCCGCCACCACCGGCTGCACCACCTTCGGCCGCCCCCAGCGGGCCACCACCCAGCAAGCCATCCTCGACGCCCAGTGCCCGCCGACCGACCCCACGCGGATGCCCGCCAAGGAACTCGCGAAGGTGTCGCTGCCGCCCTACGTGATCGAGCCGCCAGACATTCTGCTCATCGACGCGCTCCGCGTGGTGCCGAAGCCCCCCTTCCGGATTCAGTCGTTTGATTCGCTGCAGGTGATCGTGGAGGGCACGCTCCTCGAGCAGCCGATCAACGGGATCTATGTCGTGGAGCCGGGCGGCATGCTCGACCTCGGCCCCTCCTACGGCAAGGTGATGGTGGGCGGCCAATCCCTGGAAGAAGCCCAGGACGCCGTCTTCCGGCACCTGAAGCGGGTGCTCAAGGAGCCGCAGGTTTCGCTCACGCTCGCGCAGGCCGCCGGCCAGCAGCAGATCTCGGGCGAGCACCTCGTGGGCCCCGACGGCACCGTCAATCTCGGCACCTACGGCACTGTGTATGTGACCGGGATGACGCTCAACGAAGCCAAGGAGGCGATCGAGAAGCATCTCGAGAAGCACCTCGACGCGCCGCTCGTGAGTGTGGATGTTTTCAGCTACAACTCGAAGGTCTATTATGTGGTGACCGAAGGCGCCGGCTTCGGCGACAACCTCGCCCGCTTCCCGGTGACCGGCAATGAGACCGTGCTCGACGCCATCGCCCAGATCAACGGGCTCTCGCGGCTTTCGAGCAAGGATGTGTGGATCGCCCGGCCCGCCCCCTCGGGCGTGGGCTGCGACCAGATCCTGCCGGTGGACATCGAGGCGATCATGAAGGGGGGCTCGACGGCCACCAATTACCAGCTGCTTCCCGGGGATCGCGTCTTCATCGCCCAGGACCACATGATCGCCTTCGGCAGCTGGGTGGGGAAGGTTACCGAGCCCTTCGAGCGGATGTTTGGATTCGCCCTGCT
>JBKDMX010000042.1:0-21437 GCA_046343855.1 Planctomycetia bacterium
CCGTGCGATCCTCGATGGCGGCGATTTCCTTGGCCGTGTCGCCGTCGGGCTTTGTACCACCGAGCCGGTCGTTGATCGCGATGAGTGCCGCCTCGTCGGCGTGGCTCCGTAGCGTCACGAACGGCTCGACCACGTTGATCGACTTGTTTTTGTGATGCTTCGCCACCGGATCGGGGATGCTGTTGAAGAAGGCGAAGAGCTGGAAATATTCACGTTGGGAAATGGGATCGAACTTGTGGTCATGGCAGCGGGCGCACTGGAGCGTGAGCCCCATGAAGGCGGTGGCCGCGGTCTGCGCGCGGTCGGCCACGTATTCCACGCGATACTCCTCTTGGATCACGCCCCCTTCGGTCGTGAGCACGTGGTTGCGGCCGAAGGCAGTGGCGATCCGCTGGTCGCGGGTGGGCGACGGGAGCAGGTCGCCGGCGAGCTGCTCGACGATGAACTGGTCGAAGGGGAGGTTGCGGGCGAAGGCGCGGATCACCCAGTCGCGATACGGCCACTGCGTCCGCTCCTCGTCGTTGTTGTAGCCATTCGTGTCGGCGTAGCGGGCGACGTCGAGCCAGTGCATCGCCATCTTCTCGGCGTGCCGTGGCGACGCGAGCAGCCGATCGACCACGCGCTCGCGGGCGTCGGCCGACTCGTCGGCCAGAAACGCGGCCCGCTCGTCGGGCGTCGGCGGCAGGCCGGTGAGGTCGAGCGAAACGCGCCGCAGCCACGTCTCGCGGTCGGCGGGCGGGGCGGGGCGGAGCCCCTCCTGCACGAGCCGGTCGAGCACGAACCGGTCGAGCGGATCGGCGGGCCAGGCGGCGAGCGCGGCGTCGGCCGGGGCCGCGGGCTGCGGCGGATCGGCCACCGGCGTGAACGACCAGTGGGGCGCGTAGTGAGCGTTGGCCGCGACCCAGGCTTTGAGCAGTTCGATCTGCCGTTTCGTGAGCGGCTTCTTGAACTCCGGCGGCGGCATCACCGTGTCGGGATCGGTCGACTCGATCCGGGCCACGAGTTCGCTCTCGGCCACGGAGCCGGGCACGAGCGCCCGCGCGCCCGAGGGCAGTTCGCTGGCGGCCGCCTCCCGGTCGTCGAGCCGCAGGTCGGCCTGCCGCGAGTGGGGATCGCGGCCATGGCAGTTGTAGCAGTGGGTGGCGAGGATCGGCTGGATGTCCCGGGAAAAATCGACGGTCTCGTCGGCCGCGGCGCTGCCGGCCGCGCATGCGAGCACGACGATCATCGGAAGCCAGCTGCCTGTGGGATGCACGCGCATGACGATCACGGAGATTTTCAGCGTCAAACTCAATCAATTATACGTCGCGCCTCAACGACGCCGTCCGGTACTTTCGTACGGGGCACGCGTGGTTTTCCTGCGGTACGCTTGCCCGCGGACGCCCAATCGAACCCCAGGATTCCAGCCGATGCCTCCTCACGTAAACGCCCAACGCTTGATCGGCACCGCCACGACGCGCCGTGGATTCCTCGCCGCGACCGGCCGGGCCGCCGCGACATCGTCGCTCGTCGCCCTCGCAGGGCCGTCGCCTGCCGTCCACGCGGCGGGCAGCGACGAGATTCGCCTCGCGCTCATCGGCTGCGGCGGGCGGGGGGGCGGCGCGGTCGCCGACGCGCTCTCCGTGCCGGGGGCCAACATCAAGCTCGTCGCCATGGCCGACCTCTTCTCCGATGCGATTTCTGCGCGTCGGCGCAGCCTCAGCGAGCAGTTCAAGGAGCGGGTCGACGTGCCCGAGGAGCGGTGCTTCGTCGGCATCAACGCCTACAAGCAGGCGATCGACAGCCTCCGGCCCGGCGACATCGCGATCAGCGCCACGCCGGTCGGCTTCCGCGCGGCCCACTTCGCGTATGCCGTCGAGAAGGGCGTGCACACGTTCCTCGAAAAGCCGATCTCGATCGACGGCGTGAGCACCAAGCGGATCATCGAGTTGGCCGCCAAGGCCGACGCCAAAAACCTCAAGGTGGGCGTGGGCCTGATGTGCCGCCACAGCGAGGCCCGCCGCGAACTCTTTGATCGCCTGCAGAACGGCGAGGCCGGAGACCTGATCGCCTTTCATGGCTACCGCGAGCACGGGCCGGTGCAGCCGCTCGACCTCTCTCCCGGCCCTCCCGAGGGCATGAGCGAGCTCTTCTGGCAGGCGCAGCGATTCCACGGGTTTCTCTGGGCCAGCGGCGGCGTGTTCAGCGACTTCTACGTGCATCACGTCGACGAGGTGTGCTGGATGAAGAACGCCTGGCCCGTGAAGGTGGAGGCGATCGGCGGCCGCCACTTCCGCGGCAAGCTCGACGATCAGAATTTCGACAGCTACGGCGTGGAATACACGTTCGCCGACGGCACGAAGTTTTTCTATTCCGGCCGCACCATGAAAGACTGCGAGCAGAAGTTTGGCGTGTTCGGCCAGGGCTCGAAGGGGGCGTTCACGATCTCCGCCCGCGGCCACGCGCCGGCGAAGTCGACGATCTACAAGGGGCAGCAGATGGCCAAGGACGCCATCCTCTGGACTGCACAGCAGCCCGAGAAAAACCCCTACCGCCTCGAATGGGAGCACCTCGTGGCGGCGATCCTCTCGGGGCAGCGCTACAACGAGGCCGTGCGCGGCGCGGAGGCGAGCCTCGCCACCGCGATGGGCCGCTTCGCCGCGCACACCGGCCGGACGATGACCTACGCCGAGATGATGGACAGCCCCGACGACCTCACTGCGGGCGTGGCCGAACTCACCGACGACTCTCCCGCGCCGCTCCAGCGCGGCCCCGACGGCCTCTACCCCGTGCCGATGCCGGGCCGCTTCAAGTTTGAATTCCGCAGCTGACGGCCGGTCGGCGTCGGGCCCCATGGCCGTCTATCGTAGCGACCTCACGAGCGTGTCGTAGTCGGCATGCGATCCGATCCAAAACCACGTGATCGTGTCATCTTCAACCAAGCCAAGCGCCCGCCAGCCGATCCCGATTCGGACGGACCACACGCCAGTCGAACCTATCTGCTTGAATGCCAGACTCGGATGCCTGGGGTCATCGAGCCAGAGTCGATAATTCTTGCGGGCGGTTTGCCTGACGTTATCCGGGAGTCGTTTCAGGCAGGCAAGAAATTCATCTTCCAGCCTCGACTTCACAGGTCTTCGATCCCCATGTCGCGGGTTTGGCCGGAGCGAATCTTGCTCCGAACCTTTTCGGCGAGCTGCTCGATCTCGGGCTGCGACGCAGCGAAAGCCGCTTCCCAGCGGGTGTCGTCCGCAAGTTCCTCGAGAATCAAGGCTGCGATGGTGTCCTGCTCGGCGGGGCTGCACTTCCGCAGTTGGTCGATCGCTTGTTCAAGGAGCCTTGTCATCCGCCATGTCCTTGCTGGGGATCGCATGGGTGAAACCATCCCCCTTGATTCTATCAGGGATAAGGGAAAAGAGCTGCGTCCCCTGCAGGCCATCGGCACTCATTGGCCCGGATCCAATTGGAGGATGGTCATGCTCGGCGGGTTGAAATTCTGGTTGGCGGGGGCCGGGATCGCTGCGTTTGCGTGCGCGTAGCCGGCCGCTCCCGGCCTCGGCGCTGATGCGGCGCCCGCTGCAGTTCCCGCTCCCGCCGCGCGCGAGCCCCTCCGGTCGATTGCGGAGATCCTCGCGCTCTCGCCCGCCGAGATCGATGCGCAGCCCGAAGCCGTCGTCCGCGGGGTCGTCACGTCGACGAGGTGTGCTGGATGAAGAACGCCTGGCCCGTGAAGGTGGAGGAGATCGGCGGCCGACACTTCCGCGGCAAACTCGACGATCAGAGCAGCACCTCGTGGCGGCGATCCTCGCGGGGGACCGCTACAACGAGGCCGTGCGCGGCGCGGAGGCGAGCCTCGCCACCGCGATGGGCCGCTTCAAATTCGAATTCCGCGGCTGAGCGACCCCGCATCCATGCTGGATTGCTTTCGGCACTGCCTCTTTGTACACTTCGTGCACGGCGATGGCTCCGCGTTACGAACCACACTATTCCGTCTCCGACTACCTCCAGTGGGAGGGCGATTGGGAGCTGTGGAACGGCACCGCGGTGGCGATGAGCCCCTCGCCGCTCGGGCCGCACGAGCGGGCTGCAGCCAAGCTCGTGTTTCAGATCGAGTCGTGCCTGCAGGCACAGGGCTGCTCGTGTGCCACGTACGCGGGGCTCGACTGGATCGTCAGCGACGACACCGTGGTGCGCCCTGATGTGATGGTGGTCTGCGGCAGTCAGCCGGGGCGACACCTCGAGCGGCCGCCGGCTCTGGCCATCGAGATTCTCGGCGATGCGACGGCCGACAAGGACCGGACGGCGAAGCGAAGGCTCTATGAACTCACCGGTGTAGGCCACTATCTCTTGGTCGATCCGATCGTGAAGACGATCGAGTGGCTGGAACTTGACCTGCCCCCACTGATGGAACCAGTTTCTATCAATAGGGTTGCCCTGCCAATGGCTCGCCACTGTCCGACAGGACAGGGGGCGGAATTCGCTGCCTCCGCCGTCGCGTCGGGAGGCTCGCCGACACGACGGCTCTCCTGCCCACAGGTCACGGCTGCTTCCGCGCGACCAGCCGTTCGATGAACAACGTGCTCTTGGACGCGTCGTAGCGGGCGTTGAGCCAGATCTCGTAGGCGCCGCGGTCCAGATCGAGCGGAAAGAACGTCCAACGCCGCTTCCCCAGCCTGAAGACGAGCCCGCTGTTTACCGTGTCGAAATCGTAGCGGCCGAGGCGGATCAACTGGAACTCGCCACCCGACAGGGCGGCGACTTGTGCGCGGGCGGTGGAGGCGTTGTCTTCGCCGCCCCAGGTTTGGAGCTTGGTCCAGGTCAGTTCGCCAGCCGGATCGTCGAATGCAAGCACGCGGCCGCCCGGCGCGGCGGACGTTTCCACGAGCACTCCGGTCGCCTCGCTCGAGCCGCCCAGGTTGAAATCCGCGTTCTGCCGCGCCACCAGCGCGCCGTTGACGTCGAAGCAGTAGCTCTGCGCCGGCACCTGAAACACGTCCGCGGCCGGCGCTTCCGCCAACTGCTGCGGCACGGGCAGCACCACGTCGTCGGCGAAACGGCGCTGGGCGAACGCGATCCATTTCGCAGTCAGGTCGGCGTAGGGCTTTTCTTTCTTGACGACACGGCCGTACCAGTTCCCGGCCGCACGCGCCCGGGTCACCAGGTCATCTGGCCGGACGTGGAATTCCGCGCCCGAGCGGGCCAGCCGCCACTCCCGCCTGAATGCCGGCCACTTGACGATGAACATCCGGTCGATCGTGGATGCCCGCAGGAAGCGTACGCGGTCCAGGGAGTCTTTCTCCTCGGGCGCCGACACCGCGGCTTCCGCTTCGGAAAGTCGCGCGTCCGCGTCCAGGCAGGCGTCCAGCGTCAGGTGCCGCGCCGCCATCAGGTCACCGAAGAACCACATATACGGTGGGTTCTTCTCCTGCGCAGCTTCGAGAACGGCAAGGTACTCCCGCACCTTGCTGCCGGCCGCGCCATAGTAGCCGTCGGTGAATGTCCGCAGCACGTCTTCGTATTTCAGTCCGGGATCCTCGAGTGTCTGATTGAGGATCCAGTGCTTCATGACTGCCGCGTCGCGGTGCAGGAAACTGCTCTCGGATTCGGCGAAGAAATACTCAACGCCGTTTTCGCGCATGAATGTGACGAACTCGGGGTAGATGCGTTGGCTGACGGCCGGCCAGTCCGGCCCCAAATACTCCGCAAACCCCGCGCCGTCATAGCGACCCCGATAGCGTTCGAAGCCGCGGAGGTAGTGCCAGATACCGATGTGTGCCGCCACGGAATGCCAGCCTTCGATGATCTCGCGGGTTCCTTTGTTCGCCGGATGATGGATGCTCTTCGAATAGTCCATGCTTTCCGTGCAAAACCAGATGAGAACGTTTCGCCGCGGCATCTCCTTCTTCGGCAGGGCGGCCGCGGCTTGGTAGGCGCTGGAGACGATCAGGACGTCCGGGAACTCCCGTTCCACACGTTCGGCGACCCGATTGACAAAGGCCATGTACACGTCGCTCTGGGAGCCGGCTGCGTAGGCCGCACGGCACGTGACGCACTGGCACCATTCCGCGTTGTCCTCCCGGCCCATGCCGAAGAGCCGCACATCGGAGTCATGGAATTGCCGTATCTCGGCCAGCATGTTGCTGGCGTATTCATCCACCAGTCCGGCCAGATCTGGCGAGGTCATGCAGAAATCCTCGGCCGCGGCAGCGCGCTTGCCGCCTTTCTCCGCGTACCAATCCGGATGCGCGGCGAAATACTTGGCAGGAGGCGCGAAACGGAGCGTTTGATGGGCTGCATAACGGCAGAACGACGTGTAGTTGGTAGCCGCGATACCATGGGGCGAGATGGTGTGGCGAACGGCCGCGCGAACGAAGGCAGCTTCGGCCGAACGGGAACTGCCTGCGGGCACGCTCAAGCCATTTCGCTTGGGAATGAGTGTCTCGTCCTCGAACCACCAGCGCATGCCGGCGATGTCTTCGAGGAAGCGGCGGACGGCAACCGTAAGACAGCGCGGCCCGCCGCCCATGAGGTAGAGAGCGCCGCCGGTTTCCTGATAGCCCCAAAAAGTCTCTGCCGGCGGCCCGCGCCCCAGCCGGCGCACCGCCTCCGCTCCGACAAAGATGCCGGTTTGCTCCTTGCGGTACGCGTCCGCAGTGACGATCGGCAGTTCCGCGCCAGTCGCGGTCGTGACGGAAGCCTGCAAGAACAGCGCCGCCGATTTCCCCTCCTCGTCGGCGTCCGCGGCGAGCACGATCACCGCCCGCGGCTGGTTCTCCGCGACTAGCACGACGTTCTTGTCCACCGCTGCCTGTGCCATGACCGGCGACTCGCCCTTTCCATGTGCTGGTTGGATGGGCTCGCCGCACTGCGCGATGCCGTGGCAGCCGGCGAGAGCGGCCGCGAACAGCGGCGCCATCAGGGCACGCAGGAGACCTACGCGGACGCCGATGATCGCGATCACCACCAAAAGTTCCACGAGCGTAAAGCCCACGGCGGCGCGTGATCCGGACTTCCGCACCGGCGGCCTCGTCGGAGTCGTGGGAACGAGAGTTCCCGGCGTCATGGTTGAACTCCTGACCTCATCGTATGGGATGGCTCTCGGCCGATATGAGAACAATAATTTACCCCTTCTGGCACGACAGCCCTCGGCTTGCCTGCCAGCCACTGTCCGACAGGACAGGGAGACGAGAGGCTTATGCGGGTTTATGATGCCATCGTGGTTCCGTGAGACACCCGCTGCCTGCAGCGTGCGCTCATCGCCACCCGTCGAGGTGCTGCAGACGGGCGACTACACCGTCACTCCCGTCATCTGCCGCCATGACGGCCCGCTGCGGCCTCGGCAGCTGCGCCGTGGAAATGCACTGACGGCGTCGCCCTGCATTCCCGACCTGCACCGCCGCCCTGAAGCACCGGGCCCTCCATGCAACTCGCACCGCTCGACTGGGCGATCGTGATCGCCGCCTTCATCGGTTATCTCGCCATCGGCTGGTGGACGGCGGCCACGCAGCGCGACGACTACGAACACTACTTCCTCGGCGGCCGCTCCCAGCCGTGGTGGCTGCTCGGCATCTCGATGGTGGCGACGACCTTCGCCGCCGACACGCCCAACCTCGTCACCGGCATCGTGCGGGAGCAGGGTGTGTTCGGCAACTGGGCGTGGTGGGCCTTCCTGCTCACCGGGACCGTGACCACGTTTTTCTTTTCCGCCCTGTGGCGCCGCAGCGGCGTGCTCACCGACATCGAGTTCTACGAGTTCCGCTATTCCGGGGCCCCGTCCGCATTCCTGCGCGGCCTGCGGGCCGTCACGCTCGGCGTGTTGTTCAACGTGCTGGTGATGGCGAACGTCACGCTGGCCGCGATCAAGATCGGCGGAGTGATGCTGGGGCTCGGGCCGCTCGAATCGGTGGTGGTGGCGGCCGGGATCACGCTGGCCTATTCGGCCGCCGGCGGGCTGACGGGCGTGCTGCTCACCGACCTCGTGCAGTTCGTGATCGCGGTGGTCGGCGCCGCGGCCGCAGCCGTGTGGCTCGTGAACCTGCCGGAAGTCGGCGGGCTCGCGCGGCTCGTGGCCCGGCCGGAAGTGGCGGCGCGCATGGCGATCGTGCCCGAGCTCGCGACGGCGGCCCACGATGTCGTGCTCGCGGCGGTCGTGCTGCCGCTCCTGCTGCTCTGGTGGAGCACGTATTATCCCGGCGCGGAGCCCGGGGGCGGGGGCTGGGTGGTGCAGCGGATACTCGCGGCGAAGGACGAGCGGCATGCGGCCGCGGCCACGCTGCTGTTCAACGTGATGCACTACGCCGTCCGGCCCTGGCCCTGGATCATCGTGGCGCTGGCGTCGCTCGTCGTCTTTCCCGACGTCGCCTCGCTTCGTGCCGCCTTCCCGGCGATCGACAGCCGCCACGTGCACGACGACCTCGCCTATCCGGCGATGCTCACGCGGCTGCCGGCCGGGCTCCTGGGCCTCGTCGTGACGTCGCTCATCGCCGCCTACATGAGCACGATGAGCACTGCCGTGAACTGGGGCTCGAGCGTGGTGGTCAACGACGTCTACCGCCGGTTCTTCGACCCGGCGGCGAGCCAGCACCGGCTCGTGTGGGTGGGACGGCTGGCGACGGCCGGGCTGATGGTCGCGTCGTGTGCCCTGGCCCTCGTGCTGCGCGACGCCCTGCAGATGTTCCAGCTGCTGCTGCAGTTCGGCGCGGGAACGGGCCTCGTGATGATGCTCCGCTGGTATTGGTGGCGGATCAACGCCGCTGCGGAGATCGCGGCGGTGATCGTCGCGGCCGCCGTCGCCGTGACGTTCTTCGTGTGGGCGGAGACGGCGCCCGATTCGGTGCCGGCGGCGTGGGCGCAGCTCCTCGTCGGCGTGATCGCGACCACCGCGGCATCGCTCGTCGTGGCGGTCGTCACGCCGCCGACCGACGCGGCCGTGCTGGAGCAGTTTTACGCCCGCGTCCGCCCGACGGGGCCGGGCTGGCGAACGGTGGCGGCGGCGGTGCGTGCGGCGGGCGACTCCGCCAAGGATCTCGCGCCGACCCGCGCGACGGCCGCGGGCCGCGTTCCGCTCTTGGCCACGATCGCCTCGACGGCTGGCATCTGGGCCGCGCTGTTCGCCATCGGAGCGCTCCTCTACGGACAGCCCTTGACGGCCGCCGCACTCGCCGCCGCCGCGATCGCCGGTGCTGCGGTCGTCGGGGCCTGCTGGCCCCGGCTCGAGTTTCGGTAAGGACAGTCCATGGGCGGCACCATGACAGGGATCAGCAAGAAACGGAGTCACTCGGTGGGCTTGTCGTCGTTCCGGTTGGCGATCGTCGTGGGGATGATCGGGTGGATCGCGATGTCGCGCGCTTCCACAGCAGAACCCGGGCCGGACGGAGGGCAGGTGTTGCGCTATGATTTCAGCAAGGTCGCCGGAGATGTCGTCCCCGACCTTTCGGGCAAGGGCAATGACGGCCAGTTGGTGAACAAGCCGACGGTGAGCCCGGACGGCGCGCTGCAGCTCAATGGAGCCAACCAATACGTCAGCGTGCCGGGGCTGTCGTCCTTTCGGGTCGACCAGGGGCTGACCATCGCCGCGGTGGTGGAGTTTGAGGACTCCTCCACCCAGGAGCCGAACTGCTATGACATGATCCTGTGGAAGACGGACTGCTTCCTCTTTTCCCGCGGCCAGGGCGGACGCCTCTACTTCAACATCAACAACGGCAAGAAATGGGCCTGCCCGCTGTATGGCGGTGCGGCTGTGCCCGTGGGCCGGTACGTTCACGTGGCGGCTACGGCCCGGCGCGTGGATGACCGGGCCCAAGGCTTCAACGGCTACCATGTCGTCCTCTCGGTGAATGGGGAGGCCGTGGCCGGCGGCACGTTCAACGACGTGAGCTTCTCCGGCGGCGGCCAGGCCGGGGGCGACATCGGCAAGGGCTGGGGCGGCCCATGGTTTTTCAAAGGGCGGATGGCCGCCGTCAGCGTCTATGACCGCGCGCTCAGCGAGGGAGAAATCGCCGCCGACGCGCAGGGCAGCCCGCTGGTCAAGGGGCTCAAGCTCCCGCTCGTGCTCCCGCCGGAAACCCGGGCACGGCTCGACCGTCTCGCTGCCGCGGCCGCCGACGAAGAGGCCCGCTGGCTCGTGGACATCGCGGCCAACCTGGCCCGTGACCGGCGGTTCTTCGACCGGAGCGGCCCGCTACTCGAGCGTGTGGAGAAGGCGATCCGTGAAGGAGAGGACGTGACGCCGTCCTCGCCGTGGGTTGCGGAGGGCGGCCTGAGAATCCTCGAGACGCCCGGGCTGCGCGTCGCGCTGGCGTTGGCTCCGGGCAAGTGTGAAGTCGCCGGCGTGTACGACCGCGTCCGAAAGATCGAACTCCTCGGGGACCTGCCGGCACTATGGACTGCCACGTTCGCTGTGCGGGACGGCACGGAGATCAAGATCGACGCATCGTCCGCCGTCTCGACGCTCGAGTGCGAGGGCAACGACCGGTGCTCCATTCGTTGGACCCATGCGGCGACACCGGACGAGCCAGTCGAGTTTTCGGTAACTGGCGAGCTGCGGCCGATGGGCCGGCGTCTGGAAATGAGTCTGAGCCTCGCCAACCAATCGCCCGACGCCGTCCTCCTGGAAACGGCATTTCCCACGGTCGCGTTCCGGCGGCTGGAGACCGGGCCGGACGTGATGGTCAACCCGAATATGTTCGGCCAGGCGCAAGCAGACCCGGTGCGCAACACGCTGTCCTACACGGGCCTCTATCCCAGCTCGACAGCGACCCTGCAGTGCGGCGCGTACCACGACGAGACGGGGGGCGTCTACTTTGCCGCCGAGGACCCGCGCGCCCTGACCAAGACCCTCTCCATGTCTGGCAAGAGCGGGTGCCTTCACGCTGCCTGGACATGGCCGGTGGGCCACTCCGGGAAGGGTGGCAATGGATTTGCGACCAGCGGCCGGGCGGCGATCGAGGCCTTCGACGGCGACTGGTTCGATGCCGGCCAGCTCTACAAGCGCTGGCTGAGCGGCCACGCGCCGTGGTTCCCCAGCCTGCCGCGTGACGACACGCCCGCCTGGTACCGCGACCTGCCGGTGCAGGTCGCGGAATGGGATCGGGGCCGGATCGCCAAAGAGCTTCCGGCGTTGCGCGAGTACCTCGGCCTGCCGATCGGCGTGCGCTGGTATGCCTGGATGGAGCACAGGAGCTTCGATCGCTGGTACCCCAATTTCGTGGCGTACGACGGTTTTGTCCCGCTCGTCAAAGACCTTCAACAGCAGGGCGTCCGCGTGATCCCGTACATGAACTACCGCCTGTGGGACACACAATGGCGCACCGTGAAGGAGCGCGAGGAGTATGAACGGATCGGCCTGCCATCGGCCGTCAAGGACCGGCGCGGCCAGATCTCGCTCGAGAAGTACGCCAGTCTGTTCGCGGTGATGTGCCCCGCCGCAGCCGGCTATCAGCAGAAGATGCGCGGCGAGTTCGAGCGCGTGGCTGGGTACGGTGTGGACGGCCTGTACCTGGATCAGGTGAGCGCGGGACGCGCCATTCCCTGTTTCGACCCTGATCACGGCCATGCCCCGGGCGGCGGCGACAACTGGCTCGAAAACGGGTTCTGGAAGTATCTGGCCCGGTTCCGCGAGGAGCTGAAGCGCAGCCATCCAGATCTGATTTTCGAAGCGGAGGATATGGCCGAGCCCTACGCGCACCTCGTGGACGGCTTCCTGGCGAACCGGACCTTCTTGATCGACCCGGGCGCCCGCCGCCTGCCGCTCTTCCCGTCCATTTATGCCGGCCGCGTGCAGTTCACCGGACGAAACGTCAGCGGGGGAGACCCGCAGGAGGCATACGCCCACAAGCTGGGCGAGATGCTCGTTCAGGGCGAGCAGATCGCCCCCACTACGCTCTTCGTTACCCTCGTCGACGAGAAGCGGAAGGCCTTCCTGAAAGCCCTGGCCCATACCCGCCAGGCGCTGCTGCCATATTTCAACGCTGGCGAAATGGCCCGCCCGCTCGAACTCGAAGGCGTGCCGACGGTTTCCGCCGACTGGGGCTACTACGGGCCGCGGATCCTCGACAGCCCGGCCGTCCTGAACGGCGTGTGGAAGCGCGGCGACAGCCTCGCCGTCGTCTTCGTGAACATCACCTCCGAGGCCATGACGACCGACGTGCCGCTGGCGGGCGCCGTCCGGGGGATCGGGGCCGAAGAACCGGCCCTCTACCGGTGTGAAGGGGCATCCGACCGGCCCGCCGCAGAGCCGTTGGCCGCCCGCGCTCAGGCGCCGCTCCGGTTGGAGCCCTACGGCGTGGCGGTGTGGATGATCGACGATTTCTCCCTCGACGCCGAAGCGCGCGGCCGCCTCGAGGCTCTGGCGAGAACCCTCTGCGAGGTCAGGGCGTATGGTGTCGGCCTGCGTGGCGCGGAAAGTGGAAAGTGAGCTTTTTCCTTTCTGCAGATGGAGTCGATGAGTTACGGCAATTCGAGCGAGATCAGGCGGACTAAAAAGGTGCCAGCCACCAAATATGCAGAAGACAGCAAATCTTGCCTTCGCCGGATTGCCCAAATTAGGTGGCTGCCGATCGCGAAGACGATCGAGTGGCTGGAACTCGGCCACGATGCCACGTTCCGCGATCGCTCGGGCGAGACCGCCCAGGCCGAACGGTTTTCCCTGACGCTCGCCGACGGGCGCCGGATCGACCTCGACCGCCGGATCACGTTCGCCTGAGCAGCGTATGCATGGCCCGGCTACACTCAGGGCATGCGCACACCATACGCACTGGTCCTCGCCAGCGCATTGAAATCATGGTTGCCGCGGGCCGCGATCGCCGCGGTCGCGTGGGCGTGGTCGGCCATTCCCTGCCTCGCCGCCGATGCGGCGCCGGCCGCCGCTCCCGCCGCGGGCGAGCCCCTGCGGTCGATTGCGGAGATCCTCGCGCTCTCGCCCGCCGAAATCGATGCGCAGCCTGAAGCCGTCGTCCGCGGCGTCGTCACGTCGGCGCGTCCACCTGGCCTGGTGATCCAGGAGGGTGACAGCCCGATCTTCGTCGCCGGATTTGGTTCCGTGGAGGCCGACGACGGCTCGGCCCCGACGATCGAGCGGGGCATGATCGTCGAGATCGAGGGAAGCCTGGTCGCCGCCGGCTACGCCCCCGGGATCATCGGCCGCCGCACCCGCGTCGTCGGCCGCGGGCCGGTGCCGCCGCCTGTGCCGGCGGATCTCGGCCGGCTCGCGCGTGGCGGCGACGAGGGCCGGTGGGTGACGGTGCAGGGCGTGGTGCAGGGGTTCGGCGAGCGCACGCACTGGCAGGGCACGATTCCCATGCTCATGCTCGAGGCCGACGGGTGGCCGTTGAGAGTCTCGTGGCTGGCCTTCGACCGGCCGTTCGATCCCGCCCGGTTCGTCGATGCGGAGGTTCGCGTCACGGGCCTCGTGTCGGCGCTCCGCAACAGCCGCGGCCAGTTCGTCGCGCCCTCGGTCGTCGTCACCGAACCAGACGAAATCGAAATCCTCGCGCCGCCCCCCGCCGACCCGTTCACCGGCGAGGTCACTCCGCTCGATGCGCTCGGCCGATTCGTCGTGCAGCAGCGCACCGGCCACCGCGTCCGCACGGAGGGGATCGTGTCGTACGCCGCCCCCGGGCGACTCTTTCTGCAGGATCCAAGCGCGGCCGTCCGCGTCGATCTCGCCCCGGTCGCGACGGCCGCCGAGCCGCGGTTCATCCCCGGCGACCGCGTGCAGGTGGCCGGCTTTCTCGACATGAGCCGCAGCATCGCCGGCCTCACGTTTGCCGTCGTTCGGCGGGTCGGCTCGGCATCGCCCCCGGAGCCCGAGTCGCTCACGGTGGCCGAGATCGCCCGGGTCGCGAGAGAGTTCAGTGGGAACAAGTGGGTCACCGAGCCAGGCAGTTACGACGGCCGGCTCGTCCGCTGCACGGGCGTGGTCGAGGCGGTGGAGACGGGCCCGGCGGGGCTCACGGCCACGCTCACCTCTCCCGACGGCCGCTGGTTTGCCACGCTCGATGCCGAGCCTGAGTCGCCCGCCCGTGCGCGGTTCAACGTGGGCAGCACCGTGGCGGTGGCGGGCATCCTCCGGCTCGACCTCGACGGCGCGCGGATCAACGGTTTGATCGTCGATCATCCCATGCTCGAGCGCATCACGGTGCTGGCCCGCGACGCGGCCGACATCGAGGTCGTGCAGGCGGCCTCGTGGTGGACGCCGCGGCGGCTGGCCGCGGTGCTCGCCGCCGCCACCGCCGGGCTCGTGGCGAGCGTCGGCGGCGTGGTGCTGCTCGGCCGCCGGGTGCGGAGGCAGGCAATTGACCTCGCCGCCTCGATGCAGCACAGGCAGCAGTCGGCGGTGGAATTCGAGGCGACGCTCCGCGAGCGCAACCGGCTCGCGGCCAACCTCCACGACACCGTCCTCCAGACGGTGACGGGCATCGGCTACCAGCTCACGGCCTGCCGGGCCGACGACGGCACGCTGGCCGCCGATGCGCCGCGGCATCTCGACGTGGTCGATCGGATGGTCGGCCATGCCGTGCACCAGCTCCGGGGCACGGTGTGGGCGCTGCAGGCCACGGCGCCGACCGACCGCACGCTCCCCGAGGCGGTGCGCGAGCTGGCCGCGCGGCTCGCGCGGGAGCACGATGCCGTGATCGAGGCCGACGTCGCCGCCGACCTGCCGGCGCTGCCCGACTTCGTCGCGGGCAACCTGCTGCTGGTGGCCCAGGAGGCGCTGCTCAACGCGGCGCGGCACGCCGCGGCCGCCGCCACGACGGTGCGGCTGCACGTGCCGCCGCCGGGTGATGCCGTGGTGCTCGAGGTGGCCGACGACGGCCGCGGCTTCGATCCCAGAGCGCGGCCCCGTGGGGCCCAGGGCCATTTCGGGGTCGACGGCATGCGGGAGCGGGTGGAACGGATCGGCGGCACGCTCGACATTCGCAGTTCTCCCGGCCGCGGCACCACCGTGACGGTGCGGCTGCCGCTCGGCTGACGGCCCCTGTGACGCGGCCCCGTACGAATGGACGGGAGGCGCCCTGCTCGGCGGGCGCACAATACGTCTTCATCCCATGACCAGCGATTCATGACCAGCGACCAGAAAAAAATCCGTCTGCTGCTCGTCGACGACCATCCGGTGCTCCGCGAGGGGCTCGCCAACCTGCTCCACCGCGAGCCCGACTTCGAGGTGGTGGGCCAGGCGGGCACGGGGGAGGAGGCGGTGCGGATCGTGCGCGACTGCCGCCCCGACGTGTGCCTGCTCGACCTGAGCCTGCCGGGGATGGACGGCTTCCAGACGCTCGCCCGCCTGCGGGCCGCGCGGCCCACCGTGCGGGTGCTCGTGCTCACGTCGTCGGAGTCGGCGTTCGACGCCGATCGTGCGCTCCGCGACGGCGCCAGCGGCTTCGTCTCGAAGAACATCGAACACCGCGGGATCGCGGCCGCCGTCCGCGACGTGCATCGCGGCGTGACGGGCATTCGGCGGGGCATCGAGGCGGCGCAGCGGCCGCGCGACAAGGGGCTGCTCACGCCGCGGGAGCTGGAGGTGCTCGCCTTGATGCGGCGGGGCCTCTCCAACGTGGAGATCGGCCGCCAGCTCGGGATCACCGAGCGCACGGTGAAGGGGCACGTCACCGAGATGCTCCTGAAGCTCGGAGCCAGCGACCGGGCCAGCGCCGTGGCCCGCGGGTTCGAGCTCGGCATCCTCGCCATGCCATCCACCGCGGCCCGCCCCGCGGCAAAGTGAGCCGTGAACAAGGCCAGCACCGGACAAATCGGCGCGGTAAGCTCCCTGCCCGATGGCTGGATGCCCGCGGGTTTCTTTTCAGGCGGCGTCCAGCCGTTGGGACTCAATGTCGTGTTTCGATATCTGAACGACCATGGCGAGGTGACGGAAGCGGGCCGGACAATCGGACTGACCCCAGATGCAACCACAAGGAGCCACACCATGAAACGTTCCCTCACGGCCCTCTGGCCGCTGCTGCTTTCCGTCGTGAGCCTCCTCGCCGCGGCGGATGTGTCGGCAAATCCCCTCGAGGCTGCAGGCACGGCACAGAAAAAGCTGCTCGTCGTGGATTCGCCGGTGGCTTTGTCGGCCGACGTGAAGGTCGTGCCGGGCCAGACCCTGCGGGTCGAACCGGGCGGGATGATCGAGATCCCCAAGGGCCTCACGCTCACGATCGAGGGGCGTCTCGAAGCCGGCGCGTATCGGATCTTCTCCGGCGAGGGCACGGTCACGGGGCCGGCAAAGATCGACCGGATTTACCCGGAGTGGTTTTTCGAGGGGGCCTACGCCGACGAGTCGGTGGATTGGGCGCCCGCGATCAATCGCGCCCTGCGGTTCGCGGCGGAAAACTGCCGCAGCGTGTTTCTGGGGCCGCACGTCTACAACGTGCAGTCGGTGGTCGACATGACGTCGATTCCTCTGGCAAACCGGCCGGGGATGCGACTCGAAGGGGCGCTGCGCAATTCCGAATACAACCGGGGGACGGCGCTTTTGGGCAACACCGGCGAGGGGAAGGCGATCCTTGAAACCAGCGAGTCGGACGGCCTGCACGTGATCAACCTGGCCCTGCGTGCCGGGACCAAGAACCCCTCGACGATCGGACTTCTCCAGGCGCGGGGAAAGGGCACGCTCTGGGCCGGGGACCACGTGTATGACAATCTGTTCGTCAACATGGGGAGCAACCCCAAGGCCAACGCGGGTCTGGGAACGATCGGCGTGATCAATCTGGCGGCCGAGGAGACGCGGTACCAAAACCTGCAGGTCTGGGCCAACCTCCCGCTGGCCTTCTCCTGGACGAATTCCCTCCTGGTGACCAACCCGGAGTTGGACGGGTCGCACCGCACCTTCCGGATCACGTCGTCGGTGGGCCTCGCCCTGCACGAGGCCGGGTCGAACACGGCGTTCGCCGTCACGGGCATGGGCCGGCTCATCGCCTTGGACCACGTGTCACCAGTGGTGCTGATCCATGCGGCGGGGACGCTGGACCTGGGCAACACCTTCATCCAGAGGCGTCAGGCGGGAGCGGCGAAGGTCGGAACCTACGACCCGGCCATCGAAAACTGGAATTGCTACCAGTTTCGCCACTTCGGCAGCGTCGAGGGGATCTCGACCTACCTGCTCAGCCGGCGCGCGTTTACGGAGGCGAACGTACAGGCCCGCATCGCGGAGCCCCAGGATGCCAGCCGTCCGGTGATTCAGCTGTTCGACGACGGGGGCGACTACACGTTTCGCAATGTGCGGCTGCAGGTCGAGGCCATGGGCGTCGATCGCCCGCTGATCAGCTTCCGCAAGTTTCCCCACAATTCGAACGGGGGCTTCGTGATCGAAAACCTCGACGTGCAGAGCAACCAGAGCCGGATCGAGGGCATTCAGCCGCGCTAAAACCCCGCGCGACGGCGGAGTCCGTCGTGCGGTCCGCCCGCCGGATCATTTCGCGGCTTCACTCGGCGGTTCGGGCGGGCCCGCGCCGATCGCCTGCATTGCCGATCCGACTCGACGATTCCGCCTGGGGGAACAACGTGGCACACCGTACTTTCGTACGGGTTAAAAATTTTGCGCCGGGGGTACTTTCGGACGTGGCGGGCATCGGCGCGGCGTCGTATTGTTGAAGGAGATCTGGGAGTCGTTCGAGACAACTTCCAGAGGGGAAGATTCACTCATCGGGGAATCCGTCATGTTCCTTCCATCCGCCAACGCCCTGCGACGGAAATGCTCAGCCTGGTCGCGCTTGCGATCTTCTGCGGCCAGCTCATGCTCGCGCCGGTGCAGGCCGCCAACGTCGTCTGGAACACGCCGCAGACGATGACGGCCGACACCAACGTGCGCACCTACGGCTCGCTCGTGGGCGCCTTCAACATTTCCCCCACCGTGACCACCACCACCGTCAACGGCGTGTCGTTCGCCGGCACGCTTGCCGGTTCCCCCCCGACGTTCGGCTCGGTCGCCGCGCTCGCGCCTGTCGCTGGGACGGACTATCTTGGTGCTGCTAGTTGGGGCCCTCCAAACAGCCCGACGCTGTCATCGAACTATGCCACGCTCAATGATTCCGGCGCCTTTGCTTACGGCGGCTCGGGGCAGATGACGCTCACGCTCACCAGCCTCACTCCCGGCCGGTCGTACATGCTCCAGACCTGGGTGGGCGACACCCGCGCTGCTGGCGCCGCACGCAGGCAAACGCTCACCGGCGGCGTGTTGACCTCGGGAACGATGCTCTTCAACAGCACCGGGGCAGACGGCGGTAACGGCTCGTTCGTGGTCGGCAGTTTCGTGGCCACGACGGATGCGATGACGATCAACTACAACCCCGGCGCTGACATCGGCATGATGAACGCCTTCCAGCTGCGGTCGCTCGGCCTGTCGCGGTCGTACACCTGGACCGCCACCGGCGCGACTCCCCTGGCCGACGGCGGCGGCACGTGGAACGCGGCCGACACGAACTGGGCGAGCGGCACGGCCGTAGGCACGTGGGGCGATGCCACGTCCGACGTCGCCGTCTTCGGCGTCGGCAACGGCGCGGCCGGCACGGTCACCGTCGGCTCCGTCGCGCTCAACGGGATCACGTTCAACGCCGCCGGCTCGGGCAACTACACGCTCTCGAGCGGCACGCTGGCCCTGGGCGGCACGATCCCCACGATCCAGACCAACGCCGCGGGCACGTCGACGATCGCGTCGGTGATCAGCGGCGCGGCCGGCCTGATCAAGTCCGGCACGGGCACGCTCGCGCTCACCGGTGCCAACACCTACAGCGGCGCCACCACGATCGAAGCGGGCACGGTGCGGGTCGGCCATGCCAGCGCCCTCGGCGGTTCGTCGAACGCCCTGAACCTCACGGGCGGCACGCTCGACCTCGACGGCACGTCGCTCTCCGTGGGCCGCCTCTCCGGCCTGGCGGGCACCGTGATCACCACCAATGCCGCGGCCGGCACCGCCACGCTCTCCACGACGGTGGCCTCGGGCTCGTCGACGTTCGCCGGCACGATCCAAGACAACCGCGCGGGCGTGGTCGCCCTCACGAAGGCCGGCGCCGGCACGCTCGCCCTCACGGGCTTGAACTCGTTCACCGGCGCCACGACTGTGAGTGCCGGCACCCTGCTCGTGACCGGGCAGTTGGGCAACACGGGCGTTACTGTGGACTCCGGCGCCACGCTCGGCGGCTCGGGCTCGATCGCCGGGGCCGTGACGGTGAACGGCCTCTTCTCGCCGGGCACGAGCCCGGGCGTGATCTCCGTGGCGTCGCTCGTGCTCGGCGGGTCGAGCACGTCGGTCTTCGAGATCGACGGCCTCGCGCGGGCCACGCAGTACGACGGCACCGACGTCACCGGCGCCCTCACCTAAGGCGGCTCGCTCGTGATCGACTTCGGCAGTGGGATCACGGCGGCGTTGCCCGACGACACGATCTTCAACCTCTTCGACTTCGGCTCGTACACCGGCGCCTTCACGAGCATCTCGACTGCGAACGACGGGTCGTTCTACGGCGGGCTGACGTTCGCGCCCACCACCGGTGGCGACAAGTGGACGGCCACGAAAGAATCGCAGACGCTCGAGTTCACCCACTCCACGGGCAACCTCGTGATCGTGCCCGAGCCGGGGGCGATCGCCCTGGCCGCCATCGGCATCGCCGCCGCCGCGTGGGCCCGCCGCCGCCGCGCGTCTGCACAATGAACCCTACCCGACAGCGCCGTGGCTTCACGCTCGTCGAACTGTTGGCCGTGATCGCGATCATCGGCCTGTTGATCGCACTGCTCATCCCGGCCGTGCAGAGCGCCCGCGCGACGGCCCGACGAGTCACGTGCAGCAATAACCTCAAGCAGGCGGGACTCGGCATGCTCGCCCACTCGGAACTGAACGGAGCCTTTCCGTTCGGTCAGCCGCTCTTGACGTCGTGGGGTCATCAGTATTCGCCGCTCAACCCCACGGACCTCTCCGCGGGGCAGCAGGATCGGCGCAGCTGGTTCCAGCCGTTGCTGCCGTTCGTGGAACAGCAGCCGCTCGCCGACCGCGTGGCCGCGTGGGCAACGAGCTTCAGCGGCTATGTGACGTACATGAGCCTCAATTCGACGCAGGTGCCGTCGTTCATGTGTCCCGACGATCCCAATGCGGGGAAAAACCGGACGTTTCACGGGAGCGGCGGAAACCAGTCCCCGTCCTGTCCGCCCGAGCAGTCGCAGGGATTCCACGGCAACTACGTCACCTGCGCAGGCTCAGGCACATTCGGCAGCGCGTTGAGCTCGACTGTGCCGGCGCTGCTCGCCGATCCCGCCAACGGCTCGCAGACCAATGGGATGTTTCGCGCATCGCGGCCCGTGACCGCCGCTGCCATCCTCGACGGCCTGTCGAATACGCTCATGCTGTCGGAGATTCTGCTCTGGCCCGACAACGGCAGGGATGACATCCGGGGCCGCTACTGGAACACGCTGTATCTGAATTCCTCGTTCAGCACGTTTCAGCCGCCGAACACGTCGGAGTTCGACAACATGGAGTGCAACAGCGACGACCCGGCCTGTGGCACCACGACCAACACCGGCCGCGTGATGTATGCCCGCAGCCGCCATGCCGGGGGCGTGTGTGCCACGCTCGGCGACGGCTCGACACGGTTCATCGTCGACTCGATCGCGGCCGACGTCTATCGGGCCCTCGGCTCGCGCAACGGCCGCGAAACCCTCCCCACGGAGTGACCAGACCGAAAAGGTGCCAGCCACCAAATATGGAGAAGATAGGAAGCCTTGCCTTCGCCAGATTGCCCACATTTGGTGGCTGGCACCTTTTCCTGCTCGTCGCCGCGATCCTCCTTGCGGGCGGCTGTCGCCGCGCCGCGGGCCCCGTGAAGCATGTGGTGTCGGGCACCGTGACGCTCGACGGGAAGCCGCTTTCCAAGGGCGATGTGATCTTCTATCCCGAGGCAGCCAACCTGCCGGCGGACGCGGGCAAACTGCAGGACGGCCGCTACACGTTTCGGGTGGTGGGCGGGCGGCACCGCGTGGTGATCCGGGCGGTGAGCGACAAGCCGATCGTCACGAGCCCGGTCGATCCGCCGGTGTACGAGTCGATCGTGCCGGCCCGCTACAACGACGCCACCACGCTCACGGCCGACGTCACGCCCGCGGGCCCCAATCGGTTTGACTTCGAGCTCACGTCCAACAAATCCGCCGCGAAGTAGCACGGCCGCCAGCGCGGTCTCGCCGCCGGCCTGGCCATCCACGGCGGTCACCGCAGCGGCCACACCACCGCCAGGCAGAGCGTCGCGATCAGGCCGACCGTGCCCTCGATGGCCACCATCACGGAGGCCGCCCGCAGCGTCTGCACCTCCGACATGCCGCTCATCCGCGAGATCACCCAGAAGCCGCTGTCGTTCATCCACATGCCCACCTTCGAGCCGCAGCCGATGGCGATGGCCACGTAGACGGGATGAAACGTCGGCGGGCCGTCGAGCACGATCGGGGCCATCACGCCCGCCGCGGTGATCATCGCCACCGTCGCC
>JBKDMX010000043.1:0-3167 GCA_046343855.1 Planctomycetia bacterium
CGGCGTCGGCCGCCGCCCGAGCTCCGCCCGCATGCCGCGATACGCCTCCTCCACCGCGGCCCGGCCCGCCGGCAGAAACCGCGCGAGCAGCTCCTTCGCCTCGAGCTCCACGTCGAGCACGCAGCCCTCCGGAAGCGCCGGCTCCCGGCCGTCGAGATACCGCTTCAAGAGGGCAAACCCCGTGGCGTCGGCGGCGGTGGCCGAGGGGGCGAGCGAAAGCAGATGCACAAGCCGGCTCGCGAACACGCGGTGATTGCCCACGAAGTCGATCACCTCCAACCGCAGCTTGCCGTCCGCCGCCCGCAGGCCGCGGCCGAGCTGCTGCAAGAACACGATCTTTGATTCGGTGGGCCGGAGCATCACCACGCGGTCGACCAGCGGGATGTCGACGCCCTCGTTGAAGAGGTCGACCACGCAGAGGGCCGAGAGGGTGCCGGCGTGGAAGGCGGCCAGGGAGGCCATGCGCGGGTCGGAGACGGGGCCGCCCAGGCCAGCCGCATCCGAAAACACGGCCGCCGCGGCCACGCCCCGCTTCCGGAGCCAATCCCGGGCAAACACGGCATGCCGCCGCGAACAGCAGAAGACGAGCGTGCGACGGGGAAAAAGGTGGCAGCCACCATTTCCCTGCGGCAAATGGGTGCAGCCACCTTTTTCCCACTCGGCCCAGAGGCGCTCCATGCGGGGAGCGTTTTCCAGGGCCGCTTCGAGTACGGCCGGATCGAAGCGGCCGTTGCGCCAGGGGATCTGCTCGAAGTCGACGTCGTCCTTGAGCCCCCGATACCGAAACGGCACGAGCGACCCCTCCGCAATCCCGTCGCCGATCGTGGCCTGATAGGCGAGGATGTCGTCGAAGAGCGTGGCCACGTCGACGCCGTCTGTCCGCTCGGGCGTGGCCGTGAGGCCGAGCGTGAACGAGGGGGCAGCCCGCGATAGCTCCGACAGCCGCGCAAGCACGCGGCGGTAGCTCGGGGCCTCGGCGTGGTGCACCTCGTCGATCACGCAGTAATCAAACGGGGCAGCCGCCGCGAGGGCCGCGAGACTGTCGGGACGAGAAAGCTTTTGGATCGAGGCGATGACGAGCTGGCCGGTGAGGTCGCACGACGAACCGGCGACGTAGGAGACCGGAATCCCAAGAAGCCCCCGGCGGAAGCCGGGGGATGCCGCGCCGTCCCGCCATTCGCTTTCCATGGCCTGCCGGAGCGTGGCCTCGGCCTGCGCGAGGATCTCCGCCCGGTGGGCTATCACGAGCACCCGCGGCGGCCGGCCGAGCTCGCGGCCCACGGCGATCACGTCGAACGCCGCGAGCCAGGTTTTTCCAAGGCCCGTGGCCACGGCGACGAGGGCTTTTGAGTAGCCGTCGGAGCGGATCGCGGCCAGGGAGGCGAGGGCTTCCTGCTGCCAGGGCCGCGGGGTGAAGGGCGGCGCCGGAGCGCATGGAGAGTTGGGTGGTTGGTTGCCCTTTATCCCCTCGCTTCCGCTCAGGGCTTTTATGGAGCCATCGGGTCCGCCATCCCATGCGCGACGTAGCTCGGCTGCCTCGGCGGCCCGGGCCGCATACCGCTCGACCACCTCGGCCGACAGCGGCGTGGCCTGCTGCCAGAGGTCGTCGAACGCGGCGGAAAGTTCGCGGTCGAGTGTGCCTGAGCCCGACGTCTCGCCGACGAGGTTCCACTCCACGCCCGTCTCGAGCGCCGCCCGCGAGAGGTTGCTCGACCCAACGACCACGATCCCGCCCGACGCATCCGCGATCCGCCACGCCTTCGGGTGAAACGAGTCGGGCGAGCCGCGGAGGTTTTCCAGCTCTGCGAGCCGCGTCTCCAAGCCCGCGCCGGCCATCTCCATCCAACCGAGTAGCAGCCGCAGGGCGTCGGGTGACGTGATGCCGAGGTAATCGCCCACGAGCACCCGCACCTTCGCCCCAGCGGCGATCGCGCGAAAGAGACTCTTCCCCACAAGATCGAGCCCCGACGTCTGCACGAACGACGCAAGCAGATCGATCTCACTCGCCCCCGGCAGACGGTCGGCGAGCCGGGGCCAGAGCGGGCGATCGGGGCCGGTGGTGAGCGAGATCGTCGCCGCGCGCGTTAGGTAATTCCCCTTCTCGGGAATCACGTGCCGCACGCCGCCACGCGGGTCGGCCATGTCGCCGGCATACCGCGGGATCACGTGCACATGCACATGCGGCACGGTCTGGCCGGCAGCGGCCCCAGAGTTGAAGCCGACGTTGTAGCCATTGGGCTTGGGATCACGCTGGTCGAGCAGCCGTTTCACCTCGCCCACGAGTTCCATGAGCGCCGCCTGTTCGTCGGCCGTGCACTCAAAGAACGTCGGCACGACCCGCCGCGTGATCACCAGCACATGCCCCGGCGACACCGGGAACCGGTCATAAATCGCGAACGCAAGCGTATTCGCGCAGAGCCAATCCGTGTGCGGAATCTCTACGAATGGCGAGGGGGCATCCGGTACCATGGCGGTAGTCTACAAATCCCATGGACAACCGTGGTCCCGGTCCGGCGTCGACGCCATTCCGTTTGCCCACCCCGAACTCGAAAAGTGGCGACTGAACTTCACGGGCGTGCAGGCCCTGCACAAGCCCACCAACATGATCGTGACCGGCGCCGTGGACGATCTCTGGGAAAACGCCCGCGGCGAGCTGATCGTGGTTGATTACAAGTCAACCGCGAAGGCCGCCGAGATCACGGAGCTCAACGAAGAGTGGCACGCCGGCTACAAGCGGCAACTCGAGATCTACCAGTGGCTGCTGCGACAGAACGGATTCAAGGTGTCGCCAACGGCCTACTGGGTCTATGCCAATGGTGACGCGGCCGCCGCCCAGTTTGACCAGACGCTGCGGTTTCGGATGACCGTGATTGCGTATGACGGGCGGGACGACTGGGTCGAACCTCACATCATGGCCGCGCGGGAGTGCCTGATGGACGACACGCCGCCCGCTCCTGCCACGAAGTGCCCGCACTGCAGCTTCGCCGCCGAACGGCTGGCCTACGCGGCCAACGCCAACTGATCTCCACCGCGGGCAGCCGAATGAACCGCCGTCGGTGCACGTCCCGGCGTGGCAACCGCGGGCCGGGGTAGAATCACAGCGGTTGATGCGTCAGCGCGCCCTTGACAAGGAACTATACGACCGTATACTTCGCCTCGGCGAAGTG
>JBKDMX010000044.1:0-8637 GCA_046343855.1 Planctomycetia bacterium
GCCTCAACGCGCCCAACCCGGCTTCGGGTGACCCGTACCCCGTCGCCGGACGCTCGCTACGGGCATCCCTGCCCTCCGCTCGCTCGGATGCTGACTGCGCTCTCGGCATCCTGCCTGCGCTTGTCAGCAACGCCGGCGAGCGGGGTACAGGTCACCCGAAGCCTCCCGTATTTGGAGGTGCTTAGTCAGGGATTCGTAGGCGATCAGCAGTTTCGGCGGAGACGGTCGGTGGGCACGCGCAGAAGAAGGGAGTCGTTGAGGGCTAGTTCGATCGCTAGGCCCGGAGGGGCGGGTCAGCACCAGCGGGCGGAGGCCCGCGAAGCAAAGATCGGCAGGATGCCGATGCTTTGCGTGTTGATAGATTCGAGCATGCCTCCCTTGGCTCCGAATGCGGGTGGTTTTCACCTGCGCAACGGTGCAGGGAAGGGACATGACAGGCTGAAGCCTATCCCACCAGGGCATGGCGTTGGGAAAGTTGGCTTGCGCGTTACAGTGTGGTCATGAACCTTACCCCGGAAGCCCAGCTGCTCGCGCCGATTCTTGTGGCCGTGATCGTCCTCTGGGTGACGGAGGCGCTGCCGCTGGCGGTGACCGCGCTGCTCGGGGCCGTGGCCTGCGTGGTGGCCGGGGTGGCGCCGGCGAAGGAGGTGTTTCGGCCATTCGCCGATCCGCTCATCTTTCTCTTCATCGGGTCGTTTCTGCTCGCGGAAGCGATCCGGCTGCATGGGCTCGATCGGCGGCTGGCCTATCGCGTGCTCTCGGTGACGTGGGTGGGGGAGCGGCCGAGGCGGATCCTCGGGGCCGTGGCGCTCGTCTCGGTGCTGATCAGCGCCTTCATCTCCAATACGTGCACTGCCGCGATGATGATGGCGATCGTGTCGGGCATCCTCGCGGCGGTGGAGGCCGCCGCCGGAGCGACCGGCCGTCGGCCGCTGCCGGCATTTGCGACGAGCCTCTTTCTCTGCGTGGCGTTTGCCGCGTCGATCGGCGGCCTCGCGACACCGATCGGCACGCCGCCAAACCTGATCGGCCTCGCTTTCATTCGCGATCAGCTCGGCGTGGATGTTTCGTTTCCCGGCTGGTGCGCGATCGGCGTGCCGGTCGCGGCGGTGCTGGCGACGATCGCCGTGAAGGTGCTGGCGCGGCTCTTTCCCGCAGGCGTCGAGCGGCTCGACGGCGTGTCGGATTACGTGGCGGCGGAGCGGGCGCGGCTCGGCGGCTGGACGACCGGGCAGCGTTCGACGGCGCTCGCCTTCGCGATCACCGTCGCGCTCTGGGTGTTGCCCGGGCTCGTGCTGATCGCGGCCGGATCGTCGCATCCGGTCGCGAAGTGGCTGGCGGCACGGCTGCCCGAGGGAGTGGCCGCGCTCATCGGGGCGCTGCTTTTGTTTCTCTTGCCGGGGGGCAGTCGCGAGGGACGGTGGCGGCCGGCGCTCGAGTGGAAGGAGGCCCGCATCGACTGGGATATCGTGCTGCTCTACGGCGGCGGGATGGCGCTCGGCGAGCTCTGCTTTTCGACGGGGTTGGCCGCGGCCGTGGGGCAATCGCTCAACGGCTGGATTCCGGCCGGCCCGTGGGGCGGCACGGTGCTCGTCGCCGTGGCTGCGATCGTGGCCGTGATCACGAGCGAGTTTACGAGCAACACGGCCAGCGCCAACATGGTCGTGCCGGTGGTGATCGCGCTGGCGAAGGCGACCGGCGGCGATCCGCTCCCCGCCGCCTTGGCCGCCACGTTTGCGGCGAGCCTCGGCTTCATGATGCCGGTGAGCACGCCCTGCAACGCGATCGTCTACGGCTCGGGGCGGGTGCCGCTCAAGGCCATGATGGCGGGCGGCGCGGTCATCGACGTGGCAGGCACGCTCGTCGTCACGGCGGCCATGCTGCTGGCGGGAAGGCTCTGGATCTAGATCAGAATCCCCCGTCGATGACCGCGCCACACTGGTGGCACCGCGGCAGGCTCGGCCCCTGCGGCGACGGCAGGTAGCCCTCCGTGCACCACGTGTGGAACCGCGGGAAGCAGGGCGGCAGCGTCATGCAGTGCGCCCGGGCGTAGCCGCGGAGGTGCAACTGATGGCATGGCTTGGCCTGAAACACATGGCCGCCGCATCCCGTGGCACACGCCGGGCCGCAGCCCGAACCGCAGGCGTCTCCCTGCACGTTGCCATGCCACGGAGGTCGCTGCACGTTGTTGCATCCGCAGCCCGCGGCCGGCGCGCCGTCCATGGCGGCTGCCATGCCGGTCTCTTCCATCATCGTCTCCGGCTGCTGAGCGACCCGGGCGACAGGCCTCGGGGAGGGCCTGCTCGGGAGCTGCGCGGTGGGCGCGGCGGCGGAGGCGGCGGTCGGCGAGAACGCCGCGATCGCGCCAGCGATCGCGAGGATGGCAAGGTGGGGGCGGAAGGTTCGCAACGTTCAAGACTCCATGGCGGGCAGTGGCGGGAGCGCCACGATCCACGGAGGGAGTTTCGGCGGCGGCGGACCGGTCAGTTGAACGACGGCGCAAACAGGTGCGGCGGCACCGGTCATGACGGTGGCAGGGCCGCACGGCGGCCGGGCATCCGGTACGATAGGTGGATGAAATCGCGAACAATTCAGTTCGATTACTCCGCCGCCGAGCCGCTCATGCTCGCGGTCGATGCCGGGTCGCTCGTGGCCGATTGCCGCGGTCCCGAAGGCGCCACTGAGGCCGTCGCCGGCCGGCTCGTAGCCGAGGCGGTCGCCAGCCCGCCCTCCGGCCCGCCCCTCGCGGCCCACGTCGTGCCGGGCGACCGCGTGGCAATCGCGCTGGCCGGCGACATTCCGCAGCAGGGGGCCGTTACCGCCGCGGTCGTTGAAGCCCTTTCCGGCGCCGGCGTCTCGCCCGATGACATCACGCTCCTCCACGCGCGCCCGCTCGAGCCGCTGCCTGCCGGCCGGGCCGAGGCCATGCCGGGCGAGCCGCCAGCCCAGGCGGGGCTCGTGCACGAGTTTCACCCGGCCCACGACGCCGAAACGGCTTATCTCCTCGCCGACGAGGAGGCCCGGCCGCTCCATTTGGCCCGCACGCTCGTCGATGCCGACGTCGTGGTGGCTGTTGGCGGATGGGGCTTCGATGCGGCGCTCGGGGGCCGGTCGCTCGAAGGCGAGCTCTGGCCGACGTTCGCCCGCGAGACCTGCCGCCGCAACCTCGTCACGTCGCTCGCGAAGCGAGGCCGACGGGCGCTGGCCGACTGGCGATCCCACATGCAGGCGATCACCTGGCAGCTCGGTGTGGCCGCCAGCCTGCGGCTCGTGGCGGGCCGCGGCGACACGCTCGCGGCCGCCTCCTTTGGCCTGCCAGACTCGGCCGCACGGGATGCGCGGCAACTGGCCGCCGAGTGGAGCCCGGCCGTTTCCGCCCCGGCGGCGGTCGCCATCTGCTCGCTTGCCCGCCCGGACGCTGGCTTCGCCGCGATCACGCGGGCCGTGGCCGCGGCGGCCCGGGTCACGCGGCCCGACGCGACGATCTGCATCGCCAGCACGGTGGCCGCGCCGCCGGGCACGATCTTCACGCGCTGGCGGCAGGGCGCGCCACTCGCGCCGCTCGTCCATGAGGCGATCGGCACGGGCGATCCCGCGCTCATCGCAGACGCCGTGCAGACGCGGTTTTTTGCGCGGGCTCTCGAAGACCGCCGGCTCGTGCTCCTCTCGGGGCTCGACGAATCACTCGTCGAGGATCTCGAGTTTGGTTTCGCCGACTCGCCGGCCGTCGTTGAAAGGCTGGCCAAGCGGGCCGACAGCCTCGTCCTCCTCCACGAAGCCGACCGCATGTTTCCCCGGCTCACGTAGGACAGGCTTCAGCCTGTCTTGCGTACGACAGGCCTCCGTGCCTGTCCCACCAAAAAACAAACCGGGCCGCTTCCGCGGCCCGGTTCGCTGAACTCCATCCACCACCACGCGGACGGTTGTATTGCGACCGATACGAAGCCTCGGTCGAGGGCGTTTCAACCGGGCGATCAAGCCGTCAGGGCGATCGCACCTTCTTCAGCAGTCCACTCGCCATTCGAGCCTTCCTCATCCCGCTGCCGCAGCTTGCGGCGACGGTAGCCATGGCCCACCGCTGCAGCCGCACCGAGGCCGGCAAGGATGATCGTCGGCGGCTCGGGCACGGGCACGGGGGCAGTTTCCGTCTGGATGTCGAAGTTGGTGACGCTGGCTTTGGCCGAGGCGAACAAACTCGCCGCATACACGGTGGCCGTCGCCTGGATCTGGATCTGCGTGATGGAGTCGGTTGGCAGGATGCCGGCGGCGGCCCGCAGGGCGTTCATATCGACCGCATACGAACCGCTCCAGATGCCGGAATCCGCCCCGTTCGGCCCCACGACCGTGACGGTGTTCGGAGCGACGTTGATGGTGGCCCCGAGGGGGATGCCGCCTGCATACGGGCCCCAGTTGATGCCCGTCACTTTGATCGTCAGCGGGACGTTGCTCATCTGCACCTGGGCCAGCGAGGTTGCACCGCTCGGCGGGATGTTGGTGAACGGAGCGAACAGGTCATACGCTCCCTTGATGTTGAGTCTGAGGGTCTCGAGTTCGTAGCCGATGGGGCCGGCCGTGCCGGAGACGATCTTCCCATTGACGAACATCCCGAGTTGCGACGACAGGCTCTTGAGGTCGAAGTTGAGGCTCTGATCCGTGATCACGAACCGGTTCGGGAAGAATGACAGTTCATTGCTGGAGCCACTGAGAGTCACCGTCGGATCCGGCGGCATGAACAGGCCCGGGGGGATGTCGGCGCCCGACTCGTTGATGCCAGTGAAGGCCACCTGGTCGGTCGAGAAATCCGGGTGATTCACGACGCCGCCGAATGCCGCGGTGGCCATAAGGGCCAGCGCTGCGAAGGCTGTCGCACTGCCGAGGCAGTTGCAGCGAGAAGTGTTGCTGAACATCGACATGGTTTGGAATCCTGTTTTCGTGATGGAGTTCATTGCGTTCGGAGGCGGCGTGCCTCCTGCCGAGCTGGCCTCCGGCGGGGACGAGCCCGACGGATCCCACGGGGCGTGAGCAGTCGAAAAGTGGTGGTGACTGCTCACCCGGCCGTGGCCTGGTGAATGACTGGACGGCGGTTGACCGGACTGGGCGTGCCTCGCGGCTGACGACGTGACTGCCTGCATCTCGGGGGCGAAGTGGTGCATCCACACACGCAGCCGCCTTGCCCGCCGCGCCACGCCGCGCCGGATGTTCCGGGCGAGCGGCCCGCGGAGCCGGCGCGAGGAGGTGCGCCGTCGGAGCCGCGAGGGGCTGCTGGTTCGACTTGGACGGAAACGTGGCATGGAAACGCTCACTGCGATCCGGGGTGACGGGGCTTCACGAACGACGGCGCACTACCAGGCAAACCGCTTGTTGCGCCGGCGGTGGATGCCGTTGGTCTGCGTGGGGCCGCGGCGGGAACGGGCATACCGGGGCTGCGAGGTGCGACGGCTTTCGTGGTCGCTCTCACGGCGATCGCGAATGCGCTGCGACGAGTAATCGAGGTCGATGTCTTCGGCGTAGTACGGGGCGGACATGGTCAGCTACTCCTTGATTGCTTCAGGGGGTTTGTTTGGGGATGAAAGGGAACCGGGAGATCACCACGAGCCGGCGAAGGCCGGAGCGCCGTCGCGGAGGCGACGGGCCTCCACGCAGAGGCTCGTCATGCTGTCGCCATCACACACGCCGGGCAGATAGAGCCAGGCGCCCAACTGGCGGGCCCACAGCTCCTCGTCGACGTTGTCTTCCGAGCCGCAGATGACGAGCAGCGTGCCCGGACGGGCCGCGAGCTCCTCCGCGATCTCGATCGTGTCGTTCACGCGATCGCCGAGCGGCGAGGCGAGATCGACGATCGCCAACTGAAAGTCGCGGTCGATCGCCTGGCGAAGTTCGCCAGTCGCCTCGGGCGACTCACACTCGAGCCATCCGGCGAGTTCGACAGCCGCCACGAAGCGGCTCCGACGCGACGCATCACCAGACACGACCAGGCAGTCGAGAAGCTTGGCCCGACGCCCACTGCGGATCGAAACCGCATCGTGCGACGCAGGCGTCAGCACTTCCGACGTGATACCTACTGCTGCAACCATCATCATTGTGCACCTCCTCGTTTTCTTGCTGAGAGCTTTGCGGCACTCGTTGCTGTGCCTTGCGGCACACAGAGGAAATGCACGTCGCGTGCCAGATCGCGCCGCGGCGTCGCGCGCGACGTGCAAGTGGCTTGTGCGCACGGGAGTTGCGCGCGAGAAAATTTTTTGGGCGCAGAAAAACGGCGTTGCGATGCGCTCACCAGCGTGGTGAGCGCGGAAGACGCCGCTGCTCAGCCGGCGCGCCGAAGTGGCCTGTTTTGCAGTCCTTTTCGCAACTTCTCACTGGCCAGGTGAGGCCTCACCAATCCGGTGAGCGGCGTCAGGGAGCCTGCAACGGCGTCGCGCTGGTGGCGCGATGCAGGATCCGATCCGCTGCGATCGGCCCCCACTGCCGCGAATCGCGGCTGCCGGAGGGAAAGTCGCCGAGCACGAAAAACTCACCCGGCCCGAGCCGCCACTCGACGACTGCATCCGCGGCCGGTCGATGGAGGATGTCGCGCCAGGCGAAGACCTTCTCCAGCGACATCACGCCGGTCGCCGGCCCACTCTCATCACGGCACTCGAGCACGAGCGGAGCCTCGGCGGGCGTTGCATCCGCCCAGGGCCTTGCCACCTGCCATGCCGCGGGAGGCTGCCCTGCGAGACCGCTCCGCTTCGCCGCGAGCGTCGGCTCAGACTCGACGATCGGCCAGGCCCCGGCCACGAACCGGCCATCAAGCCGGCCGGCGACGAGCATGAACCGCCCAGGGCCCTGCGGCCTGAACCGCACGGCATCGTCTCCCGCCGCGAGCCGCAGGCAGCCGCCGCTCCGCTGGGCGTGTACGACCGCTGCCAGCCCGATGTCACGCACGGGCAGGAGCACGCGCCGCTCCCCGGGCGCGAAGGGGGCGTCGTCGAGCGGCGGATGATCGATGACGATCCGGATCGAGACGTCATCGCCTTGTTCTTCCCGAGCCGACAACGGCGAGGCGATTTCCGCCAAAACACCGGGCGGCGTGAGAGCAATCTCGCCGTCGATCGCGAGATCGCCGTCGGCAATGCTCAGCCGCTCCCCCGGCAGCCCTGCGATTCGCTTGATGCCGATCGAGCCGTCTGGTGCCTGCACGACGAAGCGTTCAAACCGCCGCGGCGGCCGCAGGGCATCGAGCAGCGGGAATGCGGCGGAGCGGACGATGTCGCCGGGCATGAGCCCGGGAGCCATCGAGAGGCCGTCGACCTCCCAGCGCAGCGGCCGGGCGAGGACCGCCGCGAGAGCGCCGAGGGCGAGCAGGAGCGCGACGAGGGGCAGACCGGGGCGATGCATGGCGGTGGAAAGGCGAGGCGAGGGGGTCGGCGGAAGCTCGCGGAGCATTTGGACCGAGTCTTCGAGGGCCACCGCGACGCGCCATCCCGCCGTTGGAGCGGCGGATAAAAACATACTGCCGCCCCCGAGCCGGTGATGGATCGTGTGAGATCCGCTTGCGGAGCAAGCGGTCTACTTTGGCAGGCTGAAGCCTACCCTACCGGGCGGCGGCGGATTTCGAGGAGGACGCTCTCGTTGTCGCTGCCGCGAATCGGCCAGGCGGCGATCCGGCGGACCGTCACTTTCTTCGCAAAGCCCTTGTGTCGGGCCTCCCCCTTCTCCTCTTCCCAGCGTGGCCCTTTGATGATGAGCAGCCGCCCATACTGCTCGCAGAGCGGTTCGAACCAGCCGAGCAGCTTCACGAGCGGCGCCACCGCCCGCACGACAAGCGTGTCGAAGGGCCGCTTCGCCGCGGCCGCCTGGGAGACGAATCCCTGCGCGGCCCCCTCGTGCACCGGCAGCGAGAGGCCGGCCTCGGCGACGATCGCCCGCACGGCCCGGGCCTTCTTGGCCACGCTGTCGCAGAGTTCCACCTGGAGATCGGGCCGCAGGATCGCCAGCACGACGCCCGGCACGCCGCCGCCGGTGCCCACGTCGAGCACCCGCTCGCCCGTCGCGAGATGGGGCGCGATCGCCGCCGCATCTGCCACGTCGCGGGAGACGAATTTCTCCACGTCGGTGTGCCGCGTGAGATTCAGCTTTTCGTTCCAAGACCAGAGGCTCGCCGCATACGCGGCGAGCCTCGGCAGGGATTCGGCGGGCACCTCGATGCCGAGGCGGGCGCACGCGGCGCCGATCGCCCCGGCCAGATCGGGATCGCTCACTTGATGAACAGCATCTCGCGGTAGGTCGGCAGCGGCCACAGGTCGTCGGGCAGGATCGTTTCGATCTGGTCGGCCGTCTCACGGAGCGCCACCATCGCCGGGATGACGTCGTCGTGGAAGTGCTTCACCTCGGCCCGCAGGTCAGCCGCGCCGTGGTGGGCGAGAGCCTTCTCGAGCGCCTCGATGCGGCCCTCGAACTCGCCGACGAGCTTCGTCAGCTTCTCCAGCGTGCCCATGTGCACGGTCTGGCCGAGCCCCTTGAGCTTAGAGGCCGTGTCGACGAGCTCACCCTGGTAGCGGTAGCCGGCCGGCAGGATCATCGTCTTGGCGATCTGCAGGGCGGCCTGCGCCTCGGTGTTGATGTCCTTGCAATACCGCTCCATGTAGATGTCGTAGC
>JBKDMX010000045.1:0-27017 GCA_046343855.1 Planctomycetia bacterium
ATGCTGACTGCGCTCTCGGCATCCTGCCTGCGCTTGTCAGCAACGCCGCCGAGAAGGCACATGCAGCCCCGAGCCTCCCCGCATTCCGAAATAAACCGTTGGAGGAGGCTTCGGGTGACCCGTGCCCCGGGAGCCGGCGTATGCTGACAAGCGCAGCCAGGATGGCGAAGCGCCGTCAGCATCCGAGCGAGCGAAGGACAGGATGTCCGTAGCGAGCGTCCGGCGACGGGGTACGGGTCACCCGAAGCCGGATTGCGGCAAGTTGATCACGGATGACGAGTCAGGGGATCCGCTTGTAGAGCAAGCGGTCTACGAGCTAGCGGCGAAATGCGGCCCCGTCGAGCGCGTGGCTCTTCATCAATCGGTAGAGCGTGCCGCGGGGGAGTTTCGCTTCGCGGGCGGCGGCCGTCACGTCGCCTTGGTGGCGGGTGAGCAGGTCGGCGAGAAACTGCCGCTCGAACTTCGCCATGTGTGCGGCCCGCTGTGCGAAGAAGCCCGTCTCGGCGCCGTCACCTGCGGCGCGGCCTGCCGCCGCCACGATGTCGTCGGGCAGGTCCTCGACGCCCGCCGTGGCCGATCGTGTCATCGCCACCGCGCGGCGCACGGCGTTTTGCAGTTCACGCACGTTGCCCGGCCAGTGGTAGCCCCGGAGCACCTGATAGGCGTCCATCGAGAGGCCGCTCACCGGTTTGCTCATTTCCTGCGCCGCCCGGTTCGCAAAAAACTCCGCGAGCAGCCCCACGTCGTCGCCGCGGGCCCGCAGGGGCGGCAGGTCGATCCGCACCACGTTGACGCGATAGAAGAGATCACGGCGAAACTCACCCCGCTCCACCATCTCATCGAGATTCCGCGACGTGGCGGCGATCACGCGCACGTCCACGGCCGTTTCCTGGCGGGCGCCCACCCGCCGCACCCGCCGCTCCTGCAACACGCGCAGGAGCTTCGCCTGGAGCGCAGGCGGCAGTTCACCGATCTCATCGAGAAAGAGCGTGCCGCCGTCGGCAAACTCGATGAGCCCCATGCGGCGGGCATCGGCGCCGGTGAAAGCGCCGCGCTCGTGGCCGAAGAGCTCGGCCTCCATCAGCGCGTCGGGAATCGCGCCGCAATCGACTGGCACGAACGGCGCCGCGGCCCGCCGGCTCCGCTGGTGAAGCGCGCGGGCCACGAGCTCCTTGCCCGTGCCGGTCTCACCGGTGACGAGCACGTCCACCGAACTCGCGGCGACACGTTCGATCAGGGAATAGACCTGCTGCATCGCCGGGCTCGCGCCGAGAAAGCCCTCGAATGAATACGGCCGCTCGACGGCCCGCCGGAGCACCTCCTCGGCGTCGCGCCGTCGCGAGGCGGAGAGGATTCGCGCGAGCGCGTCCTCGAGCTCCGCCTCCGCCCGCGCGGCATCGAGGTAGTCGCCGGCCCCCGCCTGCAGGCAGGCCCGCGCAGTGGCGATCGCGGGGGCGTCGTCGATCACGATCACCGGCAGATCTGGATCGGCTTCGTGGATCGTGCGCAACAGCGCTTCGGCGTTGGTGCCGGCCGCGGCCCGCGCGGTCACGATCCCGAGATCCCAGGCGTCGGCGGCGAGCGCGGCCCGGGCAGCCTCGATCGAGTGCTCCACGCGCAGGCCCATCGGCTGCAATCGGGCCACGAGCCGCGCGTATGGCAGCCCGGCGGGGCCGGCGGAATCGACGACGAGGATGCGGGGCTGGCGCATGGCGGCGGGGCATCCGCAGGGATGACGGTGGAAAAACGCAAACCGCGGCCGCCTGCCCGTCGTTTGCGAGAGGGGAAGTATGCAGCGGACGCGGGCCGCGGGCAACGCGCGGCCCGTCGTGGCCGCGACACGGGCCCTGCCTGCCAATCGGCTCTGCCGCGCTGCTACATTCAAGGGCTCGCCCGTTCCAGGAGACACTCCCCAGCATGGCCATCGATCCCTACGCGTCCTGCCCCGGCGGCACCGGCAAGAAGGTGAAGTTTTGTTGCCCCGATCTCGTGGGCGACCTCGAGCAACTTGACCGCCTCATCGAGGGCGACCAGATCTCCGCGGCGCTCGAGCAGGTGAAGCGGCTGGCCGAGAAGCACCCCAAGCGGGCCTGCCTGATGGCAACGCAGGTGAAGCTCGAACTCGCGACGAAGCAGGTGGCCGAGGCCGCGGCATCGAGCCGCGCGTTCCTCGAGGCGTTTCCCGACAATCCGCTCGCGCTCGGCCATGCGGCCGTGAGCGAGGCGATCGCCGGCAACCTGCTCGAGGCGGCCGCCACGTTCGACAAGGCCCGCGAGTCGTCCGGCAGCGAGGTCTCCCCGGACCTCGTGCGGATCGCCGCCACGCTCGTGCAGGCCGCGGCGCAGGCCGGCCACACCGGCTTTGCCCAGGGCATCGTGGAGTGGATGATCGAGAAATCGCTCGGCTCGGCGGAAGACCGGCGGGTGCTCGCGGCCGTCGTCGGCCAGTCGGGCGTCGCTCCCGCGCTCCGCACGAAGATCCAGTTCGAGGAGGCTCCCGCCGATTCGCCGTGGCGCGCCGAGTTCGGCTCTGCGCTCGCCCACGCCCGTGAATGGCGGCTCTTGAAGGCGCTGACGGCGTTTCGCAGCCTCAAGGGCGTGGCCGGCGAGAGCCCCGAGCTCTTCACCAACATTGCCGCCGTCTGCGAGATGCTCGCCCGCCCGTTCGAAGCCTCCGAGGCTTGGCTGGCAATCGCCGGGATGCGGGGCACCGCGGCCGACGATGCCATCGAGGCGACGGGCCGCGCGATCGCGCTCGAAACTGAGGCCGACGAAGACCGTTCGCCGCAGGTCCGCTACGAGGTCACCCGCGGCCCGCTCGCCGCCGCCGAGGCGGCCGCCGGCGGGATCGAATTGCTGGAAGACAAGCTCCGGCACGACAGCCGGTTCGAGCCCGCCCCATTTGACCGTTCCACCTGGGTGGCACGGGGCGCCGCGCCGCCGCGGTCGGTGTGGCGGGTGTTCGACGCCGCCGCCGATGCCGCCGCGCCAGGCAGGCTCGTCGCCAGCCTGCTGCTCTTCGGCAAGCAGACCGACCGCGAGGCTGAGGCGGTGCTACAGGGCTTCGCCCCCGATCTGGCCGCGGCGCAGAGCATCGTCGAACACGCGATCGGCCTCTCGCTCCCGGCAGCCGCCTCGCATGACGGCCTTCCCGCGGTCACTCCCACCAACTGGCTTCTCGCGAGCCAGTTTCGCATGAAGCCCCCGGCGCCTCCCACGGCCCCGATCCCGGCGACTGATGATTCACCGCTCGACAAACTGCTCGACGAGCAACGGTCCCTGCTCTGGGGCCGCTTCATCGATCTGTGGCCCGATACCGCGCTGCCCGAGCTGCTCGGCAAGAAGCCGCGCGAGGCGCTGAAGACTCCCGATGGCGCCAGGCGGGTCGAGGCGCTCGTGAGCGAAGGCGAGGCCACGTCGCGGCAGCGCGATGCCTCCGAGGCCTGGACGGCCCTGCGGGGCCGGCTCGGCCTGAAGGCGCCCCAGCCGATTGCGGCGGCGCGGCCGCTCGACGAGGTGCCGCCGCTGCGATGGCATCGTCTGGCGATGGCGACGATCGACCTCGACCAGCTGCGCGGGCTCTTCCTCACGGCGATGGATGCCGGCTTCGATCTGGCGGCCGAGCGGGCGGCGGACGCGATCCTCGCACGATCCGACACGGCGGCCGAAGATCGCTGGGAGGCCTGGAGCTTTCTCGAGGCACGCGTCACGTCGAGTGTGAAGCGGCTCGAGATCATCGCCCACCTGCGCGAGCTCTCGAAGGAGCTCAAGGTGAGCGACGGCATGATCGACATCGCGGAACTGCGTATCCGCCTGCAGCGCGGCGACCAGGCCGACATCATGCGGCTGCTCGAGCACCTTCGCCGCGATCACTCGCGCGACCAGCGGGTGCTCGAGGCGCTTGCCGAGGTGCTCGTCGAGGCGGGCGTCGATCTCTCGGCGCTTGCCGGTCAGGCGATGCCTGCGGGCGCATCAGGCGGCATGCCCTCCGCGGCGGCGCCTGCAGCCACGAGCCCTGGCGGCATCTGGACGCCGGGCAGCCCGCAGCCCGGGCAGGCCGGCGAGAAGAAGACGATCTGGACGCCGAACTGACGGCCGGGCCATGGAATGGAGCGGGTTTGACGTCGCCGCGATGCAGCGGGCCATCGAATTGGCCCGCGGAGGCGAAGGGCATGTCGAGCCAAACCCCATGGTGGGCGCCGTCGTCGCCGCTGCGGGCAAAATCCTCGGCTCAGGTCTTCACCAGCGGTTCGGCGGACCTCATGCCGAGGTCGAGGCCCTGCTTGCGGCGGGCGCCGCCGCCCGCGGGGCCACGCTCTATGTCACGCTCGAGCCCTGCTGCCACCACGGCAAGACGCCCCCCTGCACCGAGGCTGTCGTCGCGGCGGGCATCGCCCGCGTGGTGGTCGCCGCGCGAGATCCGTTTGCCGCGGTGAATGGGGGCGGCATCGCGGCGCTCCGCGCGGCGGGCATCGCCGTGGAGGTCGGGCTCTGCGAGCGGGAAGCCACGCGGCTCACGGCCCCCTTCCGCAAGCTCGTCACGACGAGAAAACCCTGGGTGATCGCCAAGTGGGCGATGAGCCTCGATGGCCGCATGGCGACGGCCACGGGCGAAAGCCGGTGGATCTCGTCGCCGGAGTCCCGGGCACTCGTCCATCGGCTGCGTGGCCGCGTCGATGCGATCGTCGTCGGCATCGGCACGGCGCTCGCCGACGACCCGCTGCTCACGGCCCGCCTCGACGACGGCACCGCGCCCAGGCGTCAGCCGCTGCGGATCGTCCTCGACTCACAGGCGCGGCTGCCGCTCGAGAGCCGGCTCGTGCAGACGGCCCGCGAGCAACCGCTGCTCGTGGCAACGGGCCCCGCCGCGCCGCCGGCTCGCAGGGAAGCGCTTGCTGCGGCCGGCTGCGAGATCTGGGTCGCTCCGGTGTCGGATCCCGGCGACCGGCTCGATCTGCTCCTCGAGGAACTCGGCCGCCGGCAGAGCACCAACATCCTTGTCGAGGGTGGTTCGGGTGTGCTCGGCAGCCTCCTCGATCGCGGCGCGGCCGACGAAGTGTGGGCGTTCATTGCGCAGAAGATCATCGGGGGCGAGGCGGCCCCGGCCCCCGTCGGCGGCCGCGGCATCGCGGGCATGGCCGACGCCGCGGGGCTCGAGATCGAGGAGGTCTCCCGGCCCGGTGGCGACCTCTTCGTGCGCGGGCTCGTGCTGAAGGCTATCCTGCCATCCGCTCGAGCTTCGTGACCCGGCCGGTGCTCACCCATTCCGCCACGAAGATGTCGCCGTTCGGCGTGAAGCAGGCATCGTGCGGATGCACGAATTGGCCATCGAGCCACTTATCGGGCTGCCCGCGGAGATCCTTGATCTCACCGAGCCGCTCGACAGCCCGGCCGAGCCGCGCCACGACGTTGTTCTTCTCGTCGAGCAACGTCACGCAGGACTTCAACTCCGGCACCATCAACAGGTTTTTCCAGGTGTCGATGTTGGCGGGCAGGCCGAAACCGGTGAGTGTTTCCTTGTAGACGCCGTCCATCGAGAAGATCTGCAGCGTGTCGTGGGCACGGTCGGTGACAACGATCGTCGGCTCGCGGGCGGTGCCATCGGCCGCGGGCCGGCGGTCGATCCAAAGCCCGTGGGACGTGTTGAACGTGCCCTTGCCGTCGCCGGCGCCGCCGAAGGCGCTCACCCACTTCGCGTCCTTGTCATAGCGGTGGATCTTGAACGAGCCATAGCCGTCGGCGAGCAGAAACCCGCCGTCATCGAGAAACGCGAAGTTGGTGGGCAGGAAGCCCTGCCGCGTCCAATTCGGCTTGGTAGACGTGTCTTCGCCCGGCGCGTAGGCTCCCGACTCCATCGGCGCCTTGCGATACCAGACGATCTCGCCGTCGAGCGTCATCTTCGCGAATGACTTCACCTGCTGGTAGCCGCAGACGTAGAGAAACTCCTCGTTGCCCTCCTTGCGGACCTCGATCCCATGGCCGCCCCCCTGAAACTCACTGCCGAAGCCGCGGATGAACTTCCCGGCGGGGTCGAAGACGAAGATCGCCGGATGGTCTTTCCGCTCCTTCTTCCCCTCGTGGATCACGTAGAGGTTGCCCGCGGCATCGACGGCAACGCCGTGGGTGGTCTGCCAGGAAAACGGAGCCGGCAGCTGCGGAAACTGGTGGCGGACGCGAAACGCATGGGCCCCTTCACCGACGATCGTCTCGTTGCCGAGCCGGCGTGCCCGGGCATGGGCGGGCCGCGCCGTGGCGGCGACCGTGGCGGCGGCGATACCGGCAAAGGCTCGGCGGGAGAGGCGGCCGGAGAACATTGCGTCAGTCATTTCAGACTCCTTCGGGAATTACGGGCGGAGCGCGACCGGCGGGCGAAGCGCGCCTCATCTGCGCGACAGGCCCAAAAGATGCGGCAAGATACCACGAATTCACGCGCCGCGCCGGCCCCATCGACCCCGGCCGCGCTCCATTCCCGAGACACCGCCTCTCGCTGAACCACGGCAAATGCGGCTGAAACTGCAGGTCGGGATGTGGCACGCGGTGTGCATATCGAGTTCTCATCACAGGACCGATCAACGCGATCGGCAGCCGGGATCGACTCCAGACCGACAAAGGACAAAGCCATGAAGAAGATCGAAGCCATTATCCGCCACTTCAAGCTCGAGGAAGTGAAGGACGCCCTCAACGCCCTCGGCGTGAAGGGGATGACCGTCACCGAAGTTCGCGGCTTCGGCCGCCAGAAGGGCCACACCGAGACCTACCGCGGCGCCGAGTATTCGGTGGACTTCCTGCCGAAGGTGAAGATCGAGGTCGTGGTGGACGAATCCGAGGCGCAGAACGTGATCAACAAGATCATGACCACCGCCCGCACCGGCCAGGTCGGCGACGGCAAGATCTTCGTGACGAACCTCGCCGACGTGATCCGCATCCGCACCGGCGAGACCGCCGGCGCGGCGATATGACCTGTCGGCTGCAGGGGCCCATCAGCGGCTCCTGCAGCCGCGGCGGGCATCACTCGCCCAACCGGCACGCGACTGCCCATGCCCCATCGCCGGACGTTCGCAGATGCCCTCCAGGCATCTGCTCTCTGCATGTCCGCGGCGCTTCGCCATCCCTGGCTTCGCTTGCTCCCATAGCCCGGCTCACGGGGCATGGGCAGCCCCGTGCCTTCCTAAGCGGAAATCGGCGAGGCTTCGGGCTCCCCGTATCCCGGGAGCCGGCGTATGCCGCCAAGCGCAGCCTGGAGGGCGAAGCGTAGGCGGCATCCGAGTGAGCGAAGGCCTGGAGGGCCGCAGCGAACGTCCGGCGACGGGGTACGGGGAGCCTGAAGCCGGGTTGGTCGAGTGAACGAGTCGAGGCGAGCCGGCGTCGGTGTTATGTCGCCAGCGGCCGCGTCATTTCCACCGGCACGACCCATTCGTCGTATTGCTCGGGCGTGACGTAGCCCAGGGCGACGGCCGCTGCCTTCAGGCTCGTGCCCTCGACGTGGGCCTTCTTTGCAATCTTCGCCGCCTTCTCGTAGCCGATGTGGGTGTTGAGGGCCGTCACGAGCATCAGCGAATCGTCGAGATGATGCTTGATGCGGGCGAGGTTCGGCTCGATGCCGGTCGCGCAGTGGATCCGCATCGAATCGCAGGCATCGGCGAGCAGGTCAGCGCTCTCGAGCACGTTGTGCACCATCAGCGGCTTGAAGACGTTGAGCTGGAAATGCCCCTGCGAGCCGGCGAAGGCCACCGCGGCGTCGTTGCCGAAGACCTGCACGCAGACCATCGTCATCGCCTCGCACTGCGTGGGATTCACCTTTCCCGGCATGATCGAGCTGCCCGGCTCGTTTTCCGGGATCGAGATCTCGCCGATGCCGCACCGCGGCCCGGAAGCCAGGAGCCGGATGTCGCTGGCGATCTTGAAGAGCGCAATGGCCAGCCCGCGCTCGGCAGCGCTCACGTCGACCATGGCGTCGTGAGCGGCGAGCGCCGCGAACTTGTTCGGCGCCGACACGAACGGATGGCCGGTCTCCTTCGCGATGTATGACGCCGCCACATCGCCAAACCGCGGATGCGCGTTGAGCCCCGTGCCGACGGCCGTGCCGCCGATGGCGAGGTCATAGAGGCCGGGCATCGCCCGCTCCACCGCCTGGATGCGGTCGTCGAGCTGGGCCCGCCAGCTCGAGATCTCCTGGCCGAGCGTGATCGGGGTGGCATCTTGCAGGTGCGTCCGGCCGATCTTCACGATGTCGGCATACCGCTTCTCGAGCGCCGCGAAGACGTCGCGGAGGCTGCGGACGGCCGGCAAGAGCCGGTCGTGGATCACCTCGACGGCGGCGATGTGCATCGCGGTGGGGAAGGTGTCGTTGGACGACTGCCCGCGATTGACGTCGTCGTTGGGATGGACCGGCTTCTTCGAGCCCATCACGCCGCCTGCGATCTCGATCGCACGGTTCGAGATCACCTCGTTGGCGTTCATGTTCGACTGCGTGCCGCTGCCGGTCTGGAAGACGACGAGCGGGAAGTGGTCGTCGAGCGTGCCGGCGATGACCTCGTCGGCCGCCTGCACGACCAGTTTGACGGTGTCGGGGGGCAGTTGGCCGAGCTCGCCGTTGGCCAGCGCCGCCGACTTCTTGAGGATGCCGAGGGCCCGCTTCACCGCTCGGCCCCACTGGAATCGATCGACACCGATCTTGAAGTTGTCACGCGAGCGCTCGGTCTGGGCGCCCCAGTAACGGTCGGCGGGCACCTGCACCTCGCCCATGCTGTCGGATTCGGCACGAAACTGCTGCGTCGGCATACGTCACCTCCGAGGGCCAGTGTAGGGCGATTCGGCGGCGACGGAAGACGGCTGCGTCGGGAGCGGTTTACCGGAAGAGGGGTTTGCGGCGGTCGCCGGCGGTCTTCACGCGCTCGGCGGCGACGGCACCTGGCTCGCGCAGCCCCAAGGCGAGCGAAAACCAGCCGTCGGTGCTCACGGTCTGCACGGCATGCATGCCGGCGAGCCGCGGGTTTTCGACCATGCGCTCCGGCAGCAGCGGGATCGGCCGCTCCTTCGGAAAGACCTTGCTGAAGATCGTCCGCAGGGCGAACTCGATCCGCCCCTGATGCCCCGGCCCGCTGAGCTGCACCGGCCCCTCGCGCTCGAGGAAGACCTGCGGCGCGACGGGCGACGGCTTGTAGGCCACATGCGCGACGATGTCATACCAGTTGCGGCGGCCGCTCTCGATCGCGTCGAGCGTTACCCGCACATGCACCAGCCCATCGCGGCACTCCACCCGCAGCGGCTGCACCTTCGCAAACGAGACGGTCACTCCCTCCGGCAAATCGTCCGGGATCCGCTGCTCGGCCCCGAGGCGGTCGCACATCACGCGCATCAGCTCCTCGAGCGAGAGCCGCCGGCCGCCGAGTTCGAGCCGCTCGAGGGCGTTGTTGATCGTCGAGTCGTGCACCTGCAGGCTGAGCATCGCGTCGGCCGGCGTCCGCGGCCGCGGCGTGTGGGCGGCGAGTTGGTCGGCGCCCGCCAGCCGCAGGCGGAGCGTGGCGGTCGTGGGCGTCGTCTCCATCCCCACCGGCGTGGGCTCGAGGCCGAGCCGCACCATCGGCGACCAGACCCGCTCGCGAATCCGCTCCGCGATCTCCGCAAACTTCGGTTCCGACTGGGCATCGACCTCCCGGCACGAGGTATTGATGATCCGGTCGATCACCTCGCGATTGGCCTGCGGCAGGTTTTCGTCGTGCTGATTCCGCACGATGTTGCGCACGACCGACCGCATGATCGGCACCGAATCGAAGCTCGTCTGCACATTGGCCAGCTGGGTGCGGTTCGAGGCGATGCCCGTTGCATTGCCAAAGAGGAGGCCCTCGGAGCAGATCTTGATCGGCTTGCGAACCGTGAACGACGAATCGCCGTGAGACGTGAGCGAGACTCCCGCCGCATCGGTGACCGTGCGGCTCGACACGTCGCCATGCACCTCGAGATCGAAGCAGATTTCATCGGAGTCGGGCGTGAAGCGGACCGTCGTCGATCGCTCGACCGTGCGGGTGCCCCGCACCTTCCGCCCCATCACGATTTCATCCACCGGCCCCGTCATCACCGTCGTCTCGGGAAGCATCTTCTCCAGGAACGGCTGCTGCACGGCGACGCGGACATTCGCCGAGAGGTAGTGATCGCGGACGGCCTTCGCCACGCCGGGCGTGCCGGGATGGCCCGTGGCCTCGAGCGCCGCCAGCGCCGTCGCCGCCAGCGCCGCATCCGCCGGCGCGAGTGACACTTCAAACCGTTCGATCGAGTCGAGCAACTTGGCCGTCTCCATCGCGATCGTGGCGTGTGCGGCGGCGTCGACGGGGGCTGTGACGGCTCCGGCGGGCGGTCCGTTGATCACGGCGAAGAGCCCGGCGGCCGACCGCCACACAGCCACGCGACGGGCAAGCGCGAGCGCTGCGCGCCTGACGATCGAGGCGCTCGCGTGATCGGCGGTCGAATCGGCGATCCCCATGCCGGCATGCACCGATTCGCCGAGCGTGACGAGCACGGTCTCGGCTGCCGGATCCCCGGGGCCGGCGGTGGCCGCGACGGCTCTCAGCCGCCCGCTCGCCTCGGTTGCCCACGGCCCGGCGGCCGCGCCTTCGGCCGCAGCCGCGGTCGAGGCGATCTGTTCAAGCTGGTGGCTGAGCTTCACCGCCACGGGCCAGACCTTGATGTTCGGCGGTTGCTGCGGCGCGGGCATGGCCGGCGCCGGCCCACCGACGGAATCGGCGATCGCAACGCGGTCGCGGCCGAGCAGGCGTTCGGCCACCCGCAGCCGCGGACGTGCCGCCTCCCCGCGAAGACCGCCTGTCCCCGGTCCGCGAAGTCCGATTCGGGGCACCGGCGCGGCCGCGGGCGTTGGCCGCGCGGTGCCTGCCGGCGCATCGGACCAGTTCACGCTGTCCGGATCGACCCACTCATCGCCGGGCAATGGTGCACTGCCGAGCGATTCGTGCGCCATCGAGCCGGCGCCCGGCAGTGATCGAACCTCTGCGAGTGGGCCGGCCTCGGAGGGAGGTTCGGGCAGCCGACTCGGTGCCGGGAGCGCTTGCAACGGCTCAGCGGGCGGTCTGGCTGTCTGCACCCGAATGACAAGCGCGCGCAGCGATTCGTCCACCGGCTGAGGTTGCTGAGCCGGCTGCGACGGTGCCGGGGCCGGTTCAACCGGCTGAACCTCCTCAACCGGCTGAACCTCGGTGATCGGAGCATCGCTTCGAGGACCGCTCGGCGGCGCTGACGTGGTCGGCAGTGCCGGCACGGCCGTCACCGGCGCGGTGGGCTCGGGAATCGGCGTCACGACCGGAGCGGAACTCGCCGGCGCGGCGGCAAGCGCAGGCGCTCGAGCAAGCGCAGGCGCTCCAGACAGTGCCGAGCCCATCGCGGCGGCCGCCCCGGGGCTGATGGTTTGAGTGTCGTTCAGCGCGAGCCGCTCGGCGGTCCGCGGCGCGGGCATCGGCTGCGCCGGCGCGTCGATCACTGGCTCTTCGAGGCCGAAGTAGGGCTCCGGTACCGGCTCCCAGGCCCGCGGCGCGAAGATGCCTGCCGTGAGCAGGAGGCCGGCGACGAACGACGAGACAAAGATCGATCCGGCGCGTTTGTCGGCCATTCCCCGCCCCCGTGAATCCTGCGATCGATCCGGCGATCGATCGAGTGAATGCAGCGTTGGGCGAAGACTCGCTTCGCCCGCACAGGTGGATCGACGGGTACGACCCGAAAAATCGATTCCGCCAAAGGCCTGCCGTCACGGTCTGCCAACGGTCGATTTCACGCGGGAAATCCTCGCGAGCGAGGGCAGCCGCGGGGGGCGGCGGCTTCAGGCAGGATGGGCAAGCCGCGGCTCTTCGAGAATCGCCGTCCAGGCATCGACGAGGATCGTGAGGTTGGCGTTGCGATCGATCGCATCAAGGGAGTCGAGCGTGTGGGCAAGCGCCACCGAGGCATCCTCGTCATCGCCACTCCAGGCCTCGACCGCCCGCGCGACGACCGGATCGGCGGGCACATCTCCCGCCACGTGTCGCCGCAGCACGGCCCGCAGGTAGTCGATAGCCTGGGAAAAGACGAGCCGCAGCCGGGCCCGTCGCGGCGCCGCATCCTTGCCGGCCGCCTCGACAATGGCGAGCGTCTCGCGGGCGAGATCGACACCGCGCAGCGGCCGCTCGGCGAGCAGCGTCAGGAGCCGGCCGCGAAACTCCCCCAGCGCCGGATCGAGGAGCATGCGGGCCCGCGCGAGGCTGCCGTCGGCCGCGGCCGCGATCGATCGCAGGCGTGCCTCACCGACAGGCTCGGCCTCCGTCTCACGGGCCAGAATCCTCAGCACCGCATCGGGGGCGAGCGGCCGAAACCGCACGATCTGGCAGCGCGAGCGGATCGTCGGCAATTGCCGCTCGAGCGCCGTGCCCACGAGGATCATCACCGCGCCATCCGGCGGCTCCTCGAGCGTCTTGAGCAGGCAGTTGGCGGCCTCGTCGGAAAGCAGGTCGGCGTCGAGGATGATCGCCACCTTGCGGCCGCCGAGCGCCGGCCGCAGGAGGATCCGCCAGCAGAGCCCTTCCCGCATGCGGTGGTCGGCATCGCCGATGAAGGCATCGAGCGGAATCGTCGCGCGGTCTTCCGGCTTCTGCACGATGTCGATGTCGGGATGGCTCCCCGCCTCGGCCTGCACGCAGGATGCGCAGGCATCGCAGGGCAGGAGACCGGGCCTGGGCTGGGCGCAGGTGAGCGCCTTTCCGAGCTTCCGCGCGAACGACGACTTGCCGATCCCCTCGGGCCCGATGAAGAGATACGATCCGGCGACGCGGCCCTTGGCCTCCGCCTTCACGAAGGCGTCGACGACCGCGTCATGCCCTTCGATTCCCTGCCATGCCATGGCTCAGGCCAGCTCCGCGAAGCGTTCGGCGACCACGCGGCGGATTCGCGCGGCGACTTCGTCGATGCCGCCGGTCGCATCGACCAGCACCACGCCGCCCGGGCTCCGCACCGCCTCCGCATGGTAGCCCGCATGCACGCGGCGCCGGTAGCCGTCGCCACGATTCTCGAGCTTGTCGAGCGGCCGATCGAGCCGCCGCGCCGAGGTCTCGAGATCGACGTCGAGCACGATCACGAGATCGGGATGCAGGCCGCCGGTGGCCACGTCGGCCACGCCGCGAATGACCTCGGGATCGATGCCGCCGGCATGCCCCTGATAGACGATGTTGGAAAGCACGTAACGATCGGAGACGACCCACGCGCCGCGTTCGAGGGCCGGCCGGATCACCTGGCTCACCAACTGCGCCCGTGCCGCCATGTAGAGCATCATCTCGGCGGTGGGTGCGAGTTCGAGATCGTGGCGATCGAGCAGGATCGCGCGGATCGCATCGCCTGCCGGCGTCGATCCGGGATCGCGGCAGGTGACGACCTCGCGGCCCCGTTCACCGAGCCATGCCGCGAGCGCCGCGATCTGCGAACTCTTGCCGGCGCCGTCGATGCCTTCGAGCACGATGAACCGCGCCGGCACTTTCATGGCTTCGGCTCCCGCGGTTTCGCCGGCGCCGTCGCAAGCCGCTGGATGCCGAGCGGGTCGGACGGGTCGAGCGGGGCGATCCGCCGGCAGACGTCGCGGGCCATCGACTGCCGGCCCGTCTCGAGCAGGCAGTGCACGAGCCCCTTCGCCGCCTCATGGAAGGGGCGATTGCCGGAAAACGCGTAGGGAAGGGGCTGCGGGTTGCCCGCCGCCTCGAGCGCCTTGAAGACGAGTTCGTAGGCGCGGCCGAAGTGGCCGCGGGCGAGCTTCGGGTCGCCGTCCTCGAGCGCGATGAGGCCGAGCTGCACGTGCGCGTCGAGGTGGTCGGGGCATTCCGACAAGAGCCACACGAGCTCGTCGCGGGCGATCTCGATCTCCCCCGCCTCCACCATCGCCTCCACCTCCTCGATGTCCTCGCGGCGCCGGCGGGCGCACCGCGGATGGATCAACTCCCAGGCCTTGCCCGCAGGCGTCTCGTGTTCTTTGACGCTGAGTTTTTCGGACATGGTGCCTTGCCGTGGCGGCCGAGGAAGAACGCTACACTCCTTCCGTTGGAACGCACCAAAAACCTGTTTGCAAGGGGCAGTCGTGGCGACGGGCAACGTGAAGGTCGAAGGCCGCCGGGCGCGGCCGCCAGCCGCCGGCAGGGTGAGCCCACCGCTGGTGGCCTGGTATGCCCGGGCCCGCCGCGATCTGCCCTGGCGGCGGTCGCGCGATCCCTACCGTGTCTGGGTGAGCGAGATCATGCTCCAGCAGACGCAGGTGGAGCGGGTGAAGGTGTATTTCACCCGGTTCATCGCGGCGTTTCCGACCGTGCGGATGCTTGCGGCGGCCGACGAAGACGACGTGCTCAGGCTCTGGGAGGGCCTCGGCTACTACCGTCGCGCGCGGCAGCTTCATGCGGCCGCGAAGCAGATCGTGGCGGAGCATCGCGGCCGGTTTCCGCGGAGCCTCGAGGGGCTGCGCGGCCTGCCGGGGATCGGCCGCTACACCGCCGGCGCGATTCTTTCGATCGCGTTCGACGAGCCCGCCCCCATCGTGGAGGCGAACTCTCGGCGTGTGATCGCGCGGCTCTTCGGTCATGCCGCGCGGCTCGACGGCCCCGGTGGCGATGCGCCGATCTGGGAGATCGCCGAACGCCTCGTGCCCGACGAGGGCCCCGGCACGTTCAATCAGGCGCTCATGGATCTGGGCGCGCTCGTCTGCACGCCCGACCGGCCGCTCTGCACGCAGTGCCCGCTGGTTCGGCTCTGCGTGGCGCATCACACCGGCCGCACGGCCGCGATCCCCGCGCGGGCCGCGCGCAGACAAACCACAGACATCCGCGAGATCGCCGTCGTCCTCCGACAAGGGGATCGCGTGCTCGTGGAGCGGCGCGGCGAGGGGGAATGGTGGGCCGGCCTGTGGGATTTTCCGAGGGCCGCCTCGCCGAAATCACTCGCCGCATTCGGCCCCGGCAAGCGGCGCAAGCTGGGCAGGATCACCCACACGGTCACCCACCACAAAATCTCGCTGGAAATCGTCGAAATCGCCGTTCCGCGGACGACGCGAAAGGTGGCGAATCGCGCTTGGGTGCCGGTGGGAAAACTCGCTACGCTGGCGATGTCCGCACCGGGAAGGCGGATTGCTGTCATGATCGGGCGGCAATGACCGCGCGCGAAAGAGGAGTGCCATGAATCGTCTGTTTGCCATTGCCCTGTCGATCGCCCTGGCCTGGACGGCCACGGGGTCTGCCCGCCTCACCGCGGGCGATCCTTCATCGGGCACCGCCGTTTCGGAAGGCATCGCGAAGATGGCCTGGGATCTCGTGCGGACGAGCGGCAACGGCAACGTCATCCTCTCGCCGGCAAGCGTCTGGGGCGCCTTGGCGATGACCCACGCCGGCGCCCGCGGCGGCACGGCCGCGGAAATCGCCGCGGTGCTCGGCATGCCGGATGACCGCGAGCAATTGGCCGGGGCCGTGGAGAGCCTCCGCAGCACGTTCAAGATCGCGAAGGGGCAGCACATCACGCTCGAGCGGGCCAACCGCCTCTGGCTGCAGCGCGGCAAGCAGATCGACCCGGCCTTCACGACGCTCTTGAAGGAGCGGCACAACGCCGCCGCCGGCGAGGTCGATTTCGCCGGCGCGAGCGAGGCCGCGCGGGCGGAAGTCAACAAGTGGGTGAGCGATCAGACCGAGGGCAGGATTCCCGAACTGATGAAATCGGGTTCGATCGACCCGCTCACGCGACTGGTGCTCACCAACGCGATCTATTTCAAGGGCCCGTGGGCCGAGCCGTTCGACAAGTCGGCCACTCGCCCCGAGCCATTCCTGCTCGCAGGCGGACAGAAGGCCGACGTGCCCTTCATGCATCGCTACGGTCGGATGACCGCCGGCAAGGTGAGCGTGGCGGGCCACGCGGCCACGGCCTGCGAGATCCCGTATGCCGGCAATCGGCTCGCCATGATGGTCGTCGTGCCCGACGCCGTGGACGGCCTCGATCAGGTGGTCGCCGGCCTCGACAGCCACTGGCGCGATTCGTGGGAGACGAACGGGCAGAAGTCGCTCGTCTCGCGGCCAGTGAATCTCGCGCTGCCGCGGTGGACGGCCCGCTCGCCGCTTTCGCTCAAGGAGCCGCTCATGGCGATGGGGATGCGGCAGGCATTCGAAGGGGGCGTGGCCGACTTCTCCGGCATCGACGGCACGCGCGAACTGCTCGTGTCGGCGATCGTGCACGAGGGCTTCGTGGACGTGACCGAAGAGGGCACCGAGGCCGCCGCGGCCACGGGTGTGGCCATCGGCGTGAGGAGCGCGGCGCCCTCGCCCGAGGAGCCGCTCGTCGTTCGGGCCGACCGCCCCTTCGCCTGGGCGATCATCGAACGGGCCACGGGCACGATCCTCTTCGCCGGCACCGTCCGCGATCCCCGCGGGTAGTTGGCAGGCTTCAGCCTGCCAACGGTAGGACAGGCTTCAGCCTGTCGAAAGTAACCCGCTTGCGGAGCAAGCGGTCTACTTTCCGGGCCCACCCTTTTGGACCTGCGTGGCGCCGCTATCATGGGGCCAACCCCAAGGATAGGAGACCCGACGTCGTGGCGCGTGCAGCACTGGCTCTCGAGGATGGCACGGTCTATTTCGGCGAGTCGTTTGGCGCCACCGGCACCGTCTCCGGCGAGGTCTGCTTCAACACGTCGATGACCGGGTATCAGGAGATCCTGACCGACCCGTCGTACCGCGGCCAGATCCTCACGATGACGGCGCCGCAGATCGGCAACTACGGCGTCAATCACGCCGACGTCGAGAGCGGCAAGCTCCAGATGGCCGGCTTCGTGGTTCGCGAGGCGAGCCGGGTGGCGAGCAACTTCACGGCCGAAGGCACGCTCGGCGACTACCTCGCGAAGGCCGGTGTCGTCGGCATCGCCGGGATCGACACGCGGGCGCTCGTGCGGCGGCTGCGGATCCGCGGCGCGATGACGGGCGTGCTCTCGAGCGAGGTGCTCGACGGCGAAAAACTCGTCGCGATGGCCAAGGGGGCGCCGCCGCTCGTGGGCCGCGACCTCGTTCGCGAGGTGATGCCGGATCGCACGAGCGAGTGGACGGAGCGTCTCGACGCCTGGGGTGAGCCACTGCCGCAGCCGACGGTGGGCGGCGAGTACCCCGGCAAGCAGTCGTTCGCCGGCGAGAAGCACGTGGTCGCGCTCGACTACGGCATGAAGTGGAACATCGCCCGTCATCTGGCGAGCACCGGCTGCCGCGTGACCGTGTTGCCCGGAAAGGCGACGGCGGCCGAGGTGCTCGCGCTCGGGCCCGACGGCGTGTTTCTTTCCAACGGCCCCGGCGACCCCGAGGTGCTCGATTACTGCGTGGCCACGGTCCGCGATCTCGTCGGCAAGGTGCCGATCTTCGGGATCTGCCTCGGGCACCAGCTGCTTTCGCTCGCCTGCGGCGCGAAGACGTTCAAGCTCAAGTTTGGCCATCGCGGCGCGAATCAGCCGGTGATGGATCTCGAAACCGGCAAGGTGGAGATCACGTCGCAGAACCACGGCTTCGCGGTGGACGAGGCCACGCTCCCGCCGGAGCTCGTGGTGACCCACCGCAATCTCAACGACGGCACGATCGAGGGCGTGCGGCACAAGACGGCGAAGGCCGCGAGCGTGCAGTATCACCCCGAAGCCGCCGCCGGCCCGCACGACTCCGCCTACCTCTTCGACCGCTTCCGCGCGATGATGGCGTGAACTCGGGCGGACCGCTTCGCGCGTAGACCGCTTGCTCCGCAAGCGGATCTTCGAAAAACCCGCTTGCGGAGCAAGCGGACTACGCTGGACGAGGCAAGCGGGTCGGCGGAAGCTCGCGGAGCATTTGGACCGAGTCCGCGAGGGCCACCGCGACGCGCCCTTCCGCCGTTGGAACGGCGGACTCAGAGCTTCTGCCGCCCGTGAGCCGTCGCGATGCCAACCATGGCTCGCGTGCGGGAGATCCGCTTGCGGAGCAAGCGGTCTACTTTCCCGGGCAAAACGGGTTTTTTTGACAACCCGCGGGCGTGTGCCAGAGTTGAGGGAAGCCTTGGGCCGCATCCCGGCTTCACCCGTGGACGGGCTCCGCCTAAACCGTCCGCGGCCCCCAGTCTCTGCGACAAGGAGTCTTCTCTCATGATCCGCCTGTTCACCGTCGGCGCGCTCGCCGCCGCTTTCACTCTGCTCGTCGCCACGCCGGCCGATGCCGGCTTCGGCCACCACCGTCGTCATCTCGATCCCACCTGCGCCGCCCCGGAGGCCAGCTGTGCCGCCGAGCCCGGCTGCAGCGCGTTCGAGCCGGCCTGTGCCATCGAGCCCTCGTGCGGCTTCGAGCCCGGCTGCGGTGCCGAAACCTGCTGTCCGACGAATCCCTGCATCAAGTATCGCCACAAGCACGCCCACAAGCACAAGTGCGCCAAGGGCTGCTGCGAGGAGCCGACCTACCAGACGGTGCTCACCCCGACGAGCCCGGAGACCTGCTGCACGGTGAATGTGCCGGTGTGCCTCCCTGCCTGCTGCCAGGGCTGCCCGTGCGAGACCTCGCGGTGCACGCTCTTCGGCTGCGGCCAGGTCAAGTATGACTATGGCTGCGGCTGCTCGGTGATCATCCGCTTCCAGAAGTGCGGCGACATCTGCGTGACCTACGTCGGCTTTTAGGTCAGGTCGGACAGGCTTCAGCCTGTCAGCAAGAACGTCAGCCTGCTGATGAAAACTCACCCGGCCGGGAGCCCTCTCCCGGCCGGGTTTTTTCGTGCCCTACCGGAATAGTAAGACAGGCGTCTCCGCCTGTCTGGAGGGCGGCCATGACAGGCACAGAGGCCTGTCCTACGAATGAATGCCCTGGGCGGCGAGCCAGCGTTCGGCGTCGAGGGCCGACATGCAGCCGGTGCCGGCGGCGGAGATCGCCTGGCGGTAGTGATCGTCGGCCACGTCGCCCGCCGCGAACACGCCCTCCACGCTCGTGTCGGTGCGGAAGTGCTTTTTCCAGACGATGTATTGCTTCGGCGTGAGCTCGAGCTGGCCGTCGAGAAAGGCCGTGTTCGGCGTGTGGCCGATGGCGAGGAAGACGCCCGCCACGTCGATCTTCTCTTCCTTGCCCTTCTCGGTCGTGCTCTCCAGCCGCACGCCCGTCACGCCCTTCGCATCGTCGCCGAGCACTTCGGCGAGGGCGGTGTTGAAGTGGATCTTGATTTTTTTGTCGTCGTGGGCCCGCTGCGCCATGATCTTCGAGGCCCGGAGGGCGTCGCGGCGGTGAACCAGGTGCACCGTGCTCGCAAACTTCGTCAGGTACGTCGCCTCCTCGACGGCCGAATCGCCGCCGCCGACGACCACGAGCTCCTTGTTGCGGAACCGCGGCAGTGCCCCGTCGCAGACGGCGCAGGCGCTCACGCCCCGGTTCTTGAAACGCTCCTCGCTCGGCAGGCCGAGCCAGTTGGCGCTGGCACCCGTGGCCACGATCACGCATGCCGCCTCGACCATGCCCCCTTCGCTCGGATAGAGCTTGAAGGGCCGCTTCGAGAAATCGACCTTCACGATGTCGTCGGTGATGATCCGTGTGCCCATGTTGACGGCCTGCTGGCGCATGAGCTCCATGAGCTCGGGGCCCGTCACGCCCTCGCCGGCGTGGGGCGCCATCATCTGCCGCCGAGCCGGTGGCAGGGCGGAATCGAGAAACGCCCCGAGATTGCCGTGGGGGAAGCCGGCGTAGTTTTCCACTTCGCTCGTGAGGGCGAGCTGGCCGAGCGGGAGCGTGCCGGCCATCCGGTTCTTCTCCGAGATCGCCCCCTCGTAGACCAGCGGCTTGAGCTGGGCGCGGGCGGCATAGGTCGCGGCCGACCAGCCGGCGGGCCCGCTACCGATGATGACGACGGTTTCGTGTGAGGATGCGGCCATGCTGCTCGACTCCCTTCGCTCTGGCGTGGATTGCGGGCCGAATTCGACGGCTTTCTGTGGATCGGCCATGATGATGCAATCCGCGGCGGACCGGAAGCCCCGCCGCTCGCGGCCGCACGTTTTCCAGAGCCTCCGAAGAAGGGACTGCCGATGAGCCTGCTTGCGATCCTTGTGCCAAGCGCCCTGGTGCTCGCCCTCGCCTACCGCGTCTACGGCGGCATCCTCGCGCGGCTCTTTCGGCTCGACGACGCGGAGCCCACGCCGGCCGTCACGCTCCGCGACGACGTCGACTACGAACCAATCCCGCCGCAGCTCCTGATGGGGCAGCACTTCTCGGCGATCGCGGCGGCCGGCCCGATCGTCGGGCCGATCCTCGCGGGCGTGGCGTTTGGCTGGCTGCCGGCGCTCCTCTGGATCCTCATCGGCAGCATCTTCATCGGCGGCGTGCACGATTTTTCCGCGCTCACGGCCTCGATCCGCCACAAGGCCCGCTCGATCGCCGAGGTGGTCCGCGACCACATGAGCCGCCGCGGCTACCTGCTCTTTCTCACGTTCGTCTGGATCGCGCTGGTCTACATCATCGTGGCCTTCACCGACATCACCGCCTCGAGCTTCATCGGTCGGCAGACGCTCGAAAACGGCGAGTCCGTATCGGGCGGCGGCATTGCGACGTCGAGCCTGCTCTATCTCGTGCTGCCGGTCGTGATGGGCGTCTGCATGCGGTATCTGACGATGCCGCTCTGGCTGGCCACCGCGGTCTTCCTGCCGCTCGTGGGCCTCGCGATCTGGGTCGGCCAACGGATGCCATTCGACCTCGCGCAGGCCCTCGGCACGACCGACATCACCGCGCAGAAGGTCTGGGGCGTCTTGCTGCTCGTCTACTGTGTCGGTGCGGCGATGCTGCCGATGTGGATGCTCCTCCAGCCACGCGGCCACCTGGGCGGCTGCTTTCTCTACGTGGCGCTGGCCGGGGCGGCGATCGGGCTGATCCTGAGCGACCGGCTCGTCGCCGGCGATGCGTCGGTGCAATACCCGGCATTCACCAGCTGGCAGACGGCGAAGGCGGGCGACCTGATCCCGATGCTCTTCATCACGATCGCCTGCGGCGCCTGCTCGGGATTCCATTCGCTGATCGCTTCGGGCACCACGAGCAAGCAATTGCGCCGCGAGACCGATGCGAAGCCGATCGGCTACGGCACGATGCTGCTCGAGGCGATGGTCGCGATCGTCAGCCTCTGCTGCGTGATGGTGCTCGCGGGGGACGATCCCCGGGCCAATCAACCGCCCAACTTCATCTATGCCCTTGGTCTGGGCCGGTTCCTCGAGATCCTCGGTGTGCCGACGGCGATCGGCGTCTCCTTCGCCCTCACCGCGTTCACGACGTTCGTCTACGACACGCTCGACGTCTGCACGCGGCTCGGCCGCTACATCGTCCAGGAACTCACCGGCATGACAGGCAAGGCGGGGGCGTGGCTCGGCACCGTGCTCACGGCCGGCGTGCCGATGCTCTTTCTGCTGCGGCCGCAGCTCGATGGCAATGGCAACGCCGTCCCGGTCTGGAAGACGTTTTGGAGCCTCTTCGGCGCGAGCAATCAATTGCTCGCGGCGCTCACGCTCCTGGGCGTGACGGTCTGGCTCTGGCGGACCCGCCGTGAGACGTGGGTCTGGGTGGTCACCGGGCTGCCGACCGCGTTCATGTATGCCATGAGCACCTGGGCGCTCGCGAGCATGACGCTGCCGAGGTTTCGCGATGCATCCGGCTTCGTGCTGCCGGCCGACCCGGTGCCGTGGGCGGGCGCCGTGCTCCTGGCACTCGCCGTCGTGATGCTCATCGAGGCCGTCCGCGTGATCGCGTTGCCGCAGGGCCCGCGCGGGCCGGGCCGGGTCGGGGGCCTCCCGGAGCCGCGCGGATGGGCCGCAGCAAAGACCGCCTGAAGCGCGGGGCCGACCGCCCCGCCAAGATCTGCACCACCTGCGGCCGGCCGTTCACGTGGCGCAAGAAATGGGAGCGCTGCTGGGAGCAGGTCCGCTACTGCAGCGACCGGTGCCGAAGGTAGACCGCCACCGATTGCCTCCTCCATTCCCTCGGCTCGCGTCTCCCCCGGTAGGACAGGCTTCAGCCTGTCGCTATCCGTGACGCGCCGCTCGCCGGGGACGGCAGAAGTCGCCTCGCGGTGGCCCTCGAAGACTCGGTCCAAATGCTCGTCGACGTTCCGCCGATCCCCGCCTCGCTCCATGTGGCGTACGCCTCTGGCGTGCGTAGGACAGGCTGAAGCCTGTCCTACCGTAACTCGCGGTCGAGAAACGTCCAGCCGAGCGCGTCCATGAACGCCCGCTGCTTGTTGTCGGCCGCGCCGCCGTGGCCGCCCTCGATGTTTTCGTAGTACAGCACGTCCTTCCCCTGCTCCATCAACAGCGCCGTCATCTTGCGGGCGTGGCCGGGGTGCACGCGGTCATCGCGGGTGCTCGTGGTGATCAGGATCGGCGGATGCTGCTGTGCCTTGTCGACGTTGTGATAGGGGGAGAAGCCACGAATGAACCGCCACTCCTCAGGGGAGTCCGGGTTGCCGTATTCCCCCATCCAGCTCGCGCCGGCGAGCAGCGTGTGAAACCGCCGCATGTCGAGCAGCGGCACCTGGCAGACGACGCCGCCGAAGAGGTCGGGCCGCATGCAATACATGTTGCCCACGAGCAGGCCGCCGTTGCTGCCCCCCTTCACGCCGAGATGCGCAGGCGACGTCACCTTCCTGCGAACGAGGTCTTCCGCCACCGCGATGAAGTCTTCGTAGGCCCGCGGCCGCTTCTCCTTCAGCGCCGCCTGATGCCAGGCCGGGCCGAATTCCCCGCCACCGCGGATATTGGCGATCACGTAGACGTTTTTCTTTTCGAGCCAGGCCGCGCCGGCCACCGGCTCGTAGCCCGGGAGGAGCGGAATCTCGAAGCCGCCGTAGCCGTAGAGGAGTGTCGGCGTGGTGCCGTCGAGCGGGAGATCCGCCGGGCCGATCTGGAAGTATGGCACTCGCGTGCCGTCCTTCGAGACAGCCTCGTGCTGGCTCAAGGCCAGCCCTCGCGCGTCGAAAAACGCGGGCGCCTGCTTGAGCCGCTCGGGAGCCGCAGCGCCCACCGTGCCGAGCGCCAGCGTCGAGGGCTCGAGCGAACTGGATGTGACGAGGAAGAAGTCGTCGCCCTCGATATCATCGACCGGGATCGCGCTGCCCGTGCCGATCTCGGGCACGCCCGGCAGCGGTTCGCGCCGCCACTGGCCGTCGCGAAATGCGAGCACATAGAGCCTGTTGCGCACGTTGTCGAGCGTCGTGATGACGACGTGGTTCTTCGTCGTGGAGAAGCCGGCGAGCGACGTGCGTTCCGTCGGCTCGAAGAGCACGTGCAGCGTGCGGTCGCCGGCGAGAAACCGCTCGAAGTCGGCCGCCAGCAGGCTGCCCGCCTTGCACGTTGTGCCGCCGGCCTGCCAGTCGCTCCGCAGTTCGACGAGCAGCCACTCTCGATGGACGGAGGCATTGGCATCGTCGGGCTTCTCGATCTTCAGGAGCCGTTCGCCTCGGCGCAGAAACAGTTCGTTCGTCCAAAACGTGATCTGCCGGTGCACGAAGTCGCGTTCGAAGCCGGGCGTGAGATCGCGATAGGCCCCGACGCTCATGTCGTCGGCCTTGCCTTCGTAGACGACCTTCGCCTTCGCCAGGTCCTCGCCCCGCCGCCATTCCCGCACCGTCCGCGGATAGCCCGACGTCGTGAGCGATCCGGGCCCGAAGTCGGTGGCCACGAACAGGCTCTGCTCGTCGCGCCAGGCCACGCTGCTCTTCGCCTCGGGGAGCGCAAAGCCCCCGGCGACGAACGCCTTCTTCTCGAGGTCGAACTCGCGGACGACATCCGCATCGGCGCCGCCGCGCGAGAGCGACACGAGGCACAAGCGGTCCTCCGGCTGGAGCACCGTCGCCCCGTGCCACACCCAGTTTTCGTTTTCGGCCACCGCGAGCGCGTCGAGATCGAGCACCGTCTCCCACTGCGGCTCGGGCTTCCTGTATTCCGCGAGCGTGGTTCGGCGCCAGAGCCCCTTCGGGTTCTTTGCATCGCGCCAGAAGTTGTAGAACCGGTCACCGATCTTCGAGATCATCGGGATCCGGTCCTTCGAATCGAGAATCGACCGAATCCGCGTCTCGAGCTGTTTGAACTGCTCTGATTCGGCAAGCGACTTCACGCTCTCGGCATTCCGCGCCCGCGCCCACTCGAGCGGTTTCTCACCCGTCACGTCCTCGAGCCAGAGATGGGGATCGGCGGGCGGTTCGGCTGCGTTGGTGGTATGCATACACATCACAAAGAGGCAAAGCAGACAGGCTGAAGCCCGTCCTACCAAAACGGGAGGCTTCGGGCGACCGGTGTCCCGGGAGCCGGCGTAGGTGTCAAGGGGTGGCATGGCTGCCGTAGCGCAGTCACCTCCGAGTGAGCGAAGGACAGGATGTCCGTAGCGAACGTCCGGCGACGGGACATCGGTCGCCCGAAGCCGGGTTGGGCGAGTGCGTCCGGGACTCACGACCGCACCTGGCCCGACCCAAGCACGACGAATTTGTAGGTCGTGAGTTCCTTCGTGCCGCAGGGGCCGCGGGCGTGGAGCTTGTCGGTGGAGATGCCGATCTCGGCGCCCAGCCCCATTTCGCCGCCGTCGTTGAACCGCGTGCTGGCATTCACCATCACGACGGCTGTGTCGACGCGGGCGGTGAACCGGTCGGCCACCGCTTTGTCGGCCGTGACGATTGAGTCGGTGTGGCGGGAGCCGTAGCGGTTGATGTGGTCGATCGCGGCGTCGACCGAATCGACGACGGCTACGGAGATCTTCGGGCCGAGGTATTCGGTGGCCCAGTCGGCCTCGGTGGCGGCGCCAGCCGCCGGGATCAGTTTCCGCGTGGCATCGTCGCCGACGATCTCCACCTTGTGTTCGCCGAGCGCGGCGGCGACGTCGGGCAGGAATGTCGCTGCGACGTCGCGGTGCACGAGGAGCGATTCGGCCGCGTTGCAGACACCCATCCGCTGGCACTTGGCGTTAACGGTGATCGCCTTCGCCATGGAGAGGTCGGCGGCCTTGTCCACATACACGTGGCAGTTGCCCGTGAAGTGCTTGAGCACCGGCATCCGCGCCTCGGAGCAGACGCGGCGGATCAGCGTCTCGCCGCCGCGGGGGATCACGATGTCGATCAGGTCGTCCATCTTGAGGAATTCGCCGACAGCCTCGCGGTCGGGCGTATCCACGAGCTGCACGCAGTCGGCGGGAAGGCTGCTCGCCGCGATCGCGGCCCGCATGCTCTCCACGATCCGCCCGCTCGAATGGGCCGCCTCCTTGCCGCCGCGGAGGATGATCGCATTGCCGGCCGCGAGGGCGACGGCCGCGGCATCGGCCGTGACGTTGGGCCGCGACTCGTAGATGAAGAAGACGACACCCAGCGGCACGCGAATTTTTCTGACGACGAGACCATTGGGGCGGGTCGTCTCCTCGAGCACCTCGCCGACGGGATCCGGGAGCAAGGCCACCGCCTCGACACCGGCGGCAATCCCCTCGACGCGTTTGGCGTCGAGCGTGAGCCGGTCGATCGCGGCGGCGGTGAGCCCGAAGCCGGGGGCGGCGGCGAGGTCGAGCTTATTGGCGGCGAGAATCGCGTCGACGTCGGCGCGGATGCGATCAGCGGCCGCGTTCAGACAGGCGGCCTTCTTGGCGGCGGGAATGTTGGCTAGGTCTATGGCGGCGCGGCGGGCGCGGGTGGCGATGTCGCGGCAGTGCTGGGCGAGGTTGTTCATCCCTGCATCGTAACAAACAGCTCGAGCGCCGCCCGCACCTGCCCCACGGCGTGCACGCGAACGATCTGGATACCTTGGGCGGCGAGGCCGCAGGCGGCCCCGGCGGTGCCGGCGTCGAGCTCGTCGAGCGTGGCGGGGCGGCCGAGGGCCTGCTCGATCGACTTGCCGATGAAGCCCTTCCGCGAATGGCCGACGAGGATCGGCGTGCCGAGGTCGAGGAACCGGCCCGCGTGGGCCATCAGCTCGAGATTGTGGGCGTGGGTCTTGCCGAAGCCGATCCCGGGATCGAGGCAGAGTTTTTGGAGCGGGATGCCGGCGGCGACGAGGGCGTCGCGGCGGGCGGCGAGATAGGCGTGGATCTCGGCAACGACGTCGTCGTAGCGCGGGTCGTTCTGCATCGTCTGCGGCGTGCCCCGCATGTGCATCGCGCACATGCCGGCGCCCGTTTCGCGGGCCACCCGCAGCATGTCGGGATCGCCCTCGAGGCCGGTTACGTCGTTGATGATCTCGGCGCCGAGTGCAACGGCCCGCTCGGCCACGACCGCCTTCGACGTGTCGATGGAGACGGGCACGCCCGCCTCGGCGGCCAGTCGCCTGACGACTTCGCTGATTCTGCGCAGTTCCTCTTCAAGCGCGACCGGCTCCGAATAGGGCCGTGTGCTTTCGCCGCCGACGTCGAGCATATCGGCGCCGTCGGCGACGAGCTTCAGGCCGTGGGCCACGGCCGCCTCGACCGAATCATGCCGGCCACCGTCGGAAAAACTGTCGGGCGTGACGTTGACGATCCCCATCACGAGCGGCCGGCCGCCCGGCCGCGGCAGTGCGATCGCGCGGCTCCGCAGCTGCCAGTGGGTCGGATCGCGGAGGGTCATGCAGGATAATTTACACGACCAAAGGACGAGCGAGCCGGGGATCGGTGCGAGGATCCCGAGCGTTTGGCCGCCGCGGCCACAGCGAGGGAACTCGTACCGTCCCCTGCGAGCGGCGCGCGACAGGGAGAGACAGGCTGAAGCCTGTCCTACCAGGGCTCTTCCATCAGGCCGACGATCTGCTGGGCCATCTTGATGATGGCCTCCTGCTGCGTCGTCACGACGGAGCGGCCGAATTCCGGCACGAGCATCGCCGCCTGGCCCACGTCCACGCTCGCCGCCGGCAGTGGCACGTTGCCCGAGGCGAGCACGGAGCCGCCGCGGTCGGCCCACGTGACGAGCGCCTGCATGTTCATCTCCACCTGCCGCGATTGGTCGGTCGGGCTCTCGACCACCATCCGCTTCGTGTCGGCCACGATCCGCGTCGTGAGCACGCTGTCGGCATTCGG
>JBKDMX010000046.1:0-102833 GCA_046343855.1 Planctomycetia bacterium
GCGGCCCGTGAGGTCCTGCGGCACGTCCTGCTGCAGGAGCGCGACGGTCGTGGCCGGCGCAAACGCCACCTCCCCTTGGTCGGGCTGAACGGCGCCAGTGAGGATCCGCATCAGCGACGTCTTGCCGGCGCCGTTGCGGCCGAGGAGCCCGATCCGCTGGCCGGCATCGATGGTGCAGCTGATGCCGTCGAGCAGCGTCGGCCCGCGATAGCGCAGGGTCACGTCACGGAGGGAGGCGAGTGGCACGATTGGCTGGCGGGGTTCACGACGCGCCGCGTCGCGGCGGGTCGTCCTGGTAAATACGGTATTTCTTCGTCACCAGCGCCCCGCCGCGCTCGAGCGTGCGTTTCGAGAGGTGGTTGCTCTCGAGCACCCAGGAAAACTCCACCTCGTCCATGCCCCAGGCATAGAGCTGCGGCACGAGCGCGGCCATCAGCACGAGGCCCACGCCCCAGGCCTGGTATTCGGGGATAACATTCGTGCTGATCGCCCGCATCCGCTTGATCGCCTTCTTGTTCCAGAGGAGCTTCAGGAAGCCAAACGGGAAGAGGCGGCCGTTGATCGCCCTGATCCGCGGGTTGTAGTCGAGCAGGCAGAAGACGCTGCCGATCGGCTTGCCGTCGACCTCGGCCACGAGCGCAAGCTCCGGCACGATCAGGTGCTTGAGGCTCGCCGCCATGTGCTTGACCTCGGCGGGTGAGAGCGGCACGAAGCCCCAGGTGCCGCCCAGGCTCGAGTTGTAGATGTCGAGGAACATCCGCACTTCCTCGTCGAAGCGGCTGCGGTCGAGCGGGCGGACCTTCACGCCGAACCGCTCCTTCACCCCCTCCACCATCACGCCCAGTTTCGAATCGAGCGACGAGAGCATCGAGAGCTTGCCCCAGAAGGCGAAGAGATCCTCGATCTTGCCGAAGCCGTTGGCCTCGACGAGCCCGGCGTAATAGGGCTTGTTGTGCGTCATCATGAAGAAGGGGGGCGTATCGAAGCCCTCGATCAACAGGCCGCACTCGTAGTTGAGCGAAGGGTTTACCGGCCCGCGGATCGTCTGCATGCCCTGGCCATGGAGCCACTCCTTGGCCGCGTCGAAGAGGGCCGTCGCGGCGGCGGGATCATCGTCGCACTCGAAGAAGCCGAAGAAGCCCCGCTGCTCGTTGTAACGCTCGATGTGGCCGGCATTCACGATCGCCGTGATTCGCCCCACGTCGGTGCCGCCGCGCGTGGCGAGAAACGATTGGCTCCGCGACTTCTCGTAAAACGGCGAGTGCCGAAACCCGAGCAGCTCCTCCTGCGACATGACCAGCGGCGGCATCCAGCAGGGGTCGTCGCGGTAGATCCGCCACGGCAGGTTCACAAACCGCTTTTGCTGGGCCCGCGTCTCGACCGGCCGAACCACCACATCCGCCACGTTCGCACGTCCTCTCTGCAGAAATGTCCTTGACTGCCGCCGATGCCATACCCCCCGCATAAGGGAGCGCCCAAACGAGTCGGAACCCGTGGCTTGGCAACCACTTCCGGTCACGAACGTCCCATCTTCAGGGGCCGGCATGAACCGCGTCAACGCCGGCGAAATTCCCGAAGTCCAAAGTCGTCCCGCGTTTTTTGCCGAACTAGTATTGCCCGCGGCCCGTTTGCAGCGGGGATTTCCCGCGTCTCCGGCCCGAAGAACCCCTCATGTCCACCACGCGCATCCAGCCGCCGGCTTCTCGCATCGTCGACTGCGTCGTCACCGGCGCCACGGGCCTCGTCGGCAACAACGTGGTGCGATTGCTCGCCCAGCGTGGCCAGAGCGTGCGGGCGGTCGTCCGCACCGCGGGCCGTGAGCTCGCCGGACTGCACGTGCAGACCGCGAAGGCGCCGCTCCACGACGAGCGGGCCCTCCAGGATGCGATCGACGGCGCGTCGTTCGTCGTGCACTCAGCGGCGATGGTGCACTGCGGCTGGCGGCACCGCGACGAAATGCACGCCGTGAACGTCGAGGGCACACGGCACGTCGCGCGGGCCGCACGCCGGGCCGGCGCACGGCTCGTGCATGTCTCGAGCGTCGATGCCGTGGGACTGCGGTCGGACGGCGCCCCGGCCGACGAAGACACGCCCCCCGGCGGCATGCCCGAGTGCCCCTATGTGGTCACGAAACGCGAGGCGGAGTCCGTCGTGCAGGACGAGATCGGCCGCGGCCTGGATGCCGTGATCGTGAACCCCGTCTACATGATCGGCCCCTGGGATTGGAAGCCGTCGAGCGGCCGGATGCTCCTCGAGGTGGGCGCGGGCAAGGGGCTCTTTGCCCCCCCGGGCGCCAACGACTTCGTCGATGTGCGTGACGTCGCCGAGGGCATCCTCGCGGCGCTGACGAAGGGCCGCACCGGCCGGCGTTACATCCTCGGCGGCCACACGCTCTCCTACCTCGACGCCTGGCGGATCTTCGCCCGCGCCGCCGGACGGATGCAGCCGCTGGGCATGGCGCCCCGGCCGATCGTGCGGACGGCCGGGTGGGTGGGGGATCTCGCGAGCCTCTTCACCCGCCGCGAACTGCCGGTGAATTCGGCCGCCGTGACGATGTCGATGCTGCCGCACAACTTCTCCTGCGCCCGCGCCCAGGCCGAACTCGGCTATGCTTACCGGCCGTTTGAATCGACCGTGGGCGACGCCTGGAACTGGTTTCTCGACCACGGCTTCGCCCGTCCTGTCCGCGAGCGCACCGCGCTCGCGCGGTAGCGCCATGCCGCACATCCTCGTCGTCGAGGACGAAGAACACCTCGCGATCGGCATCAAGTTCAACCTCGAGGCCGAGGGCTTCCAGGTGACGACGGCCGGCGACGGCCAGTCCGCGCTCGCGCAACTCGCCGCGAGCACGCCGCCGGTGGATCTCGTGGTGCTCGACCTGATGCTGCCCGGCATGAGCGGCTACGCCGTCTGCGAGGCGATCCGCGGGCAGGGCAACGACGTGCCGATCGTCATGCTCACCGCCCGCACGCTCGTGGAGGACCGGATTCGCGGGTTCGACGCCGGCACCGACGTCTACCTGCAGAAGCCGTTCGACCTCGAGGAACTGATCTCGATCGTCCGCAACCTGCTGGCGAGGCGCTCCCGCACCAGCCGCGGTCCCACCGAGAACGGCGGCGCCCGCAGCGCCGCCTACCGCTTCGGCGCCGCCGAAGTGAACTTCGACACCTGGGAGGCCAGCTTCCAAGGCAAGCCGGTCAAGCTCACGAATCTCGAGATGAAACTTTTGCGCTATCTCGTGGAGCACGAGGGCGTGGTCGTCTCGCGCGAGGAACTGCTCACGAAGGTCTGGGGCATGGCCCGCCCGCCGGCCACCCGCACGATCGACACCTTCATGCTCAACCTGCGGAAATACTTCGAGGACGACCCTTCGAAGCCGGTGCATTTCCTCTCCGTCCGCGGCATGGGCTACCGCTTCGTCCGGTAGGGTAGGCTTCAGCCTGCCCTGCTCGCCCAACGCGCCGCCGGAACGGCAGAAGTCTTCTCGCAAAGAAACTTTCTCCGCTGACGACCTACGGAGCTTCATTTCCCAGAAGGTCGAAAGTTCCTAACGCTCGTCGAGCTTCAGCCGATTCCGGCGGCTCTCCGTTGGGGGTCGTCTCCAAGCGACAGGCTTCAGCCTGCCCTACTTGCCCAGCAGCGCCGCCGCGGCCTTTCCCGGATCGGGGCTCTTCAAGAGCGACTCGCCCACGAGCATCGCGCCGATGCCGGCCGCCGCGAGCCGCTCGACGTCGGCCCGCGTCTTGATGCCGCTCTCCGCCACGAGCACGACCTCGCTCGGCACCCGCTCCCGCAGCCGAAGCACGTGGTCGAGATCGGTGGTCATCGTCTTGAGATCGCGGTTGTTCACGCCCACGAGCGTGGCCCCGAGATCGAGCACCCGCGGCAGATTCTCCTCGTCGTGCAGCTCGACGAGCGGCGTCATGCCCAGATCGATGATCTCGCGATAGAGGCTGCGCAGATGGCAGTCGTCGAGGCACTCGGCGATCAGGAGCACCGCATCGGCCCCGTGGGCCCGGGCCTCGATCACCTGGTAGCGATCGACGATGAATTCCTTCCGCAAGACCGGCAGCGGCACGGCGATCCGCGCGGCCTCGAGATCGATGAGGCTGCCGCCGAAGTCCCAGGCGTCAGTGAGGACCGAAAGCGCCGCGGCGCCGGCCGCTTCGTAGCCGCGGACGACCTCTTCGATCGTGGCCCCGGGCCGGATCTCGCCCGCCGACGGGCTCTTGCGCTTGAACTCGGCGATCAGGTTGACGGCGCCCGGCCGCGACACGGCCGCGAAAAAATCCCGCACGGGCGACGCCGCCGCCAGCCTCCCCTCGAGCGCAGCCGTCGGTACCCGCTCCCGCGCAAGTGCCACCTCCTTCCGCTTCCGCTCCACGATTTTGTCAAGCACGTTCGGCATGTCTCTATCCCTGGCGTCACACAGGCCTATCGATGCTGAACGCCGGAATCGGCGGAAGCTCGACGAGCATTTGGACCGAGTCCTCGAGGGCCACCGCGAGGCGACTTCTGCCGTTCCGGCGGCAATCCGCGCGGCCTCGAGATGACAAGACCATCCTAGTGCCTGAAGTGCCGGCGCGACGTGAACACCATCGGGATCCCCGCCGCGTCGGCCGCAGCGATCACTTCGGCATCGCGTTTCGAGCCGCCCGGCTGGATGATCGCCGCGATGCCGGCCCGCTTGATGAGTTCGATCGAGTCGGGGAACGGGAAGAAGGCGTCGGAGGCGAGCACGCCCCCCTTGGCCCGATCGCCCGCCTTCTCCAGCGCGATCCGCGTCGCATCGACGCGGCTCGTCTGGCCGATGCCGGCGCCCACGAGGCTCGTGCCCTGGCAGACGGCGATCGCGTTGCTCGTGAGCCGGCGCACCATCGTGAACGCGAAGTCGAGCGGCTGCGTGAGGGCGGGCGACGGGGCCGTCTTCGTGACTACCTTCCAGGCGGCGGGGTCGTCGCAGAGCACGTCGGGCCGCTGGGCGAGGATCGCGCCGGCGATGCTCCGCAGTTCCATGCCCCCGGTCGCCTCCCACGGATCGCCCGGCGGCACCTCGACGAGCCGCACGCTCGCCTTCCAGGTGGGCTTCGTCGTGAGCAAGTCGACGGCCGACTGCTCGAAGGCCGGGGCCGCGATCACCTCGACGAAGAGCCCCGGCGCGAGGAGCAACTCGGCGCAGGCCCGGTCGAACGTGCGGTTGACCGCGACGATCGACCCGAAGGCGCTCGTCGGATCGGCCGCCATCGCCGTGGCGAGCGCCTCGGTCACCGTCACGGCGCTGGCTGCGCCGCAGGGATTCGTGTGCTTGACGACGACGGCCGCCGGCTCTTCGATGAGCCCGGCGAGCCGCGTGGCGCCGTCGAGATCGAGCAGGTTGTTGTAGGAGAGCTCCTTGCCGCAGAGCTGCTTGAGCCCCGCGAGGCCGAGGTGCGAGCCGACGGGGGCATACATTGCCGCCGACTGGTGCGGATTCTCGCCGTAGCGCAGCGGCAGCCGCTGCTCGAGATCGAGCGAGAACCGGGCCGCGAGCGGCGGGGCATCGGCCGCATCGCCGTCGCGGCCAGGCGCAGTCGGCTTGCCCGGCGTGGCCACGAGCCCGGCATGGCGGGCCATCCACCGCGAGATCACGGCGTCGTAGCCTGCCGTGTGCTCGAAGGCCCGCGCCGCGAACAGCCGCCGCTCGGCGAGCGTGGTGCCGCCGCGTTCGAGGGCGGCGACAAAATCGTCGTATTGGTCGGGGCTCGTCACCACCGCCGTGAAGGCATGGTTCTTGGCGGCCGCCCGCACGAGGCTCGGGCCCCCGATGTCGATCAGCTCGATCGCCTCGGCGGGCTGGCAGTCGGGCTTGGCGATCACGCTCTCGAAGGCGTAGAGATTCACGATCACGGCGTCGAACCGCTCGATGCCATGATCGGTGAGCACGGCGAGGTCGTCGGGCCGGTCGCCGCGGGCGAGGATGCCGGCGAAAATGTTGGGGTGAAGCGTCTTCACGCGGCCGTCGAGCACCTCGGGGAAGCCGGTGATCGCGGAGACGTCTTCGACGGCGACGCCGTGGCTGGCCAGCGCCGTGCTCGTGCCGCCGGTGCTGGCGACCTTCACGCCCGCCTTCTTGAGGGCGGCGGCGAGGCGGTCGATTCCGGTCTTGTCGAACACGCTGACGAGCACCCGCCGGATCGGCACGACGTCGATGGCTGGGGTGGTGGCCTTGTGGCCGCCGTGGTGGGCTGTGTGTGTGGGATTCATGCCCCGATTAGACCAGCCTCGCACCCCGACGGAAGCCCGCGCGACTAGGCCGCCGGGATCTCTACTTCCATGATCGTGCCGCGGTCGGGCAGGCGGCCCCTGACCGTCACCTTGCCGCGCAGCTGCTTCACGAGCGACCGCACGAGAAACAGGCCGAGGCCGGTGCCGGGGGTCGAACGCTCGAGCTCGCTCCCCAGCCGCGTGAACCGGCGAAACACGTTGGTTCGCTGCGAGACCGGGATGCCGGGGCCGTTGTCGGACACGAGGACGACCACCCTGCCCTGCGCTGTGGCCTGCGCCGTCACCTCGACGATCGGCTCGGGCAGCGAATACTTCACCGCATTGTCGACGAGATTGCGAAACACGATCTCGAGATCGGCCTCGCGGCCGCGGACCCGCAGGCCGGCATCGCAGTCGAGCCGCACGCTCCCCTCGGGCACGCCATACCGCCGCACGGCATTCGCGCAGGCCCTCACGAGCACCGGCTCGAGCGCCGCGGTCTCCGTCGCCTGTGCCGGCCGGCGTTGCAGCGTCTTGGCGGCGTCGAGCAGGTGATCGATGAGCGTGTCGAGCCGCTCCACGTCTTGCAGCATGAAGCGGTGGAAGTCGGCCTGCTGCTCGGGCGAGACGGGCCGGCGCGTGAGCGTCTGCAGATAGAGCTTCAGCGAGGCGAGCGGGCTCTTGAGCTCGTGCGTGACGCTGTCGATGAAGTTGCTCTGCCGCTGCGAGAGCGCGATCGCCTTCACCGTGAGCGCGAGGTAGACGATCACCCCCACGAGCACGAGCACGAGCAGGGCCACGCCGACCCCAAGGACCGCATAGTAGAAGGCCGCGTTCTCCGAGCCGAGCGCGGCGGCGATGCTCACGAGCACCCAGCCCACGCCGAGCGCGATGATCGACCCGATGAGCACGACGCCCAGCAGGATCGGCCAGCCGAGCGAGCGGCGAGGTTCCACGAGCAGGCTCCGTATCGAAAGGGAAACGACGAGCGTATGCTACCTCCGCCGCCCCCGCGGCGCTCGAGCACGAGCCCACCGCCCTCATCCCACGGCGTTTCTTCCGATGGCCGCCTCCCTGCCCCACGCCCCGCTCACGCTCGCCATCGGGCCGGTGACGGTCGCCTTCTCCTGGGCGCACGACCGTTGGTCGCACCGCGTGACGCTCCGCGACGGCCGCACGTGGCAATCGATCGAGGGGCCGCCGGCCGACGGCGACCCACGCTGGCCGGCCTCCCCCGTAATCGTGGAACTCTCGCGGCTCCAGACGCCGCGCGGCGATGCCGTCCTCGGCGTGGGGCTCGCCGGCCGGTCGCATTTCTCGGCATGCGTCGGCCCGGATCCCCACGATCCGGACCGAGCCCTCTTCGAAATCGCCTGCCGATCGAACGAGCCACCCGTCTGGCTGGGATCGACCTACCACGGTCCGGCCGGCCCCACGACCATCGCGCCGCCGCTGGCCGGCCTCGCCCTGCCCGCGACGATCCAGTGGGGCTATGCTTTTTCTGGCCGGGGCCTGGTGCTCCTGCCTTGCGAACCCCCCCGCGATCGATCAGATTCTTAGTCGCATTGGCTGGTTCGTCCCGGCGGAAATTCTTGGAACAGAGTCATGTTTGACGTCATCGAGCGGCTGAAGTCCGAGTGGACCGACAAGTATGTCGTGATCGACTCCCCCGCCCCCGAACTCGCCCGGTTCGCCACGACGACCGGACAGGTGAAGACGGTCAACATGAATGGCCGCTGCCTGGTCGAGTTCGATCAATACAACAACATCGGCTGGTACGATATCGACCCCTCGGCGTTGAAGATCGTGCCGAAGCCGCTGCCCAAGCCGCCGGAAGAAAAGCCGGCCAAGGCGGCCGCGCCGGTGAAGCCCGCTGCGGAAAAGCCCGCCGCCAAGCCGGCCGCCGCCGGGAAACCCTCCACCGCCGACATCCTTGCCGCCGCGCGGGCGAAGTCGGGCGGCGCGGCAGCCCCGGCCAAGCCTGCCGCCGCCAAGCCTTCCACGGCGGAGATCCTCGCGGCAGCCCGCGCGAAGAAGGCTCCCGCCGAAGCCGCACCCGTCGCGGAGCCGGCAGCCGAAGAAGCCGAACCTGCCCCCGCAGTCGAGCCGCCCGTCGCTCCCAAAGTGAAGAAGGCGGCTGCGGGCGGATCGCAGCCAACCACGACGGCCGACAAAATCGCCTGGTGCCGGGCGAACGACGCGAAGGGCTGATCGCCCCGAGCGTTCAGTCTTACCACCGTTCACGGAGGAACGACGATGCTGCGAACCACCACGCTTCTCGCGGTGCTGCTCTGCCTCACCGGCTGCGGCCGGATCGCCAACCACCCGATCGTGGGCGTGGCGAAGGATGAGGTTTCGAAGAATTCCCGTGTCGTCGAGCTGCTCGGCGGGCCGATCGAATTCAGCCCCACTGTCAACGGCCGCGCTAACGAGACCGACGGCATCGCGGCGATGCAGTTCGAGGCCAAGGGCCCGAAAGGCGTCGGGCTCGTCGTCGTGGAGGGAAAGAAGCTCGGACAGGAATGGGGCGTGACGCTGCTCGAAGTGAGACCCGCCGGCGGTGGCGATCACCTCCACCTCACAGCCGATCTCGTGGAACGCACCGGCACCGACACGCCGAAGTTCGATCCCTCGGCCGCTGCCAACGCGCCGACCACGCCATCAGCCCCCCCGCCGGGCGATATCGAGATCGCGCTGCCCCCGGGCGGCCCGACGCCGTAGCGGCGCGAAGCTGCGCCGATCCTGCCGGCAAAAATGCCCGACATTTCGGAATTTTTTCGCGGTCACGCCAAATGTTTGACTCGCGCAAGCGAGGGTCCATAATGGCCTCGTCCTGTTCGACCTGCCTCCCGCCGCGGCGCCCTCGGCCGTCCCATCCGCGGGTTGCATGACGACGCGTCCGTTCCCCCGGCCGCGCTCGTGCTCGACATGCATGTTGAATCGACGACCGGAAACAAAAGCCCAGAGGTTCGGGATCGCCCCGCCGCCTTGATGGGTGAAGGAATCCACTTTTTAACCAGGAGTTGTTTCGTTCCGATGGCTCGCATCCGCAACGTCTTCGAAATCATTGAACTCTACGGCCACGACGAGAATTTCGAGCCCCATACGACGCCTGAGTTCGTCCCCACCACGGCGCCCGCGGGCTCCAGGCAGAAGCTCGACATCCTCGCCGAGCGGATCCAGCGCGGTATGCCCCTGTGGCACCCCGAAGATTCGACCGAATCGTCCGGCGCGCTCGTCGGCGCCAGCGAAGCCTGACGGCTACGGTCGGCGTCGTGAGCCGCCGTCCGACTGAACCAATTCATCGCCCTCCGCGGCCTCGGCCGCGGAGGGCGATTTCAATATCACGCTTCGCCGAGTCGGCCTTGAGCTTCTGCCGCTTGTCGTGAGCCTTTCGGCCCCGGCCGATCCCCATGAGCACTTTCACGCGTCCGTTCTTGAAATACATCTTCAGGGGCACGAGCGTGAGCCCCTTCTCGTAGGCCTGCGCGGCGAACTTCTTGATCTCGCGGCGGTGCAGCAGGAGCTTTCGCGGCCGCTTCGGCTTGTGGTTGAGCTGGTTGGCCTTCTCGTATTCGGGGATGTCGCAGCCGAGCAGCCAGGCCTCGTCCCCCTCCACGCGGCCGTAGGCCTCGTCGAGCGACATCCGCCCCACCCGCAGGCTCTTCACCTCGCTGCCCACCAGCGCGATCCCGCACTCGAGCGTGTCGAGGATCTCGTATTCGTGCCGGGCCTTGCGGTTTTCGGCGACGACCTTTTCGGCCGGCTTGTCGTCGGCCTTGGCCTTGCCGGACGGCTTGCCAGTCTGGGACTTGGTGGGTTTGGGGGCGGCCACGGATTGCGTGCTCGTGTGTGGGCAGGGCGTCCTCGAACAGATTACACTTTACGGTCTCGTGGCTCTCGGCCGCCCATTCTCCTTCCGCCTTTTGGAGCGCCCATGCCGATCTTCCGGCTTGCCCGCCTGCTGGTCACGGCCAGCGTCATGATGACATCGCTGACCCTGGCCCTCCCGACGAACGCAGCCGCCGACAGCCCGGGTTTCGTGGCGGGCGATGCGAAACCGGCCGGCGATGGCCCGGCGATCCAGGTGCCGGGCGGCTGGATGGTGGCCTACGACGAGACGATCCCCGGAACGGACGTGACGTTTCGGATGATTCCCGTGCCGGGCGGTACGTTCCGCATGGGAAGCCTCGATGGCGAGGCGGACCGGAAGTCCGACGAGGGGCCCGCGTTCGACGTGAACATCGCGCCCTTCTGGATGGGCAAGTGCGAGGTCTCCTGGCAGGAATACCGCGCCTACATGGCAGCCTGCGATCTCTTCAAGTCGCTGCAGGCGGCCGGAAAGCGGGTGGTCACCGACGCCAACAAGGCCGACGCGATCACCGCCCCCTCGTCGCTCTACGATCCGACGATGACGTTCACCAACGGCGAAGACCCGCAGCAGCCGGCGGTCACGATGTCGCAGTTTGCCGCCCGCCAATACACCGGCTGGCTCAGCAGCCTCACGTCGAGGTTCTACCGGCTGCCGAGCGAGAGCGAATGGGAGTATGCCTGCCGCGCGGGCACGACCACGCCCTGGTCGAGCGGCGCCGACGCCGCGTCGCTCGCCGACGTCGCCTGGTTCGCCGACACCTCGGAGGAGACCACGCACGGCGTCGGCACGAAGAAGCCCAACGCCTTCGGCCTGCACGACATGCACGGCAACGTGGCCGAGTGGGTGGTCGATGAACTCGTGGATGGCGGCTATGCCGGGCAGGCCGCGCTGCCGCAGCCGGTGGCCGCGGCGGCCGCAATCCAGTGGCCGAAGAGGCTCTCGCCGCGAATCGTCCGCGGCGGTGCGTATTACGACGAGCCCGCGCAGTGCCGCAGTGCCGCCCGCCGCGGCTCCGACGACGTGGCCTGGAAGGACGTCGATCCGAATTTCCCGAAGAGCCCGTGGTGGTACACGGAAGAACCGGCCCTCGGCGTCGGCATGCGGATCGTGCGGCCGCTCGAGGAGCCGGCCATGGCCGACCGCCGCCGCTGGTGGGATGCCGACATCGACAGCATCCGCGACGACGTCGAGAGCCGGATGAACGAAGGCCGCGGCGCCCGGGCCATCATCGACCCCCAGTTGCCGGCCGACGCCAGGGAAGCCGGTCTCTAACGCTCGCGACGAAGGAGCAACGCGTGATGTTCAGCCGCGGTGTGATGGTGTGCGCGGTCGCCCTGACCGGCGCGATCGGCGGCGGATGGAGCGAGGCCGCCGACTGGCCCGACTGGCGCGGGCCGCAGCAAAACCGCCACTACGACGGCCCGCCGCTCGTCACGTCGTTCGATCCGGAAAAGGACACGAACGTCGTCTGGAAGAACGACGAATCCGGCGGGATCTCCACGCCGGTGATCATGGGCGGAAAACTCTTCACGCTCGTGCGGCACAAGCCAGGCACGCAGGAGGAGGCCGAGAAGGTGCTCTGCCTCGACGCCGCCACGGGCCAGAAACTCTGGGAGAACGTGTTCAACGTCTATCTCTCCGACGTGCCGGCCGAGCGGGTCGGCTGGTCGGCCGTCGTGGCCGATCCTGAAAGCAACACCGTCTTCGCCCACGGCGTCTGCGGCGCGTTCACGGCGATCGACGCAGCGACGGGCACGACGAAGTGGCAGCGGTCGCTGCACGAGGAGTTTGGTTTTCTTTCCACCTACGGCGGCCGGACGAACATCCCCGTCGTGTTCGAGGATCTGGTCATCGCCAGCGCCGTCGTAACGGGTTGGGGCGACACGGCCCGGCCGGCGCATCGCTTCCTCGGCATGGACAAGGCGACTGGCGCGGTCCGCTGGATGAACGGCACGAAGGAACTGCCGGAAGACACGACCTACAGCACGCCGTCGCTCGCCGAGTTCGGCGGGCAGGCCGCGCTCGTCTTCGGATCGAGCGACGGGAGCGTGTGGAACTTCCAGCCGCGCACTGGCAAGGCCATCTGGAACTTCAAGCTCTCGCGCCGCGGCATCAACACGCCGCCGCTCGTGGATGGCGACACCGTGATCATCTCGCAGTCGGAGGAGAACCTCGACAACACGTCGATGGGCTCGGCCACCGTGTTCAAGGCGGCCGGAGCCGGCGACATCACGGCCACGGCCGCCGTCTGGCAGAAGAAGGGCATCATGGACGGCCGCGCGATGCCGGTGGTGCTCGGCGAGCGGGTGTATTTCATCGACGATGGCGCGAAGGTCTACGCCTTCGACAAGTCGACGGGCACGGCCGTGGGCCGGCCGCAGAAACTCCTCGGCACGATCGTCCGCGGCAGCCCGCTCGTGGCCGACGGCAGGCTCTACGTCTGCTCCACGAGCGGGTGGCATGTGCTCGAGCCGACGGCCGACGGCGTGAAGTTCGTGAACCGCATGCGGCTCGACGAGGACGACGAGGTCACCGCCTCGCCGATCGCCGCGAACGGCCTCCTCTATCTCACGACCGGTGCCCGGCTCTATTGCCTGGGGTCACAAGCGGCGCCGGTCGCGAACGGCCCGGCGGCCTCGCGGGTGGAGGCCGTGTCGGCGGCGACGAAGGGCCCGGCGGGCGAAGCGGCGTGGGTGCAGGTCGTCCCGGCCGAGGCCCAGATCGCCGCGGGCGAGACCGTGCAGCTGACGGCCCGCCTCTTCGACGCTACGGGCCGGTTCGTGAAGGAATCGCCGGCGACGTTCACCGCGACGGCCGGCACGGTGTCGAGCGACGGCCGCTACACCGCCCCGGCCGGCCAGCATGCCGCCGCGATCGTCACCGCAAAGGTGGGCAGCCTCGAAGGCCGGGCTCGCATCCGCTCGATGCCGCCACTGCCCTGGACCTTCACCTTCGACGAGATCCCGTTGGGAAAGGATCCGAAGACGGGCGTGATGAAGGGGGAGCCACCACTACCCTGGATCGGAATGCGGTATCGGCATGCCGTCCGCGAGGTCGATGGCTCGAAGTGCCTCGTGAAGGTGACCACGATCCCGAAGGGTACGCGGAGCCAGGGCTGGATCGGCCCGATCGGGCTGCATGACTATTCCGTCCGGGCCGACTTCCGCGCCCAGGAGACGGGCGTGGGCAAGCCGGGCGATCCGGCCGCCGCCTCGGCGAAGACCGCCGATTCCGATGCCGACGCATTTCAAAAAGCCTTCGGCAATCCGGCCGCGCTCGAGAAGGCCCGCATGCCCGACATGGGGCTCATTGCGCAGCGTTACACGCTGGACCTGATGGGCGCCGCGCAGCAATTGCAGCTGCGATCGTGGCCGCCGCAGGTGGCGACCTACTTCTCAAAGACGATCCCGTTTCCGTGGGAGGCCGGCCGCTGGTACACGATGAAATTCGAGGCCCGCACCTCCGGCAAGGCGGCGATGCTCCGCGGCAAAGTCTGGCCGCGGGGCGAGCCGGAGCCAACGGCCTGGACGATCGAGGCTACGCACGAGGCGGGCAATCTGCAGGGCAGCCCCGGCTTCTTCGGCAACTCGAAAGACTCCGAGATCTACATCGACAACGTGTCCGTGGAGGCGGTGCAATGAGCACGGAAAAAACGCTGCACACTGAGTGCGGGGTGAGCGGGGCTGCCCCTGCCGGTGAGACGGCGTTGGCGGCAAGCGAAGGCAGGATGCCGCAAGCGAAGGCGCTCTGGCTGGCGCAGTCAGCATCGAGTGAGCGGAGGCCAGGATTGCCGAAGCGAACGTCCGGCGAGACGGCAGGGGCAGCCCCGCGCGCGGCTCCAGCCAAGGTAGTTCTTGCCTTGCTGCTGACTGTGCTGCCGGTCACGGCAAGCGCGAATGACTGGAACCAGTGGGGCGGCTCGCCGATACGCAACAACGTGTCGCCGGCGAAGAACATTCCCGCCGAGTGGGCCCCCGGCGACTTCGATGCGACCACCGGCGTCTGGAAGCCCGAGACGAGCAAGAACGTCGCCTGGGTGGCTGCGCTCGGGAGCCAGTCGTATGGCAATCCGGTCGTGGCCGGCGGCAAGGCGTATGTCGGTTCCAATAACGGCAAGGGCTGGCTGAAGCGGTATCCCCCCGAGGTCGATCTCGGCTGCCTCCTGGCCTTCGACGCCACGGACGGCTCGTTCCTCTGGCAGGATTCGAGCGAGAAGCTGCCCACGGGCCGCGTGCACGACTGGCCGCTCCAGGGCATCTGCTGCGCGCCGCTCGTGGAGGGGGACCGGCTGTGGTACGTGACCAGCCGCGGCGAAGTGAAGTGCCTGGATACCGAGGGCTTTCGCGACGGCGAGAACGACGGGCCGTTCACGACGGAGAAGGTGCAGGAGAAGGACGAGGCCGACGTGGTGTGGGTGCTCGACATGATGAAGCAGCTCGGCGTCTCGCAGCACAACATGTGCTCCTGCAGCGTGACGACCGCCGGCGACTTCCTCTTCGTGAACACGAGCAACGGCGTCGACGAGGGGCACATCAATCTTCCCAATGCCGAGGCGCCGAGCTTCCTCTGCATCGACAAGCGCGACGGCACGGTGCTCTGGGCCGACAACACGCCGGGCGCCAACGTGCTCCACGGCCAGTGGTCGAGCCCGGCCTATGCCGAGCTCGGCGGTGTGCCGCAGGTGATCTTCGGCGGCGGCGACGGCTGGGTCTACTCGTTCGACGCCCGCGGCGAGAACGGCCGCGCGAAGAAGCTCTGGGAGTTCGACTGCAATCCCAAGGAATCGAAGTACACGCTCGGCGGCCGGGCCGACCGCAACCACATCATCGGCACGCCGGTGATCCACGAAGGGCTCGTCTACATCGCCGTCGGCGAAGACCCGGAGCACGGCGAGGGCGTGGGGCATCTCTGGTGCATCGATCCCACGAAGCGGGGTGATGTCTCGAGCGAGCTGGCCGTCAGCCTCAAGGACCCAAACGCTCCCCTGCCCCGCCGCCGCGAGCAGGCCGTGATCAAAGAGCAGGGGGAAGTGGCTCGGCCGAATCCGAATTCCGCCGCCGTCTGGCACTACCCCGGCTTCGATGCCGACACAAACGGCAAGCTCGACTTCGAGGAGACGATGCACCGCACCTGCGGCACCGTGGCGATTGCCGACGGCCTGCTTTTCGTCGCCGACTTCAGCGGCCTCTTCCACTGCCTCGACCTGAAGACGGGCAAGCCGCACTGGACCCACGACATGCTCGCCGCCAGCTGGGGCTCGCCGCTCATCGTGGATGGGAAGGTCTTTATCGGCGATGAAGATGGCGACATCACGGTCTTCACACTCTCCAAGGAGCAGGAGATCCTCGCCGAGATCAACATGGGCAACAGCGTCTATTCGACCCCGATCGTCGCCGGCGATACGCTCTACATCGCCAACAAGAGCCACCTTTTCGCAATCCGCGCCGGCGCCGTTCCTGCCGGCAAGTAATCACAAGGACATGACCATGCTCCGCACGCTCGCGCTCCTTGGCCTGCTCGTCCTGCCCCTCGCGGCCCAGGCCGACACCCCGGCCGCCAACCCGGTCGACATGATCCGTCACGCCAAGCGGATCGTCTGCCTCGGCGATTCGATCACGCACGCCGGCGGCTGGGTGGCGCCGTTTGCGGCCTGGCTCGAGCGCGAGGGCATCGGGACCGAGTTGATCAACATGGGCCTGCCCAGCGAGACCGTCTCGGGCCTCTCCGAAGCCGGGCACGCCGACGGAAAATTCCCGCGGCCCGATCTGGCCGAGCGGCTCGACCGCGTGCTGCGGGTGAGCCGCCCCGACCTCGTGATCGCCTGCTACGGGATGAATTGCGGCATCTATCAGCCGCTCGATGAGGCCCGGTTCACGAAGTTCAAGGAGGGAATCCAGCGGCTGCACGATGCGGTCGAGAAGACGGGCGCGAAGATCATCCACCTCACGCCGCCCCTCTACGACAAGCGGCCCGACAAGCCCGGCCCGGCCGGCGCGGCCGACTACGACGCCGTCCTCGACACCTATTCGAAGTGGCTGCTCTCGAAGCGGGCCGATGGCTGGGTCGTGCTCGACATCCACGGGCCGATGAAGGATTTGCTCGCCGCTGCGCGGGCCAAGGATCCGCAGGCGGTTTTTGCGCCCGACGCCGTGCATTCCAACGACGCCGGCGCGTGGGCCTTCGCCCGTTCGCTGTTCAAGGGGCTTGGCGACCACAAAGCGGCTGCCGCCGAGACGCCCGAGGCGTTTGCCGCATTCGTTCCGGATGTGAAGCGGCGGATGGAAGTCCTGCGTGATGCGTACCTGGCGGCGGCCGGGCACCAGCGGCCCGGCATGGCCCCGGGGCTGCCGCTCGGCGAGGCCGAGGCGCAGGCTCGCGGGCTCACCGAATCGATCCGCTCGCGCCGGCTGCATCTCATGGGCGGCCAGAAGGGCTCGATCGAGTGGAAGAACCCGATCGAGTGGCCGAAGCCCCGCGTGGTCGATCCGGGGCCGGAGCCGTCGGGGCCCGCCCCCGTTCCCTCCGATGCGATCGTGCTCTTCGACGGCAAGAACCTCGACCAATGGACCAATGGCGGAAACTGGAAGGTGGCCGGCGGCATCGCCACGGTCGGCAAGGGAAAGATCGAGACGAAGCAGGGCTTCGGCGACTGCCAGCTGCACGTCGAGTTTCGCACCGCCGCCGACACGAGCGGCGAGGGGCAGCAGCGAAGCAACTCGGGCGTCTTCCTCATGGGGAAATACGAGATTCAGATCCTCGACTCGTTCCAGGACGGCACCGACAGCCCCATCACCTATTTCGACGGCCAGTGCGGTGCCCTCTACAAGCAGCAGCCGCCGGCCGTGAACGCCTGCCGCAGGCCCGGGGAGTGGCAGACCTACGACATCCTCTTCACCCGGCCACGCTTCCACGCCGACGGCACGCTCGCGAAGCCCGCCCGGATCAGCGTGCTCCACAACGGCGTGGCCATCCACTCCGACACGGTGATCAAGGGCGATACGTTCTTCCACGCCCCTCCGAGCTACACGAAGCACGACGACGCCCTGCCGATCGGGCTGCAGGAGCACGGCAACCCGGTCCAGTTCCGCAACATCTGGGTCCGCCCCTTCGAGCCCCTCGCCCCAAAGCTCATCCCGTAGGACAGGCCTCCGTGCCTGTCATTGGTAGGACGGGCTTCAGCCTGTCGAAAGGAGACCGCTTGCTCCGCAAGCGGATAGACAGGCACGGAGGCCTGTCCTACCCGAGCGTCGCCTTGATCGCCTCGAGTTCGGCGGCGGGCTCGCGATCGACGCAGTCGAGCCGGCCCGCCCGTGCATACCAATAACGGGCGTTGCCGGGATCTCCCTCGACCTTGTGAAGCACCGCGTGAATCCAGGCGGCCATGCGATCAGCCTCATCCTGCTGCACGATCCCGTGTGCAGCCTCCCAGTCGCCCGCGAGGGCCAGATCGATCGCCGCGAGCAGATCGTCGCGGGTCATCGCGTGAACGACACCGACTGGATCGATCCGCCGATTGCTTCACCCCCGATGACTTCACCCTCGATCACCTCGCCCACCTCGCCCTGCTCGATCGGACCGCTCGAATACACGACCGGGTCTTTCTTCCGCCAGCCGGCGAGCACCCAGCCGTCCTTGCGGGCGACGAGCTGATTCATCGGCAGCGGTCCGGCGGCGGCCAGTTCGCCTTGGAGCGGCAGCGGCTCGACGTCGATCACCGCCTTGAAGAGCTTGTCGAATCGCTTCTGCAGGATTCGCCGCAGCGAGGTTTCGGCCATCGTGAGCTTCTCGCTGCCGCCCGGCTTGAATCCGGGCGGATAGATCTGCACGTCTCCGTCGCGGACGAGCCGGGTGCCGGCCGGCGACGACTCGATCGCGTAGGTGGCCCAGATGTCCATGCCGGGGAAATCGCGGTCGCCCGACACGAACTTGTCGCCGCGCACCATCAGCTTCACGCGGTCGTCGGCGGCGGAAATCGTCACCGGCCGCTGCTTGGCAAACGTGATCGCCCAGGGCTTCTGGTCGGCCTCGCTCTCGAGCGACTCGGGCATCGTGAGATTCTGCTCGCGGGCCAGGCGATCGACGTCGGCCTGCGTGATGATCCGGCCGCCGAGCTTCTCTTCGAGGATGTTGTTCACCGCCGACTCGTGCACCCGCGCGGTGAGCACGTTGCCACCGACGGCCGCGGGAGGCGGGCTGAAGGCCGCCAGTTGCGCAGCCAGCGCCTTGCGGGCCACGATCCGCAGGCTCGTGTCGGTGGTGTGCATGTGCACCATCTCGGGATAGAGGCCGCGTGCCTGGAGCGGCGCCCGGAAACGATTGCGGAACTGCTCGCCGATCTGCGCGACGGCGGGCCGCGTCTGCTCGTCGAATTGCTGCCGCACGCGGTCCCGGGCCTTGCGCTCGGCGATCGCCTCGGCCTTGGGCTTGGTCTCGGCGACCTTGCGGCTGGCGATCTTGCGGATGAACCGCTTGCCGAACCGCGAGTTGACGCCGATTCCGGTCACCTGCGTGTTGGCCGAGGCCGAGGCCTGCACCGACGACGCGGAGACATTGTCACCGTCGAGGAAGATCCGCCGCCGCGCGTCGAGGTCGGTGACGCCGCGGGTGTGCACCGTGACGGGCCCCTGCGTGCCGCGGGTCTGGGAGATGTTTTGGGCGTCGAGCACGAGATCGAAGACGGCACGGTCGTGCGCGGGAACGAAGTCGAGCCGTACGTTGCCGGTGGTGTGGCCCGAGCCGCGGATGCGGGTGCCGAGCACGACGTCGTCCACGGGCATCACCTGGTCGATCGGGCGGTTGACCGCGCCGGCCAGCAGGTTTTCGTGCACTTCGACCTCGATGTTCGGCCGCGCCATCGCGCCGCGGATCGACGAGACGAGCGAACCGGCCTGGCCCGACTCCGTGAGCCGTTCGAGGATCGGCGGCACCGGTGCGAGCATCTCGGCGCTGCCGGTCGAGGCCGTGGAAAACAGTGCCGAGGCGAGGGTGTCGAGCCGCTTGCCAAACCGCGCGGCGGCGTCGGCACCACGGGCGGCATCGGCCGCCTCGGCATACCGGGTGACGGCCTTCCGCACGCGGACGAAGTCGGGCATGTCGAGGCCGGTCTCGGTGGCGTTCATCGCCTTTTCGATCCGCCGCAGGGCGGCCGGGTCGGCGGCGGCCCCCGACGAAGCCTGCGCGGAAAGCGTCGGCCAATCGAGGTATTTCCGCCAATCGTTGCCGCTGGGGCTGCGATTCAGCAGGGAGTCGAGCGGGACGAGGGCATTTCGCAGGTTGCTCGCGGCGGCATCGAGGGCGGCGTCGCTGGCCGGCCGGAACGACTCGGTGGCCCGCAGGGCGTCGGTGCCGAGCGACTCGAATGTGTCGGCCGGGACCTGGGCGATGGCGGGGCTGGAAACAGCGAGGGCCACCAGGCCGCAGGCGACGAGCGGGAGCGTGAGGACTGACCGACTGGAAAACCTGACATCCATGATCGTGGAGCGCCTGGGGCCTCGGAAGCGTTTCAAAACGAGCCGGGAGTCTAGCCGCTCGGAGGCGTGAGCCCCACAGCAGCCTTCCGCGGTCTCCAATCCCCCCTTTTGCCGAGCACCGACGGAATTTCGTGCCCAAGCGGCGCAAGCATCGGCCTCATCCCGACTTCCGACGAATGGCCCGCGTCCTAAGTCGAGAAAAGTCGGCCCGAATGAAGCCCCGCGCACGCCCCGGACTCCTTGTCGCCGGCGGCGCCTGTCCCATTCAATCGTGGTTCACCGGAACACCCGCGTGGTTCGCCGGAACACCCGGCGCGTTCACACCCAGGAGAACCCGCATCATGCGTCAGAGCAACATTCGGTCGGTCTTGAGCGTGTCGCTCGCAGCGGGCGCGATCGCCGCCATGCTCGTCAATGCGTTCTTCGCTCCTCCTGCCGAAGGCGCGACCCCTGCCCCGCCGTCGGTCGTCGAGGGAGAAGCGATCGCGGGCGGCGCGGTGCAGAGAATCGACGACTATGCCGCCGCCACCGAGGCGGCCCGCCAATCGCAGGCGATGCTCCTGGTCTCGGTGGAACCGGCCGGGGGCGATCCCGCCGACGCCGCCGGGCAGAGGCTCGAGCGGCCCGACGTGCAGGAGCGGTTTGCCGCGAGCGGCACGCCATGGGTCTTCTGCCGGCTGGGGCTGCACGACGCCGGAGCCGGCCTCGTCGGCGATCCTGCGCTCCGCGAGATGCGTCGCGGCCCGGGCGTCTTCGTGGTGGACCACACCCCGGGAGCCTACACCGGCCGGATCGTCTCGATCCTGCCGCGGACCGCGGGCAAGTATTACTCCTTCAGCCCGTCGCACCTCGACGAACTTGCCTCGCTGCCGCAGGGCTCGCTCACGCAGCGGTCCCTCATCCTCGCGGTGCGGATTCACCCGGAGCATCCGCAGAGCACGCAGGGCTCGTTCGACCCGACGCTCACGGAGGCGGCCACATCTCACTCCGACCACCAGGCCCGGATCGGCCGACAGGGGCACCACGACTGGCAATCGCGTTCGCAAGCGCTCGCCGGCCGCGTCGGTGGCGGCGGCTATCCGCAGGAGGTCTGCGCGGAGAGCTGGGAGAATCAGGACCTGCTCGACTCGTGCGTCGATTGCGTCGCCAGCTGGCGGCAATCGTCGGGCCACTGGAGCGCCGTTCGCAGCCCGCAGTCGTCCTACGGCTACGACATCCGCCGCGGCCCCAACGGCATCTGGTACGCCACGGGGATCTTCGTCAGGTAGACCGCGTCGTCCCAAAGCGAATCCGCTGGACGAAGGCGAGCCGGAATCGGCGGAAGCGTGACGAGCATTTGGACCGAGTCCGCGAGGGCCACCGCGAGGCACCTTCTGCCGTTCCGGCGAGCCGGTGCGACACCAATCAAGATCCGCTTGCGGAACAAGCGGTCTACTTTGTGGTGATCTACACGGGCCCCGCGGCCGGCAGGATGAAGATCTTGCCGTCGCCCATGCGGCCGGTGCGGGCCGCCTCCACGATGCGATCGACCACCTCGTCGACGCGGGCGTCGTCCACCCAGAGCTGGATCTCCACCTTCGGCAGAAAGGCGAGCGAATACTCGCTGTCGCCGTATTGATCGAGGTAGCTCTTCTGCCGCCCGTAGCCCTTCACCTCGCGAACGGAGCAGGCCTCGAGCGGCGCGAACTTCAGCGCCTCGAGCACCCGCTCGGCCACGAAGGGCTTCACGATGGCAATGACTTCCTTCAACTGAAGAAATTTTCGCCGTAGAGATTCATCCCCGGGCAGGTCGTCACGGTGATGTCGCCATTGACCTTCGTCTGGCAGGCGAGACGCATCGTGTTTTCGTTGCCGATGTAGGCGAGCGACACGCCCAGCCGGGCCGATTCGAGGATGCCTTTCGAGCTCGTGTTCTCCATGCCCTTGGTGATCAGCACGCGGCAGGAACCGCAGGTGCCGAAGCCGTGGCAATTGGCCACCTTGTGGATGCCCGGGTAGAGCGACACGCCGGCCTGCAGGGCCTCTTTCCGGAGGTTGGCCCCGGCCGGAACTTGAATTTCCTTCTTTTCATTCGTGAACGTGATGGTGGGCATCTGTTTCTCTCGATGAATCGGGGGGAGTTGTCCGATACTGTAGCCAGCGCAGGGTCGTCCTTCCAGCAGACCGGGGCCAAAGCCATGGCGGAACTCACGAAATACCAGCAGTCGATCGTCAAAAACTACTACGAGAACCTCGACACGGCCCTCCTGCAGCGGCTCGGCGAACAGGTGACCGACCTCTATCTCGCCGAGGGCAAGAAACGGGCGAAGCTCTGGGAGTCGATCGAGAAATCGCTCGAGAAGCTCGGCGTTCCCAAGACGCGGATCGCGCGGGTCGTGACGTCCGACGATGCCCGCCAGCTCGCCACGCTCCTGCAGGAACTGCTGGCCAAGGACTGACCGGACCCTAGCGCCATTCTGGAATACGTGTAGCGACGACTCGGCACACCACGGACGGAGGCGAAGGGATCGGCTGAAGCTCGACGAGCATTTGGCCGCCGCGGCCACCGCGAGTCGACTTCTGCCGTCCCGAAGCCGGCGATACACGTACGTCCGATGCGCTCGAGCACCCCGGACTCGAGCGCCCCGGCCCCGCGCGAGGGGCGTCGGCCGCGACGGTCAGGCGAGACCCTTGTATCCGGCTCCGGCCTGCCTCATTCTGTGTGGCCTCCCCTCGGGAACCACGCGATGAGCACGACCAGATCCGCCGACCGCGCCAGCCTCCTCGAATCGCTTCGCTGGAAGAAGTTTCCGGTGCTCGACGACGGCTTCGTGGCGCTCGTCGATTGCATGGGCGACGACGGCTCGGTGGTGCAGGCGGCCCGCGTCAGCTACGGCGAGGGCACGCGGAAGGTGAGCGACGACCGCCAACTCATCCGCTATCTGATGCGGCATGCCCACACCACGCCCTTCGAGATGGCGGAGTTGAAGTTCGTCGTCCGCGTGCCGATGGATTGCTGGCGGCAGTGGATCCGCCATCGCACCGCGAGCGTGAACGAGTATTCGACGCGGTATTCGCTTGCGATCGATTCGATGCAGGCGACCCACGACAACGAGTGGCGGGCCCAGGCCGCGAACAACCGCCAGGGCTCGGGCGACCTCCTGCCGAAGGCGGTCGGCCACAAGCTCACGCAATCGGAAACGGAATTGCAGAGCTTCGCACGCCGCGTCTACGAGGAGCGGCTCGAAGCCGGCATCGCGCGCGAGCAGGCCCGCAAGGATCTGCCGCTGGCGACGTATACCGAGGCCTACTGGAAGATCGACCTCCACAACCTGCTGCACTTCCTGGCCCTGAGGATGGACTCGCACGCCCAGCTCGAGATCCGCCGCTATGCCGAGACGATCGGCCAGCAGATCGTGCAGCCGCTCTTCCCGCTCGTCTGGGAGGCGTTTCTCGACTATCGCGTCGAGGCGATGCGGCTCACGAAGCTCGATCGCGGCGTGATCCAACGGCTCGTCGCCCAGGCCGGCCCCAAGGGACTGCCCGCCTCGCAGGAAGGATTCCTCGCCGCGCAAGACCCATCCTGGCAGAGCCTCGAACGGTCGCGCGAGCGTGACGAGTGCCTGCAGAAGCTGATGTCGCTCGGCCTCGTGAAGTAAGCACCCCCGGAGCATCGCATGGAACCCGTCGTCGCCGAACTGATCAAGCTCAATCAGCAGTTGCTCACCGCCATCGCGTCGGGCGACTGGGATGCCTACCGCAGCCTGGTGGCCTCCGACATCACCTGCTTCGAGCCGGAGGCCCGCGGGCATCTCGTGGAAGGGCTCGCCTTTCACGAGTTTTATTTCAAGCTGTCGGGGGGCACGTCGCAGCCCGCCAAGCATCTCACGACGACGATGGTCGCGCCGAAGGTGCGGCTGCTGTCCGACACCGCCGCGGTGATCTCGTACGTGCGGCTCGTGCAGAAGCTCGACGACGCCGGCAAGCCGGTGACGGTCAGCTCCGAGGAGACTCGCGTCTGGCAAAAGCTCGGCGGCCGCTGGCAGCACGTCCACTTCCACCGCTCGTAGGACAGGCGTCTCTGCCTGTCTGTGACAGGCGCGGAGGCCTGTCGTACGAAAGGGCGGAGCCCGTCAAGCAAAAACGGACAGGATGTCCGTGTTTTGCGTGTAGACAGACAGGCTGAAGCCTATCCTACCGGATCACGATCTCGACCTCGTCGCCGGCTTCGAAGCGCGTGCCGCCGGCGGGCAGGGCGATCATCCCGCCGGCGCCGGCGAGGCCGAGCAGGTCGGAGGAGCCGGTCCAGACGAGCGGCGTGGCATCGATCCCGTGCGACGTGTGCGCGAGCGTGCAGGGCAGGTAGACCGGCCTGTCGGGGGCGGCCTTCGCCGGCGCCGTGAGCCGCGCCCGACCGCGCGGAAGATGCCAGTGCTCGCGGGCCGCGCCGGCGAGGATCTGGATCGCCGGCCGCGTGAAGAGTTCGAAGCAGACGAGGCTGCTCGCCGGATTGCCCGGCAGGCCAAAGACGAGCGTGGGGGCCGCCTGCTCACGGGGCAGCGCGCCGAAGAAGACCGGCTTGCCCGGCTTGAGCCGCACCTTGTGGAAGATCTTCTCGACACCGCAGAGCCGGAAGATCTCCGGCACGAGGTCGAGATCGCCGGCCGACACGCCGCCGGAGAGCACGAGCACGTCGGCCGCGAGCCCCTGCGCCACCGCCGCGCGGATCGCCTCCGGCCGGTCGGGGGCGATGCCCAGCGGGATCGGCTCGCCGCCGAGCAGCTTCACGGCGGCGAAGAGCATCGGGCCATTGCTGTTGCGCGTTTGGCCGAAGGCGGGCACCTCGTCGGTCGGCACGAGCTCGCTGCCGGTCGAGAGGATCGCCACGCGCACCTGCGTCGCGGCGACGACGTGTGTCGCACCCGCCTCGGCGGCCAGGCCGGTCTCGGCGGCCCCGAGCGTCATCCCGGCGGCGAGCACCTGCTGCCCGCGGCGAAACGCCGCCCCCTGCCGGGCGATGTGCTGGCCGGGGCGGAACTTCTCGTCGCGGAGCCGCACCTTTGCCCCGGCATGCACGCCGCGGCTATCGTCGACGGCGCACTCGACGGGAATGACGGCGTCGGCCCCCGCAGGCATCGGCGCCCCGGTCATGATCCGCGCGCACGCGCCGGGCTTGATCTGGAGCGTGGTGACGTCGCCGGCCGCGAGATCCACGACGACGTCCAGCTCCAGCACGCCATCGCGGGCGGCGATCGCGTCGTCGCTCAAGAGCGCGAAGCCGTCCATCATCGCCCGGTCCCACGGAGGCGAATCGACGTCGGAGACGACGCGCGTTGCGAGCCTGCGGCCGTAGGCGTCGAGCAATCGCGTCCGCCGCGGCGGCAGCGGGGCGGCGGTCTTCTCGATGAGGGCGATGGCTTCGGCGAGGTCGATCATGAATCGTGGCAGGATGAAGATGCGACAGGCTGAAGCCTGTCCTACCGGTGCAGGAACGTGCGCAGCAGGTCGTAGCCCGCCGGCGTCAGGAAGCTCTCGGGGTGGAACTGCACGCCATAGATCGGCAGCGTCTGATGGCGGATCGCCATGATCTCGCGCGAGCCGTCGGGTGCGGTGGACCAGGCATCGACCTCGAAGTCGCGGGGCAGCGTGGGCGGATCGATCACGAGGCTGTGATACCGCGTGGCCTCGATCGGGCTTTCCAAGCCGGCGAAGAGCCCCTTGCCCGCATGCTCGATCCGATCGACCTTGCCGTGCATGAGCCGCTTGGCCCGCACGATCCTGCCACCGAAGACCTGGCCGATCGACTGGTGGCCGAGGCAGACGCCGAGGATCGGCATCCGACCGGCGAACCGCCTGACGACGTCGCAGGAGATGCCGGCATCATCCGGCGTGCACGGCCCCGGCGAGATCACGAGGTGGCTCGGCGCCTTCTTTGCGATCTCGTCGCCGGTGATCTTGTCGTTGCGATGGACCTCGAGCGGCATCTCGGGCGCGATCTCGCCGATCCGCTGCACGAGGTTCCAGGTGAACGAGTCGTAATTATCAATGAGGAGGATCATGTATTTCGTTTGACGAGGGAGGCTGGAATCGGCGGAAGCTCGACGAGCATTTGGACCGAGTCCGCGAGGGCCACCGCGAGGAGACTTCTGCCGTTCCAGCCGACCGGACCGGCAAAAGGTTCCTCGCGGAAGCCGCGGCGGCCTAACGCTCGTCATGCTTCCGCCGATTCCGGCCTTTGGTTTTCCGTTACTCCAAAAGAGTGCTCGGGTGCCCTTCGCGGTCGACCAGCGGCATGACCTGGGGCCTGTAAATGGTGGTGTAGGCCTCGGCGAGGCGGTGGGCGTCGATCGCCGCCTGGCTGGCCCAGTGCTCCACGAGCGTGAACCGCTTCAGCTCGGCCGTCGAATGGTAGACGTCAAACCGCAGGCAGCCGGACTCGGCGCGGCTCTTTCGCATCGCCTGCACGAGCAGGTCGCGAATCTTCGGCACGTCGGCCGGGTCTTTGGCCGTCAGCAGCACAGTCAGGCAGATCATGGGCACCTCCTGCCCCCTACTCTACCAGCACGATCGGTGTGGCGGCGGCCCCGACCGCGATCCTGCGGGCAAGGATGCGGATGTAGGGCGGAATGAACGCGGCCCGGTGGGCGAAGGTGCCGGCTACCGCGCCCGGCTGGGTGTGGTCGGGCTCGCAGACATCCTCGATCGTGAAGCCGGCGGCGCAGATGCCGCCGAGCAGGGCCGAGAGCGAGTGGACGAATTCCTGCGTGCCGGCCTCGCGGAGCCGCGATGGCGGCTCCGGTGGAAGCGGCTGGCCGCCGGCCTGCGGATGCACGATTGCATAACGACCCAAAGCGTCGGGTTCGAGCGACGCCTGCAGGCTCGCGGGCGACTTGTGCTGGCTGACGTAGAGCCCGCCCGGCTTCGTCACGCGGGCCACCTCGCGAAACACCCGCGCCACGTCCGATAGGTAGCAGGTGCTCACGGGATGGATCACCAGGTCGAATCGGCCTTCCCTGAGCATCGAGAGATCGTCCATCGATCCCTGGAGGATCTCGAGGTCGATCTTCCGTTCGCGGGCGACCTGCCGATCGAGGTCGAGCATCGCCGGCGAGATGTCGAGCACGGTCACCTTCGCGCCGGCAGCCGCATAGAGCGGGCCATGTTTTCCACCGCCGGCGGCGAGGCAGAGCACGGCGAGACCGTCGAGCCGCCCGGGCAGCCACGAGCGCCCGGCCGCGCCAACCGAGCCGCCGCTGCCGAGCCACGCGCGCGGATCGCCGAACGCCTCGTCCACGGCCGGCCGCGCGAGCGCCGCCCTGCCCTGCGCGAGACGATCCCACGCGCGGGCATTCTGGTCGAGCACCGCCTCGCGCGACACGGCCGGCCGGTTCATCCCGCCCGCGCCCGCCGCCGCCACGCGATCCACGCCGCAGCCCCGCAGGCCGCGAGCACGAAGCCCGACGGCTCGGGCACGGCGTACGTCAGGTTGTCCATCGCGAAATAGGCGGGGGTATTCAACCCGTAGTCGCCAACGTCACTTCCAGCAAATGAAAACGCCAGGCTGTCGATGGTGTCCAAGCCGCTGAGATCGAACCAGTTCCAACCCGATCGGACACCAACGGGCGTTGCACCGCGCAGGTCAGCGAGAAAAAATTCCACGGAACCCACCGTTGCGCCATTCCGTGATCCCGTGGCGGTGACCGAGAACCAGTCGCCCGGTCCCAGCGGAATTGAGAATCCTTCCGGATCTGTTTCTGTCATGATGCCGTACGCATAAGTCGTATTGGCGATCCGGAAACCGCTGGCCTTGACCGGCTCCGAAAACACGATGGCCGCGGCGCTCGAGTAGGCGACCGCATAGTTCGTCGACTGATAGCCGCCGCCAGGTTTTGAGGCGTATTGATTGGTCCACGTGCCGTCGGTCGTGTTTACGACGTTCGAGATGGCAAAGCCGCTCCAATAAGGGAAATTCCATGTGGCGTCGATGCCGAACGTGTTGGAAAACGACACCCCTTCAAACTGAAAAGGCACACTGACAGAGCCGCCCGGCGACAACGTGCCGGGATTCCCGTTGAGGTAACCGCTCGAGGGCATACTCGCGCTCTCGAACGTAATGACGTCAGCTTTTACAGCGATGTTCGCGGTGATCACCAGGGCGACAAGCGTGCAGATACTCTTGCGCAGGTTCATGGGGCACTCCAAGGGGAGGTGAGGCTCTCGCCGCCTGACCGCGTGATCGCGGCGGCGAGAATGCGGAGGTCTGTCGATTCCGCAATAAGGTGGACGGAACCGTCGCCGGCGAGGCCGTGGGCTCCTTGGGGATGGCGACTGCGAATTTCGTCCTCCCAGGTCGGCCAATTGACCGCGTAACGCTGGTCGAAGAGGTTGTAGCCGTTGATCCACTGGCCATCGGGCCAGGCTGCAGCGGCGCATTCGCCCACGAATATCGTCCGTGAAAGGCCGTCGGGGATTTCCCGTTCCGCAAAGCCGCGATCGTTGACAAACACACCTTTCGCAGGATTGTTCGGCGCAAAGATCCGCTCGCCGTTGAGGCCGCCGTAATCGCTTCCGCCAAAGCCATGAACGATCCCCCCTTGCCGGTCAGCCGATGGGCAAAGGAATACCGTTATCGCGGTCTTCGCAGCGGCTGCATTCGCCGGGTCGTCATAAGGCTTGGTCAGATCGAGGCGATCGGCGATTTCCTGGGCTTCAAGCCACGGCAGTATCCAGGCGCTCCACGCCAGGTTGCGTTTCTGTCTCTCGATCGCAGTCGTCGCATTTGGCATTCTCCACTCCGTGCAGCCCACCGGAAACTTCCGGGTGGCCAGCAGATGCCCGTGGAGCGCGCAGCCGATATGACGGAGATTGTTCGCGCAACTCACCCGCCGGGCCGCCTCGCGGGCCGACTGCACGGCCGGGAGCAGGAGCGCGACGAGCGCGGCCACGATCGCCACGACGACGAGCAACTCGACGAGCGTCATGCCAACGCGGGAACGCGCGGCAGGTTTCGCGGGAATGGTCGTGTCCATACGCTGCGGGCGCACGCAAGCGCATCGCAAACCCCGGAGGTGAGCGCAGCCCGAACCCGGACCATTCACACCATCGGCGGCGCGATGCTTGCAGGAGCGTTGCTCGAAGACCTGTCGACCGGCCGCACCGGACTATTCCGGCGCCACCGTGCCTGCCTCCCCGCCCTCGCAGCTTGGCATGCTCTTGAAAACTGGTAGGTCTTCTGACTCCCAGACTCAGCCGGCTGCATGCCTTCTCGCGAGCAACGAGGCTTTCGCCGCGCCATCGCAATGGCCAGACCACAGCCAGCCTCGTCGCCTGGATACAGCGGCGGGGCCGTCCCGGAATCACACCGGAGTTCCCTGTTTGCCCATCGAAAGCAGATGCGATCGCTAGGCCACCAGAATCGTGAAGGGCAATCTATCGGGGGGTGGGAGCCTGTCAAGCGGCGCCGGTTTCACTCGCCTGACCGGCAGACTTTCACACGCGTCTCGAGCGGCTGTGAAACTGTGCCGATCAGGGTGCGAAAACGGCTGAAACTATGCCGGTCATGCGGTCTCGCGCCGCATAGTTTACGCATGCGGAAAGCGTGGCATTTCTTACCCAACGCGCAGCCGTAAGTCGTTGCCATAAAAAAACTTGGAGACACTCAAGCCGCCTTCGTCCATCCGTCGATAGCCACCTTGACCCCCGGGGCAATCACTGTGCCCGTCGGGCAACCAGGGGGCGGCAGCAACCTGCAATGCTTCGAGTCACGGAATGGCTCGACAGGCCTGTCGCGGAAAAGTTCGTGGATCACAACCTCGGGGCAACGAAGCCTCAAGAACGGAAGTCGACTTCCGGGTGCTCCACAAGCAAAGGAGATGTGGCTCGATGAAGCGTATGATGTTCCTCGGTGCGCTGGTTCTCGGTGTCACCGTTTGTAGCCAGTCTTTTGGTTTCGAGCTCCTTGACCGGATGCTCGGCCACAAGGGCTGCACCTCGTGCTGTGAGCCCGGCTGCGACGCCGGCAATGGATGCTGTGAGCCTGGCTGCGGTGCCGGCAACGGCTGTGCGGAACCGGCCTGCGGTGCTGGTAATGGGTGTGCGGAGCCCGCTTGCGACGCCGGTGCCGGCTGCTGCGAGCCGAGCTGCGGTGCGGCGTCTTGCTGCGGTGTTCGGAAGAAGCATGACCTCTTCGGCGGGCTGAAGGGCCTGTTCGAAAAGTGCAAGCGGAAGCACCACGGCTGCACCGACAGCTGCTGCGGTGAGCCCGATTGCGGTGCTGGCAACGGTTGCGCCGAGCCCGCTTGCGGTGCTGGCAACGGCTGTGCGGAACCGGCGTGCGACGCTGGTGCCGGCTGCTGCGAGCCCAGCTGCGGTGCGGCTTCTTGCTGCGGGACCCGTGCTCGGAAGTGCCGTGGCACCCCGATCCTTGACCTGCTCAAGGCGATCCACGAAGCGAAGAAGGATTGCCTGAGCCGTCGTCGTGCCAGCTGCTGCGATAGCTGCTGCAACGACCCGGATTGTGGTGCTGGCAACGGCTGCTGCGAGCCCGCCTGTGGCGCTGCCGGCAACGGCTGCTGCGAGCCGGCTTGCGGTGCGGCCTCGACTCCGGTCGAAGCGACCCCGGCCGCCCCGACCCCCGATGCCTCGGCTTCGGCCAAGGTCCCGGGCAAGGTCGTGGCGGTGAGCCGCACGGTTGCTGCCAAGTAAGGAGTGAATAGGTCGAAGCGGTAGAAACACCGTTGCCCGACTTCGGTCAGTGAGCTCCGCCCGGGAGGAAACTCCCGGGCGGAGTCGTTTTTTGGAAAAAGGTGTCAGGACTCTTTTCCGGCCAAAAAAGTGCCGGATCCCGAAAAAGTGACTTCGGAAAAGAGTCCTGACACCTTTTTCACGCAAGCAGGGTGGCGGGGGGGCCGGAGCGTGCCACGCGGCCGGCGACCAGTTCGATGACCGTCGTCGCGGCCCGTTTCGCGAAGGTGTGGTCGTGGGTCACAACGACCATGGTCTGACCGGCGCGGGCGAGATCGACGATCACGTCGAGCACCTCCGCCGACATCGCCGGATCGAGGGCGCTCGTCGGCTCGTCGAAGAGCATCACCCGCGGCTGCATCGCCAGCGCCCGCGCGATCGCCACCCGCTGCTGCTGGCCACCCGAAAGGGTCGCCGGCCGGGCCGACGCGAACGAGGAGAGCCCCACCCGGTCGAGCAGGGCCAGCGCCCGCTCCCGCGCCGCCTCCAGCGGCACTCGCGCCACCACCCGCGGTGCGGTGGCCACGTTCTCGAGCACCGACATATTGGGGAAGAGATTGAACTGCTGAAACACCATGCCCACATCGCGGCGCAGCCGCTCGAGCAGGCCCGGGTGATGCCCGCCCGGCGCAAGCGCGTGGCCCGCGATGCTGACGGCGCCGGAGTCGAAGTTCTCGAGGCCGTTGAGACACCGCAGGAGCGTGCTCTTGCCGCCGCCCGACGGGCCCACGATCGCCATCACCTCTCCCTCGGCCACGGCCAGGCTCACCGCGGAGAGCACCGGCACCGCCCCCCGCGCCTTCGAAAGCGCCTCGATCTCGATCATGGCGACTTCTCCAGCCGTCCCTCGAACCACCGCGAGACGAGCGACAAGGGCCAGCTCATCGCGAGGTAGAGCAGCGCCGTCACGATCGCGAGCTCCACGATCCGACCGGTCGAGAGCGCGAGCACGCTATATCGCTTCGTCAGCTCGATCACCGTGATCACCGAGCAGACGCTCGTGTCTTTGAAGAGCGCGATGAAGTCGCTCGTCACCGGCGGCATCACGAGCCGCACCGCCTGCGGCACGAGCACGTACCGCAGCGCCTGCCACTTCGTCATGCCCAGCGACAGCGCCGCCTCGAACTGTCCGAGCGGCACGGCCTTGAGCCCAGCCCGGTAGATCTCCGACTCGTAGGCGGAATAATTGAGCGCGAGCCCGGCCACTGCGGCCACGAGCGCGGGCAGCGCGAGGCCGATCTTCGGCAGGAGAAAGAAGATCGCGTAGAGCTGAAGCATGAGCGGTGTGCCGCGCAGCACCTCCACGTAGCCGGCCAGGAGCGGCCTGAGCCACGCCGGCCCGTGGAGCCGCCCGATCGCCACGAAGAGCCCGATCAGAACCGCCAGCGGAAACGCGGCGCAGGAGAGGAGCACCGTCATCCCCGCGGCCTTGAGCAACAGCGGCAGCGACTCGCGGGCGAGCTGCGCGAGGCTGCGGCGGCCTGCGGTCGGAATTTCGGCCGCATCGCGGAGCGCGAGCACCTGCTGGCGGCCGGCCAGATCCCAGCGGTCATACAGCGCCTTGAGCCGGCCGTCGGCGATGATCGTGCCGAGGGCTTCGTCGATCGCCGCGGAGAGCCGCGGCGTGTCTTGGGCGGTGAGGATCGTGTAGAGCCCGCCGCCGAACGGCCGGCCCACCATGCGCAGTCCGGCGAAGCGGTCGGCATAGAAATTGAAGATGCAGTCGTCCATCACGGCGGCGTCGAGCACGCCGCTTTGCACCTGTTCGAGCGAGTCGATCGTGCCGTCGTAGCCGATCACCTCGATCTCGAGGTCGGATCGCGAACGCATCACGATCTCCGCCGCAGAGCCGGTGAGCACGCCCACCCGCCACCGACCGCCGGGGCCGAGGGCCGCGAGTTGCTCGAACGAGTCGAGCGGGCCGTCACGCCGGGCGAGCAACTGCAGCGAATAGGCAAAGTAGGGGCGCGAGCAGTGGTAATCGCGCCGCCGTTCGGGGATCAGCTCGATGCCGTTGATCACGCAGTCGGCGGCGCGACCGAGGAGCAGCGGCAGCCGATCCCATTGCCCCTGCTGAAACCGCGGCTTCACGCCGAGCTGCGCGGCGACGAGGCCGGCAAGTTCCACCTCGAAACCGGTCAGCCGGCCGGGGTCCTTCGGATCGAGGAAGACGTGCGGCCCGCCCCCTTCCTGATCGGCGGCCCACACCAGCTCGCCCCGCGCGATCACCGCATCGAGTTCCGCGCCGCTCGCCGCGAGCGCCATGCCCACGGCCACCACGATCGCGACGCACGTGCGAATCATCCCTGACAGCATCCGCATCCCGATTCCCTTCATCCCGCCCCGCCGCGGAGTCGGCCCAGCCCCGCCGCCGGTTCCGCGAGCCGTGCGGCCAGCGCCGCGGATTCCTGCGCGAGCCGGTCACCGCGGTCGATGAAGCCGCCGGCCTTCGTGGCCGCGTCGGCGAAGTCGGCGAGCAACGGATCGACGAGCCCCGCCGCCGGCAGCCGCGAGACGAGCGCCGCGATGTCGCGGTCGAGCCCCATCCGCAGCCGCAGGAAGACGAGCCACCGCAGAAAAAATCCGCACAGGATCACCCAGACAAACGCCTCTTCGAGAAACGCGAGCCCCTCGACGGGCCGGCCGCTCCAGAGATGGCCGTAGAAAAAGTTCCAGCCGGCCCGCACGAGCACCGCCACGACGAGCGCCGAGAAGAGCAGCTCGCAGCCGATCCGCAGGAAGGGGCTGTCGATCCGACCGCGGCGCTCGGCCACGAGCTTGTCGATGCCGGAGGATAGCCAACCTGCCGTGCGATCGAGCAGCGTGCCCACGGTCGCCTGCACGCGATCGTCGTCGAGTCGGGCGCGGCCCACGAGCGGCTCGGCGATCTTCGCCCGCGCGGCCAAGCCCACGAGGATGCTGCGCGATTGCTCGACATCCGCCTCGCCGAGGCCGAGCTCCTCGATCGTCTGCCAGCTCCCGCGGCCCGCCGCCGGAGCCAGGCCGCCGCCGGCGAGGATCCGGCCGATCAAGCCGCCGCCGGCCGACCGGATCCGCGGCCAGAAGGCGCCGAGCGCCGCGACGATATGAAGAAATGTCGCGAAGGGTCCACCATGCCAGCGATCGACGAGCTCGTCCGTGATGAGCCGCTGCCACGCCGACCGGCTCGCCCGCAACTTCGATTCGACCGCCTTGCCCAGCAGCCCCTCGAGCCGCGCCCGCTCGTTCCACACGCCGGCAGCGAGCTGCGCCACCGGCTGCCTGAGCGGCTCGAGATCGCGGTGCGACTGCCGCAGAAACCAGTCGGCGAGATCGGCGGCGCCGGTGCGGCGAACCCGCCTCGCCGCGCGGCCGACCAATTCCTCGTCGATCGCCCGCACCAATTCCCGGAAGCCGGGCTCGGGCTCGAGCCCCGCCGCCGCGCGGCTGGCCGCGTCGAGCGCGTCGAGCCGGAAGATCCGCGGCACGTCGAAGCCCTGCGACTCGAGCTCGCGCCGCCAGTCTTCCCGGATATCGGGATCGCGGGAGGCGTGGGTCTGCACGAAGAGGAGCGGCCGGCCCGGCGCGAAGGCCGCCACCTCGCGCGACACGATCCAGGAGCGGTATTTCTGGGCGGTGGCCACGAGCAGGAGCACGTCGCAGGCGGGCACCACGGCCTCGAGCAGATCGCGGTTGCGGTTCAAGTCGCTCGGGCGGGCGTGCCCCGCGGCGGCCGGCGCGTCGCCTTGCGTGTCGGGATCGGGGCAGTCGACGAGCACGATGTTGGCCACGGCCGGCGATTCGCTCCGCACCACGCGGGCCTGCATCTGCTCGAGCGGCAGCCACGAGCAGTCGACGTCCTTCGCGACGATCACGACGGGATTCGTGGTGGTGGGCCGCGCCACGTCGCCCGCCGGGCTGACGTTGCCGCCGGCCAGCGCGTTGACGAGCGTGCTCTTGCCGGTGCCGGTGCCGCCGATCACGCCGACGACGAGCACCCGCGAGAGTTCGCGGCGGGCGCGGTCGAGCCGCGGCTCGATCTCCTCCCAGCCGGCGCGCACGCGGCGGGCCGGCGCCCATTCGGGCAGCGATCCGCTCCAGCGGGCGAGCGATTCGACCAGCTCGTCGAACGTGGCATCGTCGTGGGCGGCGGGGGTCGTGAGGGTGTCGTTGGTCATGCGCGCGAAAACTCCCGCCGCCATTCGAACAGGAGCCGCCGGGCGCCGGCCACCTCGGGCCGCGCGGCGGCGGTCGCGAGCCGATCGATCTCCTCGAGGCGGCCTCCGAGCACGACATCATGGAGCGTCTCGGCGAGCACGCGGCTGCGCTCCGCCGACCAACCCGCGAAGAGCTTCTCGATGAGCGGCTTGAGGCCCGCCATCGTCAGCCCGAGCGCGCCTTCGCCGGCAAGCGTGGCCGCCGTGCCGACCACCACGTCGCCCACATGGTGCACGAGCGTCGAGATGCCGCCGGCCGTGGCCGCCGCGGCGGGCACGACGGCCGCGCCGGCGAGGCCGAGCCCCACGGTGATCGCCGGGCGGGCGACCGCGCCCACGTTGAGGCCCGTGAGGATCCACCGCACCATGTTCGGGTTTTCCGCGGAGAAGCGGTCGAGCTCGGTGCGGACGAACGTGCGATAGTCGTCCGACACGATCGGCAGCGCCGCATGCCGCCGCTCGAGGTCGGCATACCAGGCGGCGCGGTCGCCATCCACGAGCGCGGTGTCGAGCATCGCGGCGAGCCGCGGGTTGCGGCGGCTGGCGTCTTCGAGTCGCTCCACGAAGTCGGCGAGCGCCTGCTTGAGTGCCGCCAGTTCGATCGCGGAAAAATCCTCCCGCTTCTCCTCGTCGCTGCGGGCGAGGCCCATCCGGCGGGCCGCCCACATGACGCCGCCACCCGCCACGCGATAGGCCTTGCTCACCGCGAGATCGAACGAGGATCGCCGCGGCTCGAGCCAATCCCAGATCTCGCTCCAGACAAGCTCGCGCGGCGCGGTCGGCAGCGTCACCCGCACGCGGGCCTCGTCGGCGAGCAGCTGCTTCGCCTCCTGCCATTCCCGGGCCGTCGATTCGAAGGCATCGAGCCAGGCCCCGGCGCCGGTCGCCGGGTCGAGCACGACGGCCAGCGCGCCGCGCATCGCTTCGAGCTTGATGCGGTCGAAATCGACATGCGCCAGGCTCGCGGCGAGATCCGCCGGGCCCGCGGGCGCGGCCGAGACGTGCGGCCCGCCGGCGGCATACTCGGGCAGCGCGTGAAACTCGATCCGGCCCGCCTCGGCCTTCGCGAAATCGTGCGGCGCGGCATAGACCGCGAGCGGCTCGATACCCGTCTCGGCCTTGAAGGTCGCGAGCCAGCCGCCGATTCGCTCCCGCTGTTGCGGCCAGTTGACCATGTTGAAGACCACGATCACGGTCTTCTTCGCGGCGGCTGCGGCGCTGAAAAAATCGCGGACGGCGGCGTCGTTGTATTTCTGCTGGGTGAGCACGGCGATGAGCACGTCGCAGGCGTTGCGCACGAGTTCCGCGCGGTGCCAGTTTTCGCGCAGCGTGCCGTCGACGTCGGGCGTGTCGAGCAGGATGAGCCGCGCCGGCTGTCGGCCGGTCACGTCTTCGCGCCACACGAGCCGGTCGTCGTCGCCGGGGGCGAGGGCGTCTTGCTCACTCGACCAGGCGGTGGGCACGAAGCCTGGAAAGAGCGCTGCCAGGTCGATCCGCGCGGCGAGCCCCTGCGGCAGGCTGGCGACGGGATGCCTGGTGCGCGCGGCCTCCGGCACCGATCGCGAGATCTCCGCGCCCACGATCGTGTTGGCGATCAGGCTCTTGCCGGTGTTGGTGCCGCCGCACACGGCCGCCACGAGCACCGGCTCGCGCGACACCTGCGGCTGGAGTTTGCCGAAGAGCTGCCCATGCCAATCGGAACCGGCGGGATCAGCGACGCCCAGCGCCGCAGCAAGCGGCTCGAGCGCGGCGAGCTGGCCGCAGAGCTCCGTGATGCTTCCGGCCCACGAGGCATAGCTGGTCGTCTGCATCGGATCGGACAAACTCTCGCTTCCTCGGGCCGCTCAGGTGCCGTTCATTGCCGCCCGGAAACCGCCGCGCTACACTACGTCCGGGAGAGAGGCACGCGATGCCCCAAGTGTGTCTTCCCCCGTTTCAGCCCGCAAATCCACCCTCCAACCCCCGCGATCGCCATGCTCGAACGTCGTCCCGTCTTCCCCGGTGTGATCGAGATGAATCACCAGGCGGGATACCGCATCGGCTGCAACGTGTATTTGGTCTATGAAGGCCGCGACTGGGCGCTCGTCGACGTCGGCTACGAGGAGACGGTGGATGAGATCATCGAGCTCGTCCGCCAAATGGATTTTCCGCTTTCGCAGTGCCGGGCGCTGGTTGCCACCCACGCCGACGTGGACCACATCCAGGGCCTCGCCAAGGCGAAGACCATTCTCAAGGCGCCGGTGCTCGCCCACCCGAAGGCAGTGGCCTCGCTCGAGTCGGGCGACACGATCAAGACGTTCGCCGAGATCGCCGCACAAAACGTCCATATGCCGATGCCGCCGGTGAAGATCGACCGCGAGATCGCCGACGGCGATACGATCGAGATCGGCGCGAGCAGGCTCGAGGTCTGGCACACGCCCGGCCACACCGACAGCCAGCTCGCCTTTCGCCTGGGCAACCTGCTGCTCTCCGGCGACAACATCTACCGCGACGGCTCGGTCGGCGCAATCGACGCGCATCACGGCAGCGACATTCCCTCCTTCATCAGGTCGCTCCAGCGGATCGCGAAGAGCGACGTCGAGTGGCTGCTGCCGAGCCACGGGCCGATCTTCCGCAAGGACGAGAAGCTGCTCGCGAAGACGATCGGCCGGCTGGAGGGCTATCTCACGCTCGCCGACTTCGGCACCTGCGCGCCGCACTGGCCGCTGATCGACGAGTGGGATCGCGAACTCGCCGAAGGCCGCTTCCCCAACGCGAAGCCGCAGCCCGCCTAGAGCCGTTCTGGAATACGTGGAGCGACGCTCGGCAAACCACGGACGGAGGCGAAGGGATCGGCTGAAGCTCGACGAGCATTTGGCCGCCGCGGCCACCGCGAGTCGACTTCTGCCGTCCCGAAGCCGGCTAGGCCGATTCCTGGCCTGGAAAACCCTGAGGGTTTTTCCGTAAAGACCGGTCCTGCGGGCGGCCGATATCTTCCCTGACGCTGTTTTTTCAGGGGGGACAATCCGATGACACGGCACCTTGCCGCCGCGGCGCTCGTCGCCGGGGCGATGTTCTTCAGCACCAACGCAGCCAAGGCCCAGCATCCGGGCCAGCAGGCCTACGGCCGCCAGTGGGGCCAATCCGCGGGCAATCCCGATTGGAATCGCTTCTACCACTATCCCTATGTGTGGTATCCGCAAAACTACTACGCGGACAGCTACTACCAGAGCGCTGACGACCTCTACCACCGCTATCCGCAGGAGATGCGTGTGCCCGTCTACAACCGGCAGTGGCAAAACGACTATCCGAAGTCGCGCCGCTACCACCAGGGGCACCACTTCCACCTCGACGTGTTCTAGTGATACGCCTGCAGGGCCATCCATGGCCCCTGCGGGCTTGGCGGGCTCCGCCCGCTGGCGTGAACCCGGCCCTCCGGGCCTGGCGGTTTGTCGCTCGGGCGAGGCGAAGGGCTGCCCGTGCCGTCGAGCCGGCGTTGGCGGCAAGCGAAGGCAGGATGCCGAAAGCGCAGCCGCCATCGAGTGAACGGAGCCCAGGATGGGCGCAGTGAACGTCCGAGCGAGGCGGCATGGGCAGCCCCTCGCCGGGTGAAGCAACCAGCATGGGCATGACAGGCACGGAGGCCTGTCGTACGCGGGCTAGAATCTTCGCCATGCAGGACTCACGTCACCCGCCGTTCGAGAATGAGCGCGAGGCCGCGCGGTGGTGGCTCGACAACGTCTATGCCGGCGATGATGCCGTGCAGCTCACGCCGCGGGCCGTGATCAGCGGCATGCTGATCGGCGGCGTGATGTCGATCAGCAATCTCTACGTCGGCCTGAAGACCGGCTGGGGCCTGGGCGTGACGATCACGTCCTGCATCATCGCCTACGCCGTCTTCACGTTCCTCGAGCGGATCGTGCCGGCCTATCGCAACCGGCCGTTCTCGACGCTCGAAAACTACACGATGTCGAGCGCCGCGAGCGCCGCCGGCTACATGAGCAGCGCCGGCCTCGTCTCGGCGATTCCCGCGCTCTATCTCACGACCGGCCGCACGCTCACCTGGTGGGAGATCGGCCTCTGGCTCTTCGCCCTCTCGATCCTCGGCGTCTTCATGGCGATCCCGCTCAAGCGGCAGCTGATCAACATCGACCAGCTCCCCTTCCCGTCCGGCATCGCCACCGCCGAAACGCTCAAGAGCATGCACAGCGAAGGGGGCGAGGCGGTGGCGAAGGCACGGTCGCTCTTCGCCTTCGGCATCGCGGGCGCCGCCGTCGCGGTCTGGCGCGATCTCTTCGCGCAGGTGAAATTCCTCGCCGCCTACGCCTTTCCGGCCGAGATCCCGTTTTGGCCGTCCGCCTTCGGCCGCGACCTGCTCGCGAAATACACGATCGGCATCGAGGGCTCGCTGATCATGGTCGCCGCCGGCGCGATCATGGGCATGCGGGTGGCGGCGTCGATGCTCGTGGGCTCGATCATCTTCTACGGTGTCATCGGGCCGATCCTCGTGGATCGCGGCATCGCCCAGCCCGGCTACCGCGGGATCGTGTCGTGGGTGCTCTGGCCCTCGACGGCGATGATGGTCGCCTCGGGGCTCTTGTCATTTGGACTCAAGTGGCGGACGGTGGCCCGCGCCTTCGGCGGCCTCTCGCGGCTCTTCGGCACCACGGCGGCGGCCGACGACGACGATCCGCTCGCGCACGTCGAGGTGCCCGCGTCATGGTTCATCGTCGGCACGCTCACTGCGGGCACGGCCTGCGTGATCCTCGGCCACTATCTCTTCGGCATCACATGGTGGATGGGCATCCTCGCGGTGCTCGTGACGTTCCTCCTCTCGATCGTCGCCGCCCGGGCCACCGGTGAGACCGACATCACGCCGATCGGTGCGATGGGGAAGATCACGCAGCTGATCTACGGCGTTGTCGCGCCGACGAACATCACCACGAACCTGATGACCGCCTCGATCACGTCTGGCGCCGCATCGCACGCCGCCGATCTGCTCACCGATCTCAAGAGCGGCCACCTGCTCGGCGGCAATCCCCGCAAGCAGACGATCTCACAGCTCTTCGGCGTCTTGGCTGGCACGCTCGTGAGCGTGCCGGCCTATCTCTTCGTGGTGCAGCGCAACCCCGAGCGGCTCGGCTCGGAGGCGCTCCCCGCGCCGTCGGCGAAAGTGTGGGCGGGCGTGGCCGAACTGCTCGCCAAGGGCATCGACGCCCTGCCCGCCGGGGCGCTCACCGCGATCGTGGTGGGCGCCGCGATCGGGATCGCGCTGACGCTCCTCGAGGAATTCGCTCCGAAGTCGTGGCGTCCGTGGCTCCCCTCGACGACGGGCCTCGGGATCGCCGGCGTGATCCCGGCGTTCAATGCCTTCGCGATGTTCGCCGGGGCGCTCGCCGCGTGGCTCTTCGCGAAGGCGCGGCCGCAGGCGGCGGAGACCTACACCGTGCCCATCTCGAGCGGCCTCATCGCCGGCGAAAGCCTGATGGGCGTGGCGATCATCCTCACCATCGAACTGCTGAAACTCTGGTGACTCGTGCATCGAGGGTGGCGCGCCGGCTCGCGGGCGGCAGAAGGCTCCTCGCGTTGCCCCACGCGGACTCGGTTCAAAAGCTCGTCACGCTTCTGCCGACCCGCGAGCCTACGTCATCCCTGTCGAAGAGCCGAGGCGCTGAGCAATTGAGCCGGCTTTTTTCCACAGCGCGTCTACGGCCAGACGACGCCGCAGAGGATGGTGGCCGCCTGATCGACCTCGTGGAGGTCGATCCACTCGTCGGCCGTGTGGGCCTGGGCGATCGAGCCCGGTCCGAAGACGACGCTCGGCACGCCGGCCGCCGCGAAGATGCTGGCATTGGTGCCGTAGCGGGCGGCCGTGCGCCGCGTTTCGACGCCACACGCTGCCGCCGCCGCTTCGATCGCCTTCGCGCACGCAGCCGCATCGGCCTCCGGCAGACCGGCGCTCTCCACGAATGGCGGTTCGTGCTCGATCCGCGCTCCCGGGGCGGCCGTGGCGATCCGGCGGATCACCTCGTCGCGGGCCTCGCTCGGCGACTCGCCCGGCACGATCCGGCGGTCGATCTCGAGCACGACGAGGTCGGGCACGAGGTTCACGCCCGTGCCGCCGCGGATGGTGCCCAGGCTCAGCGTGGGCGGGCCGCACGGCTGCTCGGGCCGGCGCCGCAGCAATTCCCGCGCGAGTTCCTCGATCGCGAGGATCACGCGGCCTGACGGATAGATCGCGTTTTCTCCCTGCTCGGGGAAGGCGCTGTGGCAGGCCCGCCCATGGATGCGGATTCGCCAGCGGACGGCGCCCTTGTGCTGCGTGACGATGTCGAGATCGGTCGGCTCGGCGACGATCGCAGCCGACGGCCGTGCCTTCACGAGCCCGCCGGCGGGTTGGCCGGCGTCTGGCGTCGTCCAGAGCTTCGCGAGCGCCTTCGCGCCCGAGAAGCCAAACTCCTCGTTCACCGTCGCCGAGAAGATCACCGTCTTCCTGCGCGGCTTGGTCGAGGCCCGCAGCCGGTCGAGCGCCACGAGCATCGCCGCCATGCCCCCCTTCACGTCGCAGGATCCGCGGCCATAGAGCCGGCCGTCGCGGACCAAGGGCGCAAAAGGCTCGATCGTCATGCCGCCGGCAGGCACCGTGTCTTGATGGGCGTCCCAGAGGATCACCGGGGCCTTGGCGACCGTCGCTTCGAGACGCGCGATCACGTTGTCGCGGCCGGGGGCGACGTGCTGCCGCGCCCAGGGAATGCCCGCCGCGGAGAACCGTTGCACGAGGTAGTCGGTGACGCGGCCCTCGAGATACTCGGGGCCGGAGACATCGCGGCCCATCGGGTTGACGCTCGGACGGCGAACGAGATCGGCGAGAGTGGCGACGTGGTCTGACATCGCAAACACCCTACCAAACCGGGGCGTTTCTTTCCCGCCGCACCGGGTGCGTGATACGATTTGCCGGTCGCGGGGTCGTGTCGCCGCCGAGGCGATGCAATCGACGGCGTTTCACTTCGCAGTTCCGGCAAAGGTGCTTCATGACTCGAACATTCGTCGGCGTCGCGGCGCCGCTCGTGATGATGGTGATCGCGATCGTCGCGGCCGCCCCCGCCCGCGGGCAGACCTCCGAAGACGAGCGGGCCATCCGCACCGCAGGCGTTGCCTATCAGCAGGCGCTCGAGCGCGGGGACGGCAAGGCGGTCGCCGAATTCTGGACGGCCGACGGCGACATCGTCGATGACGTCGGCAACGTGATGAAGGGCCGCGAGACGGCGTCGCTGGCGGTCGCGCCGGAGCCGGGCTCGCCGCGGCCCGAATTGAAACTCCGAGACACGAGCCTGCGGTTTCTCGCTCCGGGCGTGGCGCTCGAGGATGGCGTGATCGAGGTGAAGGCGCCGGGCGCTGCCGTGCCGACGACCGGCCGCTTTTCGGCCACATGGGTGAAGCAGGGCGATGGCTGGAAGATCGCGAGCCTACGTGAGGCCCGGCTCGGCGCCGCGGGCGGACAGGAGCAGTTGGCCGATCTCGACTGGATGGTGGGAGATTGGAACGTCATCGACAACGCGCCCGCAAAGCAGGGCGCCCGGAAGCCAACGATCGAGGTGTCCGTGCGCTGGAACGCCAACCGTACCTACCTGCTCCGCGACATGAAGATCACGCCTCCGGCCGGACCGGGCGCGGAACCGGCCGCCCCGATGCACGTCACGCAGCGGATCGGCTGGGATCCGCTTTTGCGGCAGATCCGCTCCTGGGTGTTCAGCAGCGACGGCGGGCACGGTGAGGCCTTCTGGAGCCGCGATGGCGGCTCGTGGCTCGCCCGCACGACGGCCGTGCTTCCAGACGGATCGCAGACGGCGTCGCTCAACGTCTACAACTACGATGGCAAGGACCGCTGCACGTGGCAGTCGATCCACACGCACGCCGGCAGCGAACACGCGCCGCCGGTCAACATGACGATGATCCGCAAGCCGGGGAGGCCGACGAAATGATGTCTCGCGTCTGTGCCACGCACTGCAACCTCCTCGCGGTTTCGGCGATCGCCGCAATCCTCGCGGCCGCCCCCGCTGCGGCGCAGCCCGCCGCCGACGCCAAAAACGACTCCGCTGCCACCGACGACATCGCCCAGAAGGCGGAGATCCTCCGCAGTTCGCGGTGGCGGCGGGCCATCTTCGAACTCGGCGAGTGGCTCGACACGCAGGAGATCTACCCACCCAAGCAGGTGTTGAAGATCAAGTCGGACTTCAATCGCCGCGTTGCGAAGATGTCGTCCTACGAACTTGAATACCTGCTCGAAGACCTCGAGGCGAAATTCAAGGTGATCGATTCACCTGAGGCGAAGGATGCCCGCGCCTGGGTCGGGCAATACCTCTCGGCGATGTCGGATCGCAAGCGCGAGGAGGTTCTGAAAGACATCCCCGACATCGTGACGATGTCTTCGGGCCAGCTCTCCCAGGAGATCCAGAAGATCGAGGAGAAGCGTCGGTCGCTCCAGCAGCAGCAGGCGGCCTTCGATCAGGGCCGCCAGGCGCTCGCCGAGCAGGCGCAGACGGCGCGGCAGCAGACCGCGATGGCCGCCGCGCGGTCGGCGGCGCAGGCGAGCGGCCCGGCCTACTCCCCCTATCGCAGCCAGGGAGGCGGCAAGCCCCCCTTCTCCGACGTGCACGGCTCCGGCATGTCGATCGGCGTCGGTCCGTTCGGCGCCTACGTGGGCTTCAACGTCGGCAACTTTTAGGACGCTTCCGACAAAAGGTGTCAGGACTCTTTTCCCGACGCCGTTCTGTGGAAAACGGGACCGTTTGGACCGGAAAAGAGTCCTGACACCTTTTTAAATGGCCCGCCTCGTCGGCCGCGGCCCCGGGCTGTATAACTCTTACGGTTATGACGGCTGGCCGGCGGTCCCTTCGGGCCCCGGCTTTTTTGGGCGTCGACTTCGTGACGAATTTCACGAAGTGGCGTCCCACGGCCGATTTTCAGAGGTGACCGGACCCGCTGACCGTTTCCGCCAGGCAACGCCCATGGACGCCATCCTCCCCGTGCTGCTCTTCGTCGCCATCGCGGCGGCGGTGTCGGTGGGTCTGGTGGGATTCGCGCAGCTCGTCGGCCCCAAACGGTCGAGCGCCGTGAAGGAGATGCCCTACGAGAGCGGCATGGACCCGATTCACGACACGCGGCGGCGGTTCGACGTGCGGTTTCACCTCGTGGCGCTCACGTTCCTCGTCTTCGACGTCGAACTGCTCTTCCTCTATCCCTGGGCGGTGGCCAGCCGCTCGGCCGCCGGCATCGATGCCGCGGTCGCGGGCGGCCTTGTTTCGTCGCGGCTGCTCGTCTTCGCCGGGGCCATGCTCTTCATCGCGATGGTGGTGATCGGGTTCGCCTACGACTGGCGGAAGGGGGTCTTCAAATGGCGGTAGGACAGTCCCAGAAGCTGGAACTTCCGGAAAACGTCGTCGTCAGCAAGCTCGACGAACTGGCGAACTGGTGCCGCAAAAACAGCCTTTGGCCGATGCCTTTCGCAACGGCCTGCTGCGGCATCGAGCTGATGGCCACCGGCGCGAGCAAGCATGACCTGGCGCGATTCGGCGCCGAGGTCTTCCGCTTCAGCCCGCGGCAGTGTGACCTGATGATCGTCGCCGGCCGCGTGGTAATGAAGATGCTGCCGGTGCTGCAGCGAATCTGGCTGCAGATGCACGAGCCGAAGTGGTGCATCTCCATGGGCGCCTGTGCGAGCACGGGTGGCGTGTTCGACACCTACGCCGTCGTGCAAGGGATCGACCGCTTCATCCCGGTCGACATGTACGTGCCGGGCTGCCCGCCGCGGCCGGAGCAGCTCATCCAGGCCATCATCGACCTGCAGGACAAGATCCAGCGCGAGGGCACGATCACCGGCCGCGAGTTCGACACCGCGGAGCGGCAGCGGCGGAAGCGGGCGCTCGTCGAGCAGTCCTTGCCGCTCACGATCGATGCCTCCCGCAACCCCGTCATCCAGCGCGAACTCGCCGACACCATCCAGCACGGCTGACGCCGTCGTTTCCCCCCGCCATGCCCCACCAGCCCACCCCCGTCGACGACGTCCTCGCCGCCCTCGCGGCGAAGTTCGGCCCGCTCGAGACATCCGTGTTTCGCGATGAAACGCGGGTCGTCGTGCCGGAGCCGAAGTCGTTCGCAGTGTTCGAGTTTCTGAAGGCGGGCGGCTTCGACCTGCTCATCGACGTCAGCTGCGTCGACTACCTCGAATACAAGGGGGCGAAGCATCGCTACGGGCTCGTCTACCTGCTCGCCTCGACGACCACCAACCAGCGGCTCACCATTCGCGTCTTCGTCGACGATCCCGACCCGAGCGTCCGCAGCGTCGTGCCGCTCTGGGAGGGCGCCAACTGGCTCGAACGCGAGGTCTGGGACCTCTTCGGCATCCGCTTCGAAGGCCACCCCGATCTGCGCCGGCTGGTGATGCCGGAGCAGTTCACCGCCCATCCGCTCCGCAAGGACTACCCGCTGCAAGGCCGCGGCGAACGCCACAACTTCCCCGTGCTCACGAGAGACGACGGCTGAACACTACCTCGACAGGCTGAAGCCTGTCCTACTTATGGCAATCGCGACCAACGATTTTGATTCCGCAACCGGCGCCCCAGACGGCGCGCGCAGCGAAGACTATCTCTGGACGCTGAACTTCGGGCCGCAGCACCCCGCGACCCACACGACGCTCCGGCTCGTGCTCAAGCTCGAGGGAGAGCGGGTCGTCGACGCCATGCCGGAGATGGGCTACCTGCACTCCGGATTCGAGAAGATCGGCGAGCACCTCACGTTCAACCAATACGTGACGGTCACCGACCGGATGAACTACATCTCGCCGATGGCCAACAACGTGGCCTGGCACCATGCGGTCGAGAAGCTCCTGGGCATCGAGCTCACGCCGCGCTGCAAATACATCCGCACGATCATCACCGAGCTCGCGCGGATCAGCGACCACCTGCTCTGCAATGGCGCCGTCGGCCTTGACACCGGCGCCTTCACGTTCTTTCTGTACGCCTTCTATCAGCGCGAGGTGATCTACGACATCTTCGAGACGCTCTGCGGCGCCCGCTTTACGAATTCCTACACGCGGGTGGGCGGGGTCTCGCAGGATTTCACGCCGCTGGTGATCGAGAAGATCCGCACGTTCGTGAAGACCTTCCCGAAGACACTCGACGACATGGAGCGGCTGCTCACGCGCAACCGCATCTTCGTCGATCGCACGAAGGGCGTGGGCGTGCTCACCAAAGACGAGGCGATCAATCGGAGCGCGTCCGGCCCGGTCGCCCGCGCCAGCGGCGTCACCCGCGATCTGCGGAAAGACGAGCCCTACCTCGCCTACGAAGACTTCCAGTTCCAGATCTGCTGTGCCTCGGCCGGCGACTGCTACGCCCGCTACCTCGTGCGGATGCAGGAGATGCGGGAGAGCCTGAAGATCGTCACGCAGGCGCTCGAAAACCTCCCCTCCGGGGCGGTGAACGTGGGCATCGACCAGCGGACGGCGCTGCCGACGAAGAAGCAGGTCTACTCGACGATCGAGGGCACGATCTCGCACTTCGAGCTCTCGATGAGCAATCGCGGTTTCGAGGTGCCAAACGAGGAGGCCTACGGCGCGATCGAGGCTCCCAACGGCGAGCTCGGCTTCTACATCGTGGGCGACGGCAACGAAACGGCCTACCGCGCCCGCTGCCGCCCCCCCTCCGTGCTCCACTTCGCGCTCTTCCCCCACCTGATCCGCGGCCACACGCTGTCCGACGTGGTGGCGGTGCTCGGCAGCCTCAACATCATCGCCGCGGAGCTCGACCGATGATAAACCCGGCCAAACCGGCCAAACTGGCGAACTCAACGACGAGGAGGACGGGGCTGCCCGTATCGTCGAGCCGGCGTTGCCGTCCAGCGCAGGCAGGATGCCGGAGCGCAGACGGCATCGAGCGAGCGAAGGGCAGGATGCCCGAAGCGAGCGTCCGAGCGAGGCGGTACGGGCAGCCCCGTCCGGAGCCAACCACATGAGAAGGTTTTCGGAGACTTCGCACGAAGCATGATCGCCCCCAAACAAATCCTCACCGACGAGATGGTGGCCAAGATCGAGGCGCTCGCGCCGCGGTATCCCAACCGCCGCGCCCTCACGCTTCCGGCGCTCCACATCGTCAATGCCGAGCTGCGGCACGTGCCGATGGAGGCGGTGGTCGAGATCGCCGCGGTGCTGGGGCTCGCGCCGGCGGAGGTGCAAGACACGCTCACCTTCTACCAGTTCTTCCACCAGGAGAAGCCGCACGGCACGGTGCGGGCCTTCGTCTGCCGGTCGGTCTCGTGTGCGCTTCGCGGCGGCGACCACCTGCTCGAGCACCTCTGCCATAAAAACGGCATCAAGCCCTACGGCACCACGCCCGACGGCGAACTGACGATCGAGCCGGCCGAGTGCCTGGGGGCCTGCGACTTCGCCCCCTGCATCCTCGCCAACGACGACCTGCTCAAGAACATGACGCCCGAGGCCGCCGAGGCCGAGCTCAAGAAACCCCGTGCGAGGGCCACCTGACATGCCGGCGGACATGCCCCCCTTCAAGCCCGTCCTGCTCGAAGCCGTCGGCGTGCCCGATGGCCACACGCTGGCCAGCTACAAGAGCCGCGGCGGCTACGCGCCGCTCGAAAAGCTGCTCCAGGAGAAGCAGCCGGGCGACGTCGTCGAGATGGTGAAGTCGTCGGGCCTGCGGGGCCGCGGCGGCGCCGGGTTTTCGACCGGCCTCAAGTGGACGTTCCTGCCGAAGGACCATCCGGGGCCGATCTACCTCTGCATCAACGCCGACGAGAGCGAGCCCGGCACGTTCAACAACCGCATCCTCATGGAGGACGATCCCCACCAGGTGATCGAGGGGATCATCATCTCGGCCTACGCCACCAAGGCATCGACGGCCTACCTCTACCTGCGCTACGAGTATCCGCACAGCTGGCATCGCCTGCAGGCGGCGATCGACGAGGCCTATGCGGCGGGCTACCTCGGGAAGAACATCAAAGGCAGCGGCTTCTCGCTCGACATCTATCTCCACCGCGGCGCCGCCGCCTACATCTGCGGCGAGGAGACGGGCCTCATCGAGAGCCTCGAGGGGAAGCGGGCCTGGCCGCGGATCAAGCCGCCGTTCCCGGCGATCGAGGGGCTCTTCCGCAAGCCGACGGTCGTCAATAACATTGAGACGATGGCCTGCGTGGCGCAGATCGCCCGCCGCGGCGTCGAGTGGTTCAAGTCAATCGGCGTGCCGGCCGACCCGAACAATCCCCGCGATCCCGGCTCCTACGGCCCGAAGCTGTACTGCCTGTCGGGCCACGTCGAGAAGCCCGGCTGCTACGAGGCGCCGCTCGGCATCACGGCGCGGCAGCTCATCGATGAATTCGGCGGCGGCGTCTGGAAGGGCCGCAAGGCCAAGGCGGTGATCCCCGGCGGCATCTCGATGGGCCTCATGACGGAGAGCGAGCTCGACACGCCGCTCGACTTCGCCGGGCCCGGCAAGGTGGGCTGCCTCGGCCTCGGCACGGCGGCCGTCGTCGTCATCGACGACCAGACGAGCATCGTCGACTTTCTCCACAACTCCTGCCGGTTCTTCGCCCACGAGTCGTGTGGCCAGTGCACGCCGTGCCGCGAGGGCACGAGCTGGTCGCTGCGGATGCTCGAGCGGATCAAGGCGGGCAAGGGGCGGCTCAAGGATCTCGACCTCCTGCTCGAGCTCGGCCAGACGATGGGCATGATGCCCGGCAGCACGATCTGCGGACTGGCCGACGGCGCCGCCTGGCCGATCAAGAACGCGATCAAGAAATTCCGTGGCGAGTTCGAGGACTACATCAAGCGGACCAATCCGTCGGGCTGGATGGTCACCGAGCCCGTGCCCGCCCTCCAAATCGTGGAAGCTCATTGATGCCCACAGTCATCGTTGACGGACAAGAGATCGAGATCGGCGCCGACGAGCGGCTCAACTGCATCGAGGCCGCGCGGCGGGCCGGCAAGGAGATTCCGCACTATTGCTGGCACCCGGGGCTGTCGGTCGTGGCCAGCTGCCGGATGTGCCTGATCGAGACGGGGCAGCGCGACGCCGCCACCGGCAAGATCACGATGGTGCCGAAGCTCGTGCCTGGCTGCCAGACGCCGGTCAAGGACGGCACCGTGATCGTCACCGAGAGCGACCTCGTGCGAGACAGCCGCGCTCGCGTGGAAGAGGCGCTGCTCATCGACCACCCGATCGACTGCCCGATCTGCGACAAGGCGGGCGAGTGCCTCCTGCAGGACTACCACTTCGAGCACGGCCAGGCGGAGCGGCGGGCCGACCTGCAGCCCTTCACCAGCCGGCGCCGCGACGTCGGCCCGACCGTCACGCTCTTCGTCGACCGCTGCATCATGTGCACTCGCTGCGTGCGGTTTACCCGCGAGGTGTCCGGCACGAGCGAGCTGATGGTCACCTCCCGTGGCGCCAAGGAAGAAATCGACGTCTTCCCGGGCTTCCCGCTCGACAACAAGCTCGCCGGCAACGTCGTCGATCTCTGCCCGGTCGGCGCGCTCGGCGACAAGGACTTCCTCTACCAGCAGCGGGTCTGGTTTCTGAAACGCGAGGCGAATGTCTGCGGCGGCTGCTCGGCCGGCTGCTCGATCTACACCGAGCACAACCAGGACACCGTCTACCGGCTCAAGCCCCGCGAGAACATGCACGTCAACAAGTGGTGGATCTGCGACGAGGGCCGCTACGGCTGGCACCACCTCCACGATCCGTCGCGGCTCCTCGCAGCGGGTCGCCGCGAGGAATCCTCCCGCCGCCAGGCCGCGCCGACCTTCGCGGCGGTCGAGTGGGCCGATGTCGTCACCAGGCTTCGCGACGACCTCAAGACCGCTGGCCGGCTGGCCGTGGCGGTCTCGCCGATGCTCACGGTCGAGGAGGCCTGGATGCTCTGCGCCGTCGCGCGGTCGATCGACCCGCAGGCCTATCTCGCCGTCGGCCACGTGCCGACAAGCGAGGCCGACGAAACGTTCCCCGGCGGCTTTACGATCCGCGCCGAGAAATGCCCCAACCGCCTCGGCGTGGAGGGCGTGATCGCGCTGTTCGATCCGGCCGTGCACGGCTGGGACGACCTCGTGGCGCACGTCCGCGCGGGCAACGCCGACGCGGCCTGGGTCACCGCGGGGTATGCCATCACGACCGGCTCCCCGGGTATTGAAGGAACATCGTGGATCGACGCCGACACCGCCGCGGCGTTCGCCGAACTCACGTGCCTCGTCGTGCAGGATCTCTTCGATTCGCCACTGGCGAAACTCGCCACCTGGCGGCTCCCGGCCGCCGGGTTCGCCGAGCGTGGCGGCACATGGGTAAACGTCGCCCACCGCGCGCAGAGCTTCGCGCAGGCGATCAAGCCGCCCGCCGGCGTCTGGCCCGAGGGGCGGCTCTTCTGGAACATGCTCGGCCGCCGCGGGCTCTACGACGGCGTCGCGGTCCGCCGCCAGATCGCCGAATCGTCGGCGGCCTTCGCAGCGCTCGCCGGCGAGATCCCCGCCACGGGCGTCGACCTCCGACTCCAGCAACTGGCCTCCACATGACCGCCTACCTCCCCTCCCTTGAAACGATCGCCGCCCTCGTGAAGATCGGCCTGCTCGTCGGCGGGCTGATGACGGCGGCCGCCTACCTCGTGCTCCTCGAGCGGTGGATCGCCGCCTGGGTGCAGGATCGCCGCGGGCCGAACCGCGTGGGCATTCCGCTCACGAAGATCCGGCTCTTCGGCCTGGGCCAGCCGCTCGCCGACGGCCTCAAGATCATCCTCAAGGAAGACTTCACGCCGAAGCACGTCGACAAGGTGCTCTACAACGCGGCGCCGCTCGTCATTCTCGCCGCGTCGCTGGCGATCTTCGCGGCGATCCCGTTCGGCAGCGTGTTGCCTCCGCTCAATATTCCCGGCCTGCCCGACCCGGTGCCCTTTCTCGTGGCGCCGGGCCTCGACGTGGGCGTGCTCTGGGTCTTCGCCCTCTCGAGCATCGCCGTCTACGGCGTGCTCCTCGGCGGCTGGGCGAGCAACAACAAATACGGCTTCTTGGGCGGCCTGCGGAGCAGCGCCCAACTCGTGGCCTACGAGATCCCGCTCGGCCTCGGCCTGCTCGGCGTCGTGCTCGCGGCCGGCTCGCTCAAGCTCGACGCGATCATGAACGCCCAGGCCCAGAGCGGCGTCTGGTATGCCTTCGCGCAGCCGCTCGGATTTCTCGTCTTCATGGTGGCGAGCTTCGCCGAGGCGGCGCGGTTGCCGTTCGATCTTCCCGAGGCGGAGCAGGAGCTCGTCGGCGGTTATCACACGGAGTATTCGGGGATCAAGCTGCTCCTGTTTCTCGTCTCCGAGTTTCTCCACATGATCACGGCGGCGTTTTTGATCGTGATCATGTTCCTCGGCGGCTGGCACCTCTGGGGCGTGACGGGCGCCGGACAGGAGGTGACGTGGGCCGGGGCCCTGCTCCGGTTCGGTGTCCTTTCGGCGAAGATCCTCGCCGTCATCGTCTTCTTCATGCTCGTCCGCTGGAGCTGGCCGAGGTTTCGGTTCGACCAGCTCATGAGCCTCGCCTGGAAGGTGATGCTGCCGCTGGGCCTCGCCAATCTCGTGACGGTGGCCGCGGTGGAGGAGTTTCGCCCGCAGCTCGTCGCCGCGCTCGGCGAAAGCTGGGCGACGTGCGCGGCGATCGCCGCGCCCTGGGCCGTCTTCTTCGTCGGCTGGATCGCATCCGGCATCCTCACTCCATCCGGCACCGACAACCGGCCGATCCTCACGCACGGCCCGCTCGACATCGAACACGAACTCCTACACGGAACCAGCGAGCACGAACTGGCAGGCACCCGATGAAACCATCCGATCCCGGCATCACGTGGCTGGAAGAAAAGCCTCTCGGGCTCACCGAGCGGCTCTACCTGCCGCTCTTTCTCCAGGGCCTCACGACCACCGCCCGGCACATGGTGAGCCCGAAGGTCACGGTGAATTTCCCCGAGCAGCGGCCCGCCGTGGGCAACCCGCTCATCTACCGCGGCGTGCACCGGCTCAACCGCGACGACGAGGGCCGCGTGAAGTGCGTCGCCTGCTTTCTCTGCGCGACGGCCTGCCCCGCCCACTGCATCGACATCGTCGCCACCGAGAGCCCCTGGCCCGACCGCGAAAAGTATCCCGAGAGCTTCCAGATCGACGAGCTGCGGTGCATCTTCTGCGGCATGTGCGAAGAGGCCTGCCCGGTCGATGCGATCGAGCTCACGAGCCTGCTCGATCTCACCGGCAAGAGCCGCGAGGAGATGATCTTCGACAAGGAGAAGCTGCTGAGCGTCTACGACATGACGAAAGATGCCGAGCCGATGAAGTCGGCGTCGCTGGGAGGCACGCTGTGAATCCGGCCCTGCCCGCGCTCTCCCCCGGCCTGATCCTGGCCGGCGCCGTCACTGCCGCCGCCGCGAGCCTCTGGCTGCTCCTGCCACGCGGCAGTGAGTCGCCCGCCGCCCGGTGGCTCGGCCTCCTGCTCGGCGCCGCGGCGCTCGCCGGCTTCGTGGCCACGGGCCGCCGGCTCGGCGGCCTCGGCGAGGAATCGGTGTTTCTCATCGTCTCGCTCGTTGCGATCGTGTCGGGCGCGGCGACGATCGTCACGCGGTCCCCCGTCTACTCGGCGATCTGGTTTGCACTCGCGCTGGCGGGCGTGGCGGGTGTCTTGCTCGTGCTCGGCGCACAGTTTCTGGGCGTCGCCACGATCGTGGTGTATGCCGGTGCGATCCTCGTGATGTTTCTCTTCGTGCTCATGCTCGCGCAGCCGTCGGGGCTCGCCCCGTACGACCGCGTGTCGAGCGAGCCACTGCTTTCGGCCGTGGCCGGCGCGATCCTCCTCGGCCTGCTCACGCTCGCGATCGGCCGGCTCTCGACGGAGCCCTCGCTCTGCTGTGCCGTGCCCTCGCGATCAGCGGCGGTGACGGCCACCCCACCCGGTGCGTCGACCGCGAATGACGCCGCCGTGGTCGCGGTCGACCCGCTCGCGAAGGATCAGGTCGCCCGCCTCGGCGCCGAACTCTTCGGCCGCCACCTCCTCGCCGTCGAGGTCGCGGGCGTGCTCCTGCTCGCCGCCCTGATCGGAGCGATCGCGGTCGTCTCACGGGGCGAAGCCGCCCTGGAGGAAGACCGCCGGACGGCGATCGGGAGGGCCACGCGATGATGCCGCTCGCCGCACCCCTGTTGGCCGCCACCTCGATGGCCCTCCTGCAAAACGCGCTCATCGTCGGCGCGATCCTCTTCGCGCTCGGGCTCGTCGGCATCCTCACCCGGCGCAACCTGATCGTGATGTTTCTCTCCGCGGAGCTCATGCTGCAGGGCATCTCCGTGAGCCTCGTCGCCTGGAGCCGCCACCACGGCGACTGGGGCGGGCAGGTGCTCGTGATCTTCGTCCTCACCGTCGCGGCCTGCGAGGCGGCCGTCGCGCTCGTCTTCGTGCTGCAGGCGTTCGCCCGCACCGGCCGGCTCGATGCGGCCGCCTGGCAGGCGCTCCGCGAAGCGATTCTCGTGCGGTCGGTCGACCGCGAGCTGCCCCCGTCCGACGCCGCGGCGGCCTCGTGGCCGCGGCTCACGCCCGCGGGTGTGCTGCCGGAGCGCACGGCCGACACTCCGCTCGAGCGCGAGCACGTCTAACCCGTCTTCCACTCTCTCCGAACCATGCCGCCACTCTCCCCCGCCACGCTCCTCGTTCTCGTGCCGCTCTTGCCGCTCGTGGGCGCGATCCTCACGATCCTGCTCGGTCGGGTGCTCGGCTCACGGGCGCACCTGCCGGCCATCGCGGGCATCGCGGCCGCGGCCGGCGCCGCCGTGATGCTGCTGTTGGCGACGGCCAACCAGGTGGGCAGCCCGCACGGCTCGCATCAGGAGCCGATCCGTCCGGTCGAGATGATCTCGACGCTCTGGCAGTGGGCGACGGTGGACGAGGCCTACACCCCCGCTGCCGACAGCGCCGCGGCCATCCCCGGCACCGCGGTGAGTCGCCAGCCCTCCGATGCGCGTTCCTTCTCGATCCCGGTGGCGCTGCGGCTCGATCCACTCACCGCCACGATGCTCACGATCATCACCTGCGTGGGCCTGCTCGTGGCGATCTATTCCGTGGGCTACATGCACGACGATCCCGGTTACCCGCGGTTCTTCGCGCTCGTGTCGATGTTCGTCTTCTCGATGGCGATGCTCGTGGCGGCGAGCAATTTCCTGATCGTCTATGTCTTCTGGGAGGCGGTGGGCGCCTGCAGCTACCTGCTGATCGGCTTCTGGTTTCGGAAGCCCGAGGCGGCCCGGGCGGCGAAGAAGGCGTTTCTCGTCAACCGCGTCGGCGACTTCGGGCTGGCCATCGCCACGTTCCTGCTCTGGATGACCTACGGCACGCTTGACTTCCACGACACGCTCTCCCCCGACGGCACGATTCTTCCCGGCATCCTCGGGCAGACCCGCCTCGCCGACGCAGCCGGCATCGTGGGCGGCGTGGTGGGCACCGCGATCTGCCTGCTCTTGCTTTTGGCCGCCTGCGGCAAGAGCGCTCAGCTGCCGCTGCACGTCTGGCTGCCCGACGCGATGGAAGGCCCCACGCCGGCCAGCGCCCTGATCCACGCCGCCACGATGGTCACGGCGGGCATCTATTTGATCACCCGCTGTGCGCCGCTCTTTGTGGCCTGCCCCGGCGCCCTGTCGGCCGTGTCGATCGTCGGTGGCACGACGGCCCTCGTCGCGGCGCTCATCGCCACGGTGCAGAACGACCTCAAGCGGGTGCTCGCCTATTCCACGATCAGTCAGCTCGGCTACATGTTTGCGAGCCTCGGCACCGGCACGATGCTCGGCTTCACGGCGGCGATCTTCCACCTCGTGACCCACGCCTTCTTCAAGGCGCTCCTCTTCATGGGTGCAGGCTCCGTGATGCACGCGATGGGGGGCGTGATCGACATGCGGCGGTTCGGCGGCCTGCGACGCGTCATGCCGATCACCGCGGCCACGTTCTTGATCGGTTCGCTCGCGCTCGCCGGCGTCGCACCGTTTGCAGGCTTCTTCAGCAAGGATGAAATCCTCGCCACGCTCCACTCCCGCGGCTGGCCCGACGCCCATTCCGAACACCACGACGCGGCGGCGAGCCCCGCCGTGGCCGCCGCCGTACGACAGGCCTCCGTGCCTGTCTTATTTGCCGCGCATTCACAAACCGCGTCGCAGCCCCTTTCCACCCTCGACACGCCCGCAACGTTTCGCACGCTCTTCTGGATGGCGCTCGTCACCGCGGGGCTCACGGCCTTCTACACGTTTCGCGCCGTCTTCATGACGTTCACCGGCCCCACGCGGGTGCCGGAGGAGGCGGGGCACCATGCCCACGAATCCCCGCCGGTGATGACGCTCCCGCTGGTGATCCTCGCCGTGCCGTCGGCCCTCGCCGGCTGGTGGCTCTTCAGCACCAACTGGCTGGCCCACTTCCTCTCCGCGACGCCCTCGCTCACCGCTCCTTCCGTGGCGAAGACGGCGGCTCCACACGTCTTCCACATGGATCTCGCGATCCAGGGCTCGCTGGCCGCGGCGATCGGGATCGTGATCGCCGCGATCGGCCACCTCGGTCGCCGCAGCGACGCCCCGCAGATGGAGCGTTTCCTCGGGCCGCTCCAGACGGTCTTCGCCAACAAGTTCTACTTCGACCAGCTCTATTCCGCGCTCGTCGTGCGGCCGCTCGAGGCGCTGGCGATGGTCGCGGCGCTCATCGACCGCTACGTGATCGACGGCCTCGTCAATGGCGTCGCCACGATCCCCGTCGTGCTCGGCGGCATCGTCCGCCGCCTGCAGTCGGGGCTCGTGCAGCGATATGCTCTGGCCGGCGTCATGGGTGTGCTCATGATCGTCCTCGCCCTCGCCTGGCAGCTCCGCGGCTGAGAAACACACCACTCCCCTCCACCCCCACGCTCCATCCATGAACGGCCCTTCCCCCGGCATGCATCTGCTCCTCACGATCGTCACTCCCCTGGTCGGGGCGGTCGTGGCCTGGCTGCTCGGCAGCCGCGGCCGCCATGCCGTGCGGCAGAGCGCGGTCGTCACCGCGCTGATCACGCTCACGCTCGCCGGCTGGCTCGTCGTCCGCTATCTGCAGAGCCCCGAGGCGGCCGTCGGCGAGCCCTATGCCGTGATCTCGGCCCCGTGGCTCGTCGATGGCGCGTTCAACGTGCAGCTGTCGCTCGGGCTCGACGGGCTGTCGCTCTGGCTCTTCGGCCTGTCGGCCCTGCTCTCGCTGACGGCCGTGCTGGTCTCCTGGGAGGCGGTCGAGGAGCGGCCCGTCGGCTTCTACGTGCTGCTGCTCGTGCTCGAGGCGGCGATGCTCGGCGTCTTCGCCGCTCGCGACGTGATTCTTTTCTACGTGTTCTTCGAGTTCACGCTCGTGCCGCTCTTCTTCCTGATTGGCATCTGGGGGCACGACGACCGCCGCAAGGCCGCGATCAAGTTCTTCCTCTACACGCTCGCCGGCAGCGTGCTCACGTTCCTCGGCCTGCTCACGATCGTCCTCTGGAACGCCGCCCACACCGGCACCGTCACGTTCGACATCGCCGCGCTCACGGCGGGCCTCGCCGCCCATCCGCTGCCGATGTCGGCCCAGGGGGGCTGGCTGCAGATGATCGTCTTCTTCGCGCTCTTCATCGGCTTCGCGATCAAGGTGCCGATCGTCCCCTTCCACACCTGGCTGCCGCTGGCGCACGTCGAGGCGCCGACGGGGGGCAGCGTGGATCTCGCCGGCATCCTGCTCAAGCTCGGCATCTACGGCTTCCTCCGGTTTTCGCTGCCAATGCTGCCCGACGCAGCGGCGGTGGCGGCCCCCTGGCTCTTCGGTCTGGGTGTCGCGGGGATCATCTACGGGGCGCTCGTGGCCCTGGTGCAGACCGACCTCAAGCGGCTGATCGCCTATTCGTCGGTGAGCCACATGGGCTACTGCGTCATGGGTCTCTTCGCGCTCGAGCCGGTTGCGGTCGAGGGTGCGACGCTGCAACTCGTGAACCACGGCCTGTCCGCGGCCGGCCTGTTCGCGATGGTCGGCATGATCTACGAGCGGTTCCACACGCGGTCGATCGCGAATCTCGGCGGCATCGCCAGCCGCGCCCCCTGGCTCGCCGTGCTCTTCATGCTCTTCACGTTCTCGAGCATCGGCCTGCCGGGGCTCAATGGCTTCGTCGGCGAGTTCATGATCCTCGCCGGCTCGTTCCAGCGGGCCTGGGGAGGCGTGTCGCCCGAGTGGCAGTTTGCCTATCTCACGATGGCAGTCCTCGCCGTCGCGGGTGTCGTGCTCGGCGCCTGGTACATGCTCTGGGCGGTCGAGCGGGTGCTCTTCGGCCCGTCGCGGCAGCCGCCCGGCCATGCCTCCGTCCACGCGGCCCACTCCCCAAGCGACCACGCCGGCCATGCCCATGGCGGCCACGGTCACTCGAGCCACGAGCCGGCCGGCGATTCCTGCGACCTCCGTTGGTATGAGCTCGCTGCGGTGCTGCCGCTGGCGGTGTTCGCGCTCTGGATCGGCCTCGTGCCATCGATGTTCCTCAAGCCTTCGGCCGCAGCCGTCCGTTCGGCCACGGCTCGGAGCGCCGCCGCCTTCGACGAGCGGATGGAGGGCCCCGCGGCCTCCGCCGCCGACAAGGTCGTCCACCTCCCCTGACTCATTCGCCCGCCATGACGCCGACGCCCGACATGACCTCGCTGCAAACCTTCTCCCTGCTCGCGCCCGAGATCGCGCTCGTGGCCGCGGCCATCGTGGCCTACCTCGCCGGCGCGTTCGCCGGCCTGCGGAGCGGCTGGCTCGTGGCCCTTGTGGGCATCGCGGCGGCGATGGCCCTCGCCGGCGGCCAGCCGGCGGCCGACGCAACCTCGGTCGTGGCCGGGCCAATCTCGATCAACGCCTTTTCGTCCTACATCCGCTGGACGGTGCTCGCCCTCGGCGCGCTGTTGGCGCTCGTCCAGGCAGGTGACCTCTTTCCGTCGGCTGTGAGCCGAGGGAATGCGGCCTGGCGCGGCGGCACCTGCGAGGAGGCGGGCACGTTTCTCCTCTTGCTCGCCGGGCTCTCGCTCGTGGGCGTGAGCGACGATCTCGTGCTGCTCTTCGCCGGCCTCGAGCTCGTCTCGATCCCGACCTACATCCTGCTGGCCCTCAAACGGACCGACCCGCACGGACAGGAGGCGAGCCTCAAGTATTTCTTCCTCTCGCTCGTCGCCTCGGCGCTCTTTCTCTATGCCCTCGTCTGCCTCTACGGGATCGGCGGCTCGACGAGCCTCACCTCTATCGGCGAACGCCTGCGGTCCACGGACGTGTCGACTGTCGGCATCGCCACGGTCTTGTTGCCAGTGGTGCTCGGCATGGCGATGGCCGGCGCCGCGTTCCGCCTCGCGGCCGTGCCGATGCACTTCTACGCTCCCGACGTCTACGAGGGCACGAGCCCCGGCAATGCGGCGCTCCTCTCGACGCTGCCGAAGGTTGCGGGCGTCGTGGTGCTCCTGCGGCTTCTCGGCCTTGCCGTCACCGGTCCGACACAGGCTGCGGCGGTGGGCCCGGCAGCGGCGGCCTACACGACGCTCTTCTGGCAGCTGGCGGCGATCCTCGCCGCGATCACGATGACCGTCGGCAACGTGATGGCGCTGGTGCAGAAGAACCTCCGCCGCATGCTCGCCTGCTCGTCGATCGCCCACGCCGGCTACCTGCTGCTTGGCGTGGCCGCGGCGGCCGCCTTCGCGGCGACGGGGGCGGCCGGCACTGGCAGCCAGGGAGCCATCACGGCCGCCGACGCCGGCTGGACCCGCGGCCTGGGGGGCACCGGCGCGACGCTCTTCTATCTGGCAACCTACGCCCTGGCGACGATCGGGGTCTTCGCGGCGATCACCTACCTCGGCCACCGCTGGCCCGAATGGTCCACCGGCAGCGGCCCGCGTCCGCCGCGCGAGGAGATCACGACGGTGGACGATCTCAACGGGCTTTCCAGCACCAACCCCGTGGCTGCGTTCGCGATCGCCACGTTCCTCCTGAGCCTCGCCGGCATTCCACCGCTGCCCGGGTTTTGGGGCAAGCTCTCGCTCGCCACCGCCGCGCTCGAGATCGACTGGAATGCGCCGGTCACGTTCGGCAGCCGCCGCGCCGTCTTCGTGGCGTTGGCCGTGATCCTCGTGCTCAACGCCGCGATCGCCGCCGCCTATTACCTGCGGATCATCGCGGCGATGTACTTCCGCTCGACGAAGCGCGGCGTGCAGGCCGATGGCGGCATTTCCGCGGGCTTGGCGATGCTCGCCTGCCTTGGCCTCGTCTTCGCGGCCACCGTGGCCCCGCGGTGGCTCTTCCATCCGGCGGTGCAGGCGGGCATGGCGGTGCGGGCAGGTGCCACGGCGGCAGTGACGCCTCCAATCGACAAGCTTCATGCCCGGCACCTCCCCATCGAGACGCGATGAGCACCACACCCGACCAGTCCACCGTCACTGCCATCCTCGCTGACATCGCCGATCCGGAGACGGGCCGACCGCTCACCGCGATGGGCCAGGTCAAATCGGTCGAGGCTTCGCCCACGGCGATCAAAGTGACGATCGGCCTCACGACCCACTCCGCGATCCTCTGGAAGCAGACCCGCGGCCGCATCGAAGAACTCGTGCGCTCGCGGTTCCCGCAGGTGGCAACCGTCACGATCGAGGTCGTGCCGCACGATCGCCCGCCCGGCAAGCTCGGCCAGATCGGCCTCGAGGCCAAGAGTGTGATCGCAGTCGGCTCCGGCAAGGGAGGCGTGGGCAAGAGCACGATCGCCACCTCGATCGCCATCGGCCTCGCGCGGGCCGGCAGCCGCGTGGGCCTCCTCGATGCCGACGTCTACGGCCCGAGCGTGCCGCACCTGCTGGGCCTCTCCGGCCGCCCGCAGATCGAGCAGGGCAAGATCCAGCCGATGCACCTCGCGCTCGGCGCGAACCAGATGCCAGTGATGTCGATGGGCTTCCTCGTGCCGCCGGGCGAGGCGGTCGTCTGGCGCGGTCCGATGCTCCACGGCGCCATCTCGCAGATGCTCCGCGACACCGCCTGGGGCCCGCTCGACTATCTGATCATCGACATGCCGCCCGGCACCGGCGACATCGCGCTGACGCTCTCGCAGGTCCTGCCGCTCACCGGCGCCGTGGTCGTCTGCACGCCGCAAGACGTGGCCCTGCTCGACGCGACCAAGGCGATCGCGATGTTTCGCAAGGTGAATATCCCGATCCTGGGCATGGTGGAGAACATGAGCTTCTTCGTCTGCCCCGACACGCAAAAGCGCTACGACATCTTCGGCACCGGCGGCGCGAAGCGCACGGCCAAGGACCTCGACATCCCGTTCCTCGGCGAGGTGCCGATCCAGATCCCGATCCGCGAGCACGGCGACGCAGGCCAGACCGCGGCCAACTACGACGACCCCGCCTCGCGTCGGTATCTCGAGTCGATCTGCGAACGGCTCGCCGGCAACCTCGCCGCCGCCACCGCCGCCCGCCCCCCGATGCCCTCTCTGCCGGTCCTGTAACTACGAACAGCGACCGCTTGCTCAAAGTAGACCGCTTGCTCCGCAAGCGGATTCCTACACGCGAGCGAGCACGGGTCGGCGGAAGCTCGCGGAGCATTTGGACCGAGTCCGCGAGGGCCACCGCGACGCGACTTCTGCCGCCCGGGCGAGCGGCTGCGGCACAAAAAGATCCGCTTGCGGAGCAAGCGGTCTACACATGCGGCTGCACGGCGGCCACGGTCTTGCGGGCGATGTCGCGGGCGGCGACGGCGTCTTCTTTCGTGTAGAAGCCCGAAGGGGTGAGGTCCTCGGCACCGTAAAACGCGAGTTCGCGGTCCCGTCGCAGCGTCCGCGATCCGGCCGCGAGCGCCTCCACCTCCCGCTGGATCGCCTTGGGCAGCCGCGACCGCTCGGCCACCAGCACGTCCGACACGTCGTGGATCCGCGGCGGCTCGATGCCGGACGCCCGCAAAAGCCCTTTGAGCGCGAGCTCGACGACCTCCTGCGACTCGCGGACCACGTCGGCCCAGCTTTGGGCTGCGAACAGCGAATCGAGCGCCGCCAGCCGCGCGGCTGCTCGACGGACGTAGTCGGCGGCAAGGTCAGGACTGCGCACGGGAACCCTCGTGAATCCAGTAGGGCTGGCCCTGGGCCATGCGCCGCACCAGTTCTCCGCTCGCGATCCGGCCGCGGATGGCGATGAGCCGTCGGGAGACGACGAGATCGCGGTCGTGGAGCACGATCCCGCAGACGGCGGCTTCCGCCCAACTGCCGGAAACGGCCGCTGTCGGATCGGGCAGGTGCACGAAGTGCAGGTCGACCTCGCGGCCGTCCCACGGCGGCACGCCCCCCTCCCATTCTCGATAGAGCGCTCGCGTGATCGGCACACGCTCCGCAACCACCACCAGCAGATCGACATCCGAAGTTGTCGACAGCTCGCCCCGCGCGAACGAACCGTAGACGACGACCCCGAGCAGGGCGTCTCCCAGCCGCGCACGCAGCGGCAAGACGACCGCCGCCGCGGCATCGATCCCGGCCGCGCCCGGGGCCGCCAGCGTGCGGCTGCACCACTCGTTGAGCGACGCGCCGGCGGTCGCCGCTTCCCGCCGCAGAAGCCCGTGCAACCGCGGATCGATCCGCAGCACGAACGTGCCGGAGGCCTGCTCTCGGCCCTTGGTGCGGGCTGCCGGTTTCGACGGCCTGATACTACTGCTCATGCATGAATGATACCGTTGCGGCTGGCCTCAGTACAGCCACAGCCGCAGGGCATCGCGGTCGATCGTTGGCTGCCGGGTATACCGCATCACCCTGCCCAGCGATCGCACCTCGGGAGCTCGCGAGCCCAGCCGGGCCCACTCGGCAAGCGTCGCCCGCGGCGTTCGCGGTGCAGCAGGGAGCCCCCAGGCGTCGCCGACGCTGCGCCACAATGCGTCGAGCCGGGACCGCTTCAGGTGGATCGCGTCGAGCCCGTACCAGTCTCCTGGCTGCTCGATGGAGGTCGCGCCCAGTTCCGCGGCGAGGGCCAGCAGCTCATCGTCGAGCCACTGCGCCGCTTCTTTGAGTTCGTCGAGTGCGAGCAGACAGCCGGGCACGTAAAGGGTCCGCAGGAGGCTGTAGCGCGTGGCGCCCACGCTGAAGATGCTTGCCAGCGGCAGGCCCGTGATCGCGAGGCGGGCCCCACGGTCGGCGAGCCGTCGGGCTGCTTCTTTGACCGCCCCCGCCACCGCCGCGACGCCGAGGCCGTAGAGCAGTTCGTTGCCGACGTCCGTCACGAGCGCCAGCGGCTTCTCCACCTGCGTGCGGTCGAGCGCCCGCCAGAGGCCGCTCGAGAGGATCGACGGCAATCGCCGCGCCCAGACGCGGCTGCTCACACCGTAGGCGCGGCCGTGACCGGCCGCCACGTAGAGATCGATCGGCCCGCTCGAGCGGGCCCGCGCCGTGGCTGCCAGCCGCGCAAGCCCCCGCGCCACGTTGCTCGCGCCGAGCACGACGATCGGGCGGCGGGAAGCGGTCAGTTCCACCGCCGCCACGGCGTGCCCCCTGAAAGATTTTGCCAGCAGGAGACCGCGAGCATCGCAAACATGATGCCGAGATAGGGCTCGTTGTTCGTGTATCCCCAGAAGGCGACCAATCCACCAGCAACCACCCCGAGCATGCCGGCGATCCGCGGCGCGTCGTCGATGCCGAGGCTCGCCAGCCCCTCCCGCACGATCTGCCCGCCGTCGAGCGGGGGCACCGGCAGGAGGTTCAAAAGCGGCCAGAAGATGTTCACCTGCAGGAGAAACCAGACAAGGGCAAACCCGATCGGCGATGCAAAGGGCCGCCCCTCGGAGAGCCCGAGCGCCGTGCCGACCGACCGGATCGGGAAGGGCACGCGATAGCCCCAGGCCTTCAGCGCGGCGACGATCGCCGCGGCCAGGAGCAACTGCGCGAGCGGCCCGGCTGCCGACACGATGAGCCGCTCGATCGGGCGGCGGGCACCGCGGCGGCCCCAGCCATCGGGCACGGCGAGTCCGCCGAAGTGGTAGAGGATCACGTGCGCGGACTGTCCAAACCGGCGATAGGCGAGCGCGTGGCCCAGTTCATGAACGAGCAGCGACACGAGCACCACGCCGACCCAGGCCGCCAGGTATCTCAAGAGGTCCCGCTGGTCTCCCTCGGCGAGGCTCTGGCAGAGGTTCCAGCCGAGCAGGACGGCCGCCACCCAAAACCAGCCCGACACGCGCACGGGAATGCCGAGCAGCGAAAACCGCAGATCGGCCGGCGTCGGCTGTGGCTCACCGAGAACCATGCCCGCCATTATGCCGCATGATCGGCCACCACGACCGGCCAGCTGCGTTTCTGCTTGTCCGCAGGGTTTCCTTGGGCGTTCGTGCCCGTGGCGATCGCCAGCACCGCCGCGGCGGCCCGTTCGGCCGAGCCCTCCACGGCGACATCGGCGGCGATGCGCTCGAGCCGAGCCACGGTGCGGCCGCGGACCACGGGATTGCATAGCCACTCGACAACGTGGTCGGCCGCGCGGCCGGCCGGATCCTGCACGGCGAGAAACTCCGGATAGACGGCCTCGGGATCGGCGGGCTCGACGTCGCGCGGCACGCGCCAGCCGCCCCGCGCCGGCCGAATCGGCTCCGGGCAGCCGAGCAGGTTGACGAGCGTGATGAACCGGGCGTGGCGACACCAGCTCTGCACGACATAGGCCAGGCGGCTGATGCGGTAAACGATCACGGTCGGCACCCGGGCGGCGAGCAGTTCGAGCGACACCGAGCCGCTGACGGCGATCGCACAAGCGGCCTCGGCGATCAGGCTCCGCGTGCGGCCCGCCGCGACCTCCAGATCGAGACCGCGGAGTTCGTGCCCCAGCGCCGCCATCATCTCGCGCACCCGCGCCGCATGCCGCTCGTGCAGGGCTCCGATGGCAAACCGTGCCTCCGGCACGCGGGCATGCACCGCCGCGGCGGCGCGGAGGATCGGCCCGAGATTGCTTTCGATCTCCTGGCCGCGGGATCCGGGCAGCAGAAGGACGAGCGGTCTGCCAGACGCGCCGCGTCCCGGCTCGACCGGCTCGAGTTCGTCGAAGAACGGATGGCCCACGAGCGTGCTCGGCATTCCCTGCGCGGTAAACCAGTCGTGCTCGAAGGGCAGCGCCGAAAGCACATGGTCGATGAGCCGCCGCATCTTCTTGATCCGCCAACTCGCCCAGGCCCAGATCTGCGGTGGGCAGTAGAACACGACCGGAATCCCATGCCGCTTCGCCCGCCACGCGAGCCACCAGTGGAAGCCCGGGAAGTCGACGAGCACGCAGATATCGGGGCGGGCATCGAGAAAGCTGCGCTCGGCCCGCCGCGCGAGCTCGACGAAGCGATGGATGTTGAGGATCACCCGCAAAAACCACATGACGGCGAGTTTCGTCATGTCGGCCACGAGCGTGCAGCCCTCGGCGGCCATACACGGCCCGCCCAGGCCGACGCACTCGACATCGGGCCGCCGCGCCTTCAGCGCGCGCACGAGCAGCGCCGCATGATGGTCGCCCGAAGGCTCGCCCGCCGAGAGAAACACGCGCATGAAAAACTCCGCATGGGACCTCTGTCCCACGCGGAGTATTTCAAGTTCTTGCCGCCCCCCCTAGGCCATTTTCAAGAGGGTTTTGTGGGCTTTCCGGCCCGTGCCAAGCGACGCTCACTTCGCAGCCGGCGCGAATCCCTTCTCGATATTCCCAAACACCATGTTCACCTGCTCCTCAGCCGATGCCTTCTCGACCTTGCCCTTGCAGTTCGGGCAGCAGAAGCCGACCTCGACGCCATCGACGCTGACCTGCGTGCCGGGCTTCACCGGGCCGCCGCTGAAGGGGCAGCCCTTCTGCACGAGCTGGCCCGTGCTCACCATCTGCTGGTGGGCCTTGGCGGCAAACTTCGTCGAGTCTCCCTCGAAGGCGTTCTGGCAGTTGCCACAGCAGAAGTAGACCGAGCCGCCGTCGAAGGCGACGCTCTTCTCCGGGTTGCAGCCCTTGCCCGAGACGGGGCACTTCGCATCCTTCGGCTCCTTCACGGCGGCCACGCCGATCACGGCCGAGCAGCAGACGGCGGCCAGCAAGGCCGCGGCGATCATGAGTCGCGTCTTCATGGAATTATTCCTTTATTGACGGTGAGCACTTCAGAGGGCGGATCGACGCCGCCCGATGGCCACTGATGATAGGGCGGAGACGGATGCCGCCGCAACAGAATCGTCAGCCGCGTCGAATCACGCCCACAACCGGCTGATGACCCCGTAATAGAGCGGAATCCCCAGGCTGATGTTGAACGGGAACGTCACACTCAGCGACAGGAGTTCGAAGAGGCCGGGATTGGCCTCCGGCACCGCCTGCCGCATCGCCGCGGGCACGACGATATAGGAGGAACTGGCGCAGAGCAGCGTAAAGAGGAGCGCGTCACCCTTGCTCATCCCGAGGGCATAGGCCAGGCCGATGCCGATCGCCGCGTTCGCCAGCGGCGCGAGGATTCCGAAGGCCACCAGTTTCGGCCCCACCTCGATCAGCTTGCCCGCCTTCCTGGCGGCGAGCATGCCGACATCGAGGAGGAAGAGCAGCACGATCCCCTTGAAGATCCCCGACATGAACGGCTTCAGACTCTCGCCCGACGTTGGCCCGGTGATCACGCCGATGATCAGGCTACCGATCAGAAGCAGGACGGTGCCGTTGAAAAACGACTCGTGGAGAATCGCCTTCATGCCCGCCCGTCCGCCCTCTTCTTTTCGCGGGGCGAACATCCGCACGAGCATGATGCCCATGATGACCGCCGGCGATTCCATCAGCGACATGACAGCGACCATATGCCCGCCGAATTCGACGTGCTGCCGACTGAGGAATTCGGTGCCGACGACGAATGTCACGATGCTGATCGAGCCATAGGTCGCCGCCATCGCCGCGGCGTCATACACGCTGAGAATGCGTCTGAGGAAGAAGAACGTATAGAACGGCACGAATAGGGCCATCGCCATCGCGGCCACGATCGTGGCGGCCACCTCCGTCGTCAGCCCGGCCTGGGCGAGCTTTTCGCCCCCCGTGTAGCCGATCGAGATCAGCAGATAGGTCGAGAAGAATTTCGGCAACGGATAGGGCAGTTCGAGATCGGAGTGCAGCAAGACCGACACGAACCCCAAGAAGAAGAACAGGGCCGCGGGGCTCAGCACGTTCGCCAGAATCGTCTGCGTGTCCATGGATCCTCGTCCTTTCGTCGCGGTCGTCGCGGCTCGGGGACAATGTCGTCATCGCGGTGGCGCGCGGCCAATAGAGAAGACAGGTTTTTGCATAGAAAAAACCGATGGTTTGCCATTACCCATCCCGCCTGTCATCGCATTGCTTTTTTCTATTGCTTGTGACTCTTTCTCTATTTGCGTCGCAGGCGGAAGATGCCGATAAGCAGCAAGACGCGGAGTCCGAGCCTGCGCAGCCCCGCCGTATTTTTCTTGTGGGAGGCATGCCGAATGTGCACCATCGACTCGCTCTCGACGAACAGCCGCCGACGATGGCTGGCGAGCATGGTGGCTGGGGGGATGGCAGCGTCGTGGCACGCGAGCCTGGCATCACACGCGCAGGCCGCTCAGTCGGCCGCCGAGGGCATGAGCCCAGCGCAGGCCCTCGACTTTCTCCAGGAGGGCAATTCCCGGTTCGTCGCCGGCAAGACCGCGGCCCCGAATCGCGACATCGACCGGCTGCGGGAGGTGGCGCCGCGACAGACGCCGTTCGCTGCCTTTCTCGGCTGCGCCGACTCGCGCGTGCCGATCGAGATCGTCTTCGATCAGGGCTTCGGCGACCTGTTCGTCAGCCGCATCGCGGGCAACGTGGCCGCCACTGAAAATATCGCCAGCCTCGAATTCGCCACGCAGGTGCTGGGGGCAAAGGTGCTCTACGTCCTGGGCCATACCTCCTGCGGTGCCGTTGCCGCCGCGGCCAAGGCCGAGCCGGTGCCCGGGCAGATCTCGGCACTGTTTCAGCTCATCCGGCCCGCCGTCCGCGCCGCCAAGGGGGATGTCGAAGCGGCCATCCGTGAAAACGTGAAGCTTCAGGCCCAGACGCTGGTGGAGGCGTCCACGGTGATCTCGTCGCTTGTCTCGGCTGGGAAGGTCTTGGTCGCCGGAGGTATCTTCGACCTCCAGACCGGCCGCGTCGAGCCGGTGCGATTGGGATAGCAGACGGCCGTGCATGGACTGGCTCAACTACCACCACCTGCTCTACTTCTGGACCGTCGCCAAGGAGAACAGCGTCTCCAAGGCGGCGGCGGCCCTCCACGTGGCCCAGCCCACGGTGAGCGCCCAACTGCGGTCGCTCGAACGGTCGCTCGGCCAGAAACTCTTCGAGCGGCAAGGACGGCATCTGAAGCTGACGCTCGAAGGGGAAAAGGTCTTTCGCTACGCCGACGAGATTTTTTCCCTCGGGCGTGAATTGCTGCAGTCCGTGAAGGGCGAACCGCTGCACGCCCCGAAGCGGTTTCGCGTCGGCGTCTCCGATGCGCTCCCGAAATTGACGACCTATCGGCTGATCGAGCCGGCGCTCGCCATGCAGCCGGCCTTCCGGCTGCACGTGCGGATCGACAAGACGGAACGGCTGCTGGGGGAGCTCGCCGTGCATGCGGTCGATCTCGTGATCGCCGACGCGCCGATGATGCCGTCGCTGCGGGTGCGGGCCTTCAGCCATTTGCTGGGCGAGACGAGCGTGTCGATCTACGGGTCGGCCGGCCTGGCCCGCGGCGCGCGACGGAAGTTTCCACAGTCGCTGCACGGCGCGCCGATGCTGCTCCAGACCGCCAACACCGCTCTGCGCCAGTCGCTCGACCAATGGTTCGACGTCCACCAGATCGCGCCCACGATCGTGGGCGAGGTGGAAGACATGGCCATGCTGCAGACGCTCGGCGAGCATGGTCTCGGTCTTTTCGCCGCTCCCACCGTGATGCGCAAGGAAATCTGCCGCCGCTACCATGTCGCCTGGGTGGGTGAACTCGACAAAGTGCGTGAAAAGTTCTATGCAATCTCGGTCGAGCGAAGGATCACGCACCCCGCCGTGCGGCTGATCGCCGATCAGGCGAAGCGACGCCTGTTCACCTGACCGTTCAAACGCTTTGTGAGGGCCCCACGCCTTGAGTTATTCCCTGCGCAATCTCGACGCCCTCGAGTCCGAGGCCATCCACACGATCCGCGAGGTGGCGGCGGCCTTCGAGAATCCCGTCCTGCTCTATTCGATCGGCAAAGACTCGATGTGCATGCTGCACGTCGCCCGCAAGGCGTTCGCGCCGGGGCCCGTGCCCTTCCCGCTGTTGCACATCGACACCACGTGGAACTTCCGCGCGATGATCGAGTTTCGCGACCGCTATTGCGCGGAGCACGGCTTCAGGCTGATCGTGCACGTCAACGAGAAGGCGCTGGCCGCCGGCATGAACCCCTTCGACTATCCGAGCAGCGTCTACACGCCGACGATGAACACCCACGCCCTCATCGACGCCCTCGACACCTACCGTTTCGACGCCGCCCTCGGCGGCGGACGGCGCGACGAGGAAAAGTCGCGGGCCAAGGAGCGGGTGTTTTCCTTCCGCGACGCCAACCACCAGTGGAACCCGAAGAACCAGCGGCCGGAGCTCTGGGATCTCTATAACACGCGGATCAGCCGCGGCGAGAACATCCGCGTCTTTCCGCTCTCCAATTGGACCGAGCTCGACATCTGGCAATACATCCACCGCGAGAACATCCCGCTCGTGCCGCTTTACTTCGCCGCCGAACGGCCGGTGGTGGAGCGCGAAGGGCAGCTGATCATGGTCGATGACGAACGCTTCCGGCTGCATCCCGGCGAGGTGCCGCAGATGAAGCGGGTGCGATTTCGCACGATGGGCGACTATCCGCTCACGGCGGCCCATGAATCGACCGCCTTCACCGTGCCGGAGGTGATCGAGGAGATGCTGCTCACGAAGACGAGCGAGCGGCAGGGACGGCTCATCGACAAGGACGAGGCCGGCTCGATGGAGAAGAAGAAGCGCGAGGGCTACTTCTGACGCCGGCCGCGGGGCTCCGGCAGGCCGGCGGCGATGACGGCGCCGGCCGCGATCACCGCGGCGCCGATCACGAAGACGTGCCGGAAGCCGTAGGCGTCAACCGCCGCGCCGATCACCGGCGAGAGCACGAAGGGGGCCGCCAGCGCCGCCCCCACGATGCTGACATACCGCGGATGCTCCGCCGGCCCCGGCGCCAGTTCGAGCGCATAGTTCGTGAAGATCTTGAGCGAGATCGGGTTGAGGCCGAGCGGCATGTAGACGATCCAAAACCATTCCACGGCCGTCGCCTGCGGCAGGAGCGAGAGCAGCGTGACGACGAGCGGCGTGGCGCTCGAGAGGGCGACGAGCCAGACGAGCACGACCCGCGTGCCGCGGCGGTCGGAGAGCGGGCCAGCCACGAGGCTTGCCACGCCGGTGGCGGCGTTTTGCACGATCACCCAGGTGAGCAGGCTGCCGATCTGGCTGCCGAGCCGGTCGCGGGCGAAGGCCTGGTAGTGCGGAAAGAGCATGAGCACCGCGGAGAAGCAGGCGGCCACGAGCGACAGCCGCACGAGCGCCCGGTCGGCGGCGAGCGTCCGCCGCCAGCCGCCGACACCCCGCGCGATGGCCTGCAGCGATCGGCCGACGAAGCCATTCGACGACGAGACACCGCCGGTCTTGGATTCACGCAAAGGCGGGGGCTGATCCGGCGGCTCGTCGAGAAAGAGCGGCGCGATCGCCGCCAGCGCGAAGAAGAATCCCGTCACGCCGAATATTTTCGGAAACCCGTCCGGCTCCCCGAGCCACGGCCGCAAGAGCATCACCGCCGCGACGATCGCGAGCACGCTCCCGATCGCCACGCTGACGACCATCGCCCGGCCGCGATGTCCGGGGGAGATGAGTTTTCCCTGGAGCGCCGCCAGCACCAACTGGTTGAGCCCGATCGCCGTGGAGAAGAGCCCATAGAGGATGAGGAACACGAGGGCGAGCAGGTCGGGCCGCCGTGCCTCGAGCGGGCCCCATGCCGCGGCAAGCAGCCCGAAGCAGCCGGCCATCGCCAGGCTCGTCGCCACCAGCGACCACTTTTTGCAGGGCAGCCGGCCGAGACGGTCCGACACGAAGAGCGGCGGCAGGCTCTGGCCGCCCCGGTTGAGCACGGGCAGGAGCCCGCGCAAGAGCCCGGAATCAACGACGGCGTCGAGCACTGCCGGCATGATGATCGTCTCGGTCTTGAAGATCCAACCGACGCGAACGATCACCTGGTAGATCTCGAGCCATACCGTGTTGCGGGCCTCGCGACCGGCGGCATTCACCGCCGACGCCTCCGGCTCGTTGCAACTCACGGTCATGGGGGTACGATTTTCTCTTGGTGATTCCACGGAATCGACGTCCGCAGCATGAAGTGTTCTGCGGATGCCGTCCATCCTCGATCCGCACGGCCGGTTCTCACCGGCCTCAGCCGAAACCTCCGCCCGACGAACCAACGATGACGATTTGCCTGCTCAAGTCGAAGATCCACCGCGCGAAAGTGACCGGCGCCTCGATCGATTACGAGGGCAGCCTCACGATCGCGGCCGACCTCGCCGAGCGGGTGGGCCTTCGGCCCTACGAAAAAATCCTCGTGGGCAATCTCGCCAACGGCGAGCGGTTCGAGACCTACGTGATCTACGGCAAGCCGGGCTCCGGAGCGATCGAACTCAACGGCGCCACGGCGCACCTCGGCGAACCAGGCAACCGGCTCACGATCATGTCGTTCGCCTGGCTCGATGCCGACGAGGCCGCGCGGCACAAACCCGCGGTGATCGTCCTCGATGAACACAACACGATCATCCGGTAGGACGGGCTTCAGCCTGTCTCCTACTATGCTTCAGCCTGTCTGGCCCTCCCCTCGCTCGCGCACCACCATGATCCCCCCCCGCGCATGCGTCTGGATCCTGCTCGTGCTCATCGGCTGCCGGCCCGCGCCCCACCCGGCCGTCGGCCGCACGGTGGGTGAATTGCCACTCGTCTCGATCACCGACGCGACACTCCCCCCGCCAGCGTTCGCCGGCAAGGTGACGCTCCTCAACTTCTGGGGAACCTGGTGCGGCCCCTGCCGCCGCGAATTGCCGGGCATGGCACGAATCGCCGGCCGCCTCGCACAGGAGCCGGCGTTTCAGCTCGTGGCCGTGTCCTGCGGGGGCGGCGGTCCCGACGAGATCACGGAGATCACCGACACGACCCGCGGCTTCCTCGCGCAGCAAAAGATCGAGCTCGACGCTTGGGCCGATCCGTCCGGCATGGCGCGCGTGATCGCCGCCGAGACGCTCAGCTTCTCGGCCTACCCGACGACCTATCTCGTCGGCCCCGATGCCCGCGTGCGGGCGGTGTGGGTCGGCTACCGCTCCCGCGACGAGGCCGACATGGCCGGCGCAATTGTTGAAGCGCTCAAGTCGTCGCTGCCGGCTGCGGCGGCCGCTGGCGGCGCAGCCGCTCGATGATCGCGGCGGCCGCGGCGGCCGGATCGGCAGCCCCCGTCACGGCCGACGCCACGGCCACGCGTGAGTAGCCGAGCGCCGCGACCTCGTCGATCCGCTCGAGCGTGATGCCGCCGATCGCAAATGCGGGCAGCGCGATCTCGCTCGCAACCGCCGCGAGAAACTCGGGGGGCGCATACGCCGCGAACGATTTGGTCTGCGACGGAAAGCAGGGCCCCACGCCGAGACAGTCGGCGCCGTCGAGTACGGCCGCGCGGGCCTCGGCCAGATCGTGGGCGGTGCGGCCGACGAGGGCCCACGGCCCGACCACGCGGCGGACCAGCGCGAGCGGCAGGTCGTCGGCGCCGGTATGCACGCCATCGGCGCCGACGGCCGCGGCCACGTCGGCCCGGTCGTTCACGACGACGAGCGCCCGGCCGTCGGGGTGGCGGCGGCGGACGATCTCGACGGCCGCCCGCGCCCGCGTGGCGAGCACCGGCAGCGGCAGGTCCTTGTCGCGAATCTGCAGCATCCGCACGCCCGCCTCGAGAACCGCTTCGACGAGCTGCTCGAAGTCGCGGGCGTCGTCGCGGCCATCGACGAGCACGCAGAGATTGACACCGCGCAGTCGGTCGGTGGCGTTGGCCGTGCCGACCGCCCCGCGCTCGAGCACGTAGAGCCGGTAGCGCAGCCGTTCGAAGGCGGCCGAGGCCTCGGGCTCGAGGAGCCGCGACACTTCCTCGAGGCTGCGCAATGCCTGCGCGGCGCGGGCGGCATTCGCCGCGACGAGATCATGCACGGTCGCCCGCGGCAGGGCAGCCGCCGCTTCCACGCCGGCGCCGACATCGCCCGACACGTCGCGAAGCTGGATGCGATCCGCAAGGCGGCCCGAGGCAAGCACCGCGGCGAGATCGTGCCGCAGGTTCTTCGCGAGGCCGGTGAGGTGGGGGTCGTCGAGCACGAACCGCACCACGTCCTCGATCACCCGCAACGCCTCCCCGGCCCGATTGGCGGAGGCATCGAGCGCCCGCCACGCGTTCGCTCTAGCCCCGAACTGGCCGGGGTCGGCCGGCCCTGAAATGCCTCTCTCGCCGCGATTTTCAACGCGTCTTTCCATGCTTCTGTTGTAGCCTCCACACGCCTTGGAAAAATGGTCGGGCGTTTCTACACTCCCCCGCCATGGTGGCCGCCGCTCGATACCTGACGCTGCTCTGGCCGGGGATGCCCTGGCTGTGGCTGCGCGGCAGCGCGGCGGGCCTCGTGCTCGCCCTGGCCTTTGCGGTCGTGCTCGACCTCGCGATCGTCGCGACTTGGATCTATTCGGACTTCTTCGGCCTTCCGGTTTCGCTCGGGCTCTGGGCGGCGGCCGCGGCCGTCTGGATCGTCGCGACGGTCTCGGCCATTTCGGCGTTTCCACCGCCGATCCGCACCACGCGCGATGCCGCGACAGACGCCCTCTTCGTCGCCGCCCGAGATGCCTATCTCTCCCGCGATTGGCTGACTGCGGAAACCAAGCTCCGCTCGCTGCTGGTCGTCGCGCCCACCGACGGGGAGGCCCAGCTGCTCCTCGCGACGCTCCTCCGCCGGGTCGGGAGGCTGAAGGAGTCGCGGGAGGCGCTGGAACAACTGTCGCGCAGCGATTCGGGAGGCCCGTGGCTCTCGGCGATCGCCCGAGAACTGGAACGGGTGGCGGCGGCTGCCAAAAAGCCCCCCGCGCCGGCGACGACGGCTGACGACGAAGACGGGGAGGCGGCCATTCTGCCGCTCGACCGTGGCTCCCCGGCAGAGGGTCTGGGCGAGCGGGCGGCATGAGGGAACGCAAAACGCCGCCCGTTTCCCGAATTTCACGCCCCCACAAAGACTTTCCGCGACGACTCTCCTAGAATCCTCCGCGGGATTTGGCGTAAGGTTTGCACTGTCTCGCAGGTGCCGATGGGCGGCTGCCGGAATGGCATGCAACCCATTCGGTGACAACAGCCTGGCGTGATTCTGACGAAGGAACAACAGTCATGTACGAGCGTTTTACGGACCGTGCCCGCAAGGTGATGCAACTGGCCAACCAGGAGGCCCAGCGGTTCAACCACGAATACATCGGCACGGAGCACGTCCTCCTCGGCCTCATCAAGGAGGGGAGTGGCGTCGCCGCCAACGTCCTGAAAAACCTCGACATCGACCTGCGGAAGATCCGCATGGAAGTCGAGAAACTCGTCCAGAGCGGCCCCGATATGGTCACCATGGGCAAGCTCCCCCAGACGCCCCGGGCCAAGAAGGTGATCGAGTATTCGATGGAGGAGGCCCGAAACCTCAACCATAACTACGTCGGCACCGAGCACATCCTCCTCGGCCTCCTTCGCGAGCAGGAAGGGGTAGCCGCGCAGGTGCTGATGAACCTCGGCCTCAAGCTGGAAGACGTCCGCGAGGAGGTGCTCAATCTCCTCGGCCACGGGATGGAAAACGAGGGGGGTGAACGGGCCGGCATGGGCGGTCGCCAGACGGCCGGCGCCGGCGGCGGTGGCGGCGAATCCTCCACCAAGGGGGGCAAGAGCAAGACCCCCGCGCTCGACAGCTTCGGCCGCGACCTCACCGAACTCGCCCGCCAGGGCAAGCTCGATCCCGTCATCGGCCGCGAGAAGGAGATCGAGCGGGCGATCCAGATCCTCTGTCGCCGCACCAAGAACAACCCCGTCCTCCTCGGCGAGGCTGGCGTGGGCAAGACGGCGATCATCGAGGGCTTCGCGCAGCGCGTCATCGATGGCAACGTGCCGGAATTGCTCGCCGACCGGCGGATCGTCGTCCTCGATCTCGCGATGATGGTGGCCGGCACGAAGTATCGCGGCCAGTTCGAGGAGCGGATCAAGGCCGTGATGAACGAGGTTCGCCGCGCCAAGAACACGATCCTCTTCATCGACGAGCTGCACACGCTCGTCGGTGCCGGTGGTGCGGAGGGGGCGATCGACGCCTCCAACGTGCTCAAGCCGGCCCTCGCCCGCGGCGAGATCCAGTGCATCGGCGCCACCACGCTCGACGAATACCGCAAATACATCGAGAAGGATTCGGCCCTCGACCGCCGCTTCCAGATCATCATGGTGGAGCCGGCGAGCAAGGCGGAGGCGGTGGAGATCCTGAAGGGTCTGCGCGACCGCTATGAATCGCACCACCGCGTGCAGATCACCAACGAAGCCCTCGAGGCCGCCGTCGAGCTCTCCAGCCGCTACATCACCGGCCGCTGCCTCCCCGACAAGGCGATCGACGTGATCGACGAGGCGGGCGCCCGCGTGCGGCTCAAGGCGATGACCAAGCCGCCGGATCTCAAGGAGATCGACGAGGAGGTCGAGAAGCTCAACAAGGAGAAGGAAGAGGCGGTCGCCAACCAGGATTTCGAGAAGGCGGCGGCGCTCCGTGACCAGGCCGACAAGCTCAAGAAGAAGAAGCAGACGATGACCCGCGACTGGCGCGACAAGAGCCGCGAGGCCGATGGCGTGGTCGACGAGGAGGTCGTGGCCGAGGTCGTCTCGAAGATGACCGGCATTCCGCTCACGCGGATGTCCACCGAGGATCAGGCCCGGCTCATGGGCATGGAAGACGAGCTCCACAAGAAGGTCATCGGCCAGGATGCGGCCATCAAGAGCGTGTCGAAGGCTGTCCGCCGCAGCCGCTCGGGCCTCAAGGATCCGAAGCGGCCGATCGGTTCGTTCGTCTTCGCCGGCCCCACGGGCGTGGGCAAGACGCTGCTCGCCAAGGCCCTGGCGCAATTCATGTTCGGCGACGCCGAGGCGCTCATCCAGATCGACATGAGCGAATACATGGAGAAGCACAACGTCAGCCGGCTCATCGGCGCGCCGCCGGGCTACGTGGGCTTCGAGGAAGGCGGGCAGCTGACGGAGAAGATCAGAAGGCGTCCGTATGCCGTGGTCTTGCTCGACGAAATCGAGAAGGCCCACCCCGACGTCTTCAACATGCTCTTGCAGGTGATGGAGGAAGGCCGCCTCACCGACTCGTTCGGCCGCAACGTCGACTTCCGCAACACGATCATCATCATGACGACCAATGCGGGCGCCGAGGCGATCAAGAACGAGGCCGCCTTCGGCTTCCAGAAGCCCGATGACGACGCCAGCTACGAGGGGATGAAGGGCCGCGTCAACGAGCGGATCGAGAAGGTCTTCCGACCGGAATTCCTCAATCGCCTCGATGACGTGATCGTCTTCCATCACCTCACGGTCGACGACCTCAAGAAGGTGATTGACATCGAGCTGGCGAAGGTTCGCGAGCGTCTCCTCGAGCGCGGTCTCAAGCTCGAGCTCACCGATGAGGCCAAGAAGTTCCTCATCAAGAAGGGCTCCGACACCGACTTCGGCGCCCGTCCGCTGCGCCGCGCCCTCGAAAACTACATCGAGGATCCGGTCAGCGAGGAGCTCCTCAAGGGCGAGTTCGAGGGCAAGGACACGATCCAGGTGGATTGCGTCGAGATCGCCGACAAGAAGCAGCTCGTCTTCAAGGGCCTGGTGACGGCCGAACCGGTCGCCGCCGGCCCAGCCCAGTAGACCGCTGCAAACGACACCGCGTCGTCCTGAAGCGGTTTGCTGGAAAAACTGGCGGCGGCGGTGGAGTCGAATTAGGCTTCTCCCCATGGTTCCACGGAGCCCGATGGCCCGCCGCGCCCTGCTCGCCGCTTTTGCGCCGCTGCTCTTTCTCTGCGCATCGTGCCAGCCGGCCGCCGAGGGCCGGCCCACGACGTCGACGCTCCATGCGACCCAGCCGGCAGCCGTCAGGAGCCTGTTTCCGCTGGCGACCTACAGCCAGCTCGTCGGCACGAAGGCGGTCGACATCGACATTGGTCATTGGCTGAGCGGCGATGTCGCAGGCGTCACACCATTCAAGGCATTCGAACCGGGCAAGGTCACGGTGCTCATGTTTTGGGCCTCCTGGTGCCCCAACTGCCGGGCCGCCCTGCCGCTTGCGGCCGGTCTGCAGGAGCAATACGGACCGCGCGGCGTGACGTTCGTCGGCGTGAGCCACGAGGATGCAGAAGACGTGCGCAAGTTCCTCGCCGAGTCGGCGCAGCAGCCGGACGACGCCGCGCGGCGGCTCTGCCTGACGGCCGATCCCGACAATTCGGTCCACGCCGCCTACATGGAGGCCGTCGATGAGACGGCGATCCCGACGACCTTCATCATCGGCAAACAGGGGCTCGTCGAGTGGATCGGCCATCCGAGCGAACTCGAGACGCCGCTGCGGCTCGTCGTCGAGGATGGCTGGGACCGCGCGGCATTCATCGCGGAGCGCAAGTCACTCGAGCCGATCCGCGCCCGTATCGCAACGATCATGGACGACCAGCAGGCGGGGAAGACGGCCGAGGCGTCAGCAGACTTGAAGGCCTATGTCGCCGAAAACAAGCAGGATGCAGTCACACTCAACGAGATCGCCTGGCTCGTTTTCGACCTGGCGGGCGGCAAGCCGCTGCCCGGCCCGTTCCTGGCCGAAGCCATCGCCGCCGCCAACGCGGCGATCGCGCTCCAGCCGAACAACGCCAACTTCCTCGACACGCTGGCCCACCTGCGGGCGCTCGAGGGGGATCTCACCGCCGCGATTGCCGCACAAAAGCGCGCCGTTGAACAGGGCGGCACCGAACGCTTCGGCGACTACCTCCGCGAGCTCGAGTCTCGCGCGAAATAGGGCTGGTTCCTGTTCGGCGTGGCTGTCTACTGGGTGATGAGCCCGGCCTTATCTCGCCCAATCCGGCTCGGGGCTGCACATGCCCTCTCGGCGGACGTTCGCAGATGCCATCCAGGCATCTGCTCTCTGCATGTCCGCTTCGCTTTCGGCATCCTGCCTGCGCTCGCTCCCACAGCCCGCGAGAAGGCATGTGCAGCCCCGAGCCTCCCTCAATCGGTGAAGGGAGGCTCGGGTGACCTGTACCCCGCTCGCCGGCGTTGCTGACAAGCGCAGGCAGGATGCCGAGAGCGCAGTCAGCATCGAGCGAGCGGAGGGCAGCGGGCACCGATCCGCTTTAGCGGATTGGTCGACGTAGCGAGCGTCCGGAGAGCCGGGGTACAGGTCACCCGAAGCCGGCTTGGGCGAGTTGATAGATGACAGGCTGAAGCCTGCCCCACAGTTGAATTGGGCGCGTCGATGGTGGACACCAGCCTTCCCAGCTTGCGCCGCTTGCCGCGCGGCCGAAGAGTCGGCTCATGCTGCGCGACCCGCATGGCCGATACGACCGGCAGGGAGTCGCTCTGCAATCATGTCCACCGCATCCGCCACCACCGCAGCTCCGCCCGGCGTCACCGGCTGGTTCGCCAACCAGGTTGCCAATGTCGGTGAATTCGCCATGCGCCGCGTGGCCGGCATCGGTGACGTGGCGATCTTCTCGCTGAAGACGCTCGGCTGGATCTTCGCGCGTCGACAGCGTCGCGACGTGCTTCTGCCCGCCTTCTATCAGATCGGCGTGCTCTCGCTGCCCGTGGTCGCGCTCACGGGCCTCTTCATCGGCATGGTGCTGGCCGTGCAGAGCTACGCGCAATTCAAGGCGCTGGGGCTCGAGACGCGGCTGGGGTCGGTCATCAATCTCTCGCTCGTCCGCGAACTGGGTCCGGTGCTCGCGGCGACGATGCTCGCTGGACGGGTTGGCAGCGCGATGGCGGCCGAGCTGGGCACGATGCGGGTGACGGAGCAGATCGACGCGCTCGAGAGCATGGGGGCCAATCCCATCTACTACCTCGTCGTGCCGCGGTTCCTCGGCTGCCTGGTACTCATCCCGACGCTCACGATCATGGCCGACTTCATGGGCGTGCTCGGCGGCTATCTCTACTCGAACGTGCTATTGGGCATCGACTACCACCACTACTGGGCCAATTCGCGGGAATACGTCGATGCCTTCGACTTCCTGATGGGCATCTTCAAGAGTTTCTTCTTCGGGGCCGCGATCGCGCTGGTGAGCTGCCACCATGGTTTCCACTGCGACCATGGTGCCGAGGGGGTCGGCCGGTCGGCCACCAACGCCTTCGTCCACTCGTTCGTGCTGATCCTGGTGCTCGATCTCTTCTTGGGGATCTGGCTCAACAACGTCCACGATTTCTTCCGCCCGGAGGGGCCGCGCAAGCTGCTTTGATGCCATGCAAGCCACCACCATCCACACGCCGATCCGTCGCGAGCATCCGGAGAGCCCGATGCTCGAGATCGACGACGTCTCCGTGCAGTTCGGCTCGCAGCCCGTGCTGCGCGACATCTCGCTCACCATCCCCGCCGGCGAGACGCTCGTGATCCTCGGCGAGAGCGGCTGCGGCAAGACGGTGCTGCTCAAGACGCTCATCGGGCTCGTGCGGCCCACGCGCGGCGAGGTCCGCTTCGAGGGGCAGTCGCTCGGCCGCATGACCGAGCGGCAGCTCGCCACGATCCGCACCCGCTACGGCTTCGTCTTCCAGGGAGCCGCCCTCTTCGACAGCCTCACAATCGCCGACAACATCGCCTTCCCGCTCCGCGAGCACACGCGGATCGGCGAGCGCGAGATCGCCGAGATCGTGGAGTCGCTCTTGCTCGAAGTGGGGCTGCCCCGGTCGGCGGCCCGCAAGAAGCCGGTGCAGCTCTCCGGCGGCATGCGGAAGCGGGCCGGCCTGGCCCGGGCGCTCGCGCTCGATCCGCCGCTGGTGCTCTACGACGAGCCCACCACCGGCCTCGATCCGATCATGAGCGACGTCATCAATGAATTGATCCTCCGGGTGCGGGCCCGCGAGGGCGTGACGAGCATCGTCGTCACCCACGACATGCAGACGGCCCGCAAGGTGGCCGACCGCATCATCATGCTCTACCCGCTCCCGCGGCTCGCCGCCGGCGAGTCGCAGATCGTCTTCGAGGGCACGCCGGAGGAGCTCGATGCCACCCGCGATCCGCGGATCCGGCAGTTCGTCGAGGGCCGGGCGGGCGCCCGGCTGACCGAATTGCAGGATGAACAGGCCCGCCTCGCCGAGGAATCGCCATGAACGATCGCGTGATGCAGTTTCGCGTCGGCGTGATGGTGCTCGCAACGGCCATCATCGCCGGCATCCTGATCGTGCTCTTCGGCGATCTGCCCTCGCTCGTGCAGGCCACCTATCCGCTGAAGATGGAATTCGCCGACGCCCGCGGCGTGTCGGAGGGAACGCCCGTGCGCAAGAACGGCATCCTCGTGGGCCGCGTCACCGACGTCACGCTCAACGAGCGTGGCGGCGTCAGCGTCGTGGCCGACATCGATTCCTACGTGCCGATCTACAAGGACGAGCAGCCGCGAATCAGCGGCTCGCTCCTCGGCGACGCCGAAATCTCGCTCGTGCCCGGCCGGATCGTGCCGCCGCGGCAGCGGCTCGCCAAGGAGGAGGTGCTCACCGGCGCCATCTCCCGCGATCCCTTCGAGGTCTTCGCGACGCTCGAGCCCAAATTCGGCGCCACGCTCGATTCGCTCGCCGAGGCCAGCGAATCGGTCAGCAAGCTCTCCAAAAACTTTGATCGGATGTTCGCCGGTGGCGACGACAAATTCGAGACGATGGTGCGCAAGACCGAGGCCGCGCTCGACAATTTCACGATCGCGATGAACAACATCAACGACGTGATGGGCGACCCGAAATCGCGCGAGCGGATGAAGGCCGCGATCGAGGCCCTGCCGCAGGTGATGGCCGACCTGCGGACCACCGTCCAGGGCATCGGCACCGTCGTGGACTCGGCCGACCGAAACCTCCGCAATCTCGAGGGGCTCACGAAGCCGCTCGGCGATCGCGGCGAGCAGATGGTGGCCCAGGTCGACCGCACGATCGGCCGGCTCGACGAGACGCTCCAGCAGGCGGCGCTGTTCACGAAGGCGCTCAACGAATCGCAGGGTACGCTCGGCAAGCTCGTCCGCGACCCGAAGGTCTACGACGACCTCGCCCAGGCGGCCAACAACGTCAACAAACTCACGAAGGAATTGCGGCCGATCGTGGACGACGTGCGCGTCTTCACCGACAAGATCGCCCGCCACCCGGAGCAGCTCGGCGTCCGCGGCGCCCTCGACCGCCGCCCTGGCCTGAAGTAGACCGCTTGCTCCGCAAGCGGATCTCCTGTCCGGCTCAACTCGCCCAATCCGGCTGGTGGGATAGGCTTCAGCCTGTCATGCCCTATCTCGCCCAACCCGGCTTCGGGCGGCCCGTACCCCGTCGCCGGACGCTCGCTACGGACATCCTGTCCTTCGCTCGCTCGGATGCTGACGGCGCTTCGCCATCCTGGCTGCGCTTGTCAGCATACGCCGGCTCCCGGGGTACGGGTCACCCGAAGCCTCCCCTTACTGTGCCTTCTCGAAGAATCGGCGGCTACGGGCGTCGAGGCGGGAGATGCTCAGTATCGTGTAACGCACGCCGAACGTGTCGGTGATCACCGCGCCGCCGTCGGGCAGCCGCAGGACGTCGTCCGCGTGGGCCACCTTGAAGCGGCGGGGGCCGCGATCGGTTTCCACGGTCCACTCGGCCGGCTCGCTGTCGGAGACCTCCTCGATCCGCGTCACGAGCGGCAGGAATTCGCGGCGGGAGAGTTCCGCCTCGAGGGCCGCCCGCAGCCCGGGCTCGACGGCCGCGAGCGAGTCGATCCAGGCGAGTTCGACGTCGTTCTCTCCGACGATTGCCACGGGGCCCTGGGGATCGGAGATCGGGAAGGCGCGGAGGACGTCGACGTCGGCGTGCATCCGGCCCTGGGCGTCGATGAAGTCGAGCCGGCCATGCGGCCTGCTCTCGAGCCGCCATTCGATCGTAGGATTTTTCAGTGCACCCATGGCTCGTGTCTCGGTTCGGGTCGTCCGGTCATCAATCATCAGGCACCGGCGGCCGCTTCCTCCGCGGCCTTCATCTGGGCGTTGTAGAGCCGGGCGTAGGCGCCGTCGGCTGCAAGCAATTCATCGTGTGTGCCGATCTCGACGATCCTGCCCGCGTCGAGGACCACGAGCCGGTCGGCCCGTCGCAGCGTCGAGAGCCGATGCGCGATGGCGATCGTGGTGCGGCCGGCCACGAGCCGGTCGATGGCCGATTGGATGATCGCCTCCGTCTCGGGATCGACGCTCGAAGTGGCCTCGTCGAGGATCAGGATTCGCGGGTCCACGAGCAGGGCGCGGGCGATCGAGAGCCGCTGCCGCTCGCCGCCGGAGAGCGAGCCGCCGCGTTCTCCCACACGCGAGTCGTAGGCCGCCGGCAGGCGCAGGATGAAGTCGTGGGCGCCCGCGGCCCGCGCGGCCGCCACGATCTTGTCGCGGGGTGCGTCCGGAAGGCCGTAGGCGATGTTCTCCGCGATCGTGCCGAAGAAGAGGAAGGGCTCCTGCAACACGCAGCCGAGGTTGCGGCGGTAGTCGGAGATCGAGAGTTGCCGCAGGTCGGTCCCGTCGATCGTGATCGAGCCGCTCGAAGGGTCGTAGAACCGGCAGACGAGGTTCGCGAGCGTCGATTTGCCGGAGCCGCTCGCGCCCACGAGACCGATCATCTCTCCCGGCTCGATCGTGAGGTCGATGCCGTGGAGGATCTCGCGGGAGCCATAGCGGAAGTGCACGCCCGAAATCACGATCCTCCCGCGCACGCGGCCGGGATCGACCGGCCGGCCGGCCTCCGCCACGCTCGGCTTGCAGTCGAGAATCTCGAAGATCCGCTGGGCGCTTGCCGCAGCCCGCTGCGTGGCGGGCACCATGTGGATCATCGACTCGACGCGGCCGTAGAAGCGGGAGATGTAGGTGAGGAAGGCGGTGAGCGTGCCGACCGTCACCGAGCCGCCGAAGACGAGCCAGGCGCCGGCCGCCCAGACGACGAGGATGCCCCCTTCGCTGCAAAGGCTCACGAGCGGACCGAAGAACGACCAGACGATGTTCACGCGATCGTTCGCCTCGAGCACGCGGTCGTTGGCGGTGCGGAAGCGGCCGACCTCGCGACGCTCCTGCGCAAAGGCCTTCACCACGCGGATGCCGGGGATCGTGTCGGCCAGCACGCTCGTCATGTCGGCCCAGGCCACGCTCGCCCGCGCGAAGCCGCGACGCAACCGGTAGCGGACGGCGTAGGCCAGCCAGAGGACGAACGGAAAGGGGGCGAGCGTGACGACCGCGAGCGTGGGATTCATCCAGATGAGGACGGCCGCCGTCAGGAGCACGAGCATCACGTTCGAGGCAAACTCGATCAGATTCACCGACAGAAACATGTTGATCCGGTCGGTGTCGCTGCCCACCCGCGTGATCAGGTCTCCGGTGCGCTTGCCGGAGAAGAAGTCGAGCGAGAGGTTTTGCATGTGGGCATACGTCCTCACCCGCAGGTCGGCCGCCACCCGCTCGCTCACCCAGGCGAGCACCCATGACCGCGCCCAGGAGAGCAGCCAGGCCGCGCAGGCCGCCAGGGCGAGACCGGCGAGATACCACCAGACGAGCGAGAAGGGCACGTTCGCGCCGTTCTGCCGCGGGATCAGCACCTGATCGACCAGCGGCATCGTGAGATAGGGGGGCACGAGCGCGGCGGCGGTGCCGGCGAGCGTGAGCAGCCCACCGAGGATCGCCATTCCCGCGTGCGGCCGGGCGAACGACACGAGCCGCCCGAGCGCCTGCCACGAGGCGCCGCCCGCGACCGCCGCGGCCTCCTCGTCGCCGGCCTTCGCCGAGGGAGCGGCGGCGGCTTCCTGCTCGGGAGCCTCCTCGCGAAGCTGGGGCTTCTGCTGCCGCGCCGCCCGCTCGCCATGCAGTCGCTCGTCGAACGCATCCTCGAGAGCGTGCACTCCCTTGGCGCGGGCCGCCGTGAAAAGCCAGCGGGCGATCACGTCGCCGCGCGTGGCAAGCTCGATCCGGCCGATCGCATTCCGCATGCGCACGTCGAGTTGCGTCGTCGCATCGAGCGGCCAGGCCCAGGCGCCGTCTGCCGTTCGCCGCGCCGGTGCCTCGTCGGCCGAGGCCGGGGCGTCGGCGAGCAGACGCTTGTCGGTCAGGACCAGCCAGCCGTCGGTGAAGCCGAGGTCGGCGCTCAAGTCGAACCGGCAGGCCGCCAACAGTGTCTCTCCCGTCTCGAGCTGAAACCGCTCCCGAGGCGGCTGCCCGGCCGTGCCGTGAAGATTTTCCATAGAAAGCGGCTATCCGGGGCGATTTGGTGGTTTTTTGAGCAAAAAAAGCGGCTTACGGGGCTCTGCCAACAGATTCTTGCCTCGTCTTCCGAAGATTCCTAAATTACCCTGTTTCAGACGTCTACAGCGTAAATTTTTCCTGTCTTCCGACCGACCGACAGCGATTTTGCATACCGGATTGTCATCCCTTCCATGACCACGCTCCGCGGACCGCACGCGTCCGCTGGTTTCGTCGCGTTATTCAGGTCTCCCGCCGTTCCGTCGGTGCCTTGGCACGAGACGTGCATGGATGGTCCCTTCGATTCGGGACGAGTGAAAAAAAGTTCGCATTCGAGACACGAAAGCGTAAACTTTTTGAAAGGTCGTGCGAAGTCGGTCTCGCTGAGTCGAGAGTTGCTCGCTCGATCTGTCGATGTGACTGATGATAAGGTATCAGGTTCGATTCATGGTGCCGGCAGGCACGGGCATCGCAAGCGAACGCACGTCCGCGCGGCGTGCGGCGATGCAAGACGGCTCGCCGGTGTAGGAAATCATTCGACCCATGGCCACTTTGGCCGGTTCGTGGTTGGTCGGTTCGTCTCCCCCGGGATCTTCAACTCCCGCGTCGTTCTTCAGCCTGCCTGCGAAGCCATGCTTCGGCAGGGGCGTCTCTCCAGCGGCTCCCGACTGCCAGCCGCCCTGACGACGTCCGTCGTCAGCTCCGTTTGCACCCCTGCCCTTTCAAACCGGGCTTTTTGGGCGACGCGCCCGACAAGCCCCGAGGCGATCCGTGCAGCCTCCGTCCCATCAGTGCCTGCGGGAATGTCCTGCGGCCGGGAGAGGCGCACACAACCCAGCCCACGCACGCGTCTGCGTCCGGGCAAGAGAACATGAATTCCTTCCATGGAGATCAAATCGCTCAAGGTTCTGCGCGGTCCCAACCAATGGGCTTCGTTTCCCGTTCTCGAGGCCTGGGTCGATCTCGGCCACCTCGAAGACTACCCATCGAACACGCTGCCGGGCTTCAATGACCGGCTGATGAGCTGGCTGCCGACGATGATCGAGCATCGCTGCTCGATCGGCGAGCGCGGCGGCTTCTTCCAGCGACTGCGCACCGGCACCTGGATGGGCCACATCCTCGAGCATGTCACGCTCGAGCTGCAGTCGCTCGCGGGCACCCCGGTGGGCTACGGTCGCGCCCGGGAGACCAACACGCGCGGCGTCTACAAGGTCGTGATCGAATACAAGGAAGAGAAGTTCGCGATCGCGTGCTTCCATACGGCGCACCGCCTGCTCGACGCCGCCATCGCCGACCAGCCCTTCGATATCGCCGCCGAAATCAAGCGGCTCCGCAGTGTTTTGCTCGAAGAGCAGCTCGGGCCCAGCACGCGGTCGATCGTCGAGGCGGCCATCGCCCGCGGCATCCCGGCGCGGCGGCTCACCGAGGGTTCGCTCGTGCGGCTCGGCCAGGGCGCCAAGCAGCGGCGGATTCTCGCCGCCGAGACCGATCGCACCGGCGCGGTCGCCGAGACGATCGCGCAAGACAAGGACCTCACCCGCACGCTCCTGGCCGAGGCCGGGATCCCGGTGCCGGAAGGCCGGCCGGTGGCCGACGCCGCCGATGCCTGGGCGGTGGCCGAGGAGATCGGCGTGCCCGTCGTCGTGAAGCCGCGCTACGGCAATCAGGGCCGCGGCGTCTCCGTCAACGTCTCGACCCGTGAAGAGATCGAGAAGGCCTGGCAGGTCGCCCGCGAAGAGGATTCCTCGGTGGTCGTCGAGCGGTTCGTCACCGGCGCCGATTACCGGCTCTTGGTCGTCGGCGGCAAGGTGGTGGCCGCGGCGCGTCGTCATCCGCCCACGGTGGTCGGCGACGGCCAAGCGACGGTGCGCCAGCTCGTCGACCGGGTCAACGAAGACCCGCGGCGCTGCGGCGACCATGCCACAGCCCTGAGCCCGATCGCCATCGACGAGGTGGCGCTCGCCGTGCTCGCCGAACAGGGGCTCGCCCCTGATTCCGTTCCGGCCGACGGACGGAAGGTCTTCCTGCGTCAAAACGCCAACCTGAGCACCGGCGGCACGTCGGAAGACGTGACCGACGTCGTCCATCAGGAGGCGGCCGCGCGGGCGGTCGAGGCGGCGCGGATCATCGGCCTCGACGTGGCAGGCATCGACATCGTCACCGCCGACATCACGCAATCGCTCGAATCGCAGCGGGGCGTGGTGATCGAGGTCAACGCCGGCCCGGGCCTGCGGATGCACCTCGAGCCCACGGTCGGCACGCCGCGGAACGTGGGCGCCGCGATCGTCGACACCCTCTTCGCCCCCGACGACGATGGCCGCATCCCGGTCGCCGCCGTCACGGGCACCAACGGCAAGACCACGGTCGTGCGGCTGATCTCCCATCTGGCCACCACCGGCGGCGCCACGGTCGGCACCACCTGCACCGAGGGCGTCTGGATCGGCGGCCGCCTGATCGACACGGGCGACTGCAGCGGCCCGGCCAGCGCCCGCCGCGTGCTCGCCAATCCCGCGGTGACGACGGCGGTGCTGGAGACGGCCCGCGGCGGCATCCTGCGCGAGGGCTGCGGCTTCGACTTCTGCGACGTCGCCGTGGTGACCAACATCTCATCGGGCGACCATCTCGGCATCGCGGAGATCGACACGCCCGAGCAGATCGCCTGGGTGAAGGGGGCGATCGTCGCGGCGGTGAGCAAGAAGGGCTCCGCCGTGCTCAATGCGGCCGATCCGCTCGTCGTCGACATGCGGAAGTGGTGCAAGGGGCAGGTGGTCTACTTCGCGCTCGACCCGACGAACCCGGTGCTCGTCGAGCACCTCGCGGCGGGCGGCCTGGCGGCGACGGTCCGCGACGGCTGGATCGTGCTCTGCGACGGCCCGCGGGAAACCCGTCTCGCGCATCTCGACCGCGTGCCGCTGGTGCACAAGGGCTTCGTGACCTTCCAGGTGGAAAACGTGCTGGCATCGGCCGCGGCCGCCTGGTGCCTGGGCGTGCCGCTCGAGCTCGTCCGCCTCGGCCTCGAGAGCTTCTCCTCCGGCACCGGCGGCTCGCCGGGCCGGTTCAATCTCCTCGATCTCGAGGGCGCGTCGATCGTGGTCGACTACGGCCACAACGTGCCGTCGCTCGAGCAGATCTGCGCCACGATGCGGCGGCTGCCGCACGAGCGCCGCACGGCTGTCTATTCGGCCGCCGGCGACCGTCGCGACGAAGACCTGCTCACGCAGGGACGGCTGCTCGCGGCCACGTTCGACCGCGTCGTGATCTACGAAGATGCCTACATCCGCGGCCGTGAGCCGGGCGAGATCACCCGGCTCCTCTCCGAGGGCATCCGACAGGGCATGCGGGCCGACCGCCCGACCACGATCGAGTCGGGGGGCAATTGGGAACAGTCGGCGGCGCTCGTGCTCGACGCCGTGACGGCCGGCGACCTCGTGCTGCTCCAGCCCGACACGATCGAGCAAACGATGCCGTGGCTCGCCGCACGCTACGGCCAGCGGCTTCGCGAGACCAACTTCGACGAGATGGCCGGCCTCGCCATCCACGAAAACCAGGATCGGGCCCCTGGGCCGCACGAGCCCGTCGAAGTGCGAAACGTCCGTCTCGGCCGCGGCGTCTGTGCCACCCGCGCGATTCTCGCCGGCGAGACGATCCTCACGACGTGGGGCCGCACGCTCGCCAAGCGCTCGCGGCACTCGATGCAGGTGTCGGCCGACACCCACATCCTGCCCGACGGCGTGACCGTGCTCTTCAACCACTCCTGCGAGCCGAACTGCGGCGTGGTGATCCACGCCGGCGAGAAGCGGCTCGAGGTGCGGGCGATTAAGCCGATCGCGGCGGGCGAGGAGCTCACCTTCGATTACGAGACGTTCGAATACGAGGTGCAGCATCTCAAGGGGCCATGCCTCTGCGGCGCCGCGACGTGCCGCGGCCGCGTGGCGGGCTACAAGCACCTGCCCGCCGACGTGAAGGCCCGCTACGGCGAGTTCATCGCCGACTACCTGCGAATCCTCGACGCCGAAGTGTCCGCCCCCATCGGCGCGTGATCGCTGTCATCTCGTCGGGCTGACGCTGCACCCGTAGGGTAGGCGTCGGCCTGCCTTAGCCGCACGAGCCCAAGGCGCCACCGGAACGGCAGAAGGTTCCTCGCGGTGGCCCTCGCGGACTCGGTCCACATGCTCGTCACGCTTCCGCCGATTCCGACGGCTCGCTTCAAAGGAGACCGCTTGCCCCCTCGCCCGCCGGGGCACTGGCCTGGGCCCGTAAGATGGACGGGTTGCATCGGTCGCGCGGTTTGGAACCCCGTTTTTCCCGGGAAAAATCCAAAAAAAGAGTGAACAAAACCCTTGAAGCCCGCGTCTGAGGGATTAGTCTCGAAGGGTCTTTTCTCAGGAGTTGAAACATGTCTTCGTTCGGCCTCCTCCCGACCCGCACGTCGTTCTTCAAGCAGGTCCACGCCGTGATCTGCGCGGCGCTTGTCTTCGCACCGCAGATGCCTTCCGTCGCCCGCGGCCAGTGCTGCGGTGAGGCGGCTTCCGCGCCCGTCGCGACGCAGACCTATCGGCTCGATTACCAGACCGTCTACGACGAGCAGCAGGTCACGGCCTACCGCGTCGCGTATGAGACGGTCTACGACACGAAGACCTACACCGTCACGAAGCCGGTCTGGGAGACGCAGACCTCGGAGCGTCGCTACACCGTGCAGCGGCCGGTGTGGGAGACGCAGACGCGCGAAGAGCGCTACACCGTCATGAAGCCGGTCTACGAGACGCAGGTCGTCGACCGCAGCTACGACGTCACCCGCGACGTGGTCGAGACGAGCACCCGCGAGGAGCGGTTCACCGTCATGAAGCCCGTCTATGAGACCGCGGTGCAGCAGCAGGTGAGCGTCGTCCGTCGGCCCGTCTACGAGACGAGCGAGCGTGAAGAAGCCTACACCGTCGCCGAGCCCGTCACGACCGTTCGCACCGCCTACTCCGTCGGCTCGCAGGCCGTCGACACCGTCACGCCGATGGTCGCCCCCGGCACCGCGCATCTTGGCTGGGTGCCCGGCGGCTATGCCGTCAATCCCTACACCGGACTGATGTCGTGGCAGCGCGGCGGCTATGCCTGGACGGTCACCCCGGGCGTCGTCATGAACCAGGTCAACCGCACGTATCAGCCGACCTACACGCCGGTGCAGGTGCCGGAGACGACGATGGTCAACCGCGTCGTCACCCGCAAGGTGCCGGTGCAGACGGTCCGCTACGTCGACGAGCAGGTCGTGCAGCAGGTGCCGGTGCAGACGATGCGCATGGTCGCCGAAGAACAGGTTCGCCAGGTTCCCGTCCAGACCGTCCGCAAAGTGGTGGAGCGGGTCGACAACAAGGTGCCGGTGCAGACGATGCGGATGGTTGCCGAAGAGCAGGTCCGCCAGGTGCCCGTGCAGGTCATGAAGATGGTGGCCGAAGAGCGGGTCGAGCCGGTGAGCACGCAGGTCTGCAGATATGTCACCGAGCAGCGTTCGATGCAGGTGCCGCGGGTCGTCGAGAAGAAGACGCCGTACACCTACACCGTTCGCTCGCCCCGCACGGTCGTGATGCGGGTGCCGCTCGACGGCTGCGGCAATCCGATCCCGTCGGCGGCCGCCGCTGCCGCGCTCACGCCCGCCGCCCCCGCCCCGTCGGCTGCCGCCCGTCCCGCTACGGCGCCGGCCGCGACCCCTCCGTCGCTCACGCCCGCCGAAGCCGGCGCGAGGAAGACGTTCAGCGACAAGCCGGCCGATCAGCCCGCCAAGTCGCAGGAAGGCTGGACGGGTTCGGCGCAACCCCACGTCGATCCCTCCCAGGCCGAGGCCGTCCGTGCCCAGAAGCCGGTCGCGCCGCAGCAGCCGTCCGCGGCCCGCAACGATAACGATGCCGCCACCCTGCGGCCGATCGAGTCGATCCCCACGCCCCCGGCCAAGGCCGAGGCTGCCGCGCCCCAGCCGCAGCCCGCCGCCCCGAAGCCCGCCCAGGAGCCGACGGTCGCCCCACTCGGCCCGTCGGTCGAGCCCGCCCCGCCCGCGGCCGACACCCGCGACGTGCCCGCCGCCGAAACCTCCGGCGGCGTCCTGCGGGTCGAAGCCGCCCGCGGCGACCGCACGACCTGATTGCCCGCCGGCTTTGCACGGGTTAGTTTGAGCGGCCCGATCGCGACAAATCTTTCGATCGGCAGTCCACCAAGCGGCTTCCCATGAAACTCGTGCGATTGCTTCTTGTCTGCGGGCTCTTCCTTGCAGCATCGCCGGTTTCGGCGGCGGAGAAGCTCAAGGCGCTCATCGTCGACGGCCAAAACAATCACCCCTGCTGGCCGAAGACGACTCCGATGATGCGGAAGTATCTCGAAGACACCGGCCTGTTCACGGTCGATGTCGTCACGCATGCGCCCAAGGGAGAGGATCCGAACTTCACGCCGGCCTTTGGCAACTACACCGTCGTGATCAGCAATTTCGGCCACGGCGCGGCGAACTGGCCGGCCGAGACGAGGACCGCGTTCGAAGACTACGTGACGAACGGGGGCGGCTTCGTGGTCGTGCATGCCGCCGACAACGCGTTCCCCGAGTGGCTGGCCTACAACAAGATGATCGGCCTCGGCGGCTGGGGTGGCCGCAACGAGAAGAACGGCCCGTTCGTCTACTACACCGATGAAGGCACGCTTGTTCGCGATCCCTCCCCCGGCCCCGGCGGCAGCCACGGCCCGCAATCGCCGTTTGCAGTCATCGTGCGCGACGCGAATCATCCGATTACGAACGGCATGCCCGCCACCTGGATGCACGCGAAGGACGAACTGTACGACAGCCTCCGCGGCCCTGCCGAAAACATGCATGTGTTGGCCACGGCCTTCTCGCCGAAGACCAAGCGGCACGAGCCGATCATCATGACGATCGACTACGGCAAAGGCCGTGTCTTCCATACCCCGATGGGGCACGAGACCTATTCGATGGAGTGCGTCGGCTTCATCAACACGCTGCAGCGCGGCGCGGAATGGGCTGCGACCGGAAACGTGACGCTCCCCGTCGCGGCCGACTTCCCGAAGGCCGACGCCGCCTCGAGCCGGCCGTTCGCCCCCTGATCCCCGAACAGGGCGGAGCACTTTCCACGAGGAGCCCTGCTGTGCTTCCAGACCGTCGCGTCTTGCAGGCGCTCGCGGCCACGGTGGCGACGCTCTCGATCGCGGCCGCGGCCTCGACCGCCGAGGACGAATTCGAGCGGCCGCCGATCTCCTACAGCGAATCGACGCCCAGCAACGCAGTCGAGCGGCTCCAGTCGCTGCTTGACCGCGGGGAGGCCCGGCTCGCCTATGACGAAAAGCTCGGCTACCTGCGGAGCGTGCTCGCGGCGCTCCGCGTGCCGGTCTCGAGCCAGACGCTCGTCTTCTCGAAAACGAGCCTGCAGCAGCAGCGGATCACGCCGAAGAATCCGCGGGCGCTCTACTTCAACGACGACGTCTACGTCGGCTATGTCCACGCGGGCGATGTCATCGAACTTTCGGTGGCTGATCCCGCCCTCGGCACGGTTTTCTACACGCTCGACCAAAAGACCGCGGAGCGGCCCCGCTTCGTGCGGCAGACCGAGGAGTGCCTGATCTGCCACGGCGGCTCCCAGACCCGCGGCGTGCCTGGCCACATCGTCCGTTCCGTCTATCCCGATGCCACCGGGCAGCCGATCTTCTCGGCAGGATCGCACCGGGTCGATCACACCACGCCGTTCGAGGATCGCTGGGGCGGCTGGTACGTGACCGGCAAGCACGGCGCCGCCACGCACTTGGGAAACATCACCTACAGAGCACGGCCCGAAGAGGGTGCGGCCGGCGATACGACCGGCCTCAATGCGACCGACATCCGCGACCGCTTCCATGCGGCCGGCTACCTTACCCCCGACAGCGACCTGGTCGCCCTCATGGTGCTCGCGCATCAGGCGAACGCCCACACGATCATGGCCAAGGCCTCGTTCGACGCCCGCCAGTCGCTCTTTCGCGAGGCCGCCCTCAATCGCGAATTGAAGGAGCCGGAGGACCGCCGGTGGCCGAGCACCAACACGGTCCTCGACGGTGCGGCGGCGGCGCTCGTGGAATGCTTTCTGTTTTGCGATGAGCCGCCGCTGACCGCGCCGATCAGCGGCACGACGGCGTTTGCCGAGCAGTTCGCAGCCGGTGGCAAGTCCGATTCCAGCGGCCGCTCGTTGCGGGCGCTGGACCTCCAGACGCGGCTCTTTCGCAATCCGTGCAGTTTCCTCGTCTATAGCGAGAGCTTCGACGCCTTGCCGGCCGAACTGCGGGAGCGATTCTGGTCGCGCATGGATGCAGTGCTCTTCCACAACGAAGGAGGTGAGAGGTTTGCCCACCTCTCAGCGGCCGACCGGGCCGCGATCCGCGAGATTCTCGCGACCACCAAACCGGGAGCGCCGGCGCAATGGGCGGCTCCGTGATCATGCCTCCCGCAGCCGACGCCGCGGTCATCATCGGCGTGGACTTCACGTCGGCCCCGTCGGCGAAGAAGCCGATCACGGTGGCGCACGGCCGTTGCATGGAGTTGGCCCGCGGCCCCGTCTACCAGCTCGAGGAGGTTCTGACCATCGACAGCCTCGGCGGCTTTGAAGGCTTCCTCGAGGGGGGCGGGGCGTGGCTCGGTGGGTTCGACCTGCCGTTTGGTCAGCCCCGACCACTCATCGAGCACGAAGGATGGCCCGCCGACTGGCCGGACTTCGTGCGATTTTTCTGTGGCCAGCCGCGCGACCGGCTCCGCACCGCGTTTCGCCGCTGGTGCGATGCCCGCCCGCCGGGCGACAAGTTTGCCTGGCGCAAGGCCGACAAGCCGGCGGGCTCGAGCCCGGCCATGCGCTGGGCCAATCCGCCGGTCGCCTGGATGATGCACGCCGGCATCGGCCGGATGCTCGACGCGGGTCTCGCGTTTCCCGCGCACCGACAACGGGGACATGCGGGCAGGCCGAAGCGAATCGCGCTCGAGGCCTATCCGGGCTTCACCGCGCGGAAGGTCTGCAGGCGGTCCTATAAGAGCGACGTGGCCTCGAAGCAGACACCGGATCGGATGCGCAATCGCCGCGGGATCGTCGCGGCGCTCGTGGCGGGCACGGCCGGCCTCGAGCCCAGGCTGGCGATCAGCCCGGCCTGGCGACGACGGCTCGTCGCCGACGGTAGCGGCGACCTGCTCGACGCCGTGATCTGTGCGTTGCAGGCGGCCCATGCCGCCGCCCTTCCCCGCTACGGCCTGCCGAAACCGCTCGATCCGCTCGAAGGCTGGATCGCCTCCGTTCCGGTCGAGTAGATTCTTCGCGACGCCAGAGAGGACAGGCATGCCCGGCAAGGTCAGGGAAGACCGTTCGACCACGACACGCGATCGGCGCGCAGCCGCACGCGACGGCCGACGCCCGGCCAAGACCAATCGAGCGCCGAAGGCCGCGTCGCCTCTCTTTGCGGATGAGCATCCCGACGAACAGTCCGGCGTCCGACGGCTCTACACGGTGGCGATGATGGCCGACGTGCTTGGCGCGCCCCCTGCCGCGGTGCGGCACTGGGTGCGGGGCGGGCTCTTGTCGGCAGCCCGACGGGCCGGCGCCCTCGAGTGGTTTGATTTTTCGCAGCTCGTGATCGGCCGGCGGCTCGTGAGACTGCTGTCGGCCGGCCTCTCGCTGCGCGACATCGACGCCAAGCTTTCCGGGCTCGCGCCGGGTGGCGCCGCCGAGGCGGCGAAGCAGAGCTCGCTGATCGTCGCCGACGGCCGGCGGCTGAGCATCCGCCTCGGCGATCGGCTCGTGAGCGCAGGTGGACAGATGCAGCTGGGCTTTTACACCGACGGCCTCCACGCCAACGAGCCGGAGGCGACGCCCGCCCTCATCCAGCCGATGCATGCCGCACCGGCACCGACCGTCGAGATCGAACTCGACGCGGGCAACGACCCGACCTGCGTGGCGGATTTGCTCGACCTAGCCGACGATCTCGAGGCAGCCGGCGAATATCTCGAAGCCGCCGAAGCGCTCCGGGCGGCGCTCCAGGCTGGCGGGCCGACCGCCCAGGTGGTCTACATGCTCGCCGAACTGCTCTACCGCGCAGGCGACCTCACCGCGGCGCGGGAGCGGTATTACGCGGCGGTGGAACTCGATGCGGATCATCTCGAGGCCCGCTCGAGCCTGGGCTGTGTGCTTGCCGAACTCGGCGAGCACGAACTCGCGCTGGCCGCGCTCGAGGGCGTATTGCGGCAGCAGCCCGATTACGCCGATGCGCACTGGCACATGGCGGGCGTCCTCGAAGATTCCGGCCGCCCCGACGATGCCCAGCGCCACCTGCGGGCGTTCCTGGCTCTGGCGCCCGAAAGCCCCTGGGCAGCGCTCGCCCGCGAAAAACTCCGGTAACCACCCCGCGGTAGGACAGGCTTCAGCCTGTCACCAAGCACACTTCAGGCCCGGAGGGCCGCGTAAACACCAGCGAGCGGAGCTCGCCAGGCACTTGTTTTCGACGGGCCTCCGCCCGTCATGTCGACAGGATGTCGAACCTTTCCGTGAAGTTAGTAAGCCCCCCACGGCCCGCGGACGGGATGCACGCCAAATTGCACCGTGTCGCTCGGCTGATTCGGGGTCGGAACCATCGCGCCCCCCGAGCCCGGCACTGCACCGGCCCCAGGATAGGGCCGACGGTACTGGTGGTAGATCGGCATCACTCGCGAGCTCGGCACGCCCCACGAATATTCGCTCGTAAACTCCGCGGTCGGCGGCACGACGAGCGCCATCGGCCGGCCGACGCTCGGGTCATACCAGCGGCTGTGCCAGCTCTTCCCCTGGCTCCGCAGGAAATACCGCTTCTCGATCACATCGTGATGCAGCGCGTGGTGACTCCCGTCGCAGAGACCGCACAATCCGCCGTGGCAGCAGTGGTGGCCGCATCCGGGGCAGCAGGCGTCGGTGCCGCACTGCGAGCAGGTGGCATGGCGGCGGTGATGGCCGCCCGCGAAGCAGATGGCGCCGGCCAGCCCGCCGACGGCGAGCGTTCCGGCGATCACGAGCCTCACACTGATTGTTCCGACCGTTGATCGCTGCATCGCGTCGTTGCTCCTCACCACCAGTAGGCACGGACGTCGGTTCGCATGCCCGTCACGCCGGCGGGCCGAACGTAGTGCCGCCGGTGCTTGTAGAGAAATTCATGGGGCATGAACGGCGGATAGGTGTACCAGGTGTGTCCCACGCGCGGCGGCACGGGCCGCGGCGCCACGTAGAGCTGCGCGCCGAAGCCAGGGCCCGACCCTGCCGGCACCGGCGGCACGTAATAGTTGTAGAAGACGTCGGGCGTGGGAGCCTCGGCGCCGCCATTGATCGGCGCGGCCGATGCATCGACCGCGAGCCAGGCGACGACGATCGCCGCCGCGACACTCGTTCCCCGCATGATCGTGCGCAGGTGCATCACTAGCCTCCCTCTCCTCGCGAACGTCCAGCCCCCCGCCGGCTCATCGATTCGACTGCCAGTTCTTCGGCAGCAGACGATTCAGCCGATGACACGACGGCCGCCACCGCCGACGCCCCTGCCCAGTAGGCAAGGTCCGCCGTACGGCACCCCGGCCGCGCGACCTCACAAACGCCCCCTACAACCGCTATACTTTGCCCCTCTTGCCACAAGGCTCGCCGCTGTTCACAGTCTCTGCGATGGCCACGAAGACACGAAAACCGCCGAAAAAGTCCCGCGGCAAGAAGTCCTCCCCGCGCGCGGACAAACCATCCACGCAGCCAGAGCCTGAAGCGGCCGCAGAACCGCAGGCGGCGCCGGCCGCGTCGAGCAATGGCAAGGCTCCCGCCAAACGGCGCGCGACCGCCCAGTCGCTCGCCGCCGGCCAGCGCGACATCTCCGTCAGCGAGTTCTTCGCCAAGAACCGCCACCTGCTCGGCTTCGATTCGCCGCGCAAGGCGTTGCTGACGAGCGTAAAGGAGGCCGTGGACAACTCGCTCGACGCCTGCGAGGAGGCCGGCATCCTCCCCGAGATCTGGGTGCACATCGAACAGGTCGGCGAGAGCGGCAGTCGCTACCGGATGGGCGTGCAGGACAACGGCCCGGGCATCGTCCGCAAGCAGATTCCGCTGATCTTCGGCAAGCTGCTCTACGGCTCGAAGTTTCACCGGCTGCGGATGAGCCGCGGCCAGCAGGGCATCGGCATCTCGGCGGCCGGCATGTATGGCGTGCTCACCACCGGCAAGCCGGTGAAGATCATCTCCAAGACCGGTCCCAAGGATCGCGCCCACTACTACGAGCTGCGGATCGACACGAAGACCAACCAGCCCGAGATCTTGAACGGCAAGGGCGAGGGCGTGGACATCCCGCCCGGCAAGGCCGGCGACGAGCTGATGAAGAAGCACTCGATCGAGTGGGTCGCCGCCAACGACAAGGACGAGGCGATCGACCACGGCACCCGCGTGACGATCGAGATGGAGGCGAAGTTTCAGCGCGGGCGAGGGAGCGTCGAGGAGTATCTCGAGCAGACGGCGATCGCCAACCCGCACGCGCGGATCCACTTCCAGGGCCCGGACGGGCCGGAGCGGATCCTCGAGCGGTCCAACGACGAACTGCCCCCCGAGCCCAAGGAGATCAAGCCGCATCCCTATGGCGTGGAGCTCGGCCGGCTCGTGACGATGCTCCAGGAGCACCCGAAGCTCACGCTCGCGCAGTTCCTCACGCAATCATTCTCGCGTGTCTCCCACGGCACGGCGAAGAAGATCTGCGACATGGCCAAGCTCTCCACGCGGGTGACGACCGGGAAACTCGGCCGCGGCGAGGCCGACGCGCTCTTCAAGTCGATCCAGGAGACGAAGATTCCACCGCCGGCCACCGACTGCATCGTGCCGATCGGGGAGCAGCGATTGCTCGCCGGCCTGCGGCAGGTGGTGCCTGGGGAGTTTTTCACCGCGGCCACGCGGCCGCCATCGGTCTACCGCGGCAATCCGTTCGTGATCGAGGCGGCGCTCGCCTACGGTGGCGGCGTGGCCGCGCAGAAGATCACCCGCGAGGCGCTCGGCGAACTGGCGAGCGAGAGCGACGCCCGCAGCCTGCGGCAGTTTCTCACCACCACGTTCACCGGCATGGGGGGCGAGGCGGCCGACAAGATCCTCGCCGAGGCGCAGCTCGCCCCGCGGCAGAGCCCCTCCAAGCTCAAGAAGCAGCAGCTCGACGCCCTGCACGGGGCGATGCAGCACGTGAACGTGGACGAGGGGCAGAGCATGAACGTGCTGCGGTATGCCAACCGTGTGCCATTGCAGTTTCAGCCGGCCGCGTGCGCCGTCACGCAGACGATCACCTCGACGAACTGGCGGTCCTATGGCCTCTCGCAGTCCCGCGGCGGCCTCCCCAACGGCCCCGTCACGGCGATGGTGCACGTGGCGAGCGTCTGGGTGCCGTTCACGAGCGAATCGAAGGAGGCGATCGCTTCCTATCCAGAGATCCAGAAGGAAATCCGCCTGGCCCTGCAGGCCGTCGGCCGCAAGCTCGGCATGTATATGCGGCGCCGGCTCCGCGTGGCTCAGGAGGGACAGCGGCGCAGCATCTTTCTCCGCTACCTGGGCGAAGTCGCCACGGCCGTCGCCATGATCAACGGCGTCGACCGCGCGAAGCTCTACGACCAGCTCCTGGCCGTCGCCAAAAAGAAGACGGCCGAGGCCGACGTCAAGCTCGACGACCGCGGCCGCCCGATCGAAGACGAGGAAGAACTCGAACTCGGCGACAACTGCATCATCGTGCCGCAGAAGCTGCCGGGAGAGACCGTGGAAGCCGACCCCGATCCGGCCGCCCCCGCCGGCAAGCGGAAGGGGCGACGCGGCTCTAGCCGGCGCGGGCGGTCTTGAGCCGCTCGACCTCGGCTTCGAGCGTCTTCACCCGGTCCTCGAGCTCACGAAACTTCTCGCGGGCCTTCTCCATCCGTTCCTTCATCTCCGCGCGGGCCTCGTGCATCCGCTCGCGAACCTCCGGTGGGAGTTCGCGATGCGGCCCGCGCGGCGGGCCGGCGTGATCGCCGCGCGGGGGCGGGCCCCCGGGGCCGCGGCGTGATTCCATCAGATCGAGAAAGCGATCGAGTCTCTCGGCGATCCGGTCGAGTTTGTCCGACACGTCCGCCGATCGCTCGTAGCCGGGCTGGTCTTCCGACGCCGTCACGACGTTCATCCGATCGACGATGCCGAGCAATCCGAGGCCGCAAACGGCCGCCCCCAACCACTTCCATACGCTGTTCATACATGGCTCCTTTGGCTCTGAATGTCCTGCGAACGCCGCTGGTTCGGCGTATGCTGTGCAGTGGAATGAACGGCACTGCTGCGGAAAAGTTTCGCGACCCTTCCCTCGTCGACTTTGGCACGGGGATTCCCGGCCATTTCGCCGCATCCGGCCGCCGGCTCGAATGCCTCGGTGGCGTGCTGGTGGACCGTCCGCTCGCCGCCCCGGATCTGCCGCACTGCCGCCACCCGGGTCGGTGGCGCGACGCGGCGGCTGTGTTTCATGAAGACGCAGCGGGCGGCAGCCGAGGCCGCTGGGAATACCGCCGCCCGTTGCCCGACTCGTGGCAGGTGCGCGTGCAACTGGGCGATTCACCCGGCGCGGCAGCGCTCGTGCTCGAGGTGCGGCCCGCCCCCTCGGGGCAGGTGGGCATATTTCTCGAACAGGTGCCGCAGTGGCAATGGCTCGCGGCCACAGCGCGGCCCGGCATGCGGGCGCTTTCGCTCTTCGCTCACTCAGGCGCCGCCACGCTCGCGCTCGCCGCCGCCGGCGCGGAGGTGGTTCACGTCGATGCCTCCAAGCAGGCGACGGCGCTGGCCCGGCGGAATGCCGCCGCGTCGGGCCTGGACCAGAAGCCGATTCGCTGGCTCTGCGAAGACGCGCAGACATTCGTGGCGCGGGAGGTGCGGCGCGGGGCCGCCTACGATGCGATCGTGCTCGATCCGCCATCGTGGGGTCACGGCCCCAAGGGCCAGGCCTTCTCGATCGCCCGCGACCTCCAGCCACTCCTGGCCGACCTTGCGAAACTGCTCGGCGACGCGCCGCAGGGGCCGATCCTGCTCACGTGCCACTCGCCCCGCTGGCATCACCGCCACCTGCACGACACACTGGGGGAGGCATGTGGCCTCGACGGCTGCGAGTCGGGCCGGCTCGCCTGCACCGACGCCTCCGGCCGCACACTCGCACTGGGCGACTACGCCCGCCACTTCCGCCCATGACGCTCCCGCACGAAACGATCACGAGCCCGTCGAACCCGCGGGTGCGGGAGGCGGCCCGGCTGCGCGAGGCCGACGCCCGCCGCGCCACGGGGCTCGCGGTCGTGGATGGCCGCCGCGAGCTCTCCCGCGCCGCGGCGGCGGGCGTGGAGATCGTGGAAGTGTTTCTCGACGCCGATGCGCCGAGCGATCCTGCCCGCGACGCCTGGCTCGCGCCGCTCGCCGCGCGCGGCACGCGGGTGACCGCGCTGGCCAGCCGCGCCTTCGAGAAGATCGCGTTCGGCAGCCGCAACGAGGGGCTCGTGGGCGTGGTGCGGTTTGCGGCGCGGCCACTCGATGTTTTTCACGTCACCGCCGACCGTCCCGTCCTCGTCGTCGAGGGCGTGGAGAAGCCCGGCAACTTGGGCGCGGTCCTGCGCACGGCAGACGCCGCGGGCATCGCCGGGGTGATCGCCAGCGGCGCGGGCACCGATCCCGCCAACCCGGCCGCGATCCGCGCGAGCCTCGGCACCGTCTTCACCGTCCCGCTCGCGGTGACGACGTCCGCCGCCGCGATCGAGTGGTGTGGCCGGCACGGGCGCCGCGTGATCGCGGCGATGCCCGACGGCACACTCCTCTGGCACAAGGCGCGGCTCGCCGGCGCGACGGCGATCGTGCTCGGCAGCGAGGCGCGTGGGCTTTCGCCGGCGTGGCAGGTTGCCGCCGATGCCGGCCAGATCTCGCTCGACACCGTCCGCCTCCCGATGCTGGGCATCGCCGACAGCCTCAACGTCTCGGCGACGGCCGCGATCCTGGCCTACGAGGCCCTCCGTCAGATGGACATGCCATGACCGATGCTCCCGACATCTTCGACACGCTCGCCACAACGGCCGCCGATGGCGCGCCGTCCATGTTCGCAGCGCTTGCCCAATCGCTCACGGCCCGCCACCGTTGGCATGCGCTCTTCGATCTGCGGCTTCTCGAGGCCCGCGCGGCGCTCGGCCTGCCGCTGACCGGTGACATCGGGGCGATCGACGAACAGACCCGCGGGCGGCTCGACGAACGATCGCTCGCCGCCTGCCGCGAGGCGGGCTGGCCGCTCCTCGAGGAAGGGCACGTGGCGGCCGGCTGGATGTATCTGCGCGCCGCCGCCGAGCCGGCCGCGGTGTCGCACAAGCTGGCGGAACTGGCCAGTGCGCCGAGCGCCGATGAAGAGGCCGCGGCCACCCGGCTCCAGGAGATCGTGCAGATCGCGCTCTGGGAGGGGCTCGATCCGTCGCTTGGCATCCGGCTCGTGCTCGAATCACAGGGCACCTGCAATTCGATCACCGCCTACGAGCAGGCCATCTCGCGGCTGCCGGCGGCGGGGCAGCGGCAGCCCGCGGGCGTGCTCGTGGAGCACCTCCATCGCGAGCTCTTCCATTCGCTGGCAGCCGACCTCGAACGCCGCGGCCTCGTGCCCCGCGAGACGATCGCCGCGACGGCATCGATCGTGGGCCTCCTCGACGCCGCGGGGGGCCTGCACGACGACCCACACTTTCACATCGATGTCTCGCACCTGCAGTCGGTGCTCAGGATCGCGCGGGTCTGCACCGAGCGGTCCGTGATCGAAAAGGCCTGGGAACTCGCGGTCTATGCCTGCCGGCTGCCGGACGAGGTGACGTATCCAGGCGAACCACCGTTTGAAAACGTGGGCGAGTCCTCGCGGCTTTTCTACGCGGCGCAGCTGGGCCGCGATGTGGACGACGCGCTGCGGTATTTTCGCAAGGCGGCGGCGCTGGCCCGCGTGGAGGATGCCGGCACGCTGCCGGCCGACACGCTCGTCTATCTGCTCTGGCGGCTCGATCGGCCCGCGGAGGCGCTGCATGCGGCGCTCGAGCGGCCGACCGACCAGGGCATGCCGAGCGTCATGCAGGCCATCGGCATGCTGCCTTCGCTCGTCGATCTCGCCGTGGCCGGCAACGCCATCGACGTGCTCCGCGAGGCCTGCCGGAAACGCGGCGACGAGATCACGTTCGCCGCGACCTACGCAGCCGATCAACGCACGCGGAACTGATATTCACCGCGTAGGCACGCCGGCCGCGTGTCGTAGCCGACCTGCTCGGCCGTCATGAAGCCGCGACCGGGCGGCAGCTGCCAGGGGGTGAGCATATCGGGCCCCTGTGTCACGCCATTGCAGCTCCGCCAGCGGTTGCAGGCGTCGCATGGATCGGGGCAGCTCGGCTCGTGCTTCTCGCCGCAGTAGCGCGGGCCGCAGCCCGTGTTGCCATAGGGCATGCCGCCATGCCCCGGCGCACAGGTGCGGCAATGAAACGCCTCGCCGGCCACGGCAGGAGCGGCAGCCAGCACGAGCGCGACGACACAGGCTCTGACGAACGAACGCATCATGCCTACGGTATCGGTCGCAGGCCGGCTGCGGGCGGCGCGACGACGCAATCGCAGGCCTTTTTCTGCGCAGCTTACCCAGGCTTCCGCTGCCGCACTCGTTCGAAGAGGCGGAGATACTCGCGGGCGCTCGAATCCCACGACCAGTCCTGGGCCATCACCTGCCGCACGAGGCCGTTCCAGAGTTCGGCGTTCGCATGGGCCTCGAGCGCTCGCGCGAGAGCGTGCTCGAGCGCGAGCGCGTCGAACGCCTCGAAGACGAAGCCGCTGGCCGTGCCGTTGCGGAGCGTCTCGCGCGTGCTATCGACGACGGTATCGACGAGGCCGCCGGTGGCCCGCACGACGGGGATCGTGCCGTAGCGCATGGCATAGAGCTGCGTGAGGCCGCACGGTTCGAAGCGGCTGGGCACGAGCGCGATGTCGGCGGCCGCCTGCACGAGGTGGGCGAGCCCCTCATCGAACCCGATGACCACGTCGATCGTGCCGGGGAACGACGCCGCCACCCGCCGCAGCGCCTCCTCCGTGCCGTTGTTGCCGGTGCCGAGAATCACGAAGTGCGCCCGCCCGCTGCCGGCCATGCGGCCGAGCAGCTCGATCACGAGCTCGATCCCCTTCTGCTCGACGAGCCTGCCCACGAGCGCGACGAGCGGCCGGGCATCGGGGGCGGCGCGTCCCAGCCGCGCCGCGAGCGCGACGCGGGCCGCATACTTGCCGTCGCGGAAGTCGGTGGCGGTGTAGGGCCGCGGAATGTGCGGGTCGGCCGCGGGGTTCCACACCGCGGTGTCGATGCCGTTGACGATGCCGGCGAGCGCGTCGCTCCGCGCGGCCAACACGCCCTCCAAACCGCAGCCGCCCGGATCCTTTTGGATCTCGCGGGCATAGGTGGGGCTCACGGTCGTGATCTCGTCGGCGAAGACGAGCCCCGTCTTCAGCAGGTTGAGCTGCCCGTAAAACTCCATCTGCTGCCAGTTGAAGTATTTCCAGTCGAGGCCGGTGAGCAGCATGTCCCAATGCCAGAAGAGCCCCTGGTAGGCCATGTTGTGGATCGTCATCACGGTGCGGGCCTGATTGAGCATCGGCCACGATTGGTACAGCAGCTTCTGGTAGGCGGGCACGAGGCCGGTCTGCCAATCGTGGCAGTGGATGATGTCGAAGGGACGGTCCTGCCGGCCGCCGATCTCGAGCGCCGCCCGCGAGAAGAAGATGAATCGCTCGGCGTTGTCGGCATAGTCTTCGGCGCCGCCATAGAGCGTGGGGCGGTCGAAGCAGGCGTCGTTGCCGACAAGCAGCACCGTGGCCTGCGATCCCGGCAGACGGCTCCTGAGCACCCGAGCGGTCAGCCGCCGCGCCCCGATCGGCACGTCGAACGTCATGTCGGTCGACTCGATCGGGATCCCCTTCGAGAAGACCTCGCGATAGGCGGGGATCACGAGCGTGACGTCGCAGCCCAGCCGGGCAAGCGCGCCGGGCAGCGCGCCGGCCACGTCGGCCAATCCGCCCGTCTTGGCGTATGGCGCCGCCTCACTGGCGACCAACAAAACACGCATTGGCTTCGCTTCCCTTGCTCGCGCCAAGACATCCTGCAACCGCCATACTATAACGCAGTGACTCCGCCACCATGAGCCCGCTCGTCAACCCCGCCGCGCTGTTTCGCTTTCGCCTGCCCTGCCGGCAGCGCAAGAAGCTCTGGCCGCCATCGGCTTGGGATCTCGACGACTCCTGCCGGCTGCCGGGGCTCGCGCCCATGGCAAACGTGCCCGACGTGATGACGCTCTCCATGGCCTGGAACGAAGACGGCCTCGGCGTGCGGGCGGTGGCCCGCGGCGTCGGCAACGCCCGCTGGTGCCACCCGACGAAGCCGGAGGATAGCGACGGCCTCCACCTCTGGATCGCGACGCGGCCGACGGGCGAAAGCCACCGGGCCGGCCGCTACTGCCGACGGCTCGCGCTGTTGCCGACGGGCGGTGGCCGCAATGCCGACAAGCCGATCGCCGTGCCCGGCTTGATTCCGCGCACAAGCGAGGTCCCCGCGGAACTCCCCGAGGGCTCGATCCCGATCGAGAGCCGGCTCTCCACCGACGGCTGGCAGATCGACGCCTTCATCTCGGCCGCCGCGCTTCCCGGCTGGGACCCGCTCGAAATCCCCCGCCTCGGCTTCTTCGCCGCGCTCATCGACCGCCGGCTCGGCCGCGTGCCGTTCTGCGCGCCACCCGAGTTTCCCTGGGA
>JBKDMX010000047.1:0-2525 GCA_046343855.1 Planctomycetia bacterium
GCCTGCGAGCGTGTCGATCGCGGCTTCGCATTCGCCCCGCAGCGGTCCAAACATCCATTCGCCGATCGGCAGCGTGAAGCCCCGCTTCGGCCGCGAAATAAGATCGTGCGGCAGAATCGCCCCGGCCGCTTTTCGCAAGAGATGCTTTGGCAGCCCGCCCTGCGGGGCCTTCACATCGCCCGGCATTGCCCCCACCAGATCCACGAGCAATCGACCCAGAAATGGCACGCGGATCTCGAGCGAATGGGCCATGCTGTTTACGTCGGCATCACGCAAGAGCGTGTTGCCCATGTAGAGAAAACTCTCCGCCTGCGAGACGGCGTTGAAGGGATCGCCGCCGGGATCGGTGAAGGCTTCGAAGGCAGCCCGAGGCAGATACTGCTCCGAAAGGCCGAGCGAACCCGGCTCGAGCCCGAGCGAACGGAGATCGCGGCCGCTCGTCACCCGCCGGAGCGATGCGGCGAGCTCCACGCATGAGCCGCCGCCGGCGATCAGATCGACCGCTTTGGCACGCTTGCCGGCCGGCAGCGCCGCAAGGGCCACCGCCGCCGCACTCCGCCGCAGCCGCGGCGGCACGAACGCCAGCGGCTTGAGAAACCGGGCCAGCTTCTGGGCCCTGGCAAAGCAGGGATAGCCGCCAAAGAGTTCGTCGGCCCCGATGCCGGAGAGGGCCACCGTCGCGCCCCCCTGCTTCACCACGCCGCTCACCACGAACGTGTTGAGACCATCGATGCTCGGCCGGTCGGCCGACGCGAGCCACTCGCGCCACTGAAGCTGAATCCATTCATCGTCGAGCACAGTCTGCACGTGATGCGTGCCCAGGACACGGGCCGTGGCGGCAGCGTCGGGGAGTTCGTCGGTGCCGCCGGCGCTCTCAAACCCGACTGCAAACGTGTTGACTGGCGAAAGATGACTGCGTGCGACCGCGGCGAGCGTGGCGCTATCGATGCCCCCAGACAGAAAAATTCCCATCGGCACGTCGGAAATACATTGATCGCGGACCGACGCATTGAGCTGGGTCTGGACCCGGCGGACGGCCGTCGGCTCGTCGAGCGATTGGCCCACGCTCGGAAACCGCCAGAACCGCCTGGGGCTCAGCGGCGCGCGGCCGGTGGCGGCCTCCGCGCCGATCCATGCGCAACTGCCCGCGGGGAAGGATCGGATCTCGCGATGAATCGTGAGCGGATCCTGCGGGGCGCCATACGCGAGCATCGCCGCGATGCCGGCAGGGTCGAGATCATCCGGCACGAGGCCCGAGGCGAGCACCGTGCGCACTTCGCTCGCAAACACGAAAGCCTGCCGCGATTGGGCCACGTAGAGCGGCTTGATGCCGAAGGGATCGCGGGCGAGCAAGACCCGCCGGCTGGCGGCGTGATAAAACGCGAAGGCATACATGCCGTCGATCTGGTCGAGCGCCTTCTCGCCCCAAGCCACGAGCGCGTGCAGCAAGACTTCCGTGTCGCCCGAACTGCGGACATTCGCCCCGAGCGCCTCGAGCTTTGCCCGCAGCCAGCGGAAGTTGTAGATCTCGCCATTGAAGATCAGGCAATCGCCCGTGGCCTTGTGGACCATCGGCTGATGGCCGGCGGACGTGAGATCGAGAATCGCCAGGCGGCGGAAGCCGAAGCCGAGTGTGGCTTCGCCCGGAGAACTGCCGCCCGCCGCCACCTGGAATTGCTCGTAGCCCTCGTCATCGGGGCCGCGGTGGACCATCGCGCGCATCATCGCCCGAACGGCCGGCTCGACCGCCTTCGCATCCGCGCTGATTACGCCCGCAATGCCACACATGATGGTACCGATACCTCTTCGAAGCGATCGCAACCTTGCCCACAGGGGGCGTCACAAGACGCAGGGCAGCGACAGGCTGCCCGCCAAGAGCCTTCTAGCGCACCTACGCGCAGACGGACGGCGGACGGAGCAGCTCGAGAGGATGACCGGAAAGCGGGGTTGCCAACGCAGTGTCGGCGAGCAGCGGTCGATAAGCATCGTCGTGGGTGATCGAGTCAATCACCGATGCAGTCAGCTCCAACTCGGACGTGTAGGAGCTTGCCCGCTCGCTGCGATGCCGTGGCGGACGAGGCTGCCGCTTGTCGTGCGGAAACCGGTGAACGGCGAGCACCTGCGCGGGCTCACGCAGGATCGGGACGAAGTCGCTGCCGTTGAGCACGCCGGCGATCATGCCCGAGGCCGCACGCTGAACACTGGCTGCGGGTTGCTCGCTGGCTTCGCGATTCTGGCTGGGGGCCGTGAAGGCAGCGACGGAAGAAAACGCCACCATCGCGCCCGCGCACGCGGAGGCTAGCGTTACACAACTGGATAAACGCGGAGGCATGCGAACTCCTTCCCCTCAAAATAACACACGGCATGATCTTCCGGACAAGAAACATTTCATATCCCACTTATCAGCGCGAGCGAGGGGGGGCGGTCGGTTTCTCTCGGGGTGGGCAGGGCAACCAGGATCCGCGTCGCCCCGCATCAGCCGCTGATCTCGTCCGGTTCGGCGAGGATCGCGGCCAAAAGATCGC
>JBKDMX010000048.1:0-32227 GCA_046343855.1 Planctomycetia bacterium
GATCTGCTCCGCTGTGAACTTCTTTCCTCGTGGCATCTATCGCCCTCCCTTGGTTGCACCACACAGAGATTCTCTCTCTGAAAGTGGCGATGTTTAAGGGGGGCAGGTCAGGGATCGAGGCGATGGCCGCGCTGCCCACCGCCAGGCGGGAACCGAAGTCCAAGGGGTGCGAGTACGAGCGGCAGCTCAAGGCGTGGAAGCGGCGCCGCACGATCGCCCGGGCCAAGGTCGCCAAGTACGCACGGTTGGTCCGCTACCACAACAAATCCCGGGAGAAACAGCCCACAGATCAGTGATAGGTGGGGTGCCGGGAGGGATTAGGTGTCCGGGCAGCGAGTCCGGGCAGGTCATTCACACGAAAGGACAAGCATGACGAACGACAGTCGCAACATGGCAGCCCGGTGCGCGATGCTCCTGGCGGAACGCCTCGACGAGATCCGGAATGAACTGCGGACCGACCCCGCCTACGAACGCTGCGCCGCTGATCCGATGATCGTCGGCCTGCTCCTCGTGCTGTGCAACACGCTCATGCACGAGGAGAACTGGTCGCAGCGGGACGTCTTGTTCGAGGCTTTTGCCGGGTGCAAGTGGCCGGCGGGTGTTACCGTGCGCAAGCGGCTCGACGAAGTGTTGGACGGACTCAACCTGCGGGACGACCGCTGGAGGTTCAACTGATGCGTACGGACACCACTCGACCGGTGTGCTACGGGTACGGCCGGCACTCGACTGCCAAGCAGGAGTTCACCCGGGCGGCGCAGCGGGCCAAGGTGAAGGAGTATTGGCGGCAGCACCTCAAACCCAAGGGCATCCGCTGGGGCGGGTTCTACTACGACAAGGCGGTGCAGGGAGCCGTCGAGTTCTCAGAGCGGGAGCAGGGCCGGCAGCTCTACGCCCTGGTCAGCCCTGGGGATCATGTCGTGGTGAGCCGGCTCGACCGTCCGTTCCGTTCGGTCTACGACGGGGTGAAGGTCATCCAGTCCCTCGCCGAGCGGAAGGTGCGGTTCCACTCCCTCGACCTGCTCGTGGACTCGGGCACCCCGATGGGGAAGTTCTTCGTCACCATCCTCTTGGCGGTGGCCGAACTCGAGCGGGCCTTCGCCAGCGAACGGACGAGCGAGATCATCGCCTACCGCCGGAAGCACGGGCTTCCGGTGGGGCATCGTCCGCCCTTGGGTTGGAAGATCGTCGGCACCCGGGCACGGGACACCGGCGACAAGCGGTCCACCCGGCGGTTCGTGATCGACGAGCAGGAGCGGGAACTCTGCGAGATGATCCACGAACTGCGGCAGCAGGGCATGGCCATCGAGCAAGTCGTGCTTTGGCTCATGCGGCAGGATGAGTACCCCAACAAGCGACGGCTCGACAACTACAAGGCCGTCGAGTGGGCCATCGCCGCCAAGGAACTCGGGTACCCGAAGCAGACCGACGGGAAGCGGATGGTGAAGGAATGGCGGGCGGCGCAGAGAGCCTAGTTTCGCCGGCCCGACGGCAAGTTTCGCGTGTGCTATCCAGCGATAATCGCCCGATAACGTGGAGCCTCATGTCAGCCGACGTTGATCGAACCGAAAGCTGCGGCGAGACTTGCGGGCAGTCGGCCGCGTTTCCCGTTGAGCGTTATCAAGCGACCGACGGGTGTTACGCGGTTCCGTAGAAATACAAGTTAGACGGCACCGCGAGTGCGTCGGTGCGTCGAAATGAATAGGTGCGATCGCAGAAAGCGTACGTTATGCGTGAGGTGAGCAGGATCGACTGGAAATACGGCGGACCGACAGACTTGGCTGTCGGTACTGGCGCGGAAGCATCGGAAAAGCTAATTGTCTACGGAGCCTCAGTGATTGCGGCGTGCGCCTTCGCACCGCTTTGGTTGTGCCACTATCAGGGTTGGGATTGGTGGATCTATGTTGTGTGCGCAATCTTCGCTTTCGACATCGCAGGTGGAGTCGTCGCGAACGCAACCAATTCCTGTAAGCGTTTTTATCAAACGCCGAGTAAGCCCGATGATCCGGCGGTTGTGCGGTTCCTGAAGTCAGGCATCAACTTTGATCTGCTTCACTTGCATCCAGTTGTGCTCGCGCTCCTGGTGCCTGGCGCGAGTGCGCTGAATGGGTTCTCGTGGTATTTGGGGTTGATTCTGAGCGTGCTAATTGTTCGGCAGGTGCCTCTCTATCTTCGTAGGCCCAGTGCGTTTGCGATCATCGTGGTTGCCATTGTGGTCAATCTCTATGTGCTTCCGTTGGGGCCAGGATTGGAATGGGTCATGCCTCTCATGTTTCTCAAGATCGTCTATGGCCATACTGTCCAGGAAGAGCCATATAGGCCTACCGCCGCCTAACCACTGCATGCAGCCGACGCCCCAGCCAGTCATTTTGCATACGCAAATTTGCCGCCAGTCTGGCGCGCGGCTGATCGCAATCGTTAGCCCAGATAACAGCCGTTGGCAGCAGCGGGCTCGAGAGGTATACTGATGTCCATGCGTACCGTCGAAGAAATCGAAGCTGCTATTCAGCAGTTGTCGCCGGATGACATGGCGGCCTTCCGCGCTTGGTACGCGGAGTTTGATGCGGCTGCGTGGGATCACCAGATCGCCGCAGATGACGCTGCAGGTCGGCTTGATTGGCTGGTCCAAGAAGCACTCGACGACTTGGATGCGGGCCGCTGCACCGATCGATGAAGCATCGAGCAAGCCCGCGTTTCTGGTGTCACTATCGGGCTTTGCCGGATGAACTTCAGCAGTTAGCGGATCGTGGCTACCAGTTGCTGCTAAATGATCCGCGACATCCGTCCCTGCATTTCAGGCGGTTCGGAAGGCTTTGGTCGGCTCGAGTCGGGCTGCATCATCGGGCTTTAGCGATCGAGCGTAGCGGAGAAATCGTCTGGATTTGGATTGGGAGCCACGCGAGTATGACCTGCTGCTTCGACGCAGGGGCTAACCACGCGATGCAGCGGACTCGCGATAAAATCGGGCGGAGTGGATAATCCTTTGGTCGCGAGCCGCTGATTGCCGCCGTTCGGCCGAAGGATCCGCCGCTATGAAGCTGACGCTAGTTGACGACATGGCGGTGGAAATAGGCTCCACGCTTCAGTCTGCGCTCGGGCGCCTGCGCGAGGTGCTGCCCGATGCGGAAATCCACCACGTCGGAGCCACTGCCCTGCCCGGTGCCATCACCAAAGGCGACGTTGATCTGGTCGTTCGAGTCGATCGCCAAGATTTTGGTGCGGTCATAGCTCTGCTCTGCACCCGATACAGCCGGAAGCAGGAAGAAAATTGGAGTAGCACGTTCGGTAGTTTTGGCGATGACGATGGATACGCTCTGCCTCTTGGGATTCAAGTCGTCGTGCGAGATGCGGAGGAGGATATCTTCCTCCCCCAGCGCGACTACCTGCTCGCCCATCGCGATGTCTTGGACGAGTACAATCGAATCAAGTCGGAGCACGCGGGCGATGCGGGCAATGGATATTGGCAAGCCAAGAACGCGTTTTTCAACGAGCTCATGAACAGTCTGCGATGTGAATGACTCGAAAAGCCGAACGAAGCGATGCAGCGGACTCGCGATAAAGTCCGGCGGTGTGGATAATCCCGTGGTCGCGAGCCGCTGATCGCCGCCGTTCGCCCGTCTTCCTGTGATCCTTCGCATCTTTCGTGTCGAGATTGATCCAGTCACGCGATCCGCCTTTGAGGCCGGGTTTCGGACGTTGTCTGTCGATGCCGTAAAGCAAACGCCTGGTAATCTGTCGTGCGAGATCGGGATGCCAACGCGATGGGCGCCAAATACCTACGCCATGATCAGCCGTTGGCGTGACGAAGATGCTCTGATTGCCTTCGCAGGGCCGGAATGGAACACGCCTGTGATCCCTTCCGGAATGGAGGCCTTCGGGAAGAGTTGCTCCGTCGAGCACTATTGGATCGATGACACGCCCGCTGTCGAACCACCCGATGCAATGGACTCGCGATGAAGCCCAGCCGTGTGGATAATTCTGTAGCCGCGAGTCATTGGTCGGGGCCGTGCGGCCACAGGGGCATGCGATGACTACTCCGCAGGAACCCGATCTCGCCCCCCCTGGCGCAGGGCTGCCCAGGCTCGAGCTGTTGGTCGCCCGAACCCTGTTTGCCCTGCGTCGATGGGTAGGGAGTCGCCGATCCTTTGATGCTCGGATTGCGCGTGAGCGCGAACTCATTCGCGCACTTGTCCGAAAATGCAATGCCGAGGTCGGGTCACGTCGGGTGCTTATCCCGCGCATTCCCGGGCTTGAGGACAGCAGTCGATATTGGTCAGTATGGATGACCCTGGATCATCTGCGGATCGTCCATGAAGCACTAGCAAATCTCATTGAAGAGCTGGTGCGTGAAGTCACTCCGCCTGGTGCGGCCAGTACCGCTGCGGTCAAGCCGAATGCCAACGTAGGGCCGGAGATCGTCGCCGCGTTTGAGGCGTCATGCGATGCGCTCGCTTCGGTCATAGCCGCTTCGCCGAATCTCGACACGCGAGCCCGATACCCACATCCATGGTTCGGACCCCTTAACGCCGCTGGCTGGCATGCGTTAACCGGTGTGCATATGAGCATTCACCGCGTTCAAATCGAGCGTATTCTCGCTGGACTTGGCGGCTAGGGCGGTTGATGACAGGCGATCGTTCGAACCGCCCATGAAGACGCTTTACATCGATCGGAAGGCCGAACCGCACAATGCCGCGGAATCGCGATAGAATCCGGCGGTGTGGTTCGTCGAAGGTCGCGAGCCGCTGATTGCTGGTGTTCGGGAAAGTTCCCTAGGCTCCCTCCTTGGTTTCGCATCTTATCGGAGACAATCTGTGCCCCAGCAAGGGACCATCTACCGCGTGTTGGTCGCATCACCGTCCGATTGCATTAAGGAGCGAATCCTTGTTCCGGATGTGATTCATGCCTGGAACGCCGCTCACTCGCTGCCACTCGGCGTGATTCTTGAGCCCGTATTGTGGGAAACTCACGCGCGCCCGGAACTGGGAGATCGTCCGCAAGCGATCATCAACAAGCAATTGGTCGAAAACTGCGACATCCTCGTTGGCACTTTCTGGACTCGTCTGGGGACAAGCACTGGCAAAGCCGAGTCGGGAACGGCGGAGGAAATCGAGGAGTTTCGCAGTAATGGCAAGCCGGTATTGCTCTATTTCTCATCCGCCCCAGTCGTGCCAGAAGGCCTGGATGCCGTTCAGTACCAAGCACTTACTGAGTACCGAAAAAAGCTTGGAGACCAGGGATTGCATTTTCGTTATGACTCACTGGATCAGCTCCGTCAGTTGCTACAGGGCCATCTAGCCGGAATTATGGCTGCGAGCCACCAGCGATCGGCCGCATTGCCAGCATCGACACAGGAGGCCGATCGCGAAGATCGTTCCGACTTCATACACCAATACCGCGCTCAGTTTGAGACGTTCGTAAGACGCTTTGAGGCTGAGTGGGTGAGCGAGAGGGATAGCAGTCCTCACAACATTGATGTCGGAAAGGATATTTTAGCTAGCGCGCTCGAACAGCTCTTAAGTTTTCGATCGCAGGTAGTGAGCGGCATGAAAGATGTGACTACGTTAGTTGATGAGGCAGCAAGGGAACTCAGAGGACTCCAAAGGCATCAACTGTTCATAGATGGCGGAAAGTCCTTTCGTGATTTCTGGGGAATGGGAGATGCCGTGCTGGAGAAGCTCAAAAGCGTCCCCAACCAGATCAATAAGGAGTGATCGCGCCGAACCAAGCGATGCTGCCACCTCGCCTTGACGTCCTGCGGTGTAGATAATCTGGGACCGGCGAGCGGCTGATCGCCGGCCGTTCGGCTACAGACACTCGGAGACTCAACTATGCGTAAGCATCTTGCTTCAGCTCTGCTGTTCGTGCTGGACGCAACTGTTGCCATTGCGGCGGATTCGACCGCGACAAAGGGCGACGTCGTTCCGGCACTCCAAAAGGGCGGTTACGTTCTGTACCTGCGGCACACGCAGACAAACCCTGACCAAGCCGACACCGATCCGTTTCACTTGGACAACATCACAGCCCAGCGACATCTAACCGACGTTGGCCGAGAGCAAGCAAGAACCATTGGAAGATCAATGAAGCAACTTGGGCTGCCGGTTGACAAGGTGTTGGCAAGCAAGTTCTATCGTGCTCAGGAGACGGCCAAGCTTTTGGACATTGGTGAAGTGCAGGTGGTTATCGACATTACGGAGGGCGGCTTGGTTGTTTCGCCGAACGAGAACAAGCGGCGCGCTGCCGCCCTTCGCGGCCTTCTCAGCACTGCCCCGCCGGAGGGAATGAACACTGTCATCGTTGGCCATAGGCCGAACCTTCAGGATGCAGCAGGGAAGGAGTTCGGCGATCTGTGCGAGGGCGAGATCGTCGTCTTTCGGCCGCTTGGTGGTGATGAGTTCAGCACGGTCGCGCGGATTCCGTTCGCCAGATGGTCCGAATGGGGCAAGTGATCGGCCGCTAAGCCAAGCCCAACCGAGCGATGCAGCGGACTTGCGACGAAATCCGGCGATGTGGTTCGCGTAAGGTCGCGAGCCCCTCATTGCCAACATTCGATGGGATCAGTGCATGAACAAGCGCCTTCGCAAAAAGAAGCATCTTGGCGAATTTCGGCAGTTGGGTTTCAGTGCGGAATGTCGTTTGCGATCCGGCCTATCCGGCGCGGCGTTCGATCAGTTCACGGATGAATTCATTGCTCAGGCCATTGAGGCGAACCGCTTGGTGTTTGGCGGAGGCGGATCGCCGAATCGAGGTTGGAGCGGGGTCGTGTGCCGCGATGACAGTCACGAGTCCGCCACCGATGGCGATAAAGCAGCAGTGCATAATTGGCTGGAGCGGCGCCCAGAGGTTGAGTCATTTCGCCTGTCGGACTTTTGGGACGTCTGGCATGGTGCTGATCCATTCGACACAGAGAAGGCCTAGGAAGTCGCTGGATAGTTCCGGCGTTACGGCCGATCCTTCGCGGCTTCCCGCAGCCGGTCGATCGCCCGCTTGATCCGCTTGCGGATTGTCCGCCGGTCGAGATCCTGCTCCCGGCCGAGCCGCTCGCCGTCGTGTCACCTAGCGGGCCACGTGATGCGATTATGTTGCTGACGGGCGTCTTCTCAGCCATGCAAATTCAACGGCAACGCCCTCTGTCCAAGCACGATATTCTCCGCTTTACGTCTCGCCCACGTTCGCTGCCGGTTCGTCTGGGCGAGGAGCAGCGGCGACTCGTCGATCAGTGTGCGGAAGCGCTGGGACGGCTGGAGAAAGCAATAGCTCCGTGGAGTCAGACGCAGTTGGATCGGTATCTTGTTCCACATGCGGTGTTGGGGCGATTGACTGTCCGTGAGATGCTTATGTTCACGCTGTTTCACTTCGAGCACCATCGGGATACCGTTTCCAGACGCATGGGGCTTCCGTTGACGCAGCGTGAGTCGTAGGCCACGAACCCCAAGACACGAGCCCCAGAGAATGTCGCGCGTTTTTCTATGAACTGTGATTCAGGTCATGCCGGAGATCCTCATGCCGTGCGGCACGATCTCGTCGTGTTCGGTGCGACGAGTTTCGTCGGGCAAATACTCTGTCGCTATCTGGCCGACAGATACGGTGCCGACCCCAGCATGCGTTGGGCCGTGGCAGGCCGTTCCGCATCGAAGCTGGAGACTCTGCGGTCGCGTTTCGGCAGGGCGGGCGCGATGGTCGAGCTGATCGTAGTCGATGCGGCAGACGAGGTGGGCCTGTGGCGAATGTGCGAAGGGGCAAAAGTTGTTGTCTCCACGGTCGGGCCGTATGCCCTCTACGGCGAGCAGCTGGTCAAGGTGTGCGCCGAGAGCGGCACTGACTACTGCGATCTTTCGGGGGAGGTGCAGTGGATTCGGCGGATGATAGAGCGTTACGGAGCGGCGGCACGGGCCTCTGGTGCGCGGATAGTTCATTGTTGTGGTTTCGACTCCATTCCATCGGACCTGGGCGTGTGGCTCCTACAGCGAGAGGCGCAGGCCGCCTTCGGCCGCTCCTGTTCGCGAGTCAAGCTGCGGGTCAAGGCCGTGCGAGGGGGGTTCTCCGGCGGCACCGTCGCCAGCCTGCTGAACGTCGTCAAGGAAGCCGAGGCTAATCCTGCGGTGCGTATTGAGCTTGCCGATCCGTACTCGCTGTGCTTCGAGTCGTCATTCGTCGGTGTGCAGCAACCGAGTGACACGGCCATCACGTTCGATGATGATTTCGCCAGTTGGACTGCGCCGTTCGTGATGAGTGGCATCAACACTCGCGTCGTGCACCGAAGTAACGCGTTGCTCGGGTACCCCTACGGACGCGAGTTTGTCTATGACGAAGCTGTATTGACCGGCAAGGGGTTGCGAGGCCGGGTCGCTGCGACCGCGGTCGCCCTCGGCCTCGGCGTTTTCCGGCTCTCGCCGGTCCGCCGATTGCTCGAGCACTTCGTGCTGCCGAAGCCGGGCAAGGGGCCGAGTCTCCTGCAGCAAGAGCGAGGTTTCTTCGACCTACGGCTCATAGGTCGCACCGATGAGGGCCAGAGTGTTCGAGTGCAGATTGCGGGTGACAGAGATCCGGGCTACGGCTCCACCGCAAAGATGCTGGGCGAGGCGGCGATCTGCTTGGCGTTCGAGGTTCCGCGGGCCGACCGTGCCGGCGGCTTCTGGACGCCTGCGTCGGCGCTCGGTGAAAAATTGCTCAAGCGGTTGCAAACGAATGCGGGGCTGACCTTTGACTCGTGGCTAGACGTCCCTCAGATTCACTGCAGCATTCAGATCAACGGCCAAACGTGAGCGTCATTCATCCTCTCCGCCTGCGTTATTCCAATGCCTACTTGGTGGTGGGTACTCGGCCCATCCTTGTCGATACCGGATCGCGGGGCGATGCCCCGAAGATCGTAGCCGGCTGCGCTGCGGCGGGCGTGAAGATTCGCGATATTGCGCTGATTCTGCACACGCACGTTCATTCAGATCACTTCGGCAACACCGTGGACTTGGCGAACGAGGTGGGGTGCCCCGTGGCGTACCACCCGGGCGATCGACCGCTCGCCATGCGAGGGAACAACGGTCCGCTCCGAGGAGTGGGGCTACGGGGGTGGATGCTCGCACGTTTGGTTGCTCAGCTGCCGTTTCGCGCCCGGGCGGCGGACATTGATGCCGAAGACGGCGTCCGGCTCGATGAGTTTGGCATCGCCGGTTCCATCCTGCACACACCGGGGCACACGCCCGGCTCGATCTCGGTCATCCTCGATTCCGGCGATGCAATCGTCGGTGACGTCATCATGGGGGGCTGGGCCGGCGGCGCGATCCGTCCGACGAAACCAAACTTCCACTACTTCGCCGACGACCTGCCGACGGTCATGGCGAGCGTCGACCGCATTCTCGCCGCGACTTCCGGCCGGCTGTGCGTGGGCCACGGCGGTCCATTATGCCACGGCGATGTCCATGCCTGGCGCAAAGTCGTGGCATCGCGACGTTAGGGCAGATCCTGTTCCGCCTACCGCAATCGGTCGATCGCCCGCTTGATCCGCTTGCGGATTGTCCGCCGGTCGAGATCCTGCTCCCGGCCGAGCCGCTCGAGCGTGACGCCCTCAATCAGATGATCCTCGAGCAACTGCTTCTCGTAGGGCGAGAGCCTCTGGAGAGCCGTCACTGCAGGGGTGATGGCTGCCTTAAGTTGCCGCTGATGCCCACCTTCAATAGTGGTTTTCGGCTGGGTTCGTATCGCCGCGTTATTCGACTCCGCGGCCCATCTATCGCATACTCATGAGCACCGTAAAACCGTAGCGATCCCAGCATTGGCGAGCCTTGTCGCACCATGAAGCAGTATGGAATCCAAGTCCGATTGACCACGGACCTGACGCAATACCATCCCGGCTTAGTGAAAAACGCAGAAGGAGTCACGGTGCCCAATGCAGGCATGTGGGCCCGTGGCAGCGATCGTTTTGTGTCTGTGCGATTCGAGGGCGCAGGCACCCATGACATTTTGTGGGAGTCGCTGGAGATCATAGACGAGGAGGTAAATCGGGAGCTTGCCAGGGTGCGAGAAGAAAAACGCGAAGACCTTAAGACTGCACGCAATGTTGTGCAGACGATGGGCCCGCGAGGCGGGTTTCGCTGTCTTAGTTACGAATACGACTCCCGCCTTGGCGGCGTTAACCACATTGCGACCGCCAGTCGCGAGGAAGCCGAGGAGCTGATTGAATTGTTCAAAACGTACAACATCGAAGTGACGGTAAAAAAACTGAGCTAGCCAGAAGATGGATCAAGCGAAGGGGGCGGAGCTGTGAGATGCGGGCCACAAACTCACCCGCATGAAAAGACAGCATCGTGAAAACCGCTTGTCCGAAAGTAGCCGTGCCATCCCATAAATGAATGGAGGAATGTCGGCACACATCGGAGGCTCGTCATGGAGAATCAGGAAAGCAGGTGCCCGCCGAAGTGCTTTGGTTATGGACGGCTTTCGGCCGCGAAGCCCGATCTGACGGCGGCCGTCCAGGAAGAGCAGGCGAAGGACCACTGGCAGCGGCAGCTCGAGCCGGCCGGCATCGCCTGGGTGGGGTTCTTCTGCGATACCGACGTCCAGGGCAGTCGGCCCTTTGCGGAACGCACGCAAGGTGGAGAGGTGTTTGCCCTCGCCGAGCCCGGCGATCATGTGGTCGTGTGGCAACTCGACCGCGCGTTTCGGTCGGCGGCCGACGGGGCCGCTGTGATACAGGCTCTGGCCGCCCGCGGGGTGCGGTTTCATTCCCTCGATTTGCCGAGCGAGGTCGCTGATTCGCTGGATGGCGGCATTGCCGTGATGATGCGGGCCGTGGGCGAGATTGGACGGTCGTTTGCCAGTGAGCGAACCCTCAGGGTCATTGCCGATCGACGTGAACGCGGGCTGCCTGTCGGTGGGCAAGCCCCGGTCGGGTGGAGGATCATCGGCCTGCGAGCGAGGGAAACGAAGTCCAAGAAGTCGACGCGCGAGTATTCGATCGATGATCGGGAACGCCGTCTTGCGGAGGCGATCTACGCGATGCGTCAGGCTGGTACGAGCATCGAGCGAATCGCGGTATGGCTCATGACCCAGCGGGACTACCCCAACAAACGCAGGTTCGACAACTACAAGGCCGTCGAGTGGGCGATCGCGGCGAAGGAGCTGGGGTTCCCGCTGCAGACCGACAGCAAGCAGATCGTGCGCGAGTGGCGAAAGCAATCGCGAGAGCGTGCTCACTCCGGGCCGCGGTAATAGCCCAGGCGTTTGTTCTCTTCGATCCAGTTGCGCCGGTCGGCCGCCAGCCGTTCAACTGCCTGTGCTTGTCTCGCCCGCCCGTCCCTTGCCCATACCGCTTGCGCCAGAGCATCTTTGTGTCGCCTGAGGCGGTCGAGCAGTTCCGGCGGTGGCTTGGGCCTGACACAGACTTCCCCTCGTTCTTCCTTCACGGCGATACCGAGGGCGGCCAGTTCGGTGAGGAGGCTATCTACAGCTTCGTCCACGGATCCTCCTCGGTCGGCGGGGCGGTATCGCCGCAAGTCGGTGGTTTGTCTGGTGGTAGCTGTGTCTTCGGCTGGTTGCCCGCGGGACTGTGAGCGGCCGCCAGCCGGTATACGGTCGTGAACGATCCGCCCTCAGGCCCTGGGCGTCGTTGCTGTTGCTCCAGTCTTCCGGCCGTCACCAATCGGCGGATGACGGTGGTGGCCCGTCCTGCTGCGCGAAAACAGCGGCTTCCACGCTCGATGTCTCTTTGCGTCACCCAGCCCCGGCGTGCCATCCAGGCGAGCAAGGCATCTTCTTCGGTGCGGTCAGCCTGCCGCTGGGGAGCCTCTGCGAGAATCGAGTACACACGGCGAGTTTCCTGCTTGAACCACTCGGTGAGCACGATTGCTCGCTCCATCGTCGGCAACGGCACGACGTCGGTGGAGGACTCGGCGAGATGCAGGATCAGGGCGATCCGCAACGCGGTGCCACGAAACTTGCTCCACGCCGCCGCGAGGTCGCCTGCAAGTCGGTTCGTTTCCGCAGCGGTGCGGTCGTGGAATGCCCGCCAGAGGTGCTTCGCGTCTGCAGAGAGCGTCACGACTTCCTCGCCTTCAATCGCGAACAGGTTCTTCAAGACGTCATCAAACCGCTCCTGCGTGGTTTCCGACACGTCGTCGTCTGAATACACCTGCGGACGCGATGGCGGACAAGCCAAGAGGAGCCGAGAAAGCAGGCCGGCCTCACGTTCCACAGTCCCCATGGCTCGAGCGAGGATGCCCGGCTGAATTCCACCCGTCACCCAGAGCGAGATACGAGGGATGTGCAGGCTGCGACGGTCGCCGGTGCGCCGGTCCACACTGTCGGGCACACCGTCGTAGGCGGAGAGCAAGAATGACCGGTCTGCCGAGCAGCCGCCACGCCGATCGGTGTAACGGTCAATCGAGCCAAACCAGCCTGCAAGTTCATCCCTTACGCAGAAAATGCCACGAGCGTTGGAGGCCATGAGGTGGGCGAGGGCCTCCGTGGTGGCATCCCCGACAACGAGACGCCGCGGGGGATCCTGCTGCCGCAAAGCCTGCTCGTGCGCGTACGCGGAGGCCAAGGCGGTGCGGATCGCGGGAGTCTTGCCCGTGCCCGACTCGCCGATGATGCCTGTCCACAGGATCGTCGGTGCCTCGTACGTGCGCTTGAGACGAAGCCGGCGGGTATTTCCGACGGCCGCGCCCAGGAGAGTGAGTACTGGGAGCGCCACAAACGCTTCATCGCACCGAACCGCTGCGGCACTTTCCGACACAAATGCCGCCACCGCGTCGGGCAGCGTGTCCACGGGAAACGGCTGATACTCGAGGCCGGAGAAGTGGGTGGAGCCTCCTTCTGCCGGCATTGCTTGAGTCCGACTCGCGTGGGCCTCGATCTGCTCGCGGAGAGCATTTCGAGCGGCGTCGTCCGTGCAGCGTTCCAGGAGGTCGGCGACGTCACCTCCGGCGGCAAGGCCGTCGAGGAAAACGACTACCACCGTAGCTCCGAGACCGTCGAGGATGTCGGCGACTGTCTCTGCATACTTTCGCCCGGCCGCATCGTTGTCGGGCAGAATCACCACCAAGCGGCCGGCCAGCAACGCCCAGTCGGTAAGCTGCGCCGCCTGTGAGCCGCCGGCGCTCGTCGTGGCGAGGAGACCGAGGGCCGTAAGTGCATCGACACACTTTTCGCCCTCGACGACGTAAATCGGCGATTCCTGGTTTGCCAGCAGGGCGGGCAGGTTGAACAGCGGTCTCGGCTCCTTCATCGCCGCATGCCGCCAGCCGTCGGGGAACCTGGCCACAGGGCGAATGTCCTTGCCTTTCGCCATGTTCCAACGGAGCGTCCGACCGATCTCGGTTCCCGAGGCATCCACATAGGTCCACTGGCGATCCGGCGTGCCGCGGCCGTAGCCATTGATCGCGTCCTCGGCGGTCGCGAAATGCCGAGGTTCCGGCCGAGAACTCTGATACTGGCGGCTCGGCCATGGAGGCTCATCCCGGGATGGGAAGAGATCCGCCATGCGCAGCCCGAGGTCGGAGACGACCTTTTCTGGAGGGCAGCCGGCGAAGCATTTCACGAGCACGACCCCGTCTTGGGCCTCCCGGATCGAGAGGCTGGGGTTCAGATCCTCGTGGGCCGGGCAGCGGGCCTTGAAGCCATCGGCGGTCGCCCGGTGGTCGGGCAGTCGGGAAAGAATCTTCTCAATGGGCTGCATGGCGGTCTCCTTCCTGTTGATCAAGCCAGTTCTCAATGGTTTGCCGGGACCAGCGGTAGAGTCGGCCGACCTTCACGGGCTGGGGCAGCTGGCCCTTTTCGGCCATCCGGCGGACGTGTTTGGGGGAACAACCGAGAAAAACCGCGAGTTCCCGGGCATCGACCAGCGTGGCCGAGCCGAAGGGGGAGGGGCGCTTGGGCATGGGTAGACCCTCTGGGCACCGGCGGTGAGCGTTTCACCGCGGAAGGCCGATCTGGCCCTCCTGTCTTCTTTATGGGAGGGCTGGTCCCGAAATGAGCATTCGGGCCAAAAAAAATTTTTGGAGGGCCACCGGGCAGGCCGGTCGAGGCACCGTGGCTACCGGCCGAGAGCCAGCTCAGGTGCCGCTTACCGAGAGGTCAAACGCAAGGGATTCGACCAGGCTTTTTGGCAGGGGGAACGTGGATTCAACGGTCTCGGCAGTGATGAGGTTGGCCACCGCCTCCTGGCCCATCACGACCTGGAACCACTGCTCCCGGTCCCGCATGACCCGGAACTGCCGCTCGTCCGCTGCTCCACCGATATAGGGCAGATACGACGTGATCGGGTGCCGGTTGGTCGCTTTGCAGCCGATCCGGTCGATCCGGCCAGTGCGCTGTTCGATCGTGCTGGGATTCCAGGCCAGGTCGTGATGGATCATGTGACGGCAGAATCGCTGGAGATCCACGCCCTCGGCCATGACCTCGCTGCACACGAGTACGTCCGGAAAGAAGGGCGTGTTGAAGGTTCGCATGCGGCGTACCCGGACCTCCATCCGTGTCTCTCCGCTACAAAGGGCGACGTTTGCCAGCGTCGTGCCATCGCCGTCGTCATGGCCGGCCGGGTCGCCCGCGTCATCCTCACCGGCCTTGTGTGCCCCCGTGCTGATCCGCAGGAGTTCTGTCAGGTATTGCGTGCGTTCCTCGGCCGAACACCGGGACAGGACGAAGTCGATGAAGTCATCAAACTTCTGCCGCCATGACATACCGGACGCATCGGCATGATCCAGAAAGTGTTTGACCAGATCCTCCGGCTCCAGAAGCCCTTCCTTATCGAACGGAAAGCATCGCACCAGCGTCGTGTGAACCCGCAGAAACCGCCGCATGACCGTGATCAGGATAGCGCGGGTTTCTGCGGCGGATGGCATCGAGTCAATCAGGGCTGCATGGCGATTCACGATGGACGCGAGTGCCGAATCCATCGCGAGTTGGCCCGGTGAGCCGGTGTCGTCGAAAAACCGATCCTGAATCTGATCGAGACGCTCGTCGACGGCCTTCCGGTCGTGCGTTGAGGCCGGCATGCCGAGCCGCTCGCGGGCCTTGGCAAGCAGCCGCCGTTCGATCTCGTTACTGATGTGCCTTCGCAGAGCTCGGCACGTGTGGCGATAGAAAGCAAAAACGACGACCTTCTCACCCTGCTCCCACAGGTCGACGGAACGCTGGACGGTGGCGGCGATCTTGGGGTGGATCGCTGTGGACGTTTTCGCGAGCGCGGAGTCGAACTCGGCCAGATACCAGCGGTCGTTGAGCAGTGAGTCAAGCTCCTCCTGCCGCTGCTTTCGTTCGGCCTCGTGCGGTGCGTGTAAGCCATCCACATCCGCGGGGTGCTGCCGGTGTTCACGGGTGTGCCGAAAAGCCTCATAGGACGAGCACAGTGCATCGCCTAGTAGGTCTTTGTGAGGATTCACGGCTGCCCGCGCCGCAAGGAAGAACGGGAGCAGTTGCTCGGCGGGCACGTCGATGCCGGTTCCGGCGAGTCCGCCCTGCTCACCAATGGCTCCGCCTTCAACCCGGTGCCGCCGACGAATAAGCGAGCCGGGCCAGAGTTCACCCTTATTGTGGCGGACGACCAGCGGGCGGATTCGCTTGTTGGCCTCACGACGTTTTTGCAGGGCTGCGTCATAGGCGTCACGAAACGCCCGCTGATGAACAGTCAGGGCGTCGGCATCCGAGGACTGGATCCCGCGCCACCACTCATCGAGCACGGCAGGCGTGGCCGGCAAATCCTCGGGTCGCATCCGACTCCACGCCCGCTGAAGGGCAATAGATGTGTATTGGCTTTCATCGAGCGCTCGATTGAGTGAGACAAGTGATTCCTTGAAGGAACTTCTGTCGCCGAAGGCTGCAGTATCCCAGCGAGCGTCGCCAAACCGTTCGAGAACGTGGACGAGTTCCTTGTGTCCGAGCTGGAATGGCGTGGCCGTCAGAAAGAGCATGCGATCGAACGACTGGGCCATCGCTCCGTCGCCTGTCCGCAAGTCATCCGCAGACTCCGCCGACTGCAGCTGCTTTGCCAGTTGCGTGTCGGAGTTCTTCAGGTGGTGGGCTTCGTCCATCACGAGCAGGGGCGAGCGCCACCGAGACTTGGCCAACACCTCTCCCCACAGCCTGCGGTCCACCTTGCGCAGTTCCTCTCGGATTGCTGCCACTCGCTCGGCAACCCGCTCCGCCCCGCCGCGGGCACGCACTGGCATGTGCTTCAAGGCCTCAGCCAGCTCCTTGAGGTCGATCTCGTCGAGCGATCGAAGCACGGCCTTGGGTACCGGGTCGTCGGGGAGTTTGCGATCGTCCTTCCTAATGCCGGCGTTGTAGATCTCCCTCCAGTCGGCCGGCGATGATCGGAGGAGTCGCTGCCAGAGATCTTCACCCAGGTCGTGCCGACTCTCCTTGCCGGTCATCCAGAGCAACTGGGCCAGAAACCGGTGGATTACTTTCTTGACCTGGATCAAGGCGTGGTTTCCGCCACGTGCATGCCGACGGAGCGCTTCCGCGACAAGGCACAGGTTGACCCACTTATCCATTCGTTGCCGCGACATCGCCCCATGGCTGACGAAGATCAGGTGGGCACGAGTCGGACGCGGGTCATCGAGTAGGCGGAGAAAGGCCGCACTGTCCTTTACCGCCGCAAACCGCAACGCGTCGCCGGCGACAAGCTCAGCGCGCGGAGCCTCTCCCACTTCCACGGGTCGGCGACTGTCCATGTAGAGCTGGCAGAACGTCTTCATGTCCTGCTGCCACTTTGGAACGAGTGTGGCGGGGGCCATGACGATCACGGGGCCGACGGGATTGCGGAGCGCGATGCTCGTGGCGATCGCGAGAGCCACGAACGTCTTTCCCATCCCCACTTCGTCGGCCAGGATCACGCCGGGCTGTCGCTCGAGCCGATGGAGGATTTCCTCGACTTCTCGCCGTTGGCGGATTTGGTCGAACTCCGGCACGTTGCCGGTGATTCGTCTTCCGAGAACGAGGTCGTCGGGTACGAGGCGAACTGCCGTCATGCTTGGCACCGCTCCACGACGCGGTTCCAGAATGCCGACATATCTTCGGGCAAGGCAGGCAGTCGCGGCCGGACCGTGTTGTCCAGGTGGGCCGCCAGATCCCGCACGAATGGGCGGTACGTCTTCTCAAACTGTGGCTTTGGGATAGCGCCGTCCTGGTTCACGTAGCGGGCTTCCCGAAGAACGATGAGCAGGTCGGCGAGCGTAAGGAAGGCCTCTCGCGGGTCGCCACCGCTCGTGGCAGTCGTGCTGGCGGCATCGAATTCCGCCGCGAACTTGTGGGCGAGTGGCTCGATGCCGATCAACCCGCGCAATCGCCATTCGAGACTCTGGACACTGATCGCCGGTTTTTCGATGAACAGCCTTAGTTGGGCCATGATCCGGGCTCGTCGCCGGACGCGGTGCAGGAACGTCGTCGACAGGCGATAGCGGCTCAGGGGGTCGAGATCGATGGGAGTCGCCGAGTCGAGGTCCGGATCGTAAACCCCTGTGATCCCGAGACGCCGTCGGCGTTCCCAGATGCGGAGCGCGGCGCCTGGATCGGTCGCGGCCAGTATGGCGAGCATTTCATCCGCGGTCATATCGCGGAGAACAGAGGGCGCAGGCAGCGAGCGTGCGTCATCCACGTTCAGCGGCAGGAAGGCCGTGTGGTCGTCCCAGGTGACGCGCAGCTTCTCGGGCGGATCAGCGGGCACCCACTCGATGTCCACGATCGGCTGTCCGCCTTGCTCGCGCCAGCCATGCGAGTCAATGACGAGCCGGCCGCCGCCAACCGCGGATAACTGTCGGCCTACGGCATCGATCGCCCACGTCGCGGGCAGAGCGTCGGGGTTGAGCCGGATCGCGATTTCCCTGGGTTCACCGGCTCTGTAGGCGGCCGAAAGGAACCCGGCCGGCAAGGGCAGTCCCGTCGCGTTACCTTCTTCATCGACCTGCGGGCCAAGCCACTCAGCTTGGTCGGGATTCGGGATCGGCTCCATGCCGCTCCACACACTCTCCAAGAGTCCCTCCTCGCGGCCGTGTTGCTCGTAGTCAACGAGTGTGACCAGATTGGCCTCGATGTTACGGGCGGGTAACAGTCCCAGCCCGGCGCCCGTGAAGTTGGATGAGCCGATCATCAACGCCGAATATCGTTCGGCGACAACGTGGATCATCTTCGCGTGCCATGGGCGATGCTCTTTCCCGTCGACGGACGGGACCATCTCGATGGTGACGCTGGCCCCGTTCTTCTCGGCGGTGTCGAGCAACGCGCGCGGCGCGAAAAGCCGCGGAGGGCTGGCACGGCCCTCGCCCTGGCTCCCAGGCACGCAGAACCAGAGGCGGTGGTGCCTGCCGCGAGCCATCTGGCTGCACAGGGACTCGGCGGCCCTGTTGTACCCTTGGTCGATATCGAAGAAAGGAGAGGCGACCCAGGCCTCGTGCGGCGAGGCCCCACGTGATCGGCACGCGGCGATCAGTTCGCCGAGCGCACTTCGGGCCGCCGAGCCCCGGCCGGGGAGCGTGCATGCCAACTGTTGGCGAATGGTCCGACTCCGCGGCAGATCCTTCCAGCCCTGGGTCATCTTTTCGACTCGGCCGAGAAACTCGCTCGCGCGGCCCACTTCCGGTCGATCGACACCGGCCGGAACGAAGCCGAGCATGGCCAGCAGGAATTGCAGGACCGACTCGAGCAAGGGCGAATCGCAGTCGTCGCCCCGAAAGTCCACGGCGGAGGCCACCTCGAAATTGCGGCGGTATCCGGGTTCCGTGAGGTTGGCAGACGAGACGATCACGCGAACGCAGTCTGCCCAGGCAAGCAGGCTGAGCTTCGCGTGCTGCTTCCCGCCGGGCACGCAAGCCGCGAGCACGTCCCATCTCAGCGAGTGCTCGACACCGGCCTGGGTGTAGTCCACAAGCACGCCGGCATAGATGCCGCCCAGCCGCGTTTCTCTCTCGAGTAGGAATGCGAGGTCTTCCCGGTCGGGCTCCGATTCGATGCTGAGGAACCGAGCCAGGCACTGCTCGTCGAAGAGGGCAGGGGCGAACGTGTAGGTGGTTGCAAAGCAGCCCACGGGATCACCGGCCCCTCGTGGCGGGCGCCACAGGTCGAGCATGGTGCTGCGGTTGTCGCGTTTTGAACGCCGGCTCATCGCTTCCTCAAGTCCTTGAAGAATCGGCGAATGGGCTGCCCGCGGTAGGCGTGGAGGTACTTCGCCGGCTGGATCACGGGCTGTTCGATGCGATAGTTGTGTCGCACATAGATGCGATCACCGCCGAGGTTGTCGAACCAGGACCGCTTCCCCTCGGCCGACTTGTCTTGCTGAACCTTCTCGTGAAGCGATCGCAGTGCGACGGCCGTTTCACCGGGGGCCATAGGTATCTCGAACGCTGCGAAGCGATCTGTGAACATGGCCTGCAACGCCGATGCCCCGCCGCCGACTCCGCTGAGTGCTGCACGGGCTGCGGAGAACTTCTGATCCAGACCGGAAGCGCTCGTGCGAAAGTCCTGGTCTGGTGCGATAGCAGTCAGGACAAAACCTCTGGAGTCTGGAACGCCAGCCCTGTGTCGCAACACATCGAAAGCATCCTGCATCGATCGGGCGAAGGACTCGTAGGCGCGGATGGCCGTCAGCAGGGGGCCATAGGAACGGTCAAGGTTTTCCAGTCGGTCGTGCAGCGTCTCTTCCGCGAACGCATCGTCCTCGACGTCTTGCTGCAAACTCCAGATGTCGGGCAGTGCGCCCAGGCGACGATCACCCGGGACGAGGAGCAACTCACGCAGGAGTTTTCTCTCATGTGAACCGGCTCCATCGGGCATAAACGCCTGCGCCAGTTCGAGCCAGTCGGCCAGCGCCCATCGCGGGTGAGTCTTCGGCGGCTTCGCAGAAAGAGCCTGCTCGATGGCGCTTCGCCACTTCGCGATCAGCGGTTCCGCGGATCGCAGGCCTCCGAGGCCGCGGTCACGGGCCCAGGCATCCACCAGGCGTTCTGCCGCGGGTCCGGGCCCGAGATGCACATTCGTGATTCCGAGGTGGTGGGCGAGTCTTTTGTAGACACCGTGAAACCCGAAGACGCGAGGAGTCGAGAGATAGCTGCGGGCATCGAGATACCCATGCTGGCCGATCGCCCGTCGCGCGACGACGGTGCCGGGTACACCCCAGATGCCCTCCTCGCCACCGGCCTCATTGCGGCTGCGGACGATGGACTCGACCACATGCCATTCCCAGGCCAGGTATGGAGAGGCTTCTCGCTCGGCAGCGTCTTCGGCAAGCCCCTCCGTGACGAACGTGCCGACGGCGATCGCCGTCAGGAACCGAATGCGAATCATCCGTTCCCTAACGGCGGGTACGAGTTCCGACGCCAACTGGTCGGAGATCTGATAGAGCCCAAGTGGGTCAAGTGTGCCCTCGCTCGTGCCAGCGGGGTCCGCAGCGGTCAGGAATGGGAAGAAGGCAGCCATGGTGGCGAAATGCCGGGAGCCAGAGATTCGGTACTACCCTAAACACAGGGCAGAATCCCAAACCCTGTGGGGGTAGGGTACCGGCGGGCGGGGCACTCACAAAGACGGCTGGACGTCGCCTGGGACCAAGGTTGTCCATTATCGCCGCACCCTCGTGGGCAACTATTTTCACAACCCATCGTTCTGAACAACGTCGTCCAGACCTGTCAGTCTGCGTCTCTACCTGGGCTTCCGAGGCCGCTTGCGACGGTCGGAGTCTTCCTTCATCTGCTCGATGGGATCCGCACGGTTGGCCGTCTTCATCGCCCAGTCGAGCCATCGCATCGTATCTGGGTGGAGGTTCTTCCCTTCGGCCCGTTCGGCGGCTGTGGCCCGCACGGCTTCGATGAACTCCCGGAGAATCTGGCTCCGCCGCCATTGTTCGGCGGTTTGGAACAGCTCTTCGCGTCGCTCCCGACGCTCCTGGAGCCGCTTTTCCCGCTGCGCTTTCCGCTCGGCCTCCTCCTGTTGCCGGCGCCGGATCTCGTCCTGCCGCCTCCGCTCCTCTGCTCGCTTCGCCTCCTCGCGCCGATACTCATCGATCACAAGTAGCATCTTGCACGGGAGTTCCTTCACGTAGTCCTCGACCTTCTTCCGCGCGCTGTCGCGGCAGATACGCGTCGAGCGATAGATCATGTAGTCGATTTCAAGTTGGAGCTCACCGGTTGGGACGTACGCGTATTGGCTGTCCCACGAGTTTTTCCTCGGCTGAATCTGGCGTTTCATGGGCTCCCGGATGCGAAACGTGAACTCGTAGCCGTGGCCCGAGGCAGCGGTGCCGTGGCGGTATTCGCTTTGGGGCTTTCCAACCTTGTAGCCCCGCTTCTCCAGACCTTTGAGAAGGGCGTCCATGATGCGTAGCGCCCGGGGAAGGGTGGCCTTACCGCATGAAATGTCCAGGAGCTGAATGCCCTCTTGCTTTCTTGGGTAAAGAAGGCCTGAATCCCTGCCCCATTGGCTTGGCTTGGAATCGGCCAAGGCGTCGCGTGTGCGGGCGACGAGGGGATGCGGCGACCGTAGGGCATCTCCGACAGTGATTGGCTCGGACTGGCTTTCCTGTTCGTAGAGCGCACGGATCTCCGGGTCGAAGAATCCATCGTCTTTCTCAGTCTTCGGCTCCCCGGGTGCGAAGACGATCTTCTGCGACTTCTCGTCGTCGCATCGTGGCAACGGCGTGCGTTTCACCGTGCCGCCAGCGGCTTTCTTCGCCCAGTAGCCGTACGAGGGCCTGGGGATATTGAGCCGCTTGCAGGCCTTTGCGAGCCCAACGTCAGAAAGCCCGAATTGTTTGCAAAGGTGCCGCGTCGGCGTTTCCCAGACAAGGTCGTAGAGTTCCTGCCGCGTGACTTCGACGGTATTCATGAGACGCTGTGGATTCGGAGGAAGTGGGCCGACCAGAGCACACGCTCGGCCAGACCGCGGAATCCTACGGCGGCGGACTCAAGGGAGTGAATCGCCGGAAGCTGCCTTTGGCTTCTTCGCTTTGGCGGGGCCTTCAGGTGTCGTAGCCAGAAAGGCCGCCTTGCCCTGGTATCGTGCTAGGCCTTGATTTTAGGGGGCCTGCAGATCTGCATGCAGATCATCTTGAATTTCGTGGACCTTTGGCCGATACTTCCAGTAAGGACAGGAGGGTTTCGTGGCAACGAAAACAAGTCGCAATATAAAAAAGGTGACGGCCACCGGCCGCCCAAGGCGAGTAGCTCGAAAAGCTTATCGCATCGCAAGCACGGCTGGGCGTCGCGGCGCGGTCGGGCCGTCCGGAAGCATGCCGGGAGGCGTGTCCGTGTTGGAGATTCGGCATGGGCTGCATTTGGGCAGGCGGCTGTTTTCGCGGATTACTGGGTTTTCCGAACGGGCTATCGCCGACTGGGAGGGTTCTAAGCCTCTGAGTGGCCCGAGTCTCCTCAAGATGCGGGAGATTGCTCGCCTGCGCGCCGCCCTGAACACCATCATGCGTGAGGAGTTTATTGGGGCATGGCTCGACACGCCGAATCCGGCGTTCCAGGGGCTCAAGCCCGTCGAGGTGATCGAACGCGGTGAGATCGATCGAATCTGGCGGATGGTGTACGAAGTCGGATCTGGTGAGCCGACCTAGTGTCGATCAGCGTCGCTTCGGCAGGCTCTCGGGATTCACAATTATCAGTTCGGATCGTCTCCCGAGATTTTGTGGGAAGACAACCAGGTTCTTCCCATCTGGCCTGCGCGCGGACGGCACCAGAAGGCCTTCGATTCCTGCCGCGTGCGCCAAGCGCGCCAAGGCATATCTGGCGGATTCATGCTTAGAGCCGTTTGATGCCGGAGGACGACCAGCAGTCATTGCGTCGGCTGTAAGTCCCAGCCGATTTCTGTGGCTCGCAGTTGTCAGGTCAAGAACCTGAAAGAGCTTGGTTCTTATCAACACGAGGGAGGCGGGGAGACAGTGCTCGAGTGGGAGGCCATAGTGTCGGAACGTATGCAACTTTTCGGCCCACGCGGTCTCCACGTCGAGCGCCAAGTACGTGGTAGGGAACTCACCCGGAGGGTTCCACCGCCCACCATGTTGCATGGCCCCATAACCGCTGATCAGGACGTCGGCCGACGCATAGCCCGCATTCGCAAAACGAAACGCATCCCCTGAGAATGCCTTGGCGTGAGCGACGACATACTCAGTCGCTTGCTTCGTTTTGTGGCTGTCGCCAGCCGGGAAGTTCGACCCGTCCTTGGCCATGTTCACCATCCTCTAGATCCGCCCGTTGACGACCAAACGAGCATAGGAACGTTCGTATATCAGCTGGCCGATTGGGCAGCGCCTTGGTGCCGGGGCGTCCTAAAGGGGATGGGGCAACACGGAAAATTGTTGAACGACTGTGGCAGCGAGGCGTACGGCTTCTTGTGCGGCATTCAGCGGGACCGGTGCGCCGCGGTGTATGGCTCGGTTTCTTGCCTCCACCAGTCCGGCGTTGAGTCCGGGAGGCAATCCCAAATGATGAAGAAGCCCGATGAGTTTTCCCATCATCATCTGTTGTTTAAGCATCCGCTCGCGCAGGCCCGCCTCTACATTCGCAAGTTCATCACCAAGTTTATTCGTGAGGGTGACCTCGACCGCTGTGGCAGCGGCAAGGACGGCTTCGCGACATTGTCCCTCCCTGAGTGCATTGCGGGCGTGGGCCAGCATCGTCCGTTCAAGAGGAGCCACGTCCTTATTAGATGCGCGTTCAAGGACATACTGCCATTCTGTCCGGTTCATGACTTCGGTCTTCTGCTGATTCACTGTAACCGCGTTGGGCGCGTTGCTTCGCCATTCCGCTCCTCCGTCGGCCGGCCATACCCAGATGCGATTTTGCAAATCTATGCTTTGACGTAGCTTGGGGTGACCTGTGTGTTGATCAGCGACGACGCCCACCCAATCGCGAACCCGCCCCAGCCAAGCATGCGATTGCTGTTGAAAGTCAGCCACACGGGCCCCAGCCACGCACTTGCGGCTTGAATTCTCGGTAATGCTGATGAGATGCCTGGGAATCTCGATCTCCAGTTGAGCAGAAGAGATTCGAGCCGCGCAGGTGCGAGCCGCCGGGTCGTAGGCAAAGACGTCTCCCCAAGTGCCCGGCTCAATCGGTGGCTCGTGTGGTGATGTGGCGAGCCCATTCAATGGGTGTGGAGTGGGCCATCCCTCCACGCGGACATCCGCGGGGCCCCAGACCAGCCGAGGCATCAGCAGCTTTCCGTGGTAATCGCCCAGGCGGACATCGTATGAATGTCCAAGGCAGCTGTCGTCTAGGCATACCTCGGACAGCAAAAACGCGCGTGCGAAAAGCTTCACAGTCGGCGAGTTCATCGGCTGGCTCATTGTGACCCGTGGCCTCTCACTCCTCGATGAAGTAGTCGGAGTCGAGCTTCTTGACGACGAAGGTCTGGGCGGGGGCGCAGCCGACATCGTGGAGGATCATGAGCCGCGCGAGGGTGCGGCCGTCCACGAGGACGATCTTCGTGTCGATCTGGTCTGCGTAGTCCACGGCTTCGCTCGTGAACGTGCTTGTCGTGACGAAGACGCCCTTTCGCGCCCGGCGGCCGTGGAGGGCGCCGACGAACTTGTGAATCTCAGGACGGCCGACGGAATCTTTCCACCGCTTGGCCTGCAGGTAGATCGTGTCGAGGCCGAGGCGGTCTTCGTGGATGATGCCGTCGATGCCCTCGTCGGCACCTTTGCCGGTTAGTCGGCCGGCTGCGTCACCCCAGCCGCCGTAACCCATCGCCCGCATGAGATCGAGTACGACCTTCTCGAAGAACGCGGGCGTGCGGTCGGCGATTTCGTCGAGGAGCTGCGCGGCGAGCTCGTCATTGAGGGCCTCGTGGGCCTTTTCCAGCACAGCGTCGGGTGTCTCGAGGACTGGCTGGGGCTCGGCTGCCTCGCCGGCGCCGTCCTCACTTTGACGAGACTGCCGAAACTTCCGAAACGACTCGAACCGTTCGAGGTATGCGAGGGTGATCGACGAGGGATTCTCTGCTAGCACACCCCGGCCGGCATCGGAGATGGTGAAGACACCGCGACGCACGCGGTCGATCAGCCCGGCCCGCTCCAGATAGATCTTCGCCCAGCAAAGCCGGTTCACGAACCGCGTCTGCGTATTGCTCGGCAGGAGTTCCTGCCGCTCGGCGTCGGACAGCCCGAAATCGTCGGCAATCGGGCCACGCAGGGCCGCGACGGTCCACTCCCTGCCATCGGCAGAGCGACGGAGAAGCGGGAGGAGCATTTCGTGGAAGGGTGGCATGGGCATGCGAGTGGTCACCGCTCCAATTAGCTGAAAACACGCGTCAAGAGAGTCAGCGCACTTATCGTTTGTGATCCAAGTTCACGCCGACGCCGCCTTCGGCTTGTACAGATTTGCTGGCCGGACCACATTTCTAACAGGTATGGCAATGCGTAGCCTATTGTCGGCTTACATTGTCTTGATGTTGATCACCGTCGCCCTTCAACATGTTGGTCGCCTCGTAAATAACTTGTTGCTGCCGTGGCCAATCCGCCGTGGCTTGCCATTCATTGGGCCGGGGTTTCTTGTCCGCGCAGTTATCGCAACAAATAGCAGCCGGATCCCGATCATTTGCTTTTGCGAAACTTTCGTACGCGGAGTCCAGCATCGCCGCCTCAACATAGTGGCCATGTTTTAGGCAAAGCACCCGTTTAAAGCCTGCTGTGGGAAGGCCAAGCATCTCTGCAGGAAATCCGCAGGACGTGCAGACAACACATATGTGTTCGCACTTTCGTAAGATCCGAGATGGGTCGAGGTCGGCCAAGCCGATACGAATGATTCCGGCGACTTCGTCCGATTCGTCGTGGAGTGGGATACCCAGCGCAGCTGCTTGCTGGATGTACATGTTGCGAAGCTCCTCCAGCGTGGGCTCGGCAGTACGGCGCCCTTCAGCGGCTAGCGTCAACAGTACTGATCGAAGGCCCGCCTTCACTTCCTCGGTACAGTCGAGAGGCGGCGTGGTGCTTATGGCTTCCAAAAATCGATCCGCAAGCACGTGGGCGGTCGACGTCGAGCGAACGCCCGCAAGAAGCACAAAGCGTGTGGCCAACATATTCATCACTTCCAGTCGATCCGTCCGCGACGGATAGGCAGCAATCACTTCCGCACAGAACGGGACATATTTGCTCAACGTCGCAATGCAAACGTCAGCCAGGCTTTCTTGATCAGTGATTCCCAAGGCAGTTACATACGGAAGAATCGCTTCCATTAGGTCGGCGACAGCGTGTGGTATGACGGCAAAGTGATTGTTTGTGGCACACTGGATCAGTCGTGACTGATACCGACGAAAGTCGCGGCTGACGACAGCGTAGGCCTGCATCCGCTGCAATCGTGTGATCGGGGCTGCAATGCTAGTGCGCTGTTGTTCCAGTGTCTTCTCGCTGATAGCGAGCCCCAAGGCGCCGTTTCCATTTAGGCCGATGCGGGCTGCTCTCGCGAAGAGGAGAACATACGTGCGAGTCGCACGCGGGACACGTCGGGAGCGGACGATGCGTATCAACTGAGAGGCAATATGAACGCGTGCGTTGGCAGCGAGGGTTGGTGTTTCAGGACGTTTTTCCGCCGCATAACGGCGAGGCAGAATCGAGGAGAGCCGTAATCCAGCCTGTAGGCGTGTTTCTGGAGATTCTGTTTCCGATTCAAGTAGTGCAACTGCTTTATCGCATGCCAAGTCGAAACGCCCTTGATTCACTAAGTCCTGGATTGCCTCTAGGTCCGCAATGCCTGCGTAAAGACGAAGTCGATCCCTAGTGCTGGCCGCGTTGTCGCGATGACGGAAATGATCACGAACTATGTCCGTAGGAATGGCGTGAAGATCCCGAAGGACGAGTGCCTGTTGGGCAGAGACGACAGCGGCAATCACTGCGTCATGGGACTGCGTCGAGCGCGATAAAGTGCGTGTGGGGGGCACGCATATCGTGAAGGTTTTCTGTCCTGCGGCGCGAGCGGCGGTGAAGGTCTGCACAAGACGGTGATTTCCTTGAATCTGCTCCCAATAGCAAGCGTCGCGAGTAATGTCATATACAAAGAAAACAACGGGCACAGGTAGCTGCTCGATGTAGTAGGTAAACCGTCTTACGTCAGCTCTCGAAAATATGAGTTCCCCGGCCGCGTTGATGGATGCTCTCTCAGTGCCCTTCAGCTGAGCCTTGAATATGATCCCGGTCGGCTTGTCGTCGGAAGTATGTAGTTCGATTTCAAAATCAACCCCGTAATCCTCTTGGTCTTCCTGGTCTCGCACCACCCAATGCGGAGGAAGTAAGGCCTTAAAGTTTCTGCCAGAAACGCGGTTGATTTCTGCAGTATTCATGCATCGATCCGATAGGCGTGGCATTGCATGCTATTGGCAGGTATTAGTGGGAACGGGGGGGCGCCGGCGCCTCGTGCCGACAATGTTGATCGGCGGGGGGTGGGGAGAGGTGGGTTTCGTAAGGCTGGCCGGTGCGGATGGCGGTGGCCATGGAGTCGTAAATGTCGAGGATTGTGTCTTTTGTGCGGAAGGTGCCGAAGGACTCGAGGTCTTTCTTCTTGACGATCGGGAAGGTTTCCATGATTTGGCTCACCGCGTCACGGGGCGTTGGGAGGGCGGTTTTCAGGGCGTCGCTCGCGTTACTGGACCACGCATCGGGTGTGCCTAGGTAGAGATGGAAGAAGGCGGCGTCGACTTCCGCTCGCAACAGAAACCGACGCTCCTCGTCCCACACAAACGGCGGGCCCGCATACCCGCAGTCCGCAGCAAACGGCTCAAGATCCCATGCGGTATATGTCAATTCGACGATGCGGGGGAGCAGCCATTGCGACAGGCTGACGCTGTTGTCCCATGCCACATCGGAATGGAAGAACTGAGGCGCAGCGATTGGAAACTGCTTGATGAGAAAGTAGCTGACCGATGCGCCGCCAACTTTCTGCCGGGCACAGTAGTCAAGCACGAACGACGACAGGCAGCCATAGAGGCCGGCCCTGTCTTCGGATGCGGCGGGCATGAATAGAAGAGGTAGTTTGTGGCCGACAGCAACAGCAGGTGTGATTGCTGCGATCACCGTGCGCCAGTCAGTGGAGCGACATGCGTCTCGCCAGCCCATGAGCCACTTGGGGGAGCCGTGGGGGGCGAGGCGATTGTGGACCTCGTCCTCGCTGATCCAATAATCCGGGGTCGTCGTGAAGTTGGGGTCTTGGTGCTGAGTCGTGGTTACAAGGGGCAGATTCCCCGAGTTGAGATTGGCTTGTGTCGCGCCCTCGAACGTGCTGTAACGAGAATCGAAGAAGCTCACCATCTTCGCTTCGATGAGAGGCAGGAATCCTCCGAGCGGACCATGCCAACTGTTTCCCGTGGGCATTTGACCCGCCGTGTCCATTTCGGCTCGCGTACGAAACAGATCGGAGTCGCTCGCCATGTTGAACAGCCCCTGGGAAAAAGAAAGTTCCCAAGAGTTGCCGTCGGACTTGGTTTCGTCCCAGAGCACGCCGGTGCGGCGGTAAATGTATTTGTTGAGCTCGGCGTCAGCGACGGAGCGGAACGTGGGGCACGTGCGGGTGTTTGGGTTGAGGAGCGCAAAGTCTTCCGGCTCGAGCCGGAAATGGCGGTGCCTTTCGGTGAGCTCCTTGGTGCTGTGAGCAAAGAAAAAGAAGTCGGTAGCCGAGCCAGCGCCGACGCCGAGAACAACGTAGCGAAACGAACTATGAACGTTCGGGAATAGGCCCCGCGTGTTCTCGAAGTGGTAAAGGGCACGCAGCGTATCTGTCTTCACAAGGTCTGCAAAAAACGCTTTTGTCGTATCGTCGGTCGCGATTCCGGCGGGGACGATAAAGGCCGCGCGGCCGGACGGGTTGAGTACAGTGCGGTTGAGTTCGGAAAAGACGGCAAACGTGTTGATTTTTCCGACCGCCGTGAGTGAGAAGCGGCCTGACTCACGGATGAGCTGGCGGGCTCCTTCAGATTCGCGGAAGGCTTCTGCCCATTCCTGACTCAACTCGGGTCGAATGACGGGAAGCGATGCGATGAGCTTCTTGCGGGCCGCCGCATTTGGCGCCGTGGCTATCTCAGGTGCCCGCTCCGCAAAGAACTCCTGCTCGTTCATTTGCAGGGTTTCCCACACGGGATTCCCCAGGATGCAGTCGAACCCACCCGTCCAGCCGTTCGGGTTCGTGGCTTCCGGGGCCGCCGCACCAAAGACGTCGGGGAATTCGAGGTGCCAGTGGAAGAACTTGTATTGCTTGGCTAGTCGTTGAATCTCTTCGAGCATCCAGGGGGCGAGCGAGTGCGGGTTGGACTCGATCGCCCGAAACACTTCCTCGGTGACGGGAAAGTCAAACTCGGGCGTCTTTTTCCAGACGAAGGCAGCGCACCAGGCGTCGGCGAGGAGCCGGCCCGATTTGTAGTCGCTCGATGAGACGAGGGATTCGTATTGCCGGGCCTTGGCGGCCACCTGGTCGAGCGAGTCGTCGGGGAGAGCCGAGAGGGCCGCGTAGACGCTCGTCAGGTTGCCGAGCTTCAGCGGCGCTGCAAAGAGGCTTTGCTGCCTGTTCTTGGCGTCTTCTCGCTCTTTCTTGTTGGCCTTCTTGAAGCGGGAGCAGAGTTTCTTGTCGTCGCCCTCGATCGGCTCGAAGGCCGCGTCGGGGATGCCGGCGGCAAGGAGGGCGGGCGTGGCCCCGAGAAGGCTGTTGCCGATCTTGATGTGGTGGTCAAGGAACGAGAGCGGCTTGCCCGGCTCCATCGATTCAAGCCAGAGGTTCACGCGGCAGAGTTCAGCCGCCATCGGGTTCAGATCGACGCCGTAGAGACAGTTGCGGATGCAGTCTCGGAGGGCGGTGCGATAGGCCTCCGGGCTAGGCTCGGTGTCGCCGGTGCGGACGGCCGCGAGCCGCTTGGCCAGCCGGTGGGCGGCGCCAATCAAAAAGTGGCCGCTGCCAACGGCTGTGTCGCAGATTTTGAGGGCGAGCAGGGCGGTCTCGGCGTCGGGGCCCCTCTTGCCGGCGAGACGCTCGGCGAGGAGCGGCTCCAGGGCCGTGTCGAGGCAGACCTGAACGAGGGAATCGGGCGTGTAGTGAGAGCCCGAGGTTTTGCGTTCGTTGCCGGCGGAGATGCCGAGCGTAAACCGGTCGGCGGCCAGCGGGGCCGTGGGGTTGATCTCGGGGTGGAGTTCGAGGAGCTGTTCGTAGACACCGCCGAGTTCCTCGCTGCCGAGGTTCTTGTAGTCCACGGGGCGGCGGCCGTCTTTGTCGATGATGTAGGAGAGGCTGCGGACGGCGGCGAGGATCGCGGCGTTGGAGAGGGCGGCGGTGCCGAGGAGGCCGAGGGCGGCGTCGCTCCAGAGGTAGCCGCCGAGGCCGAGCAGGCCGAGCGGGGCGGCACCGGCGCCGCCGAGCGCCTTCATCACGAGCTTGAGCGATTCGTAGAGGTCGCGATGGCGGTTGCCGCGGGTGGTGCCGGCAAGCGTCTGGAGGCGGGTGGCGGAGTAGTTTTGCTTGTAGAGGTCGCGGGCCCGGCGAGGGGCGGCGGGGTCGAGGAGCAGGTCGCGGCTCTCGGTGACGAAGAGGAAGAGCAGGCGATACACGAGCCGCAGGAGCTGGCGGTAATACTCCTGGCCCGCGAGCTCGCCGGATGCGAGGGCCGTGCGGAGGTCGTCGTTGGCAGGATGGGCGAGGAAGCCGCGGCCGAGGGCTTCGATTGCCTGCTTCACGCCCGTGGAAAGCTCGCCGAGCACGCGGGTGCCGACGGTGGCGCCCTCGACGTGCCATTTCTCGATCACGCACTCGTGCGGCTGACCATCGGCGGGAATGTCGAACCGCGTGGCGTGGAGCGTGAGCCAGAGCAGCCGGAAATCGGCAAACGACTGGCCCTTGAACATGGCCTCCAGGTCGAACTCCACGAACGCCTGTCGCGTCATGCTCACGTTGTCGCGGACGAGCCGGAGCTGGCGGCCGTTGGAGACGATGCCCCAGAGAGAACCTTCGCTGCGGTTGAGCCATTCCTGGATGAGCGAATGCGGTGCCGAACGGCTGGCGCCCGTCACGCCCGAGGTGCGGCGGTCGAGCGGCACGTTCACGCCGACCAGATGGATCGGCACGTGGTTCCACTGGTGCGAGATCGGAAACGACTGGCTGGACGAGCCGGTGGCGTCGTCGAGCGTGCGTGCGGTCGGGGTGGCCGTGAGCGTGCCGTAGCCGAGTTCCTGGAAGAGGAACCGCAGCCACTGCTTGAACGTGGGGCCGGCGGCGGTGTCGAGGAGCGGCGACGCGGCGAGGTCGTCGGTGAAGGCCCGGTGAATGTCGGTGAGTCGGGTCCAGGAGCGGGTGATCGCCTCGCCGAGCCGCTCAGTCTCCGCGAGGCCGTAATCGGAGGGCCGCAGGCCGGGGAGTTTTGCGTCTTCGTTGGCCACGCGCTCGAGCACGTCGGTGGGCAGCATGGGCCCGACCGCGGTGCCGTGCTGGACGGCCAATTGACGGCGTTTCTTGGCCATAGGTTTACGCTCCCATCGGCAGGAGTACGTAAACGCCCAGGACGTCTACGGGCAGTTGCGGGCGCACGTCGTACTTGAGGCCCTTGATCCGGCTCTCGTCTCGCAGCTGGCGATGGACGGCCAGAAGTGTCTTCGCCCGCTCGGCAGCGAAGCCGTCGAGATGCGGAGCCAGGGCGGCGCTGGCGTCTACGACCTTGCCCACGAACTGACGGGCCTGGTCCGGGGCGATGTTGGCATCGGGGGCGGCTGTCAGCAGGACTTCGGCCTGCTCGGGCGTGAGCCAGGCTGCCTGCTCGGGGGCGCCCTCGAAGCCTACGATGCAGCACTCCTCAGCCAAGAGCTCCCGCGTGTCGCCGGCCACCGTCCGCAGGATGTGGAATCGCAGCCGCAGCAAGAGGAGCGTGGGGCGCTGGGCGACGGCCTGCGTGCGGATTGCACCAGACCGGGCCGCCTTCGACGCCGCCGGCTCGTCGATCGCCGTGCCAACGAGAAAGCTCGCCAATGCCTCGACGAACGGATGTGTGCGGACGAGCAGGATCGTCTTCTCGACATGGGGCAGTTCGAAGACTGCGTCGAACCGGTCAGGCAGGCCCTCGGGGAGGCCGGCTTTGAAAGCCGGATCGGTTGCCGTGAGGTCGATCGACAGGATCGTGCGGCCGCCGGCCTTCTCGACCTGCCTGGCGATGCCGCCGAGCGTTTCCACCGCCCGCGTCACGAATCGCTCCACGTCCACGGTCTTGCCGATCGACTGGCAGGCGTCTATCCAGCTTGCCGCCACGTCCGTGCGAATCGCCTCCTGGGCGAACATCGTGCGGGTGCGCT
>JBKDMX010000049.1:0-2438 GCA_046343855.1 Planctomycetia bacterium
GACCCAGTAGGCCCTTGGTGACACCTTGAATCCGTTCTGCCGAAGCAGCCACTGGTAGATCTCGATTTGCCGCTTGTAGCCGGCGTGCCACTCTTCGTTGAGCTCCGTGATCTCGGCGGCCTTCGCGGTTGACTTGTAATCGACCACGATCAGCTCGCCTCGGGCGTTCTCCCAGAGATCGTCCACGGCGCCGGTCACGAGCATGGTGGTGGGCGTGTGCAGGGCCTGCACGCCCGTGAAGTTCGTTCGCCACTTTTCGAGTTCGGGGTGGGCAAACGGAATGGCGTCGATGCGGGACCGGGACCAAGGTTGTCCATGGGATTTGTAGACTACCGCCATGGTACCGGATGCCCCCTCGCCATTCGTAGAGCTTCCGCAAACGGATTGGGTCTGCGCGAATGCGCTTGCGTTTGCGGTCTATGACCGGTTTCCGGTGTCGCCGGGGCACGTGCTCGTGATCACGCGGCGGGTCGTGCCGACGTTTTTCGAGTGCACGGCGGACGAGCAGGCGGCGCTCATGGAGCTCGTGGGTGAGGTGAAGCGGCTGCTCGACCAGCGTGATCCCAAGCCCAATGGCTACAACGTCGGCTTCAACTCTGGGGCCGCTGCCGGGCAGACCGTGCCGCATGTGCATGTGCACGTGATCCCGCGGTATGCCGGTGACATGGCTGACCCCCGCGGCGGTGTGCGGCATGTGATCCCGGAGACGGGGAAGTATGTGGCGGAAAGTAGACCGCTTGCTCCGCAAGGGGAAGCAATCAATCCGCTTGCGGAGCAAGCGGTCTCCTTCCTCACCCCCGGCCGCGATCGGCCGCTTTGGCATCGGCTCGCCGACCGGCTCCCAGGCGCGAGCGAGATCGACCTGCTTGCGTCGTTCGTGCAGACGTCGGGGCTCGATCTTGTGGGGAAGAGTCTCTTTCGCGCGATCGCCGCGGGGGCGAAGGTGCGGCTCCTTGTGGGCGATTATTTGGGCATCACTTCGCCAGAGGCCCTGCGGCTGCTACTCGGTTGGATGGAGATGGCCGGCGCGGGCTTGGAGACGCGGCTCGCAGAGCTCGAAAACCTCCGCGGCTCGCCCGACTCGTTTCACCCGAAGGCCTGGCGGATCGCGGATGCGTCGGGCGGGATCGTGGTCGTTGGGTCGAGCAACCTCTCACGGGCGGCGCTCGAGACGGGCGTGGAGTGGAACCTCGTCGGCGAGACGTCGGGCTCGGGCACACTCGACCGCGAACTCGTCGCCGCGTTCGACGACCTCTGGCAGCAGGCCACGCCGCTGTCGGCCGAGGTGGTCGAGCGATATGCATCAAAGGTAGGGCAGGCTTCAGCCTGCCGATTCTGGGATCCACCGCCACAAGACGACAGGCTAAAGCCCGTCCTACTTCCGCGCCCTTGGCAAGCCGAAGCCCTCGCCTCCCTCGCCGCGATCCGCGGCCAGGGCTATCAAAAAGCCCTCGTCGCCGTGGCCACGGGCCTTGGGAAAACCTGGCTCGCGGCGTTCGACGTGCTCGCCGTGGGCCGCGAACTCGGCCGGCCGCCGCGGGTCCTCGTGATCGCCCACCGGGCCGAGATCCTCGCGCAGGCCGAGGCCACGCTCCGGCAGGCGATCGCGCCCGCGAGCGTGTCGTACGTCGCCGGGGCGTCGTGCGACCTCTCCGGCCAGCTCGTCATCGCCTCGATCCAAAAGCTCTCCCGGCCCGAGGCGCTAGCGGCCCTCGCGGCGGCGGCCCCGTTTGATTACTGCATCGTCGACGAGGTGCACCACGCCGAGGCGCCGAGCTACCGCCGCGTGCTCGCGCGGCTGTCGGAGCTGTCGCGGGCTACCCCGTCGTTCACGCTCGGCCTCACGGCCACGCCCGAGCGGACAGACGGCGTCGATGTGGCCACGCTCTTCGACGACATCCTCGCGGCCCAGGCCACGATCGGCGACGGGATCGCGGAGGGGTCGCTCGTGCCGTTTCGGTATCGGGGGCTCAAGGACGACGTCGACTTCGAGCAGATCCCCTGGCGCAACGGCCGCTTCGATCCGGCCGTGCTTGAAGCGGCCCTGGAAAACGCTCCGCGAATGGAACGGCTTTGGGCGGAATGGCAAATCGGGGACGGGAGCGGATTTCCGCCATCAGAAAGCGACGCGACCCCTGGTGCTTTTGGAAATCCGCTCCCGTCCCCGATTTCCCGTCGCACGCTCGTTTTCTGCTGTTCGCGGCGGCATGCCGTGTTTGCCCGGGATTGGCTCCAGAAGCGGGGCGTGGCCGCGGCGGCCGTGTTTTCGGATGCGGCTGGCCTGGGCGGCCCCGTCTCCGACCCGCGCATGGCGTCCCTCGCCGCCTTCCACGCCGGCAGCCTCTCGGCCCTCTGCGTGGTCGACCTCTTCAACGAGGGCGTCGACATCCCGCTGGTCGACCGCGTGGTGATGCTCCGGCCCACCGAATCAAAGATCG
>JBKDMX010000050.1:0-59984 GCA_046343855.1 Planctomycetia bacterium
GTCGCGCAGCGGATCGGATTGACACTGCCGGGCCGAGGCCGTTACCTACATCGCAGGAGCCGGACGGTGATCCGGCTTGATGCCCTGACAGATGAGGTGACGCATGTCGGTCATTCGCGTGGGAAGCACGAGCAATTACGCCGACGGCTGGGCGCTGGCCTTCGGCAAGGCCGCGAAGCCCGCCGCCAAAAAGTCCAAGCCCGCCAAGAAGGCACAGGCCAAGGCGACGAAAAAGCGCCGGTAGGACAGGCTGCAGCCTGTCTCCCTGTTCGCTTCAGCCCGCGCCGAGCTCGCGGGCCCGCGCGGCGGCCGCGACCACGGCGTCGATCACCGCGCCCCGCACGCCGCGCTGCTCGAGCACGGCGAGGCCGGCGATCGTCGTGCCGCCGGGGCTCGAGACCTTGTCCTTGATCTGCGCGGGGTGCTCGCCCGTCTGCTCGAGCAGCGCCGCCGTGCCGGCAAACGTCTCCACCGCCAGTGCCATGGCCAGCGGCCGCGGCAGGCCCGCCTTCACGCCGCCATCGGAGAGCGCCTCCACGAGCAGCGCGACGAAGCCCGGGCCGGATCCGGAAAGGCCGGTCACCGCGTCGAGCAGTCCTTCGTCAACGTCATGCACGTGCCCCACGGCGCCGAGCAGGTCGGCCACGCGGCGGCCCGTCTCCGCCGGCACGTCGGCCGCGCGGCAGACGACCGACACCCCCTTGCCCACGAGGCAGGGCGTATTCGGCATCACTCGCACGATCCGGTTCGTGCCGAGGAGCGCGGCGAGCTTCGCCATCGGCAGGCCCGCCACGATCGAGACGACGACCGAGCCGCTCGACAGCGACGCGGCGATCTCCCGGCAGGCAACCGCCGCCTGCTGCGGCTTCACCGCGAGAAAAACGATCGGCGCGGCGGCCGCGGCCCCCGGGCCGGTCGCGGCGAACCGCACGCCCGGCACCCGGGCGGCAAGCCGCTCGCGGGCCACGTCGCTCGGGTCGTAGACGGTGATCCGCTGGGCATCGACGAGCCCCGCGCGGCAGAAGCCCTCCGCGAGCGCCAGCGCCATTTGACCGCCTCCGATGAAGGCGACAGACGTGTCAATCGCGGAATGGCTCATGGAATTTTTTCTCCGAGATCTTGCTCCAGCCTGTCGAGATCGAGCGTCGAGACCCACAGCTGGCTCGTGCCGCGGCCGCCGCCGGGGTCGCGGCTGGCGGTCCACATCAAGAGCCGGCCGTCGGGAGAAAACGAGGGCAAGACATCAGCCCCCTCGTGGTCGGTGATCCGCAGCGGTTTGCCGATCGTGACTGTTCCTGCGCCGGCCGGCGCATCGTAGCGGGCGATCCAGAGATCGTAGTTGGGCCGCTTCGTCGGGTCTGTGTGGTCAGCGCCGGTCCAGATGAGCCAGGGCTTCGTTGGATGCCAGTAGGGCGCCCAGCGCACCCCCTGCCCGCTCGTGAGGGCCACGTCGCCCGTGCCGTCGGCCCGCATCACGTGGATCTGCAGCATGTCTTTCTCGAGTCGATCGGTGCGGTAGGCGATCCAGCGGCCGTCGGGGGAGAAGAACGGGCCGCCGTCGTAGCCGGGCTCGTTCGAAAGCTGCCGGACGTTCGCTCCGTCGGCATCCATCACGTAGATGTCGGGATCGCCGTCGCGGTCGCTCACGAAAAGAATCTGTGTGCCATCGGGGGAATAGGAGCACTCGGCGTCGTAGCCCTTCGCCGTCGTGAGCCGCGTGAGGTCGCTGCCATCGGGCCGCGCCGAAAAAATCTCCATCTCGGGATCGAAGTCCCACTGGTAGCGGCGGCGCCGCCCCGTCTTCGCGTCTTCTTCGGCCTGCGCCCGGGCCGCCTGCTCGGTCGTGTCGAGCGCGGGATCGAGATGGCTCGACGCGAAGAGAATCCGCTCGCCGCTCGGCGCGAACCAGCAGCAGGTGGTGCGGCCCCGGCCCGTGCTCACCCGCAACGGGGGCGCCAGCCGCGGCTCGCGCGGATCGAATGGCTGCACATAGATCTGATAGAAGGGATAGCCCTGCGGCACCCCCTGGTAGCAGATCTGCCGCGCGTCGGGCGCGAAGTATCCCTCCCCCGCCTTCACGAGGCCATCGGTGATGCGAACGGGTGGGGAGAGGTAGGTGCGTTCGAGCGGCGTTTGCTCGTCGCCCCGCGCCCTTCCGGCCAGGCCGATGACGAGCCATGCCGCCCAAACGAGGGCGGCGAACGGATGCGGGTTGAAGGTTTTCATGACGGGCACCAGTATAGGGCGCGAGGCCACCAGTTCGAGGAGCGAAAGCGTCATGAAGATCTATACCAAGACCGGCGACGCCGGTGAGACGGGGCTCTTCGGAGGGCCGCGTGTCCGTAAGGATCATGCGCGGATCGAGGCCTTCGGCACCGTCGATGAGCTCAACAGCCACCTGGGCCTCATCCGCACGCTGCCGGCGGCCCGTGATCTCGACACGCTCCTGCGGCGGATCCAGTGCGAGCTCTTCGACCTGGGCGCCGAGCTGGCGACCCCGGGCGACGCGGCCGAACGGATCGGCATCGAGCACGTGGAGGCGATCGAGCAGGCGATCGATCGCTACGAGGCCCAGCTCGAGCCGCTCAAGTGTTTCATCTTGCCGACGGGCACGCCCCTCTCCGCCGCGATCCACGTGGCCCGCACGGTCTGCCGGCGGGCCGAGCGTCGGGTCGTGGCCCTCGCCTCGCAGCTCGACACGGTCATACCGTCGAACGCCATCGAATACCTGAACCGCCTGGGGGACCTCCTGTTCGTGCTGGCACGCCACGCCAACAAACAGGAGAATGTGACGGATGATCCCTGGCATCCAGCCTGACACCTCTCCGCCGGTCTCCCGTGCGTCAGCCGCGGTCGCGGCGCTCGACCAGCGGATCGCCGCACAGCATGCCGCCGGAGCGCCGGGCGCGCAGACCTGCGGCCTGGCCACCGACCTCTGCGATGAAATCGTGCGCGACGTCTGGCAGGGCATCCTCGCAGATCTGCCGGCCGGGGATGCCGCCGCGATCGACAGGCATGCGTCGCTCGTGGCCCATGGCGGCTACGGCCGCCGCGAGATGGCGCCCGATTCCGACGTCGATCTCATGATCCTCCACGACGGCCGCGCGGCGAAGCTCGTGGCGGAGGTCGCGCGGGAGCTTGTGCAGGAGCTCTTCGACGCCGGCCTGCAGGTGGGGCAGAGCGTGCGGACCGTGGCTGAAGCGGTCAGGCTCGCGGCCGGCGATGCGACGATCTACAGCACGCTCACCGAGTGCCGCCCGATCGCCGGAAATGCCGAGCTGCCGGAACGCCTGGCGGCGCGGCTCGCCACCCTTGCCAGACGCGCGTCGCAGCGGCTGGTCGAACGGCTCGTGGAGGCGCGGCGCGAGGAGGCGGAGAAATTCGGGCGGACGATCGCGCTGCTCGAGCCCAACGTGAAGCGATCGACCGGGGGGCTACGCGACATCCAGCTCGTCCGCTGGCTCGGCTTCACGGTCTGGGGATCGCCGTCGATCGACGAGCTCGCCCACATGGGGGCGCTCTCCCGCCGCGATGCCGACAGCCTGCGCGATGCGTCGGAATTCCTGCTGCGGCTGAGAAACGATCTGCACCTCGCCGCCGGCAAGGCGAACGACGACCTGACGCGCGACGAGCAGGTGCGGATCGCGGCCGCCCGCGGCATCGAGTCGCAGGACGGCCTGCTCGGCGTGGAGCGGTTCATGCGGGAGTATTTCCGCCACACGCGGCAGGTGGCGCGGGTGCTCGAGGGGGTGATCCAGCGGTGCCGGCGCCGGCCGCGGACGCGGCGGCTCGTCTCGGGGGTCGTGGGGCACAAGGTCGACGGCCTGTTTCGAGTGGGGCCCGGCGATGTCGGAGCCCTGCCGAGCCGCGAGGCCGCCGTGGCCGCCAATCCCGCGCTCGTCGTGCGGCTGCTCGAGTTGTCGATGCTCTATGAACTACCCATCGAGCCGGAGACCTGGGAAGCGGTGCGCGAGGCATCCGAGTCGCTCCCGCCAGACGCGGCCGATGCTGAGACGACGGCCGCGTTCCTCGCGCTCGTGGGACGCCCCGGCCGGCTCGGCGGGCCGCTGCGACGGCTCCACGAGGTAGGCCTGCTCGAGCGGATCATCCCGCAATTCGCGCATGCCCGGCATCTCCTGCAATTCAACAACTACCACAAGTTCACCGTCGACGAGCACTGCATCGTGGCCGTGGAGCGGGCGCTCGATTTCGCCACCGACGACGGCTGGCTCGGCGGCGTCTGGCGGCAGATCAACCGCAAGCGGACGGTGCTCCTCGCGCTCTTGATCCACGATCTCGGCAAGGGCTTCGTGGAAGACCACAGCGAACTCGGCGCCCGGATGGCCCGCGACGTGGCGGCGCGGCTGGGACTCCCAGCCGACGAGGCGGCGATCATCGAATACCTCGTGCTCAAGCATCTCGCGATGGCCCATATCGCGTTTCGACGCGACATCGGCGACGGCAGCATCGTGGTGCGGTTTGCCTGCGACGTGGGCTCTCCCGAGGTGCTGCGAATGCTTACGGTGCTCACGGCGGCCGATGTCGGGGCGGTGGGGCCGGGCACCTGGACTCGCTGGAAGGCCGACCTGCTCGGCGACCTCTATTTCCGCACGCTCGCCTATCTCGATGGGGAGAGCCCGTCGGTGGCGGCTGAGCGGCACGGCCGGTCGCTCGCGGCGCTCGTCGAGCCGCTCGCGGCCGACGATCCGGTCGCGCGGCTCGCGCGGGAATTGCCCCCTTCCTACCTTCGCGACACGCGGCCCGAAGAGATCGCCGAGGAACTGCGGCAGCTCGTGCGGCTGCCCGACCGCGGCATCTTCAGCGCGGCGCGGTGGCAGCCGGAGACGGCGACGGTGGCCGTGACCGTGGGTACACGGGAGAACGTCGCGCCCGGCGTGTTTCACCGTCTCACCGGCGCGCTGACGAGCCAGCGGCTCGAGATCCTTGCCGCCGACATCCACACGCTCTCCGGCGGGCTCGTGATCGACCACTTCGTCGTTCGCGATCCCGACTTCTCGGGCGAGCCGCCCGTCGAGCGGCTCGCGGAGATCACGGCGGCGATCCGCGACGCGATCAAGGCCGACGCGCCGCCGACGTTTTCCCGGCTCTGGAATCCCTTCGCGCCGCTGGCGAATGCGGCGGCCCGCGCCCCGACCCGCGTGCTCTTCGACAACGAGAGCTCCGCGGAGACCACGATCCTGGAAGTCTTCGCCCACGATTCGGCCGGGCTTCTGTATGCGATCGCAAAGGTGCTCTTCGAGGCGGGGCTCTCCGTGCGCGCGGCCAAGATTGGCACGTATCTCGACCAGGTGGTCGATGCCTTCCATGTCACCGACGTGGCGGGGGGCAAGGTGGTGGACGAGACGCGGCTCGCGGCGATCCGTCGGGCGATCGAGCGCGTGGCGGCCCCGCCGCTCACACCCGGAGGCGCTAGCCCGGCGACGTCCATGGGCGATTGCGGATGAGGGCGACCGTACGCCGGTTTTCCTCCGCGGGCGTCATCGCGAGCGCCAGCGACTGCCCCGCGTGCGCGATCGCGCGGCACTTCTCGGCGTGGCCGCGACACCATTCGATCCGCTCGACAAGATCCGAGAGATCGGCGGCCACCGGCACGTAGTGCCGCCAGGGCTCGAGCCGTTCGTAATACCACTGGCGATAGCCGAGGGGCGAGGCGACCTTGATCACGCAGCACCCGTAGAGCAGCCGGATGAAGAGGTTCGTGAACGCATTGGAGTTGCCGTCGATGTCGATCGCGAACTGGCGGCCGAGCCACGAACCTTCCGGGAGCGGTTCGCCGGCGATGCCAGACTGGTAATAGGCCGCCGCCACGTCGGCGGGCAGGCCGCGGCCCGGCACGATCCGGGCATCGACCCGCAGGTGGCCGTCGGCCTGCGCGAGCAGGAGGCACATCCGCACTCGCTGCCGCAAATCGGCATCGTGCGGCTGCATCGTCGCATTCGCGAGGAGACCAAAGCCCGTCGGGCTGCCGCGCCACACGATCGCGTCGTCGCGGTCGCCGAAGGCCGGCGCCGCCAAAGCCTGCCGCCGGTGCCGCGCATACCCGCCGCTGGCCTGGAATCCGCGATCAGGCACGAGGAGCGTGTCGCGAAGATTCGAGCAAAACCCCAGTATGGGCCCCGGCTCGTGCACGGAATCACCGAGGTCGGCCCGCCACTCGCCATCGACGACGTCGGGATGCGAGAGGAGGTTCACGAACGCGCCAAGCCGCCTCCAGGCGGTCGAGAAGCCGCTGCGGCCCGCAAGCCACGAGACATCCGCCTCGATCGCGGCCAGCCGGCCGCCCCGCTTGCGGATCGTCACGATGCTCGCGGTCTTGGGCCCGTCTCCCCCGCGGCTGCGGACCGGCAGGAAGAGCCGGGGCAGGCCGCCATGCAGGCACCGCGCGGCCCGCCACTGGAGCGCGAGCCGCTTCGCCGGGGCGAACAGCCCGTGCAGGAGCGCGGAGAGCTCGGTCGGGAGACGGGTTTTCAAGTCGTCGGCTTAGAGGTAGGTGTTGATCAGGTTCTCGAAGAGTTCCTGACGGCCGCTCTTGCACGGCTCCGCCTCGCCCTTCGTGAGCATCTCCTGCTCGAGCGACTTGAGGCTCTCGCTGCCCGACTCGATCCGTTTGCCGAGCGGGCTCGACCAGGATGCATACCGCTCCTCGACGAGCTTCTGCACCGCGCCGTCGGCCCGGATCGCCGCGGCGATCTTGAGCCCGCGGGCGAAGGCGTCCATGCCGCCGATGTGGGCGTGGAAGAGGTCGACCGGCTCGAAGCTCTCGCGGCGGACCTTGGCGTCGAAATTCACGCCGCCCGGGGCGAGGCCGCCATACTTCAGGATTGAGTGCATGATCTGGGTCGTGAGGTAGATGTTCGTCGGGAACTGGTCCGTGTCCCAGCCCACGAGCGTGTCGCCGGTGTTGGCATCGATCGAGCCGAGGAAGCCCTGCATGCCGGCGTATTCGAGTTCGTGCTGCATCTCGTGGCCGGCGAGCGTGGCGTGGTTGGTCTCGATGTTCATCTTCACGTGCTTTTCGAGACCGTAGGAACGCAGGAAGTTGATGCACGTCGCCGAGTCGAAGTCGTATTGGTGCTTCATCGGCTCGCGGGGCTTGGGCTCGAAGTAGAACTGGCCGGTGAAGCCGATCTCTTTCGCGTAGTCGACCGCCATGTGCATGAACTTCGCGAGGTGGTCGATCTCCCGCTTCATGTCGGTGTTCCAGAGGCACTGGTAGCCCTCGCGGCCGCCCCAGAAAACGTAGCCCGCGCCGCCGAGACGGTGCGTGACTTCCATTGCCTTCTTCACCTGCGCTGCGGCGTAGGCGAAGGTCTCGACGTTGGGGCTCGTGGCTGCGCCATGGACGTACCGCGGATTGCTGAACAGATTGGCCGTGCCCCAGAGCAGCTTCTTGCCCGACCGCGTCTGGTGCTTCTCGAGCGCGTCGGCGACGGCGTCGAAGTGCTTGTTGCTTTCGGCAAGCGTCGCTCCCTCGGGCGCCACGTCGCGATCGTGGAAGCAGTAGAAGTCGCAGCCGAGCTTTTCGAGGAACTCGAAGGCCACGTCCACCCGATTGAGCGCCGCCTTCAGCGGATCGCTCTCGGTTTCCCAGGGGCGGACCATCGTGCCGGGGCCGAAGGGATCGCCGCCGGTGCCGCGCATCGTGTGCCAGTAGGAGACGGCGAATCGCAGGTGATCCCGCATCGGCTTGCCTTCGACGAGCGCATCGGCGTCGTAATGCCGGAAGGCCAGCATGTTCTTCGTCGTGGGCCCCTCGTACTTGATCTTCCCGATGCCCGAAAACGCCTCTGCCATGGAACTCGGCTCCTGCGGTGATTCGTGCGGCCGCCCTCGATAGGCCGCGGGGCCATTGGTATACCGCCCCGCGGGGCGTTTGTCGCTACCCGCGTCGACTCGCCGGCCGTCGGAAACGGATGCTACGATCCTAAGAAAAATCCCGCCGGCCTTCGGTGGGTTGAAAGGATCGACATGAGTTGGCGAGCACCTACAGGGCGGTGCACGGTTCGCATCTTTGCCACGTGCGGCTGGGTTGTCGCCGGTCTGGCTGGAGTCGTCGCCGCCGCGGACAGCCGTCCCAACATCATTTACGTGATGACCGACGACCAGGGCTACGGCGACATCGCCGCCCATGGCAACCCGGTTATCAGCACGCCCAGCCTCGACCGAATGCATGCCGAGAGCGTGCGTCTCACCGAGTTCCACGCGAGCCCGACGTGTTCGCCTACCCGGGCCGCCCTCATGACCGGCCGGCACGAGTTTCGCTCCGGCGTGACCCACACGATCTTCGAGCGGGAGAGGCTCGCCCTCTCGGCGACGACGCTGCCGCAGCTCCTGAAGACCGCCGGCTACACGACTGGCATCTTCGGCAAGTGGCACTTGGGCGACGAGGACGCCTACCAGCCGGCGAACCGCGGTTTCGACCGAGTCTTCATCCATGGCGGGGGCGGGATCGGCCAATCGTTTCCGGGCAGCTGCGGCGACGCTCCGGGCAACACCTACTTCGATCCCGTGATCCGCAGTGACGGCTCGTTCGTGAAGACCAAGGGCTACTGCACCGACGTCTTCTTCGACGCGGCGATCGAATGGATCGACGCCCGCCGGAAGTCGGCAGAACCGTTCTTCTGCTACATCACGCCCAATGCCCCGCATGATCCGCTCGACTGCCCGCCCGGCTCCGACACCCCGTATCTCGCGAAGCTCCTGGCGGCCGGGATCACCGACGCGACAGAGCGGGAGAAGATCGCGAAGTTCTACGGCATGATCGAGAACATCGACGCGAACATGGGGCGGCTCTTCGCGAGGCTCGACGAGTGGGGGTTGGCGGAGAATACGCTCGTCGTGTTCACCACCGACAACGGCACGGCCACCGGGGCGAGGGTCTTCAACGACGGGATGCGGGGTCAAAAGGTCTCGCCCTATCGCGGCGGGACGCGGGTGCCGAGTTTCTGGCGGTGGAAGGGGAATCTTCCCGCGGGCATGGACGTCGCCTCGCTCTTGGCCCACATCGACGTCCTGCCGACGCTCTGCGACATCGCGGGTGTGAGCATCCCGGAGAATCTCGCCGGGAAGATCGAGGGACGGAGTTTCGCGCGCCTGCTGCGGGGCGCGAGGATCGCCTGGCCCGATCGGCCGCTCGTGACGCACGTCGGCCGCTGGGATCGCGGCAAGGCGGCGGAGAGCGGCTACCGCAACTGCCGGATCCGCGAGGGGCAGTGGAGCCTCGTCAACGTGAAGAACCGCCCCGACGGCTGGGAGCTCTACGACATCGCAACCGATCCGGGCGAGAAGGCGGACGTGGCGAAGGAACACCCCGACGTCGTCGCCCGGCTGGCCGACGCGTACGACGCCTGGTGGCGGAGCGTGCAGCCCGACCTCGTCAACGAGAATCTCGACGGCCCGGCGGAGACTCCGTTCAAGACCGCCTACGAGCGGCAGTCTCTCCGAACGTCCGCGACGAAGCCGCTTGTGAAGCAGGAGACGCAGCCTTGAGCACCGTGATCCGGACGTTCGGCACGGTTGCTTGTCTCGCCGCCTCCATCACCGCCGCTGCGGGGATTGCCGCCGATTCCCGGCCCACCATCGTCCTCTTCCACGCCGACGATCTCGGCTACGGCGAACTCGGCTGCTACGGCAACACGGCCGCGATCACACCGAACCTCGATCGCTTTGCAGCCGAGGGCCTGCGGCTCGCCGACTGCCACTCCGCCTGCCCCGTCTGTTCGCCCTCGCGGGCGGCGCTTCTCACCGGCCGGCATCCCTACCGGACGGGCGTCTTCACCCGGATTCCGGAAGGCAGCCCGATCCAACTGCGGGCGAGCGAGGTCACGCTCCCCGAAACGCTCCGCGCCGATGTATTGGCGATGGGGCGGGTTCGTCGCGCTCCGTGAGGGGCCGTGGAAGATCGTAGCGGACGAGGCACCTGAAAAACCGGAGCTCTACAACCTCGCCACGGACCGGGCGGAGACAACGAGCCTCGCAGAGCGGGAGCCAGAGCGACTTGCCGCGATGCTCGCGCGGTTGCGGGTGCTCACCGCCGAGATCGAGGCCGAAGGCCCAGACTGGTGAAGGTCGGAGGCGTGGAACGGCAGCAAGAAATAAGACCGTGGCCGCTGCCCCGCTCCACAAGCCCCTCGCGGAAGCGACGGGGATGACGCGAGCCATCACCATCCGGCCATTCACCCGCGGCGCGTGGCCCGGGCGAGGAGTCGCCGACCGGCGTCGGGAAACCACTCGATGAGACCGGCCAGCAGGCCCACCTTCCGCGGCATCACGAGCTCGCTCGTGCGACGGTCGCAGGCCGCGAGAATTTTCGCGGCCAGGAGATCGGGGTCGAGCTGCGAAAGGCTCGTCGTGCCGCCGGGCGCCGCGGCCTCCGCCGGCAGGCCGGCCGACTTCGCCTCCTTGGCATAGCGGTCGGCGGCCCGGTCGGCGGCGGGATCGTCTTCCGCGCGGCGGATCGGCCCCGGCGAGACGAGCAACACGTGGCCGCCACGCGGCGCCAGCTCGAGCCGCACTGCATCGACGTAGGCCGCAAGCGCCGACTTCGCCACGCTATACGGCCCCATGAATGGCATCACGATCTTGCCGGCGAGGCTGCCGATGTAGACGAGGTGGCCCCGCGCCGCGGCCACGTCGTCGGCGACGGCCTGCGTGATCTCGATCGCCGCCAGCAGATTGGCGTCGAGGTATTCCTGGATCGTCTCGCGGGAGGCTTTCAACATCGCCGCCCTGCCCGACCGGCCGACGCAGAAGAGGAGGTCGTCGATGCCGCCGAGAAGCCGAAGCGCCTCACCGGCCACGCGTCCCCCCTCCCCTGCCCGGCCGAGGTCGGCGGCGACGCCATGCAGCGACGCCGTCGATTGCCCGGATCGCTCACAGGCCTCGAACGCCTGCCGCACGCCGTCGGACGACCTGCCCACGACGAGCACGGTCGCACCGGCCCGCAGCAGATGCCGGGCGAGCACGAGGCCGAAGCCGGCCGTGCCTCCGGCCACGATGACGCGGCGGTTTTTCCAATTCGTGTGGGGCATCCTCATTCCTCGAGGAAAAGGTGTCAGGACTCTTTTTCTCACCACAAGGATGGGCAAGGAAAACGTAGGGTAAGAAAAAGAGTCCTGACACCTTTTCCTTACCTTGAGGATACACTCACCGATCCTTCTGGTACGCATCCCGCCCCGCCGCCCTCCCTCCACGAACAGGACGCGCACCATGCCTTCCCCTGCCACGCCTCCCGCCCCCGCCCCCCGCATCGTCCGCACGAAGATCGTCGCCACGATGGGCCCCGCCTCGCGGTCCGAAGACTCGATCCGCGGCCTCGTCGAGTCTGGCGTCGACGTCTTCCGCCTCAACATGGCCCACGGCTCGATCCCAGAGCACCAGGAGACGCTCGATCGGATCCGCCGCGTGTCGGAGGCGACAGAGCGCCCGATCGGTGTGCTCGCCGATCTTGCCGGGCCGAAGATCCGGCTTGGCGAGCTGCCCGGCGGCGCAGTGGAATGCGTCGAAGGGGCGCATGTCAGATTCGTCCGCGGCACGGAGAGCCACGGCCCCGAGGAATTCACCACCAACTACGCGCCCCTCATCGACGAGCTCGCCGTCGGCGATGCCGTGATGCTCGCCGACGGCACGATCAGCCTCGTCGTGGAGGAGCGCAACGCTGATTGGGTGCGGTGCCGCATCATCCAAGGCGGTACGGTCCGCAGCCGGCAGGGGGTCAACCTGCCCGGGGTGAAGCTCTCCGTCGCGGCGATGAGCAGCGCCGACTGGCAGCACGCCGAATGGGCGGCGTCGGCCGGCGTCGATTTCGTGAGCCTGTCGTTCGTGCGGTCGGCCGTCGAAGTGAAATTGCTCAAGGAACTGCTGCGCACCCGCGGGTCGGTCGCGCGGGTCGTCGCCAAGATCGAGAAGCGCGAGGCCATCGATAATCTCGAGTCGATCGTCGATGCCGCCGACGCGGTGATGGTGGCCCGCGGTGACCTCGGCGTCGAAACCGACGTGGCCAGCGTGCCGATGGTGCAGAAGCTCATCATCCGCACCTGCCAGCGCTACCAGAAGCCGGTGATCGTGGCCACGCAGATGCTCGACAGCATGCAGCACGCGCGGCGGCCCACCCGCGCGGAGGCGACCGACGTGGCCAACGCGATCCTCGACGGCGCCGACGCCTGCATGCTCTCCGGCGAGACGGCGATCGGCGACCACCCGCGGCTCGTGGTCGAGATGATGCGGCGGATCGCCAGCGAGACCGAGAAGCAATACCTCGCCGACCGCTGGCATTACCTCGAAGGCCGCTTCCAGGCGGCCCGCGGGTCGGCGGGCGTGCCCGTGCAGGAGTTTCTCCCCTCGCCGGAATTTCTCGTCGAGGGGCTGCACCCGATCACGCAGGCCGTGGTCGACGGCGCGAGCCGCATCGCCGGCGAGCTCGACGCCAAGCTCTTCGTCGTGGCGAGCAAGAGCGGCCTGACGGCGATCGCGCGTTCGAAGCGCCGCGGCGCCGTGCCGACGGTCGGCCTCTCCGACGATCCCGCCACGCTCCGGCAGATGGCGCTCTACTGGGGCGTGACCCCGCTGGCGGCCGTGGCGACCACCGACTCCGGCGCGATCCTCGAGCACGTCACCGCCTGGGGGCTGCGCGAGGGGCGTCTTCAGCGTGGCGACCGGATTTTGCTGGTGGCGGGTTCCGGTTTCGGAACGGGAGGCCACAATATGGCCCTCGTGCACGAGGTATGAAAAACCCGGCAGTTGATTCGCCGGCTCCGGAACGGCAGAAGTCTCGTCGCGGGGGCGAGGATGCGCCCAATGCTCCTCGAGCTTCAGCCGATTCCGGAGCCTACCTCTATGACGATCGCCATCTTGTGAGAGAAAAAAGCAGATGAAGAAAAAGTGTGTGCTGGCTTATTCGGGCGGGCTCGATACGTCGGTGATTCTCGGCTGGCTCATCGAGAAGGGGTATGACGTGATCGCCGTCTACGTCGATCTCGGGCAGCCCTGCGAGGATCGCGAGGCGACGCTCAAGAAGGCGCGGGATTGCGGCGCCGTGAAGGCCATGATCGTGGACGTGCGCGAGGAGCTCTGCCGCGACTTCGCCTTCCCGACGATGCAGTGGCAGGCCCGCTACGAGGGCACCTATCTGCTCGGCACGTCGATCGCCCGGCCGCTGATCAGCAAGGTCTGCGTCGAGATCGCCCACCGCGAGGGAGCGACGGTCTACGCCCACGGCGCCACCGGCAAGGGCAACGACCAGTGCCGCTTCCAGCTCGCCGCCGAGGCGATCGACCCCGCGATCACGGTGCTCGCCCCCTGGCGGATCGCCGAATTCCGCGACCGCTTCCCCGGCCGCAAGGAACTGATCGAGTTTTGCGAGCAGAAAAACATTCCCGTGAAGGCCTCGAAGGGGAAGCCCTACAGCTCCGACGAAAACTGCCTCCACACGAGCTACGAGGCCGGCCTGCTCGAGGAGCTCACGACCGACGGCTTCGGCCTCGTCGATTTTGGCATGACGGTCTCGCCGCAGGCGGCGCCCGACACGCCCGAGACCGTGACGATCGATTTCGAGCAGGGACTGCCCGTCCGCGTGAACGGCAAGGCGATGAAGCCCCACGAGATCGTGCTCGCGCTCAACGAGATCGGCGGCAGGAATGGCATCGGCCGAACCGACATCGTCGAGAACCGGCTCGTCGGCATGAAGAGCCGCGGCGTCTACGAGGCGCCGGGCATGACGCTCCTCTACGAGGCCCACCGGCTCGTCGAGCAGATGACGCTCGACCGGGATCTCGTCCATCTCCGCGACCGGCTCTCGCCGGAGGTTGCTGAGATGGTCTATTACGGCTTCTGGTATTGCGCGAAGATGGACGCCCTGCTCGCCTTCATCCGCGAGGCGCAGAAGCCGGTGGCCGGCACGGTGGAGCTGAACCTCTACAAGGGCAACATGCTCGTGAAGAGCCGCGAGAGCGGCAACAGCCTCTACGACGCCGCGATCGCGTCGATGGAGGGGGGCGGCTCCTACAATCAGACCGATGCCGAGGGCTTCCTGCGGATCCTCGGCCTGCCGCTGCGGGTGCAGGGGCAGGTGCGGCCCCGGTCCTGACGGCCGGCCGCCAGCAGGCTCCGGGTGATCGTGCCATGCCAGCGCTCGACGAGTCGCTCCGGCTTGCCGGACTCTTTGCGCGGACCGACGCGCGGCGGCCGGCGTCGTGGCTGATGCTCCTGGCAGCCGTGCCGGTCGCGGCGGATGCGTCGCATGCAGGGACCACCTCAGGCATGGTGGCGCTCGGCGCGGGAGCGTTGCTCGCGGTCGGTGCCATCGGCAACCTGCCGCTGCGGGCCTGCGCCGCGCTCGGCACGGCGTCGCGGGCGCCGCTCGTGTGGCTCGTCGAGCGGGTCGCCTGGCCGGCCGTTGGCCTCGTCCTGGGCGCCGCGCTGGCTCCTCCCTGCCCCGCCCCGCCGGCGGTCGCCGCGTCGATCGGGCTCGCTGCTGCCGCGGCGACGTGCTTCGCGGTCAGGCGGCGCGGCGTTCCCGCCGCCGATGCGGCGAGTCTCGCGCTTGTGATGGCGGGCATCGCCGGGGCGGCCGGCGCCATTGGGGCCGTGCAGATCGCTGCGCCCGTGGGCATGCCAGCGTCGGGCGTGGCGCCGGTGATTGCCATGGCTGCCTGGATCGTGGCCGGGCTCGTGGCGGCCGGCATCGACTGGCGACGGCGTGCGGCCTATGCATGGCTGCACGACTCCGGGCCGCCGCGAACGCTCCGGCTCTGCCTCACTGCGGTCGCGATGGCCTCGGCGCTTGCCGCCATGATCGGCTGGCTTTTTCTTGATCCATCGCGGGCGTCGCTCCTTCCTCTCTTGTCGGCCGGCTGGTTCGTGGCGCTCGCGGTGCCGGAGGCCGCGCTTGGTGATGGCGCGATCGATCCGGGAGGCTGGCGGCGGCCGCGGGTGCGGCAGTCGCTCGCTGCCATCGTGACGCCGGCGGCGATTCTCGGCTGGCCGGCAGTCGTCGCCGCCGCGCTCGGCGCCGGTGGGATGACCGGGATCCGTGCCGCTGCGGTCACGATCGTCGTGCTCGTCGTCGCGGCGGCGGTGCTGGCGGTGATCGTCTGGTCGCTCGCCGTCGCAGGGGCATCTGCCGAGACCGCCCAAGCCGTGGCGCTGTCCGTGGCCCTGGCTGCGGCGCTCACCCTGCTCATTGGCTTTGGACTGGCCGCCGCGCGGCCAGCCGGGGTGGCCGACGTCGGTGCCCAGACACCCGGAATTGCCGCAAGCGCCGCGGCACAATGACATTGAGCAATTTGCCCGTTCCTGCCACACTGTTATCAGTTGAGCCCGTTTTTCTTGCAGATCAAAGAAGGAGCTTTCGTCGTGAAGGGAAACATGCTGCTGGGGGTTGTCCTCGGTCTGTTGCTGGTGCCGTCTGCGGCTGCCGCTGGCTCGTTTCCGCCCAGTGAGACCGTTTTCCCCGCCACGACCCGGGCCTGGCTGAGCATCGCCAATCCCAAGGCCCTGCAGGCGGCCTTCGACCGCACCGAGTATGGCCAGATGGTGAAGGATCCGGTCATGAAGCCCTTCGTGGAGAGCTTCCGCGAACAGCTGAAGAATGCCGGCAAGCAGCGGCTCGGCAAGCTCGGGCTGACGCTCGAGGACCTCGAAGAGATCCCCGGCGGCGAGCTTGCCATGGCCGCGATCGAGCCCACGCCAGGCATGCTGACCTCGCTGTTGCTCGTCGATACGACCGGCAACGAGGCGGAGACGAAGGCGCTGGTCGACCGCATCGAGCAGCGATTGCTCGAGCAGAAGGCCACGAAGGTCGCCGACGAGGCGGCCACGGCCGCGGGCATCACCACGTTCAAGCTGCCGCCCGAGCCAAACGCCATCGTCGCCCGCGAACGGCAGGTGTCGTTTGCGCAGGCCCCCTCGGCGCTCGTCGTTGGCGACAACCCGGCGATGGTCGCGCAGGTGCTCTCCACGCTCAAGCAGGGCCGCAAGGACAACCTATCGACGCTTCCCGCCTTCCAGGCCGTGGCGACACGGTGCGGCAAGCAGGTGCCGGCGGCCGCCTCGCCGCTGCGCTGGTTCGTCGATCCGCTGGGCTACGCAAAGGTCTATCAGGCCAACAATCCGCCGCGCGAGAAGCGCAAGGGCCCCGACTATGTCGCCATCCTCGGCCGGCAGGGCTTCGATGCCATCAAGGGTGCTGGCGGCGTCGTCTTCTTCGACGACGGCATCTACGAGGCTCGCCATCACTCGATGATCTATGCGCCGCCGCTGGCCGGCCGGCAGCCCTTCGCGGCCGATCGCTTCGACCTCGCCGCGCGGATGCTGCAGTTTCCCAACTCCGACCGCATCGACCCGCCGCAGTGGGTGCCGCGCGACGTGTCGAGCTGGGTGGCGATGCAGTTCGACCTTGCCAACGCCTTCAACTCGGCTGAATCGCTGGTGGACGACGTCGTCGGCGAGAAGGGCGTGTTCGACGACGTGATCGCCTCACTGAAGGAGGATCCGGATGGTCCGCAGATCGACGTCGAGAAGGATCTCGTCGCCTGCCTGGGGAAGCGAGTCTCCGTGATCAGCGACTACGCCACACCGATCAGCACCGATTGCGAGCGGCTGGTGATCGCGATCGAAGCCGTTGACGCGGACAAGGTCGCCGCCACCGTCGCCAAGAGCATGGCCACCGACCCCGACATGCAAAAGGTGCAGTCGGGCGACCATGTGATCTGGGAGATGATCGACCGCTCGATGGCGATTCCGAAGCTCGAGGTGGAGACGCCGGGCGGTGCGATCGCCCATGCCGATGGCGGCGATGGCGATGACGACGACGCCCACCGGCGCCGCAACCGGCTTCGTGAGCGCGAAGAAAAGCTGCTGCCCCATTCGGCCGTCACCGTGGCCCATGGCCACCTCTTGATCGCCTCCCACCGCGACTTCCTCGAGCGCGTGCTGGCCACGAAGGGGGGGGGCGAGTCGCTCGGCTCCGCCGCCGACTACACGGCCGTCACCGCCGAGATGAAGAAGCTCTTCCCGGCGACGAGCGCCATGCGTTCGTTTGGCCGGGCCGAAGAGGCGGTGCGGCCCGCCTACGAGATGCTGAAGTCGGGCTCGATGCCCAAGTCGAAGAGCCTGATGGGCCAGTTGCTCAACGGTCTCCTCGGCGACGGCAAGGAAGGGACTGTGCGGTCGCAGAAGATCGACGGCAGCACGCTGCCCGACTTCGAGCTCATTCGCCGCTACTTCGGCACGGTTGGCCTCGGCATGGAGTCGGTCGCCGACGGCTGGTATCTGGCCGGCATCGCCCTGCCCCGCAGTCAGCAGGAGCCCGAAGTGGCCCGCACGCCCGCCACGCCTGTGGGGCGGTGAGGAATCCCCACGTGACAGGCTGAAGCCTGTCCTACCGGGACTCCACGACCGCCCAGAAGGGGTGCTGGCGGTCGCCACGGAGGCGGAGGTCTTCGAGGATCACGTCTGCGCTTGGTTCGATCTCGTCGCGGGCGAGCTTTCGGCCGTCGAGCGTGGCGGAGATCGGCTGACCGAAATCGACGAGCTCGGGTGAGAGCCAGATCTTCACCCGATCGGCGCCGCACCGCACCACGACGCCGTTGCCCGGCGTCGTCTTCGCCTCGATCGAGAGCGGGCGAAAGCCCGTCGCGGGCGGCCATTGCGCGGGCAGGACGACCGTCTTCGGCGGGGCGCCCGCGAGCTCCACCCACCAGAAGAAGCGGTCCCATGGTCGCATGGCCACCACATCGATCGACGGCGGAAAGAACATCCGCTGCTTGCGGCTCATCCAGTCGAAGATCCGCAGCAGTTCGTCGGAAAAGTGCTCGTGACCGCGGCCGCGGTATTCGACGTAGGTGGCGTCGAACCCTTTCGTGAAGTAGCGGTCGAGGTCCATGCCATTGCGGCCCATGAGCGCGGAATCGAGTTCTCCGGCGACGACGTAGATCGGCAGCGTGCGGGCGTTGTGCCAGTAGTGGTTCACGTATTTGCCGGCGGCCGGCGAGATCGCCACGAGCCCCGCCCAAAGATCGGGGTGAGCCAGTGCGATGTCCCAGGCAGCGTCGCCGCCGAGCGAGTGGCCGGAGAGAAAGACGCGGTCGGTGTCGATCGAGAACCGCTGCTCGGCTCCCCGCAGGGAGTCGAGCACCGCCGCATGCTCGCGGGCCGAGTAGCCGTAGGCGGGCTGACCGGATGCGGCCCACGCCGGGGCGATGACGATCGCGCCGTGCCGCGCCGCCTGCCCGCGGCGGATGCCGTCGGGGCCGGGCTGCCCCGCCCACCATTCGATCTGGTTGAGCGGCGTGGACCAGGCGGAATGGAGTGAAACGATCGTGGGATAGCGACGCAGTGGATCGTATTCGGGGGGAAGTTGCACGAGGCAATGCACCGGCGGCTCACCGTCGCGGGCCGGCAGTTCGACCTCGTGGAGCCCGGCCGCGATCGCCGCCGGCGGATCGAGCGGCGGCCGCATCTGCCGGGCGATACTGGCGACGGTGGCCGGCGAAAAGGCCTCCTCGGCGCCGAGCTTCGCCCGCAGCCGCCGCCGCGCCTCGGGATCGCCTTCCCGTAGGTAGTCGCGGACGAGATCGCGGACCCGGGCGGCCGAGACCGCAAGCTTGAGGTTGTCGGTGGCGTCGGCGGCACCTTGCAGCCAGCCGGAAATCGCGATCGCCAGCGCCCGGTCGGCCGGCAGCGTGGGATCGGTGCCGAGGCGGTCGAACGCCGCGAGCCGGTCGAGCGAGGAAAACGAGAGTTCGCGGCCGATCTCCTCGACGATGGCCCCTGCGGGGGAATCGCTCGCCGCGTCGCCGGTGGCGGCGAGCCGGTCACGAATCGCCTGCACGAGCCGACGGGCCCGCTCCTGCCGCTCGCGGTAGGCATCGCGGGCCTCGCGCACCGCTTCGACCACTTCGCCGCCGGCGTCGGCGGCGGGAAAGTCGGTCAGCAACTGCATGGCGAGGCGATCTTGGCCGGCCCGGCTCCGCATCAGGATTTCGTCGAGCAGCTTGGCGGCGGCGAGTTGCGCGAGTCCCTTGCGTTCGGCGGAGAGGCTGGCGAGATCGGGGAAGGCCGCGAGCACGGCGTCGAGTTCCTGGCGGGCGTCGTCGTAGCGATCCGCCTGCAGCAACAGCCGCACGACCCGCAGCCGCTGATCGGCATTCGTGCGGTCGATGTGCTGATCGATCACCCGTCGCAGCACGTCCCGCGGGATCGACGACGTGGCGACCCGCATGTCGAGGAGCACCGGATGCTCCGTCGCGATCCCTTCCACGCTCGTCCAGCGCGGCGTGATCCGCGTGATGCCCTGCACGAGGTCCACCCGGCCTGACCCCGTGGCGAGGCCGATGACCCGCCGGCCGAATTCATCGAATGGCGTCGTCTCCACGATGCCGCCAACGGCCGTCACCCGCCGGCCGTTTTCCGGAACCCGCTGGGGAATGTCGATCCGCTCGAGGCCGGGGCCGGGCTCGGAGGCCTCCACCTTCACCACCCGCCGTTTGGAGACCATCGTGCGGGTGAGCTCGTCGTCGCACATCAAGATCGGCGTGCCGGCCGGGTTGCCACGGGCGGCTTCGATCGCCGGATCGAGGGCCACCCCCGGCAGCATCACGAAACGGCCCTCGAGCACGCGGCCGTCGGAGAGTTCGACCCGATCCGCCGCCGCCCATGGAGCCGCCAGGGCGGCGGCCAGAACGAGGGTCGGGATGAAGACGAGGCGGGGCACGGGCCGGGGGCGTCGCTGTGGCATCGTTCCAGTGTAGCGCGAGCGGGTGTTTCTTGACGATGGCCCTGCCACCGTCGCACAATCCCCCGGTACCGTCATCACCGGTTCTTTCGCCACCGCACCGTTGACCACCTGAGGAAAATCTGGCCCATGCGAGGAGTGTTCAGGCGAATCCTGCTGGTCGGCGTGGCCTCCTCGCTGCTCCTCCCCGTGGCGATGTCGATCGTCTTCGGGCTGGGTACCCTGCTCGATTCGCTCGGCGACGAAACCGGCGGCGCCGTGTGCGGCCGCGTGGCGCTCGGCCTGGCCGCGGTCTGGCTCACGGCCGTGATCGCTACCGCGGTGGCCAGCGGCGTTTCCGCGCTCGACCAGCCGCCTCCGCGTTCGTCGCGGCGGCTCGAGGATGAACTCGGGCGGGGGCCCGGCGATGCCGATTGAATTCCGCTGCACGGGGTGCCGCGCGAAACTGCACGTGCCAACCCGCTGGGGTGGAACGACGGTCCCCTGCCCCAAGTGCCAGACCCGCGTCGTGGTGCCGGGCATGCAGCGGGGCATGGTCGCTGCCAAGACGACCTTCGAGACCCGCGAGGTGGAGAAGTCGATCGCCGCGCTCGAGGCGGCACCGGGAGGCTCGTTTGCCGACCCGGGGTTTCAGCTCCCGGATGCCGGCGCCGCGGCCGGCGCCGAGGATGGGGCGATCGCCGTGCCCGTGGGCGTGACCTTGCCGCGCTGGGCCGTGTATGCTCTCGCGGTCCTCGTGCCGGTGGTCGGTATCGTGGCGTTCGTGCTCGGCGCGATGTTCGGCGGTCCTCTGGTTGGCCCGCTGGATCGCTAGGGCCGCCGCAGATCTGCGATTGGGGAATTCGACATGCGACGCGTTCCCGGGCTGCCAGCGACGATCCCGCTGCTCGTCGCCATCCTGCTGGTGACGGCCACGAGCGGATCGGCCGCTGACGTGTCGTTTGCGTCCGCGGTCGCGCCGGCGCTCGTCGAGACCTGCAGCGGCTGCCACGGCGACGATCGCCCCAGGTCGGGCTTCTCGGTGACGACATTCGCGCAGCTCATGCGCGGCGGCCGGAGCGGCCCCGCGATTCTCGCCGGCAAAGGGGCGGAGAGCCTGCTCGTGAAGAAGATCAAAGGCACGGACATCGAAGGGCAGCGGATGCCGATCGGGAGACCGCCGCTCTCGGCCGACCTGATCGCGAGCATCGAGCAATGGATCGACCAGGGGGCGAAACTCGACGCGCTCTCGGCACAAGACACGCTCGCGGCGGTCGCGTCGGCCGGCAGGGTACGGGCCATGCCGCACGACGAGCTGTTGAAGCATCGCTTCGAGGCGGCCGAAAAGCTCTGGCGGCGGGCGTTGCCCGATGAGCAGCCGATTGTCGAGCCGCGCGACGGCCTCGTCGTCATCGGCAACGCGAAGGCGACCGACATGGCATCGGCCGCCGTTGCCGGCGAGAAGGCCGCCGCGGCGGTGCGACGGTTGCTCGTGAACGGCGATGCGCCGCTCGTGAAGGGAGGCATGGCGGTCTTCGTGTTTACGAAGCCGGTCGACTATTCGGAGTTTTGGGAGGTAGTCCTCCACGACGAAAGGCCCAAGGGGCTCGTGGCCAACGCGGGCATGATCGGCGATGTCGCCTATGGAGCCTTTGTTTTCACGGCTGCGAACATCGAGGCGTTCGCAGCCGAGCAGATCGCCGCGGCGGCCCTCGTCGCGCGGGGCGTGCCGGCCTGGTTTGCCGGCGGTGCCGGGAGAATGGCGGCCATGAAGGTGGCCCCCAAGGCCCCGGTCGTGAAAGCCTGGCGTCGCGAGCCGTTCGAGCACCTCCAGCGGCTCGAATCGGCCGAAGATTACTTCGACGGCCGCGCCGGGCCGGTGGCGATCGCGGGGATCGGCGGCGGCTTCATCCCGTCCATCGCGAAGTCGGAATCGCGGCTGCGGGCGTTCATCGAAGCGATCGACGCCGGTGCCTCGTTCGACAAGGCGTTTGCCGATGTCTTCAAGGAGTCGCCGCAGTCGCTCTTCGCAGCGTGGGCCGCCAAGGAGTGGAAGAAACCCGCCGCCAAGAGCGCGGGGCGATAAGTTTTCCACCGCAATGCCGTGGCGACGGGGAATGCGGAGAGCTCGTTCAAAAAAAGACGGGGGTGCCTTGATTCCGGGGCATGTGATCCGAGCGACGACGGACGAACCGCCGCCTCCGGCTATACACGCGGCCAGAACCATCGGCCCCCAACGAGCCTCGTTAAGAGCTCACCGACATGGTTCGACGCAACACGAACATGGCAGAAAACTTATCGCCGCACGCTCCTTTCACTGCACCATTCTAGAGCACGGTCGCGTTTGGAGTAGCACCGGCTCGGGAGCGGCAGAAGTCACGTCGCGGTGGCCCTCGAAGACTCGGTCCAAATGCTCCGTGAGCTTCAGCCGACTCCCTCGCCTCGTCACTTGGATCTCATCACCCGTCGAACGCGTCGCGGCCGAGTGGCTCCATCGACTTGGTGTTGCGCTCGACGGCGAGCACCACCGTCTGCCGCTCCACGCCGTCGGCCGTGCTGGCGATGATCGGCAGTACCTGCCGCTTGTTGGGCAGATCGACCCGCACCCGAAACGAGCCGTCGGGCTGCACCTTCACCGGCTCCCCCTGGAGCGTGACGTAGGAACCTGGCTGGGTGACGCCGTAGACGATCATCTCGGCATCGACCTGCAACTGGAAGTCGCTCGTCCGCTCCTCGTTGGACTCCGATTCTGAGGACGAACGCCGCGAGGCCGGCGGGCCCATCGGCCGGCGCAGCCGCTCTTCGAAGAGCTCCTGCAATTCGGTGCTGTTGTTTTCCGGCGAGAAACCGCCGCTCATCGAGTAGATCTTCTCGCAGTTGGAGGCGATGTCGCCCCAATGGGCATCGAGGGTGTCGCACTGCGAACCGGCGGGGGTAGAGACGGCGTTACTGCGGGCGAGCGCGTGGAAGCGGCCCGACGGCGTGGCATACCCGATCTCGACGCGGCAGCGGAGCGGTTCGCGGATGTCGATGAACCAGTTTTTCACGCCCCCATGGACGGGGATCGTCCGCACCACCCGCTCCGAGGGCGAGCCCGTCAGTCCGTTCTCGAGCTCCAAGAGCCGCAGCACCGGCCGGGCCGCGTGCCAATCGGAGTCGAGCGCCGCCTGGGCCCGGGCGATGCTCCGCGGGGTCACCTCCCAAAAGGCATGGATCCAATGGGGGCCGCGAACCATCACCACCATCCGATCGCGGACGGTGCGGGAGCCGCGGCCGTTTTCGGGGGGCGTCGAGAGATTCTTGACACGGGCGAGCCGGTCACGGGCCTCCTGGAGCCTTTGCGCAACGACGGCGTCGCGCATTCCCTTCGTGGGCCCGATCTCCTCGCTTTGCCGCTCCACCAGCTTGCGGCCGGTTGAGGGGGTGGCATCGGTGACCGGCCGACGCGCTTTGGCCTTGCGGATCAAGGCCTTGATGAGCTGGTCCTTCCGCATCGAATGCCAGCCGGCGACGCCATGCTGCTTCGCCATCCGAGCAAGATCGCGGACGGGCTTTTCCTTCAGACTGGCCGTGGTCAAGGCAGGATCCCCGGTGGATGACGGAACTCGATCAACCGCTCGTTCAACGCTACCGAGAAACGCGATAAAACGCAAACAATCACCCGCCCGTTGGGGTGGGGGGCTGAAGCCCAGAAGGGCTTGTTTTTCAGCGTTTTGCGCCGCGTAGGCGTCGGCGGGGTTCCCTGCCGGCGGTCAGTCGCCACGGAGCTTCAGACCCCGCTCGGCGAGCTTTTCGCGAACCTCGTTGAGGCTCGTGACGCCGAAGTTCTTGCACTCCATCAGGTCCTCGCCCGTCCGCCGCACGAGCTCGCCGATCGTGGCGATGCCGAGCTTCGTCGTGCACTTGCGGGCTCGCACCGAGAGATTGAGTTCGGTGATCGGCAGCGAATAGATCTCCTGCTCGTCGGCCGATGGGGCTTCCGCTTCGCCGGCCGGCTCCTCGGCGACGACGGCTGTGGCGAGCTGCCCGAGCGACAGACCCTTCGAGGCCAGCATCTCCTTGATCTCGACGAGGCTGGTCTCGCCGAAATTCTTGCTCTCGAGCAGCTCTATTTCGCTGGTCCTCGCAAGGTCGCCGAGCGTCAGGATGCCCATCTTCTGCAGGCAGTTGCGGCTGCGGACCGAGAGCTCGAAATCGGTGACGGGCAGGCTCATGACCTGGTCGAGGCGATCCCGCGACTTGAGCTCCTGCTCGTCCATCTTCAGGTCGCTCGCGGCGGTCGAATCCTTGAGGAAGAGACGGGCCCGCGCGTGGTTCGGAAATGCCTCGAGAATCCGCTTGTAGCACCGCTGGGCGTTGGCGAGGTCTTCTTCGTCTTCATAGAGCAGGCCGAGGTTGAGCAGCGCCCCGACGGTCGCGGGATAACGCCTGAGCGACCGCTCATAGCAGCTCTTCGCCTCGTCATCGTTGCCGAGCCGGTCATTGATCACGCCGAGCGTGAACAGCGCCGTGGGATGGCCGGCATCGAGGGCGATCGCCTTTTCGAGGGCCGCGACGGTGTCGGCGAGCCCCCCGCCCTGCTCGGCGAGCAGCGAGCCCTTGAGGGCCCAGTAATCGGCGGAGCCATCACGCTTCTCGACCTTTTCGATCGCCTTTGCGGCGTCGTCGAGACGGCCCTCGGAACGCAGCGCCTCGGCGGCCGCGACATCGCACGCAGCCGCGTCGTAGCCGGCCTTCCGCGCTCCGGCGAAGGCCTCGCGGGCCTTCTCGTAGTGGGCCGCCTCGGTCGCGCCCAGCGACGCGTGGGCCAGCCCCTGATAGAAGAGGGCAAGGGCGCTGCCGTCGCTGGACTTGAGCGTGTCGAGCGCCGCCTGTGAGCGGCCGAGCAGATACTGGCAGACACCGAGCCGCACCGCTGCCGCCGGGCTACGCTCGCCGGCATTTTCCAGTTCCTGAACCGCCAGCCGCAGGTCGCGGTGGGCGGCCGCTTCGGCGCCGAGTGCCTCCAGCAGGTGGCGGATCTCGGCGGGGCCAAATGGCCCGGTGCCGGTGACGAGGTCGCGGATGTCGAGGGCGGCGGTAGCAGTCATCGAAAAGTGCCTCTGCGAAGGACGGATGAAGCGTGGTTCGTGAGTTCGGATCACAATCGTAAGTCGAGAGCCAGCGGCGGGAGTCGAACCCGCAACCCCCGCATTACGAATGCGGTGCTCTGCCAATTGAAGCTACGCTGGCGGCGGCCGGGCTATAGACCGGTGGGGGACCAATAGGAACAGCCGGAATCCCGCAAAAATAGCGCAGAAACACGGCCAGCGTCAAGAGTCTGGGGTCCCACAGGCGGCACAATAAAAAAAGTGGGGCCTCAGACTCGGCAGGAGCGCCCTGCCATGGACATGCGGGTCAGGGGCAAGCGACCGCACGGCCAGAAGGAAGTCGGAGGCCCCACCTTGAAGACGTGTGTGTCTTGAGTCAGTGGGTGTCGGAAACCCGGAGGTCCCCGACGACGTACCAAGAGGTGCATCCCGCGTGCCAAACCGCCGGCCCGCGTGCCGATTTTTTTACGAACGGCAGCGGCTGCTGCATTTTGGCTCGTTTGCGGATGCCGCGGCTGAGTTTTGCGGTTTTTGCCGCGCCGCAGCACGCGGCGCCGGCGCGTTCGATTTCGCCACACCGCGTTGCAAATTGCGGCGGTTTCGGCCGCGTGTGGGAGCCCGTGCCGTGATCGTCGGCCGAAGGCCGGTATGATTTGCTCGCGCCTGGAGAAGCCTTGCCCGGGCAGCCGTTGCTTCCCAGCGGAGAAATTGGTCGTGACCCCGGAGACTTCCTCGTGAATCCGCGCCTGCCGGCCGTCATCGGTCGCCATCACTGTGGCCCCGGTTGCCCGCTGCTCGTCATCGCCGGGCCCTGCGTCATCGAGAGCGAGTCGCTCTGCCTCCGGATCGCCGAGTCGCTCGCCGTGCTCGCGCAGCGGCTTTCCATCCAGGTCGTTTTCAAGGCCTCGTTCGACAAGGCCAACCGCACGAGCGGCGGCGCGTTTCGCGGGCTCGGTATCGACGAGGGGCTGGCCGTGCTCGACAAGGTGCGACAGCAGACCGGCCTCCCCGTGACGACCGACATTCACCTGCCCGAACAGGCCGCGGCGGCTGGTCAGGTCTGCGAATTGCTGCAGATCCCCGCGTTCCTCTGCCGGCAGACCGATCTCCTGCTCGCGGCCGCTGCCACGGGGCGGGCCGTGAACGTGAAGAAGGGGCAGTTTCTCGCGCCGGGCGACATGCGGCACGCCGTGGCCAAACTGCTCGCCGGCGGCTGCCGCGACATCATGCTCTGCGAACGGGGGACGTTCTTCGGCTACGGGCGGCTCGTCAACGACTTCGCGGGGCTGATCACGATGCGGTCGCTCGGCGTGCCCGTGATCTTCGACGCCACGCATTCGGTGCAGCAGCCGGCGAGCCTCGGCGGCGCCACCGGCGGCGACCGCACGCTCGTCGAGCCGCTGGCCCGCGCGGCCGCGGCCGTCGGGATCGACGGCGTGTTCTTCGAAACCCACCCCGACCCCGATTCGAGCCCGAGCGACGGCCCCAACATGGTGCCGCTCGACGCCCTGCACGGCGTGCTCGAGCGGGTGCTCCTCATCCACGAGGCTCGGCTTCGCGGCAATCCAGAGCAGAGGCCGCAGGCATGATCCGTCGAGGGCCGCTTCGCCACTGGCTGCAGGGACTCGCGCTGGCCATCGCGTGCTTCGGCATCTGCGGCTGCGGCGGTCGCACCACGGCGTCGAGCCACGGGCAGGCGGGGGCCGGAGCCAACGAGGCCGTCCGCGCCACCGCGGCGGTGCCGCAGGCCGTTCGCGATCGATTGCTCGACGGCGCGATGGCGGTGCTCGGGCGGCTCGAGGGATACGATGAAGCCTCGGCCTTCGCGCAGGTCTTCGACCGCATCAACCAATGGAGCCATGCGGTCGCCTTGGAAGGGGGTGATCGCACCGTCTCCTGGAAGCTCGATCCGCTGCTCGAGACGCTCCCGGCGAATCTCCGCGGCGACGCGGCCGAGACGCTCTCGAGCAGCACGTTCGACGCTGTCAACGACATTCCCGCGCTCCGCGACCAACGCTGGCTGGCCGACATCGCCGCCACCGCCCGCGGCGATGCGATCGATGATCTCGAAGTGGCACAGAAGCTCTTTGACTGGACAGTGCGGTCACTGGCGATCACGAGCGATCCGCCGATGGTGCCGACGGTAGCCAATCCGGGCAGCCGGTGGTTTCTCCCCGGCGAGATCCTGCTCGCCGGCCGGGCGAGCGGTCCGCAGCGGGCCTGGATGTTTCTTGAACTGCTCCGGCATGCCGGCCTCGATGGCGTGATGCTCGCCACCGGCGACGCCGCCGCCGGCACGCTGCGGCCCTGGATTCCGGCGTTGATTGCCGGCGGGGAGGCCTACCTCTTCGAGCCGACCTATGGGCTGCCGATCCCGGGGCCAGGGGGCATAGGTGTGGCCACGGCGCGGCAGGCGGCAAGCGAGCCCGCGATCCTCCGCGGCCTCGACCTCCCCGACCGGCGCTATCCGATTCAGGCGGCCGACATCGCCGAGCTTTCGGTGCTCGTGCCCGCCACCCGCGAGCAGCTCTCGCGGCGGATGCACCTGCTCGACGGTCGCCTCGCGGGAGTGCGCCGGATGGATCTCGCCATCGACGCGAGCGATCTCGGGGCGCGGGCGGTCGACGCCCTGCCCGGGGAGAAAACCGGCGACCGCACGAGAACGTCCGTGAGAATCTGGGAATTTCCCTGGGAGACGCAGCGACGGCGGCGGGAGAATCCGGCGGCGCTCGCCGTCGCCGGCCGGCGCGAACTCGTGGTGTTTTCGGTAGCGCTCGAGGCTGCGGGCATGGATGGCGCCGGGCGGAGCATCCGGCCGCTGTATGCGGCGCGGCTGCGGGAATTTCGCGGCGACCTCGACGGCCCCGAGGGCGCGAAGGCCGCCTACCTGCTCGCGCGGCCCTCGAGCAGCGTGATCGCCGAGGCGCTCGCGCGGGTGCCGCCGGAGCAGGCGGATACGGCGCGGCGGCTCTATGGCCAGATGAAGGAGGATGCCACCTACTGGCTCGGCGTCCTCACGCTGGTCGAAGGGGAATACGAGACGGCCGTTGATTACCTCGGCCGCATGACGCTCGACGCCGCCCCGGAGGGCCGCTGGGCCGAAGCCGCCCGCGTGAATCTGGCCACCGCAAAGCTCGGGCTCGGCGACACGGCGGCGGCGGTGTCGCTCCTGCGCGCCGACGCCTCGCCGCAGCGATTCGGCAGCCGGATCCTCGCGGATCGCATCGGGAAAACGGGCAATCCTGCACCCGCGTTGCCCGCGGGGCGATGAAGCGTTATCCTTTGGGATTCCCTGAAGGCTTTCCTGGTTTCCCGAGGGAAGGCGCGTATACAGTTTCGAAGGACGAGACCATGAAAGACGGCATCCACCCCAAATACATCGACACGGTCGTCCGCTGCGGCTGCGGCAACACCTTCACGACTCGCAGCACGGTGCCCGAGCTCAAGGTCGACATTTGCAATGTCTGCCATCCCTTCTTCACCGGCAAGCTGAAGTTCGTCGACACGGCCGGCCGCATCGAGAAGTTCAAGTCAAAGTTCGCCGGTGCCGGCTACGCCAGCCTCAAGAAGGGCAAGAAGGCCGCCGCCGACACGGCCGCTTCCTGACCGTCTGCGGGAAAAGCCTGCCGGGTCCTTTTCCCCACCCCCCATGCGCGACCAACTCGAAGCCAAACTTGCCCGGTTCGAGGAACTCGAACGCGCCATGGTCGATCCGGCGGTGCTGACCGAGCCTCAGAAACTCGCGGCCGTCGCCCGGGAGCATGGCACGCTCGCCAAGCTCGCCCGAAAATACAGGGGCTTCGTCGGCCTGGAGCGGCAGATCACCGAGCTCGAGGAGATGCGGCGCGGGGGCGACCAGGAATTGAAGGAGCTCGCCGAGGCGGAACTCCCCGAGATCGCGGCCCGCCGCGAGAAGGAATGGGACGAACTCGTCGATTCCTGCTCCGACGATCAAGACGCCGATCGCGCGCGGTGCATCATGGAACTGCGTGCCGGCACGGGCGGCGACGAGGCGGCGCTCTTCGTGCGCGATCTCTACGAGATGTATCGCCGCTATGCGACCGAGGTGGGCTGGGACATCGAGGTGATGGACGCGAGCCCCACCGAATTGGGCGGCTTCAAGGAGCTCGTCCTCGGCGTCTCGGGGGAGAACGTCTTCCGCAAGCTGCAATACGAGAGCGGCGGCCACCGCGTGCAGCGGGTGCCCGACACGGAAACCAAGGGCCGCATCCACACGTCGGCCGCCACGGTCGCGGTGCTGCCGGAGCCCGAGGATGTCGAGGTGTCGCTCTCGCCCGACGAATACCGTAAGGATCTCTTCTGCGCGAGCGGCCCTGGCGGCCAGCACGTCAACAAGACCGCCTCGGCCGTCCGCCTCACCCACCTTGCCACGGGCATCGTGGTGCAGTGCCAGGATGAAAAGAGCCAGCACAAGAATCTCGCCAAGGCCCTGCGCGTGCTGAAGACGCGGCTCTATGAATACCAACGGAACATCGAACATCAGAAGCGGTCCGCCGAGCGGAAGAGCCTCGTCGGCTCCGGCGACCGCAGCCAGCGGATCCGCACCTACAACTTCCCGCAGAACCGCCTCACCGACCATCGCATCAACGAGAGCTTCACGCTCGACCAGGTGATGGCCGGCCGGCTGGGGCTGGTGATCGAGGCGACCGAGCAGCACGCCCGGCAGTTGCGGAAGACCGAAATGGAAAAGGGCGTGTCCTGAGATGGCAGACGACGTCTGGACGGTGGGCCGGCTGCTCAACTGGACGACCGACTGGCTCGCCGCAAAGGGAAGCGAGGCGGCGCGGCTCGAGGCTGAGGTGCTCCTCGCCCATGTCCGCGGCTGCCCGCGGATCGCCCTCTACACCGCCTTCGACACGCCCGTCGACGAGACCGTCCGCGGTCATTTTCGCGAGCTCGTGAAGCGGCGCGGCGCAGGGGAGCCGGTGGCGTATCTCGTCGGCAGCCGCGAGTTTTTCTCGCTCCCGTTCCGCGTGACGCCGGCGGTGCTCGTGCCGCGGCCGGAAACCGAGGGCCTCGTGGTCCGCGTGATCGATCTCTGCAAGCCGCTCTCCGCGCCGCGGATCATCGACGTGGGCACCGGCTCCGCCGCGATCGCCGTCACGCTCGCGAAGCACCTGCCGCAGGCGGTGATCACCGCCACCGATGTCTCGGCCGAGGCGCTGGCGGTGGCGCGGGAGAATGCCGCGCGGCACGGCGTGGCCGACCGGATCGAGTTTCTCGAGTGCGATCTGCTCGGGCATCCGCGGGCCGCCGGGCCGTGGGACGTGATCGTGAGCAACCCGCCCTACATCCGCGACGACGAATTCGAGACGCTCTCCCGCGACGTGCGGCTGCACGAGCCGAAGGGAGCCCTCGTCTCGGGGCCGACTGGTGTCGAGGTGATCGAGCGGCTCGCCGCGGCGGCCGTGGATCGCCTCGCTCCGGGCGGCTGGCTCATCTGCGAGATCGGCCCGCCGGAGGCCTCGGAGGCGGCGCTCGCCCGCCAAGCCGGCCTCGCCCCCGCCCCGACGATCCGTGACCTCGCCGGCCTCCCGCGCATCGTCCAAGCGCAGCGCCGGTAGGACAGGCCTCGGTGCCTGTCGCCCGTAGACCGCTTGCTCCGCATTCGGAGCCAAGGGAGGCATGCTCGAAGCTGTCATCACGCCAAGCATCGGCATCCTGCCGATCTTTGCGTGGCGGGCATCCGCCCGCTGGTGCTGACCAGCCCTCCGGGCCTAGCGATCGAAAGAGTCCTCAACGACTCCCTTCTTCTGCGCGTGCCCACCGACCGTCTCCGCCGAAAGTTCTGAACTTTTTGCCCCTGAGGGCAGTGGCTCTCGTCATAGATGGGAGCAGGAGCTTTTCGCGTCCCCTCACGGCAGATCCCTCGATGCGCAATTTCGGCCATGCAGCGGTCGACTGGTGCTGCGACCGTGTCGATTCCCTCTGGCTGCGCGCCGGTCGAATGGCCGAGGTGGGGCAGACGGCGATCGAGATCGGCTGGGAGCGGCTGCGCGGTCTGCTGCGGCGCGAGCCCCTGCCCCGGCGGCCGCTCGTGGCCCTCGCCGCCGCCGTGATCGTCGGCTGCGGGCTCGGGCCGTGGTGGGTGACGGCCTCCGATGCGGCCAGTGAGGCGACTGGCGCAGCGGTGATCGTGCGGTCGGTCGTCGGCTGGTGGCTGGTGGCGGGCCTCGCACTTCTTGCCTGGCGCGGGCTCGTCGGCGGGCGGCCCGCTTTGGCGCCCATGGCGCTATTCGTGGCGGTGGCGTGCCTGGCGGCCGGCTGGGCTGCGGCGCGGCACCGGCTCTTCGCGGCCGACGACCTCGCCTGGCAGTTCGATTCTGGCGCGGCCGGCGGCCCCGTGCCCGTCTGCCTTGAGGGGATCGTGGTCGAGTCGCCGCGGCTGCTCACCCCGCCCGCCCCTGACCCGTTGCGGCCGCTTTCGCTCGGTCCGTCGAGTGAATGCGTGATCGCGGTGCGGCAGGTCCGCGCCGGCGATGCATGGCGGCAGGCCAGCGGGCGGGCCGCCGTGATCATCGATGGTCAGCCGCCGGGCATGACGGCAGGGAGCCTGGTGCGCGTGCTCGGCCGCGGGCTGCGGCCGCAGGCGGCCGCGAATCCGGGAGAGTTTGATTTCCGCGAGCGGGCGCGGCTGTTGCGCTGCCTGTCGATCGTGAGATGCCACGGCAGCGAATGCATCAGCGTGGTCGCGCCGCCGTCGCTCGTTTCCCCCGCGGCGATCATCGACCGGCTGCGGGCGGCCGGCGTCGCGGCCCTTCGCGGCCACATTTCGGCGGCTCGGGCGCCGCTTGCCGCCGCGTTGCTCCTCGGCAGTCGGGAGTCGCTGCCCGCGGAAGAGTCGCGGGAATTTCTCGTCACCGGCACGATCCATATTTTGTCTATCTCGGGCTTGCACGTGGGAATCCTCGCCTTCGCGCTCTTCGGAATCCTGCGGGCGGCGGCCGTGCCGCGCGGCTGGGCGATCGTGGCCGTGGCGGCGATCACGGGGTGTTACATGCTCCTGGTGCGGGCGGAGACGCCCGTCGTGCGGGCGACGCTGCTCGTCTGGCTCACGTGTGTCGGAGCCGCGATCGGCCGCAGGTCGCTCGCGATCAACGCGCTCGCGGCGGCCGCGATCGTGGTGCTCGCCTGGCACCCGCCCGAATTGTTTCGCGTGGGCACGCAGTTTTCGTTTCTCTCGACGGCCGTGCTAATCGGTGCGGCGGCCATGATCCGTCGGCGGCCGACCGACGACCCGATCGACCGGCTGATCGAAAAGAGCCGCTCTCCATTCGACCGCTGGTGCCGCCGCCAGGCGCGAGGAATGCTCGATGTGATCGTCACCGGCGCGGCCGTCTGGGTGTTGACGGCGCCGCTCGTGGCGATGCGGTTTCACGTGGTCAGTCCGGTGGGGCTGCTGCTCAATCCGCTCGTGGCGCCGTTCATTCCCCTCGCGATGGTGTGGGGATTCCTCTGCCTGGCGCTGGCGCCCGTGTCGGCGACGCTCGCAGGGTTCTGCGGCAGCCTCTGCGACGCGACGCTCTGGTGCGTGAGCGGGATCGTCGGCTGGGCAGCGGCCATGCCCGGCGGGCATGTCTGGGTGACGGGCCCGCCACGCTGGTGGGTGAGCGGATGGTATCTGCTCCTCCCGTTGGTGCTTCTGTGTCTGCCAGTCGAGCGGCTGATGCGGATCAAGACCTGGGTCGCCGCGGCCGGCTTCTGGGCCGCCGTTGGCCTGGTCGGCGCGTCGGCCCAGCCCCTGCTTGAACGGCAGCCGGCGCACCTGCGGGTCGTGGTCGCAGCGATGGGGCACGGTTGCGGGATCGTGGTGCGAAGCCCGACGGGCCGCGTGCTCGTCTACGATGCCGGCCGGCTCGGGGCGCCGGGGGCGGCCCGGCGCGGGATGGAGGCTGTCCTCTGGAGCGAGGGTGTGTCGCGGATCGACACGCTCGTCGTGTCACATGCCGACACCGATCACTTCAACGCCGTGCCCGACTTGCTCGAGCGATTCGCCGTCGGGGAGGTCGTCGTCTCGCCTGCCTTTCTGCGGAGCGATTCAGGGGCCGTTGGCGAGCTGCTGCGTCGCATTCATGCGCTGCGGATTCCCGTGCGATCGGTGGCGGCGGGAGACGAATGGCCCTGCGATCCGCTCTGCCGCATTCGCGTGCTCCATCCTGACGCGGACGAGGAGGATGGTCCGACGAAGCCCGTGGCGGCCGCCGACAACGAGGCGAGCCTGGTCCTCGCCGTCGAGGCGGCGGGCCGCCGGCTGCTGCTCACGGGCGATATCGAAGGGGAGGCAGCGAAGCGCTTCGTGTCGGCCAGGCCCGATTCGTGCGATGTGGTCGTGGCACCCCATCATGGCAGCATCACCAGCCTGCCTCCCGAGGTCGCGCGGGCGACGCGACCGGAATGGGTGCTCGTCAGCGGCATCGGGGGCAGCCGCTGGCATGACGTGCGGCGGGCCTACGAGCAGGCGGGGGCAAACCGCGCGGCTGCGGTCGTGAAGACCGGCGGCTCGGATGGCGGCGCGATCGCGCTGGAGTTCACTGCGGGCGGCGTGCGGGTGGAGCAGTTCACGGCCGGCCGATGGCGGCCCGTGAAGCTTCACGTCAGGCCGCGGCGGGAGCGCGTGTCTCCCGCCGCCAGCGCCATGCTGCCGCAGCCAGGAGCGCGACATTCAGGATGAGAAACGCGAAAAACTCGGTCTGGCCACCTTGGCCGAAGCCGTAGGAGTGGAGCCCCGCACCGAGCAGGAAATTGACGCCATACCACGACATGCCGATCACGGCGGCGCCCAAAACGGCCCCGGCCGCGAGACCGAAGTTGCCGATCCAGCCCGCATAGCGGCCATGCAGCACGACGAGGTAGGCCAAGAGCGAGACGAGCGCCCACACCTCCTTCGGATCCCAGCCCCAGAAACGGCCCCAGGAGACGTCGGCCCAGAGCCCGCCCAAGATCGTGCCGGCGGCGAGCAGGAGCACCGCGACCTGCATCGCCTTGTAGATGAAGCCGGCCAGTTCAACGCAGGCCGCCGGCGGCTGCTTGGCCCGCCCCGCCCCGGGCTCGCGGTAGGTGCCGAGCAGGTAGTAGCCGAGCGAGAGCAGCCCGAGCCCCCAGGCGAGCGCCCCGGCCGCGTAGCTCGAGACGATCGTCAGCACGTGGATCGTGAGCCAGAAATTGTCGCGAAGCACCGGTTGCAGCGGGCTGAACTGCTTGCCAGGAATCGGGAAGAACCAGGCGATGAACGTGCCCGCGAAGGCCACGGCCGTCACGACGAGTCCAAACGACTTGCGGCCGTAGACCTGCGGCAGCATCTCTTTGAGGTGGCCGCCGCCCCAGGAGAGCGGAATGGTCGCGATCGCGGCGAGTGCGGCGAGCGCGACCCGCGGCAGATACCAGACCGCCGGGGCGAGCATCGACAGGCCGACGATCCAGACCACGAGGTTGTTGAGATTCGGCAGCGACCGATCGACGTCGGTCTGCGGCAGGAGATTGATGATGGTGCGGCCGCCCGCGGCATAGGGGGCCATCGCGAGCACCCAGAGCACGACCGCGGAGAGCGCGATCCGCGGCAGGAGCAGGGCCCAATTCGCGAGGCTCCATCCTCCCGCCCCGAGCTGCGCGAGCTGGCGTGGCTCGAGCGGCGTGGCCTCGCCCGGAATCGCGGTGCCGAGCGGCGCCGGCAGCGCGGTGAGCCGCCAGGCATCCTTCGCGCCGCGGGCGCAGGCCGGGGCGAGCAGGAAGCAGAGCCCGAGCAACGAGAGGAAGAAGGGCACATAGATCACGGTCTCGTACATGTTTGTCACCGGCGCCCAGCCGGTGATCGCCACCCGCGCGGCGAAGGCCGAGGCTGTCCAGGCGAGCTCGAAGACGAGGAGCCCCACGCCGAGCCAAAACATCACCCCGCGGGCCCGACCGAAGGCGAGCGCGAAGGCAAACAAGGCGAGCAGGCTCGACACCCACGAGAGTCTGAAGGGATCGCTCTCGTTGTAGGCCACCTCGCGCCGCGTGCTGCCGACGGCCGGGTACGCGGTGTAGCGCATGAGATCCGCATCGGCCCGCTCGACCGGGAGGCTACGCCGCAGCGGCTCGACCGCTTCGCCGAGGCCGCGGAGCGCGGCGGCGAGACCATCGGCCGCCTGGCGGGCCGCTGCCTGGCGGCTGCCGTCGGCCGCAGGCGAGACCGCGGCCGTGGCGATCGCCGCAAACGCCTTGCGAACCGCCTTCACGCGGTCGGCCGGGTAGTCCGCCAGCAGTGAGTCGGGCGCGTCGAGGAGCGTCGAGAGGGAGAGCCACGGCGGCATGTCGTCGTCGGCGTTGCGCTCCGCCTCGAGCGCCTCGGCGTGGAGCGCGGGCACCACTGGCAGACCGCCGCCGTTGTCGTAGAGCGATTCACCGAGCACCGCGACATGATCCTCGAACCGGCGCACGGAGCGGACGACCGCCGGCGGCGACGACGCCACCGCCGCGCGGAGGACGGCGGCCGCCTCGCGCAGCCGCTCGATGCCGGGGAGCGCGTCGGCGGTGGCGAATCGGGTGGATTGGCCGAGCGATTCGGCGAGCGCAAGCAGCGCCGTCTCGACGCCGCGTCCCGCCTCTGCCGTGTTCTCTGCCGTGGGCAACTGTCCGCGAAGCTGCCGCCAGCGGCCGGCCAGTTGCTCGAAAAGCTGCACGAATCGCGAGCGGCCGATCGCGTCGCCGGCCGCGCGAAACGTGAGCTGCCGCCATGTTACGTAGGCCTGCCAGAGCTGATCGACTTTGGCGTCGGCCCCTTCCAGCATGAACGACGTGCCCTCGGCCCGTGCGGCGCGTCGTCGCTCGTCGATCTGGATGAGGCGTTGGCGGAGCGGTTCGCAGTCGGCAACGTCGGCGGGGGAGGCATGCTTGAGCCGACGGCTGCCCCCTGTCGTCTCGAAGACCGGCAGCTCGAGCAGCTTCCGCACCTCCTCGTGCTCGGCGATCAAGAACGGCACCTCTTCCCAGGCCTGCGGCCGCGCGAGCCAGTCGAGCAGCAGTTCGTCGGCATGCCACTTCACGAGAGCGCCGCCGGGGCCGGTCTCGAGCCGCGGCGACTGTGCATTGCAGATCGTCTCCGCATGGCGGCGGGCGAACGTGTCGAGGGGCATGATGCGGCCGTCTTCGAGGACGGGAATCCCGCGCCAGGCATCGAGCGCGGGCTCGAGGCCCGGCTCCAACGGCGCGGCGGCCACGTGCGGCGGCGGGAGGAATGCGGCCACGAGGGCCAGCGTGATGGCGACCAGCGAGCGAACGATATGGCCGTGCATCGCGATCATGATGCGACTCCGGGGAGAGGGGCAGTCTGCTTGCGGGGCCCGAAGAAATAGGCCCGCATGTAAAACATCGTGAAGATGCCGACGACGATCAATCCGCTGCCGGCGTATTTCACGCCGCGGCCCGGATCGTAATTGACGGTCAGCACTGAGGCTTCGAGCCGCTCCGGCTTGTTGGCGAGTTTTTTGGTAAAGCGATCGTAGAGGTCGTCGCCCGGGAGCCACGGCCCCATGAAGCTTTCCTGGAAGAGCCGGTAGGAACGGCCCGTCTCGGGGTCGGAAAAATCGACTGGCGCGTTCATCGTGATCGTCACCGGCCGCTTCACGAGCGGGCTGCCCTGCCGTGACAGGAATTCGACGATGCTCGAGAAATGAGAGGCCTGGCTCGTGCCGGGGTCGAGCCGACGCTCGAAGTTGTCGAGTTTCACGTCGAAGCCGATGTCGATCGCGTCGGGCACGAGGCTGATCGTGACGCTTCGCGACCGCCCCTCGACCGTCCGCTGCTCGGCCGGGCCAGGCGGCTCGGCCATCTCGCGGGCCGGCTGGATCGGCAGGCCTGCGAGCCAGAATTCCTCTGCGTGGCCATCGACGGTGAGCCGCACCCGGGCGGCCCGCCGCTTGGCAGATGGTGGCTTGTCTTTCGAGAACGGCACCGGCAGCGTGGCGACCTCGAGCGCATCGGCCGGCAGGAAGCGATCGACCCGCATCTCGAGCTTGCCCATCGGCATCGCAAACGCCGGCACCGGGCTGCCGTCGGTGGGCAGTTCGCCCGCTGCGGCGGTCGGCTGCTGCCACTTTCGATACAGGAGCCGATGTTTCCCGGCGGCCTGTGCGGGCGCCTGCACGATGTCGATCCGGCTTTTCGTCTTGCCCTGCATCCGCTCCGACGCGTCGGCGGCCGCCCGCTCGATCCAGAGCGTGCCGTAGACGAGCGACCGCGGGGCATGAATCGTCACTTCCGGCAGGTCCGCCAGCACGACCATTTCCTCGTCGCGGCCTTCCGGGCCGCGACGCACCTTCAGCCGCACCGCCGAGAGCCGCTCCTGAAAATCGGTCACCTCGACGAAAAGATCGCTGCCGTCGATCTGGAGTCGTTCCTTGCCGAGCACGTCGTCGATTCGAACGCGGTGCGGACGGCCATCTGCCACGAGCACGAGTTGCCCCTTCTCGCCGTAGCCGATCGCAGGATCGGGCAGGCCGGCGAGAAATGCCTCCGCTTCTGCGGGCGCGGCGACCTTCCAGAAGACGACCGTGCCGCCACCGACGCTCGCACGATGCCGCATCGCCGACGACCGCAGTGGATCGGGCTGCCAGGCGACCTCCGCCGGCATCCACATGCTCCGGCCCGCCGCGCCCTCTCCGCCGAAGGAGTCGCTGCCGATCTGCAGCTTCACACTCGGCGCGAGCGCCGCAGTCGAATCGGCGTAGAAGTCGAGCACCTCGAGGCGAATGCCATCGGCGTCGTAGAGGAGCCCGGTGTCGCGCGGGGCGAGCCCCCAAGGAAACCAACTGCGTTTCGTCCAGTACTCGTTCCAGTTGAAGGGGCCGGAGCGGAATGCGACGGGAATGCCGTCGTTGGTTTGTGGTTTGCCGCCCGTCGGCCCAAGTCGCAGGGAGAAATGGTGGGAGTCTTCGTAGGCCCGGCTCCCCTGCTCCCCTTCGAGCAGCGGGATCTGGGCGTCGATGCCGCCGCGCTGCGACATGAGGCAGCCGGCCAGCAGCACGAGCAGGCCGATGTGGGTGATCACGAATCCGGTCTGGTGCCGCTTCCAGGGGTAGCGGATCGCCGCGGCGCAGAAGATGCTGACGGCCAGGAGGGCGTTCAGGAGCGTGAACCACCAGGTGTTCCAGACCCCGAACTTCACCGCCTCGGTGCCGTAGCCGCTCTCGACGAACGTGCCCAGGCCGAGCACGATCGCCAACAGCGCGATCAGCACGACTGCGAAGCCCAGCGAGGCAAAAAACTCGTAGGCACCGAGCACCGTTCGGACGAGAGCGGGTTGGTCGGGGGTGACAAGCCGGCGGGCTGCCATCGGAGTCCTGCGGGATGGGCGGGGGCGGCAGCGGACCGCCGCCACTCCCAAAGTATAGCGCGAAACCGGCCAGGGCCGAGAGGCCGGGGCTGCGGGCTTTACCGCCAGCCGAAGGCCCCAGCCATCGCGTCGAGCAGCGGGGTGGCGATCGTCACTCCCCTCGTGGTGCCGATCGTCCGCACGAGGTCGAAGGCGATGAACCCACCGAAGAGGAGGAGCAGCGAGCAGCAGATCAGCCCGAGCGTCTGCAGGAGGCTGAATTTCATCTCCGGGCCGCCACCGAAGGGCAGATCGAGCGCTTCCGAGGCGACACTGCTCGACGCGACGCTCTCGTCGGAGAAGCTCGAGCCATCGGCCGCGACCATCGTCTGCCCGAAGAAGCTCGAGTCGCCGCTCTCCGATTCGGCTGCGATCACCACCGAGGCGCTTTCGTCATCACCGGCTGCCTGGCCGAGCTCGAAATCATCACCGCCGAGCACCGTGCCGCCGTCAAGCGGACCGGACCCGCCATCGTTCACGGTTCCCAGGTCGATGCCCGACATCTGGATGTCGCCATCCTCGAGTGACAGGCCGCTGTCGAGCGCGCCGGAGAGCGAAAGCCCGGCGCCGCCGTCGGATGCTCCGGAGAGGGCCGCGCCCGAGCCGAGAGCGAGCGAGCCGCCGGCGGGCATGCTGGCAACATCGGACAGATCGATCGCGAGCGTGCCGCTGGCGTCGGACAGCGCTGGGGCGACCAGGCTCTTCGGCGTCGAGACCGCCGAGCCGCTGGCGAGCGACGGCGAGGACGAGAGCAACTGCGACGAGCCGCCGACCACCGACTCGAGCGCGAGGTCTTCACTCTCCGGTCCCTCCCCGATCACGCTGTCGCCAAAGACCACGTCGGCCGCCGACGCGCCCCCGAGGGACGGCAGCGACAGTCCGGAGGCCGGGCCCACGGCGATGGCGCTACTGCCCAGAGCGGCGTCGCCGCGCACGAGCGTCTGCGAGGCTGCATTGGGCTCGGGGGCGTCGCTGGAAAAGATCGATTCGCCCGCTTCGATCGCGTCGCCCACGACGATGTCGTCGGTGTCGAGCCCGCTGAGGCTGCCGGCTGCGGAGAGAGCCGGAGCCACGTCGGGCATTTCGAGATCGAGCGACAGGTCGCCCGACATCGAACTCTCCTCGCCGAGGGAACGGCCGACCCGCTCGACGTCGTCCGCCTTGAACTTGATCGTCGCGCCATCGCGCATCGGAAACAGCTTCTTGCGATCGACGAGCCTGTTGACTTCGTCCACGCTCACGCCCAGTTGGCGGGCGGCTTCCTCGAGTGAAAGAAATTTACCAGCCATGGATGTCAGCCGTGTGGCGCGTGCGGGAATAGGGCGGCGAAAATACCGCCCCCCATCTAGTTTCGTCGGTCCACCGCACGAATTCTACGCGGGGGCCCTCCAAGACGCGCGGTCGGAACGACCCTGCCGGTCGCCTACGGCCGATTTTGCCCAATCGGACCGGCTTCCGCCCCGACTTCGAGCATCCGCTTGAGCGCGGACGGTTTGGGCTCGAGGGCGTTGAAGTCGCCGACCATCAGGTCCCAGGAGATGTCGCGGGTGCTCTTCAGGGCGAGCGTGCCGCTGCCACCATCGACGTGGTAGATCGCCGCGTTTTTGACCGTCGGATCGATGACGATGAGCAATTGCCGCTGGTCGTCGAGCGGTGTGGCCGAGATCCAAAGATGGCCCGGGGCACCCGCGTCGGCCATCGGTCCGCCAGGCCGCATCGGCCGCTGGGCCATCAGCGCGTTGCCGCCCGCCAGCATGGCAATGGCCACCGCAACCCAGCCGGAGGTGCGGAGCCACTTGCTTCCGGTCATCGAGAACGCTGCGAGATTTCGCATCGAAGACATCCTGAGGGTGATCTCCTGGCAGAACCCTAGGGCCCGGGCCGGTCCGGCATCAATCCCGAACACGATCGTGGCCTGAGGCAAATTGCCTGCCTTGCCTGGACGCCCCAGCCCCCTTCCGGGATCTGCCTTTCGACGCTGACGGCTGTTTCGATTCAATCGGTCGGGCAGAGACTGACGATGGAGTGGATGCGCGAAGGCTTTCACGAGGCCCGCACCGCGCCGTTCCTTTCCGTTTCGGAGGTACATACGCGTGTCGAAGGTCAACGATCTCTCCAACAGGCTGATTCGCTCCCCCCTGCTCTGGGGCTCGGCGATCTCGTTTCTCTTCTTCGCGCTGATCCACGGCGGAGTGATCACCGATGCCAACGTGATCCGTTACCTCGCCGGCCACTGGGTCGAGTATGTCGAGGTGGTCATGTTCGGCGTCGGCCTAGCGGCGCTGGCGATCAAGGGGGCGGACCTCGTCCGCCAGCGGGCGGTCGTCAGCGATGAGCTCCTCGAGGCCATTCCTGAAGGGGGGCAGGAGCCGGCCGAGGCTGAAAGGCTCACGGAGGCGCTCTCCACTGCCCAGGGACGGGAGGGCTATCTGCCGCGCCGCCTTCGGGAGGCGCTCGATCTCGTCGTCCGCACCGGGTCGGCCGATGACCTGCAAGATCATCTCAAGTATCTCTCCGACCTCGACGCGGCCCGCGCCGCCCAGAGCTACGGGCTCGTGCGGTTCGTGATCTGGGCCATTCCGATCATGGGCTTTCTTGGCACGGTGATCGGCATCACCGTGGCCATCGCCAGCCTCTCCCCCACGGAGCTTGAAAACATTTCCGGCGTGGTGGCCGGCCTCGGCACGGCATTCGACACCACCGCGACGGCCCTCGCCCTCTCGATGGTGCTCATGTTCATGCAGTTCGTCATCGACCGCTACGAGCAGGCACTTCTTGGTGAGGTCGATCAGGCCGCCTGGGCGGCGCTGGCCGGCCGATTCCAATCGGTGGAAGTGGCCGACGACGGCACGTCGCTCGCGATCGCCCGGCTCGGCGAGGCTGTGGGCCGCAGTTCGACGCGGCTGATAGAGGCCCAGGAGCAGTCGTGGCGGGCGCTCGAGCAGTCGGCCGCGGAGAACATCGAGAAGGCGTTCGCCGAGACGGCCGGCCGCCTGCAATCGACGCTCTCGCACTCGCTCGACTCGACGCTGGCGAAGTGGTCGGAATCGCTCGTGAAGGCCCAGGCCGAGCTCGCATCGACCCGCGAGGATCGCTGGACGGCCGCCGCGGAGTCGATGGCGGCGGCGATGCGGAGCTTCGAACAGCACCAGAAGACGCTTGCCGGCCAGGCGGAGCTGCTCGGCAAGGTGGTCGATGCCACGCACAACGTCGCCGCGCTCGAGCGGGCGCTCGACAATAATTTGGCCACGCTCGCCGGCAGCGGCCGCTTCGAGGAGACGATCGCGACGCTCGCCGCCGCGGTGCAATTGCTCGCAGCCCGGGCGCAAGACGCGTCGGTCGAGCCCCGCCGAGTCGATCTGCTCGTCTCCGCCCGTGGAAAGGCCGCATGAGTCGCGCCCGCCCGGTTGACGGGCCCACCATCTCGCTGTTTCCGTTTCTGGCGGTGCTCCTCTGCACGATGGGCGCGCTCTTGGTACTGCTCGTGCTCTTCAGCCGTTCGGCGCAGCACGGCGGTGCGGCCGAGGCAGACATCGCGGAGCTCGAGCTCGCGAAGGAAAACCTCGCCTGGCGGCTCGAGCAGCTCGAGGGCGTGCGCGACCGCACGGCCGACGACCTGGCCAAGGCCCGGCTGCAGCTGGCCGGCACGGAGGAACACACCCGCGACCTTGCCGACGAGCTCGAACGGCTCGAGAAGCTCCATGCCGAGCTGGCGGCCGGTGCCGGCTCGAAGCAGGCCGATGCCGACCTCGGGGCGCTCGAGGCGAAGCTGAAGAGCGCCCGCGAATCGCTCGACAAGGCGCGGGCCGAGATGGCGACGAAGCCGCCCGCCTATGCCGTCGTTCCCTACGTGGGATCCAACGGCACCCATCGGCGTCCGCTCTATATCGAGTGCTGCATCGACGGTGTCTTCCTGCAGCCCGAGGGAATCCGACTGAATCCGTCCGATTTCGAGGGGCCGCCCGGGCCGGGCAACCCGCTGGCCAGCGCCCTGCGGGCGGCGCGGGAGCACATCGCCAAGACGACGCCGACGAACGGCGATCCGGCCGCCCAGCCCTATCCGCTGCTGCTCGTGCGGCCGTCCGGCGTGATGGCCTACTATGTGGCCCGCGAGGCGATCCAGTCGTGGGGCAGCGACTTTGGCTACCAGCTCGTGGACGAGGACTGGACGCTCCAGTTTCCGCCGCGTGATCCGACGCTCGCCGAGGTGGAGAAGCGGGCGATCGAGGAATCGCGCCGACGACTCGAGTGGCTCGCGCAGGTGCGGCCGGCGCGACCGGCCCGGCCCGCGCCGCAATACCGCGCGGCGACAACGCGAGGTGGCGTGGTCGAAGAAGGAGGCCCGAGCGTGCTCGGCGACACGTCGCGGTTCAACTGGACGAGTCAGCAGGCCGCGGCCGGAAGTGGAAACGGTGCCGGGGGCCTTGGCGACGGCACGGGCGGCGCCGCAGGTGCCACCGGCGCCGGCAGTGCCGCAGGCGGCAGCCCTGCCGGGCGTGGAAGGCCGCTCGCGGCCAGTGGTGATCCAAGTGAATATGGCGGCGATGGCCAGGCCGCGGGCGATGTCATGCTCGGTGGCGGCGGCAATGGCGCCGGCCCCGGCGGCCACGCTCTGGCCGGTGGCGACCGTATGGCCGGTGGCGACCGCTACGCCGGCACGTCGCGGTTTGCGAGCACCGGCAGTGCTGCTTCGGGTGGCGTGGCCGGTGGCACCGCCACCGAGGGCGCTGACGCTGGCGGCACAGCACCTGGTGGAACGACAGCCGGGGGAACTGCCGCGGGCGCGGCATCGGGAAACAGTTCGACCGCTGGCGGCTCGGCCACCGCGTCGGCTGCAGGAGGTGGCGGCGGCCAAGGCATGTCAGGCGGGCCCGCGATGCCGGGGCTCATGCAGAGCGGCGGCGCCGCGGGGTCGTCTGGTGCAGCGGGCGCGTCAGGCGCGTCGGCGAGCGTCTCCATGGCGCAGGCCCGCGGAAAGAATTGGGCGAGCCTCGCCACGCAGGATCGGCCGATTCCGCTCACGCGGCCGATCCGGCTCGAGTGCGCGCTCGATGAATTCCGACTGCTCGACGAGTCGGGTCGCCGGGTGCAGGTGAAGATTCCCGTCGGCGGCGACACTGCCGAGGCGATCGATCCGCTCGTGCAGGCGATCCATAAGCGGGTCGCGGGCTGGGGGATCGCAGGAGAGCGGATGTATTGGAAGCCGCAACTCGTGCTCTCCGCCACTCCCGATGGCCAGTCGCGTCGAGAAGACCTCGAACGGCTCCTGGCCGACAGCGGCATCGACACGCGGTCGCAGAGGCCCGACGACGAGATTCGCGACCTGCCGCCGGTGCGTCGCACCAGTTACACGACATCCGCACGCTGACCACGAGAGCCCGCCCGATGCCGCGCCCAAAAACCGAAGACACCAGTTCCGCCGGCCAGGATTCATTCCTCGACGTCGTCACGAACATCGTGGGCATCCTCATCATCCTGGTGATGGTGATCGGCGGGCGGGTGCAGCAGATCGTGCTGAAGGCAGCGCCGGCGTCGGCGGCGAAGACGGAGACGCTCCTCCGCGAGATCGAGGATCTCGAAAAGACCGCGGCGATGGCGGAAAGCGAAATCGATGATCTCGCGAACCAGGCCCGCACGGTGGCGACGGCTGCGTCGTTTGCCGGTGAGTCGCGGGTGCAGCTCGCCACCGCCGTGGCGGCGGCGAAGGTCGAGGTGGAAAAGCAAAAGCAATCGGCCGACGCGGAGAAGGTCGCCGCGGCCGAGGCCGCCGCCCGCCGCAAGCAGATCCAGAAGGAGATCGATCGCTGCACGCTCGAGGCCGAGGGGATCGCCCACGCCGCGGCGACGACGCAGGAAGTCCTCGCCTACCCCACGCCCATCGCCCGCACGGTCACTGGCGATGAGCTCCACTTCCGCCTCGAAGCGGGCCGCATCGCCTACATCCCGCTGACGGAGCTCTTCGAACAGGCCAAGACGCAGACGCGGCGCCACTCCGGCTCGATCGCGTCGCTCTCCAACCGGATCGAGACGGTCGGACCGGTGCAGGATTTCTCGCTCGACTACGTGATCGAGGCCAAGGTCGATCAGGCTCGCGGCCAGGTGCTGATCCGTTCGCGGGAATGGGTGGTGCGGCCTGCCCGGCAGCAGATCGGCGAGACGGCCGCCGAGGCGCTCGCGCCGCGATCGCGGTTTCGCCAGGTGCTCGCCGACGTCACGCCGGAGACGACGGTCACGCTCTGGTGTTATCCCGATAGCTTCGAGGAGTTTCGCACAATTCGCGAGGAGCTCCACCGGCTCGGCGTCCCGACGGCCGGCCGCCCGATGCCAGAGGGCGCCCCGATCGGCGGCTCCACCGACGGCAGCAAGTCGGTCGTGCAGTAGCCGGGCCAACTTGGACGAAGGCGAGCGGGTCGGCGGAAGCGTGACGAGCATTTGGCCCGAGTCCTCGAGGGCCACCGCGAGGAACCTTCTGCCGCCCGCGAGCCGGTGCGACACCGTTTGATCCGCTTGCGGAGAAAGCGGTCTACTTTGAACGGTCTACGCTGTAATGTCCCGGATGCCGGCTTCGGCCGCGGCGGCGAGGTGGTCGATCTCGTCGAGTGAGATCGAGAGCGGCGGCATGAGGACGACGGTATCGCCGAGCTGCCGCAGAAGCGCGCCGTGCTTCCTGGCAGCGAGGCAGGCGAGCGTGCCGCGCTTCTCCTGCCACGGATAGGCCGTGCCCGCGGCCTTGTCGGCCACGAGGTCGAGGCCCGCGACGAGGCCGCACTGCCTCACCGCGCCGACATGATCCAGCTGCGCGAGCCGCGACGCATGCTCCTGCAGACGCGCGATCTTCGCGGGCAGCGAGTCGAGCACCCGCTCGTCACGAAAGACGTCGAGCGAGGCGATCCCGACGGCCGCGGCGAGCGGGTTGCCGCCGTAGGTGTGGCCGTGGAAGAAGGTTCTGCGGTCGGCGTGCGTGCCGAGAAAGGCGTTCCAGATTCGCGCGGTCGCGAGCGTCGCCGCCATCGGCAGATAGCCCGCCGTGAGGCCCTTGGCGAGGCAGAGCAGATCGGGCGACACGCCCTCCTGCTCGCAGGCAAACATCGTTCCGGTGCGACCGAAGCCCGTGGCCACCTCGTCGAGGATGAGGAGCACGTCGTGCCGGGCCGTCCGTTCGCGCACCCCGCGCAGAAATCCCGGTGGATGCACATAGATGCCCGCGGCCATCTGCACGAGCGGCTCCATGATGATCGCCGCGACGGTGCCCTGGTGCACTTCGAGGATCTTCTCGAGGGCAGCGAGCGATTCGTCGAGCGACGGCGCCGGCCGACCGGTGTGCGGGCACGGGCCGCCGGGGGATGGCAGCCGGATCGCCTCGAACGTCAGCGGCGCGAACATCGCCGTGAAGCGATCGACACCGCCGACGCCGATTGCGCCGAGCGTGTCGCCGTGATAGGCCTCGCCGATCGCGATGAATTTCGTGCGGGAAGGCCGCGGGGGATCGGCCTGCAGCCAGTATTGAAAAGCCATCTTGAGCGCGGCCTCGATCGCGCTCGAGCCGTCGGCGGAGAAGAAGACCTTCTCGAGGCCTGCAGGGGCGATCTCCACGAGCCGCCGGGCGAACTCGACGCTCGTGGGGTTCGAGAGGCCGAGGTTCGTGGTGTGGGCCACCTTCGCTGCCTGGGCGGCGAGCGCCGCGTCGAGTCGCGGGTGGCGATGGCCGTGCACGTTGCACCACATGCTGGCGGAGCCGTCGAGATAGCGGTGGCCCTCGGTATCCACGAGCCAGCAGCCCTCCCCCCGCTCGATCAGGAGCGGCTCATACTCCTGCATCTGCGTGAACGCATGCCACACGTGGTGGCGGTCGAAAGATGCGAGGTCGTGGTCGAGCATGCCCGGAGTCTACAGATCCCGTCGTCGCCGCCAACGGCTTTCGGGAATGCGAGGTGGTGCGGTCGGCAAGCAGCTCGCCGAGCCGCATTGACCCCCGTCAGGCATGTGGGTACGCTGTAATTACTTTTGCGATCAGCCTGCGGACGCGTGTCTCTCGGAGTCGTCGCCTTGAAATCAAAGATCATCTCCATCGGCAATTCGCAGGGGATTCGCATCCCCAAGCCGATGCTGGAGCGAACCGGGCTGTCGGGCGAGGTGGAACTGGTCGCCCGCGACGGTGTTTTGTTGGTTCGTGCCGTCAACGGCCCGCGTGCCTCCTGGGCGGAGGCCTTCCGCACCATGGCTGCCAAGGGGGACGATCACCTGGTCGATGCGCCGCCCGCGTCGTCATCGCGGTGGGACGGGGACGAATGGGCATGGTGATCAGTCGCTTCGAGGTGCATCTGGTGGCCCTCGATCCCACGATCGGCCGCGAGATCCGCAAGACGCGCCCCTGCCTCGTCGTGTCACCGGACGAAATGAACCACACCATCCGCACGTCCATCGTGGCGCCGATGACCACGAAGGGCCGCGGCTATCCGACGCGCGTGTCCTGCCGGTTCGGCGGTAAGACCGGCCAGATCGTGCTCGATCAGATTCGCACGATCGACCAGGCTCGGCTCGTCAAAAAGCTCGGCCGCATCGACGCCCCCACCGCCCAACGGGTGCTGGACATCTTGCAGGAAATGTTCGCCCGCTAGTCGCGATGCCGGTGCCCGAGCCGATGGAAAGCGACGCGCATCACGCTGGTGGCAGGTGGGGCTCCCGCAGGGGGTTGCAGCTTTCTCGATATGCCGCCAGACTCCTACCGCACGTGCAGGCGGCTCCGTGCCGGTCAGCGCCCTTCCCCCGACGCTGATCGCCCTCCCTCGTTTTCGGAGCCCATCCATGCCTCGCACCGTGCCCGACTCCGTGCTCCTGCCGTCGTCTGCCCCCCACGGCTTCCTCATCGACATGGATGGGGTGATCTACCGCGGGAGCGAACTCATCCCCGGCGCGGATCGCTTCGTCCGCGATCTCATCTCGCTTAACCTGCCGTTCTTCTTTCTCACGAATAACAGCCAGCGGACGCGGCGCGACGTCGTGACGAAGCTGCATCGGCTCGGCATCGACGTCGACGAATCGCACATCTTCACCTGCGCGATGGCCACGGCGAGGTTCCTGGCGGCGCAGAAGCCGAAGGGCACAGCCTACGTCATCGGCGAGGGAGGGCTGCTCCATGCCCTGCACCACAACGGCTATTCGATCGTCGATCACGATCCCGATTACGTGGTCGTCGGCGAGGGGCGGGCGGTGACCTACGAGATGGTCGAGACGGCCGTGCGGATGGTGATGGGCGGCGCGAAACTGATCGCCACGAACCTCGATCCGAATTGCCCGACCCAGGCGGGCATGCGGCCCGGCTGCGGGGCGATCGTCGCCATGCTGGAGACGGCCACCGGCCGCCGCGCTTTCAGCGTCGGCAAGCCGAGCCCGGTGATGATGCGGGCTGCCCGCAAGGAGCTCGGCCTCGATGCCGCGCAGACCACGATGATCGGCGACACCATGGAGACCGACATCCTCGGGGGCGTGCAGTTGGGCTATCGCACGATCCTCGTCCTCTCGGGAGGAACGTTACGGGAGGATCTCGGGTCGTTCGCCTATCGCCCCGACATCGTCGTCGACTCGATCGCCGATTTATCGGCCTCCCAACTGGCCGGGCTCGACGCGCTGCTCGCGGGCTGAGCCGCCGGCGGCCGGGTCGCGTTCCGCGACCGAGACGGGCGTGCCGACGCCCGCCGCGAGCCGTTCGTCGGCGCGGCCCTCCACGACGGCGATTTCCACGAAGCCCTGCGAGCCGACGAGGGCGACTGGCGTGCCCCGCGCCGCGTCGCCGTAGGTGTGCACGAGCGTGGTGACGGCATGCCGGCCGATCTGCAGGCCGACGGCGGCGACGACCCGCGGCCAAAGCGCCGCCGGCAGGTTCGTGACGAGGTTGCCGAAGGCGTCGACGCGGATCACTTCCCCCTCGAGGGCGTGCGGCGTCTCGAGCGGCTCGGGCCAGGCGAGCTGCTCGAGGTTTGTTGCCGACTGGCCGAGCGACTCTGGCAACGCGCCGTCGATCAGTCGCACCGCCGCCGGCGCGATCACGTCGCGGCCGTGAAATGTCGCCGCCGCGCCGCTCTGCACGGAGATCTCGTGTGCCTCGCCAAGGCCGGCGCGGCGGATTGCCCACGAGAGCACGCCGTTGTCGGGGGCGATGAACTCCTGCTCACCGATCCGCGCCCAGACCAGCCGGCGGGACGTGCCGACGCCCGGATCGACGACGACCAGATGCAGCGCGCCTGCGGGAAACGCGAAGCAGGCTTGGCCGACGAGCCAGGCCGCGGTGCGGATGTCGTGCGCGGGGATGTCGTGCGCGATGTCGACGAGCGCGAGCGGCTGCCGCGCGTGCAAGAGGCGGCCCTTCATCTCGGCGACGTATTCGGAGCCGGAGCCGAAGTCGGTGGTGAGCGTGATGATCCGCGGCATCGGGGAACAGTATAAGGTGACAGGCACGGAGGCCTGTCGTACTGAGGCGGAGCCCGTCAACCAAAAAAACGGAAGTCTGTCCGACCGGTTACGACATGGCGCGGATGAGGTCGAGGCACATCGCGCGGACTTTGCCCGGATTGACGTTCGGGTTTTTCTTCTTGGCCTGGCCGATCAAGCCGGCCGCAGCCTGCTCCTTGCCCCCCTTCACGTCGGCGACGATCTTCGGGTTTTCGGCGATGAGCGCCTGGCAGAGTGCGACGAGTTCGTCATCGCCCACCGCCGCGATCCCGAGCGACGCGACCACGTCGGCGACGGCGCGGCCGCTCGAGAGCACCTCGGCGAAGATCTCGCGGCCCCGGCTCGTGTCGAAGTCGCCCTTCTGCACGCGGCCGATCAGGTCGGCGAGCGCGTCGGGGCGGATCGGGAAGGCGTCGATCGTCTCGCCGCGCTCGTTGAGCGTGCGGAGGACGTCCTGCTGCAGCCAGTTGCTCGCCACCTTGCCGTCGGCCACCTTCGTGGCCACGTCTTCGAAATAGGCGACGAGGTCGCGGCCCTGGTTCACGAGCACGTCGGCATCGTAGGCGGAGATCTTCCACTTGTCGGCGAGTGTCTTGCGGAGTTCGGTCGGCGGCTCGCCCATGCCCGCGCGGACTTCCGCCAGCCGGGCGTCGGACACGGTCACCGGCACGAGGTCGGGCTCCGGGAAGTAGCGGTAGTCGCTCGACTCCTCCTTGTGCCGCTGGGCTCGCGTGATGCCGGCGGGATCGTCCCAGCCGCGGGTCTGCTTCGGAGTCGTGCCGAGTTCGGCCTTCGTGACCTGCCATTCCTCCCACTGCCGCGCGGCCTCGTAGGTGAGCGCCCGCTCGACGGAGCGGAAGGAATTCATGTTCTTGATCTCGACGATCGGCGTCTTCGCGATCCGGCCGTCGGGCTGCGGGATGTGGAGGTTGACGTTGGCGTCGACCCGCAGGCTCCCTTCCTGCATGTTGCAATCGCTCACGCCGAGATAGACGAGCAGGAGCTTCAGCTCGTTGAGCCAGGCACGGGCTTCCTGCGGGGTTCGCAGGTCGGGCTGCGAGACGATCTCGCAGAGCGGCGTGCCGGCGCGGTTCAGGTCGATCCGGGTGTCGGCCGTGCCCGCCGCCTCGTCGTGCATGCTCTTGCCCGCGTCCTCCTCCAGGTGCACCCGGATGATGCCGACTCGCCGCGAGAAGGCTCCCTTGGGGTCGACCACCTCCAGAAACCCGTCGCTCGAAAACGGCAGGTCGAACTGGCTGATCTGATAGCCCTTGGGGAGGTCGGGGTAGAAGTAGTTTTTCCGGTCCCACTTCGTGAACGGCGCGATCTTGCAGTTGAGCGCGAGCGCCGCCTTCATGGCGAGCGCGAAGGCCTCGCGATTCATCACCGGCAGCGAGCCGGGCAGGCCGAGGCAGGTGGGGCAGACCTGCGTGTTGGGCGGGCTGCCGAATGTCGTGGAGCAGCCGCAGAAGAGCTTTGTGCGGGTCTGCAGCTGGACGTGCACCTCGAGCCCGATGATCGTCGTGTAGGGCGCGAGTGATTCGGAAGCGGCGGAGCTCATGGTCAGACGATCTTCTTGGGGCGACGGGTGTGCCAGTCGGTGAGCCGCTGGAAGCGGTCGGTGGCCCGCAGGAGGAGCGGCTCGGCGAGGGCCGGGCCCTGCAACTGGAAGCCGACCGGCAGGCCCGACTTCGTGAAGCCGCAGGGAAACGAGATCCCGCCGACGCCGGCGAGGTTCGTGGCCACCGTGTAGAGATCGACGAGATACATCGCCAGCGGGTCGCCGGTCTTCTCGCCGAGCTTGAAGGCGGGCGTCGCCGACACCGGGCCGGCGATGAGGTCGACCTGCTTGAAGGCGTCGAGGTAGTCCTGCCGGATGAGCCGGCGGACCTTGAGCGCCTTGGCGTAGTAGGCGTCGTAGTAGCCGGCCGAGAGGGCATACGTGCCGAGCATGATTCGCCGCTTCACCTCCGGGCCAAAACCCTCGGCGCGGCTGCGGCAATACATCTCGACGAGCGGGGAATCGAATCCGCCGGCCTTGGAAGAAGATCTATGGCCATAATGGATGCCGTCGTAGCGGGCGAGATTGCTCGACGCCTCGCACGGAGCGATCAAATAATAGGTCGGCACGCCGTACTTGGCGTGTGGCAGTTCCACGTCCACCACCGTCGCGCCGGCGGCCTTGAAGACGGCAAACGCCTCGTCGACCCCCTTCGCCACTTCCGGGTCGAGCCCCTCGGCGTAGTGCTCCGCCACGCGGCCGATCCGAATCCCGGTGAGCGGCTGCTCGAGCAATTCCGTGTAACGCGGCACGTCTGCGGCGAGCGACGTCGAATCGCCGGGGTCGTGGCCGGCGATCGTCTCCATGACGAGCGCGCAATCGGCGGCCGACCGGGCCATCGGGCCGATCTGGTCGAGGCTCGACGCAAAGGCAATCAGCCCGCGTCGGCTCACGCGGCCGTAGGTCGGCTTGAGCCCCGTGATCCCGCAGAGGCCGGCGGGCTGGCGGATCGAGCCGCCCGTGTCGGAGCCGATCGCGACGGGGGCCATGTCGGCGGCCACGCAGGCGGCCGATCCACCGCTCGATCCGCCGGGGGCGCGGGTGAGGTCCCAAGGATTTTTGACGGGGCCGAAGGCGGAGTTTTCGTTCGAGCCGCCCATCGCGAACTCGTCCATGTTCGTCTTGCCGACGATCACGGCATCGGCCTCGCGGAGCCGGCGGACCGTGTCGGCATCGTAGGGCGGTCGGAAGTGCTCGAGCATCTTCGAGGCACAGGTCGTGGGCAGGTCGGCCGTGCAGAGGACGTCCTTCACCGCGACGGGCAGGCCGGCGAGCGCGCCGATCGATTTGCCGGCCTTGCGGCGGGCGTCAATCTCAGCCGCCTTCGCGAGCGCACCATCGCGATCCACTTTCAAGAATGCGTTGACCGCGCCATCGAGCGCTTCGATCCGCGCGAGGAAGGCTTCGGTGCATTGAACGGCCGAGAGGTCGCCCTGCCGGACGGCGGTCACCAGGTCGGTCGCGGAGAGTTCGGCGGGTTGCATGGGCGTGAGCGGGAGGGCGGCGTGCGGAAGCGGTCAGGCCGCGCCCGACTCGCCGAGAACGGCGGGAACGAGGAAGCACTCGCCATCGTGCCGCGGCGCCGATTGGAGGGCCTCGGCCGTGGAGAGCGAGGGCTGCGGCACGTCGTCACGAAACACGTTTTGCGTGTCGAGCGGATGCGCGAGCGGCTCGACGGCCGACGTGTCGAGCTCCTCGAGCAGCGACACGAAGCCGACGATCTTCGAGAGCTCCCCTGTCATCCGATCGAGATCGGCGTCGGAGAGCGCGAGCCGCGCCAGCATCCCGACCTTTGCGACGTCCTGGCGGGAGAGTGGCATGGCGGCGGACAATTACGGGCGGGCGCGGGGACCGGACGGCACAGCCTCTTCGGCCGCGGCCTTGGCCTTCTCGACGGTGGGCAGCCGGAAGGGCTGCTGGCGAACGAGCTTCGTGACGGCGCCGCTCTTGATGCACTGCGTGCAGACGAGGGCGGTGGTGCTGGTGCCCCGGCCGACGGTGATCCGCAGCCGCTGGAGATTTGGCTTGAACTTGCGGCGGGAAATGCCGGTCACCTTGGTGCCAACGCCGCCGAGATACTTCGCCTTGCCGCGGATGGTGACGGTGTTTCCCATCGAGAAACCCTTGCCGCAGACCTGACAGGAACGTGCCACGAAAACACTCAATCAATGGAGGTCGGAAGAACTGAAATACAAGGCTGTAAGGATACAGAACGGCCGGTTTCCGGCAAGGCCGGCCGGAATCGCGGCCCCGAATCGCCCGTCCCGATGGAGCGCTGCCCCGTCTTCGCGTCACGGGCATGCTATCTTCTGCCGGCTTTTTTCATCCCCGAGGAACGCTTCGATGCGCGTGGCGAACACACTTGCGGCGGTTCTGGTTTCGGCCCTGGCGTCGGCTCTGATTCCCAGCCTGGCGATCGCCGCGGAGGCGGGCAAACCGCTCAAGGTGCTCTGCATCGCCGGTGGTGGCTGGCACGACTACGCGGCGCAGTCGCAGATCCTCAAACAGGGAATCGAGGCCCGCGTGCGGTCGCAGGTCGACGTGGCCTACAGCCCCGAGCCATCCGGCAAGGCCACGTTCGACATCTACGGCAATCCCGACTGGGCAGAAGGCTACGACGTCGTCATCCACGACGAGTGCTCGTGCGACGTGATCGACCCCGCCTATATCGAGCGGATCCTCGCGGCCCACCGTCGCGGCACACCGGCCGTGAACCTCCACTGTGCGATGCACTCCTATCGCCGCGGCGACGTCCGGCAGCTGGTGAAGGCCGGCGCCGACAACGCGGCATGGTATGAGATGATCGGGCTGCAATCGACGGGCCATGGTCCGCAGCTACCGATCGAGGTGACCTTCACCGATCGAGCGCATCCGATCACGAAGCCGCTCGCCGACTGGAAGACGATCAACGAGGAGCTCTACAACACCGTCCAGGTTCTGCCCACCGCGAAGGTGCTCGCCTCTGGCCGGCAAGTCGTGCCGCCGAAGCCAAAGCCGGGCGCGCCAGCCGATCCGGCAGCCCAGCCGACCGAGGCGACGTCAGCCGTCGTCTGGGTCAATGAGTATGGCCCCAATAAGACGCGGATCTTCAGCACGTCGCTCGGCCACAACAACGGCACCGTCGCCGACGGTCGGTATCTCGACCTCGTGGCCCGCGGCCTGCTCTGGGCGGCCGGCCGGCTCGACGACGACGGCACGCCCGCCGCGGGGCTCGAAGTATCCCCCACGTCGAGGTAGCCGCCGGCGAGGGGATCTTTCGACCTGCCAGTTGAGGTCGCGAACGTTACGCCCGCCAGATTCGCAGCCGGGAATGACGGGCGGCGTGGGCGAAATCCTGATCGGTGGTCAGAAGGGTCAACTGGTGTCGGATGCACAGTTGGGCGAGCAAGGCGTCGATCGTTCCAATCTGCACGCCGCCACGGCGGCACGCCGTGCGAAGTGCCGCCGCCTCGACATGATCCTGTCGGTCGGGCTGCAACAGCGGCAGCGCGGAAAAGCAATCGATGATCTGGGCTCGGGCCTTGGGGCCGGAAAACCCCTGCAACAGTTCTTGGAGTACGAGGCCCGTCGTCACGACGGCCTGCGTACCGAGCAACGCCTGCTCAAGCTGCTGCACCTCCGGCATCATGACGGCGACGTCGCGCCGCAACGCCAACGACCACACGCTGGTGTCGACCAAAAGCATCATCGGCGACGCGAGCGTTCGGCCTTGTAGTCGAAGGCCGGATCCCACTCGAACTTGCCCAGCAACTTCGCCACGCGTCGCTGCTCCCGCCTGGCTATGAACTCCTGCAGGGCCTTGGTCACGGCGGCCTTCTTCGTGCGTTCACCGCTGACGCGGACCGCCAACTCCAAGAGCGCGGGATCGATGGCGAGGTTGGTGGCCATGTGTAACTCCTTGTGTGGGATTCTACACATCCTCGGTTCCGCAGGCAATCGTGAAAGCCGGGATGTGTGTTGCCGCGGCTTGGCTGTCCCGCCGGTCACCCGGGGTGCAGGTGCCGCAGCGCCTCGTCGTGCACGAGGCCATTGGTGGCCAGGCCTTCGCCCGAATCGATGCTTGTCCGTCCTTGCCAGTCGCTGAAGCAGCCGCCCGCCTCCACGATCACGGTCTCCACCGCAGCCGCATCCCAGGGGCTCATGATCGGGTCGGCCATCACTTCGGCCCGCCCGGTGGCCACGAGCAGATAGCCGTAGCCGTCGCCCCAGGTCCGCGCGATCCGGCACGCTTTTTCGAGCCGCTGCCTCGCCGCATCGCCAGCCGTGCCGTCGGCCCGCTTTCCGAATGACGTGAAGTCGCTCGTGCAGAGCAGGCTCTCGGAGAGCGCGGGCCGCGATGATACGCGGGCCTGCGTGGCCGCCGCGTCGCCGCAGGCATGCCAGGCCCCCGCCCCGGCGGCCGCAAACACCCGTTCGCCGAGCGCGGGGATGGCGATCACGCCGATGATGCCCCGGCCCTCGTGGCGGCAGCCGACGAGCGTCGCATACAGCGGCACGCCGCGGATGAACGACTTCGTGCCGTCGATCGGATCGACGATCCATTCATAGCCGGAGGAGCCGGCCGCCGTGCCCGACTCCTCGCCGAGAAAGGCGTCGTCGGGAAACGCGGCCAGCAGGTGCTCCCGCAGAATCTTCTCGGCGGCGTGATCGGCCTGCGTGACCGGCGAGAGATCGAGCTTCTCGGTGACCGCGAGCGAAGGATTGTTGAACCAGCGGAGCGTTTCGCGGCCGGCCTTCTCGGTGGCGGCGAGCGAGGCCTCGAGTCGCGCGAGGATGGCGGGGGCGGAGCCTGCAAGTGAGGCGGTGATGGCGGCGGGAAGCGTCATGGGGTGGGCGCTGGCGGCGTGCGGAGCGAGAGGAGCAGGAGCAGTCCCGCGCCGATCACGAGCCACGTATCGGCGAGGTTGAAGATCGGCCAGTCGATGATGCCTTCGAGCGTGAGGTGAATCCAGTCGCGGACGGCGAGCACCGGCGTGCCCGCCCGGGCGATGGGCGCATGCCAGGTGAGCCCGGGCAGTCCGAGCCTGTCATACAGGTTGCCGACGATGCCCCCGGTGATCAGCGCGAGCGCCACGAGCAGCCAGCGATCCTCGCGGGTCGGTCGCCGGGAGACGGCATAAAGAATGCCGCCGATCGCAACGCAGGAGATGCCCGCGAAGAGCAGGCCCATCCCCTGCCCCATGCCGAAGAGCGCGCCTTCGTTGAGATTCGTCTCGAGCACGAGCACACGTGGCACGAGCACGATGCCGGGCTGCTCCCCCGGCATGCCGAGCCGGCGGAAGATCGCCCACTTCGTGACGAGGTCGATCGCCGCGGCGACGCTGGCGATCGCGGCGAAGAGCAGCCAGCCGCGGGAGCCGGCCGTGGTGCCGGAAGGAGTGTCTGGCATGGTGGTGCGAAGTCCGTTTCGCTCGCCGGTCCGTCGGCCGTGGGGAACCTGTGTCAGCGTGGCTGCCGCGGCCGGCCGCCCGACGGATTTTCCTGTTTCTCGGCGCAGCGGATGCAGAGCGACGCGAACGGAATCGCCTCGAGCCGCTTCTTGGCGATGACGCCGCCGCAGTCCTCGCAGGCGCCGTACGTGCGCGAGCGAATCCGGTCGAGCGCGTGCTCCACCTGCTCGAGCGTTCCCTCTTCGCTCGCCATCAGGCTCAGCGTGAACTCCTGCTCGTAGGCGTCGGAGCCGAGGTCGGCCATGTGGATCGGCATGCTCGAAAGATCGCCGCTCGCCTCGGCGCGGGTCTTCCGCAGGGCCGCGTCGGCCATCGTCGAGACGTCTCCCCGCAGTCGCGCCCGCATGGTTTCCAGCGCTTCCTTGAAGGGCTTCATTTCGGCCGCTTTCATCGTTGCACCCGCCATTGCTCGAAAGGGGCGGCTGGAGGCACCCATTGGGGTGGTTTCGACCGCGCCAGGGATAGCCCCTCAGATTACCCTGCCTGAGGCGGCTGTCAAACTGGCAGCCCGGGCCGCCCGAGCCGGTATTTCCGGTTGCGCAGTCTGGGCAAAAGCTTCTTGCTGCCGGTCAGATGATGACCTACCTTTGCCGGAGTCGGTGGTGAATCACTTCGCAGTCGCCCGGCCCGAATTGCCGACTGTTGTTGTGTCGCCGTCGAGAGAGTCGAAGGAGCCCCCCGTGGCTGTCGCCGCCCGCACCGATCTTGCCTTTCAGCAGTGCATCTCGCCCGCCTGCGGTGCGACGTTTTCCGTCGACGAGGTGCTGACGAGCTGCCCATCGTGCGGAAATCTGCTCGACGTCGAATACGACTGGGACCGGCTCCGGCCCCCCACGTCGTTCGAGGTGTTCGAGCGGAAGTGGATGCGGCGGAGCGACCCGCTCGCCTTCAGCGGCGTGTGGCGGTTTCACGAACTGCTCCCCTACGCGCCGCGGGAGAGCGTCGTCACGATCGGCGAGGGGCAGACGATGTGCCCGCCCTCCGATGGCGTCGCCCGCTACGTGGGCGTCGACAACGGCCGGCTGTTCCTGCAATACGAGGGCCTCAATCCCTCGGGCTCGTTCAAAGACAACGGCATGTCGGCCGCGTTCACCCACGCCCGCATGATCGGGGCCCGCCGCGCCGCGTGCGCCTCGACCGGCAACACGAGCGCGTCGCTGGCCGTCTACTGCGCCGTCACGCGGCTGATGCGGGGCATCATCTTTATCGGCTCCGGCAAGATCTCCTACGGCAAGCTCTCGCAGGCCCTCGACTACGGCGCCCTCACGATCCAGATCGCGGGCGACTTCGACGACGCGATGGCCCGCGTGAAGGAAGTCTCCGGCAAGCTCGGCATCTATCTCGTCAACAGCGTCAATCCCTTCCGGCTCGAAGGCCAGAAGACGATCATGTTTCGCGTGCTCGAGTCGCTCGGCTGGGAGGTGCCCGACTGGATCGTGGTGCCTGGCGGCAATCTCGGCAACTCGAGCGCCTTCGGCAAGGCGTTCGCCGAGCTGCGGAAGCTCGGCCTCATCGACCGCGTGCCGCGGCTGGCCGTGATCAACGCCGCCGGCGCCAACACGCTCCACGAGCTCTACACCCGCCGCGGCCTGCGGTGGAACGGCGGCCGGGCCGACCTCTCGGCGGCCTGCCATTACTACGACGAGCTCGACCGCGACAAGAAACGGGCCGACACGATCGCCAGCGCCATCGAGATCAACCGCCCGGTGAACCTCAACAAGTGCCTGCGGGCCCTCGAGGTGTGCGACGGCGTCGTCCGCGAGGTGAGCGAGCAGGAGATCCTCGACGCGAAGGCGCAGGTCGGCGCCGGCGGACTCGGCTGCGAGCCGGCGAGCGCCGCGAGCGTGGCGGGCGCGAAGCAGCTCGTGGCGGAGGGTGTGATCGGCCGCGACGAGCGGGTCGTCTGCATCCTCACCGGCCATCAGCTCAAGGACCCGACGGCCACGGTGGCCTATCACACCACCGATCAAAAACTCTTCAACGAGGTGCTCGGCAGCCGCGGCGTGAGCCGGGCGAGCTTCGCCAATCGCTCCGTGAGCGTGGGCAATCGCCTCGACGAGATCGTGCAGGCAATCGACCTCTATGGCTGAGCCGCTGCGTCTGGTCGTGCATGGAGCCGCAGGCCGGATGGGGCAGCGGGTGGTCGCGTGCGCCGCGAGCGACACGCCGCCGTGGAAGCTTGTCGCCGCGATCGAGCGGGCCGGTCATCCGCGGAGCGGCGCCGATGCGGGCGTGCTGGCCGGCATTCCCGCCGCCGGCGTGACGGTGAGCGATGCCTGGACCTGCCCGGCCGACGTGGTGATCGATTTCTCGCTGCCGGAGGCGGTCGCGGGAATCGTGGCGACGTGCGTGCAGAAGCGGGTGCCGCTGGTCGTCGCCACGACCGGTCTCGACGAGGCGGCCCGCCGCGCGATCGCCGACGCCGCCAAGACGATCGCCGTGCTCCAGTCGCCAAGCATGAGCTTGGCCGTGAATATCGCGATGGACCTTGTGGGTCGGGCGGGCAGCCTGCTCAGCCGCGTGGGCGGTCGCACCGACGTCGAGATCATCGAGTGCCACCATCGCCACAAGGAGGATTCGCCGAGCGGCACCGCGCTCAAGTTTGGCGAGATCGTGCAGGCCGAGATGGGGCAGACGAAAGCGGCGCACGGCCGCGAGGGCCGGCCTGGCGCCCGGCCCGCCGACGAGATCGGCTACCACGCTGTCCGCGCCGGCGACAATCCTGGCGAGCACACGATCCTCTTCGGCATGGAGGGAGAGAGTTTTTCCGTGAACGTCCGGGCGACGAACCGCGATTGCTACGCGCGTGGCGCCCTCGCCGCCGCGCGGTTTCTCGTCGGAAAGCCGGCCGGCCTCTACTCGATGCGCGACGTCCTCGGCATTCAGTAGGACGGGCCTCCGTGCCTGTCCATCGTCGACCCTTTCCGCCCGTGTGGCTCGCCTGGGTTCCGCATGCGGGAGCCTCTGGTTAGAATCGTTGCCGATCCGGAGGGTAAGCGAATGGCTAGCGGCGACACTGGAAATGTCGTGCCGGGAAACCGGTTGCGGGTTCGACTCCCGTGCCCTCCGCTGCCGATGACGTGCGTGTGGCATCAGGGATTTCCGTGGTCCGATGGCGGTCCTGCTCGACATCAAAAACGCCTCGAAGCGCTACGGCGACCAGGTGCTGCTCGATCGCGCGTCGGCCACGATCACCGATGACGGGAAGATCGGCTTCGTCGGCCGCAATGGGGCCGGCAAGAGCACGCTGCTCCGCGTGATCCTCGGCGAGGAGGAGCTCGATTCCGGCGAGGTGATCCGCCATCCCCGGCTGCGGCTCGGCTATCTGCGGCAGCACGATCCCTTCCTGCCCGGCGAGACCGCGCTCGCATTCCTGATGCGCGACAGCGGCCAGCCCGACTGGAAGTGCGGCGAGGTGGCCGGCCAGTTCGAGCTCAAGACGCCCCACCTCGAGGGGCCCGTCCAAAAACTCTCCGGCGGCTGGCAGACCCGCGTGAAGCTGGCCGCGCTCCTGTTGCACGAGCCGAACCTCCTCCTGCTCGATGAGCCGACGAACTTTCTCGACCTGCGGACGCAGATCCTGCTCGAGCACTTTCTGCGCGGCTATCAAGAAGCCTGCCTGATCGTGTCGCACGACCGGGCGTTTCTCGCCGCCACCTGCGACCAGACGCTCGACCTTTCCCATGGCAAGCTGACGGTCTTCCCCGGAAAGATCGACGCCTTCCTGATTCACCAACGGGAGAAAAACGAGCATATCGAGCGGACGAATGCCGCCGTGCTCGCCAAGCGCCGGCAGCTTGAAGACTTCATCGCCCGCAACAAGGCCCGGGCCTCGACCGCCTCGCGTGCGAAGTCGAAGAGCAAGCAGCTCGAGAAACTGGAAGTGGAGGAGATCGCCGTCGACGCCCCCACCGCGGCGATCCGCTGCCCGGTCGTGTCGCCGCGCAAGGGCCCCGCCGTGCGGTGCCGCGACCTCGCCATCGGGTATCCGGAGCACACGGTCGCGTCCGGGATCGACGTCGAGATCGTCCACGGCTCGCGGGCCGCGATCGTCGGCGACAATGGCCAGGGGAAAACGACGTTTCTCCGCACGCTCGTCGATTCGCTGCCACCGCTCTCGGGCCACGTGAAGTGGGGCTACGGATGCGAACTCGGCATCTACGCCCAGCACGTCTACACGAGCCTGCCGCCCGAGCAGACCGTGCTCGGCTACCTGGAGCGGACCGCGGCGGTCGGCACGAAGTCGCAGCGGATTCTCGACGTGGCCGGGGCGATGCTGTTCCGCGGCAAGGCGGTGGAGAAGCGGGTCGAAGTGCTCTCCGGCGGCGAGCGG
>JBKDMX010000051.1:0-9617 GCA_046343855.1 Planctomycetia bacterium
GTGTAGGAGAAGCTTTGCTGCACACATGCGCCTCGCCCCCCTGCGGCGGGGCCCGCCGGCGTTGAGGCGTCGGCTGACGGCCCAGCGGCTCCGCCCTTGGCCCGGAGGTGTGTGGGGGTGGGGGTGAGGGGGGGGGCGGGGCGGCCAGGCGCCCGCCCCCCCCCGCCGCCTCGTCGACCCCTCGCTGCCCGCCTGGGCCCGCTCATGAAACGTTCATCCACCTGCCCTCGTGGCGTCATCGCTTGCCGGCTTGCCGTTCGCGCATGCTGCCCAATCACCGCGATCGTCGTGTGGGCACTGCTCGGCGTTGGCTCAGCGTCCGCTGCCACGACGACCTACACGTCCGTATGGGCCGGGGGAACTATCGCGCCCGGCGACACCGTGGTACTCAACAACGGTGCCAGCGTCACGGGCCCAGTGCGTGCCAACGGCACGCTTCAGTTCAACCAGTCCGCTGGGATTCTCACGATCGGGACTCCCACGAGCGTCAATATCGTCACTGGCACCGGCTCGCTCTTGCTCACCAACAGCGGCACGCTGAATTTGCTTGGGAACGCGTGGGACGGCGGGTCGATGGTCAATACGAACACGATCAACCTCGACATGACGACGTCCGTTGCCGCGGGATCGCTTCAGATACTGAGCGGGACGGGTAAGTTTTTTGTTGGCTACACCGGCACCATGGCCACACTCGCGGTGTCAGGTGGCAACGTCGCTAACCGCATGGGATTTATTGGTGTCAATGTCGGCGCAATGGGTTCGGCGACGGTGTCGAGCGGCACATGGGCCAACAGCAGCGATCTCGGCGTCGGCTACGACGGCACCGGCTCCCTCAGCGTCACCGGGGGCAGGGTGTCCAGCCTGTCTGGGGCGCTCGGCGTGAACGCGGGCGGTAAGGGCATGGCCACTATTTCGGGTGGCACGTGGGCCAATAGCAGCGATCTTTACGTCGGCTACAACGGCGCCGGAACGCTCAACGTCACGGGCGGTAGCGTCACGAACAAATATGGGGCCGTCGGCCTCAACGCCGGCAGTTCGGGCACGGCCACGGTTGCGGGCGGCACGTGGGCAAATAACAACGATCTCTTCGTTGGCAGATCTGGCACCGGCACGCTCAACGTGACGGGCGGGGGCGTCACGAACACCTATGGAATCATCGGTGACACCGCGGGCAGCATCGGCACGGCAACTGTGTCGAGCGGCACGTGGGCCAATAGCGCGCAACTTCTTGTCGGAGATTTTGGCACGGGCAACCTCTATGTTGCCGGCGGTAGAGTCTCCAACACCGCTGGGTTTTTAGGCGTGAACGCCGGCAGCACAGGCACGGCGACCGTGTCGAGCGGCACGTGGGCGAGTACCGCGTCCCTGACTGTCGGGAGTGGTGGCACGGGGAGCCTGAATGTTGCCGGCGGCAGTGTCTCCAACACGCTTGGCACAATAGGCTTTCGCGCCGGCAGTGTCGGCACGGCGACTGTGTCCAGCGGCACGTGGGCCAATAGCAGCGATCTCAACGTCGGCTACAACGGCACCGGCACGCTCAACGTTACGGGCGGAATCGTCACGAATGCCATAGGATACCTCGGTCTGAACGCTGGCGGCATCGGCACGGCGACCGTGTCGGGCGGCGCATGGGCCAGTAGCAGCGATCTCTACGTCGGCTATGACGGCACCGGCACGCTCAACGTGGCGGGCGGAAGCGTCACGAACAACCTTGGTTGGGTCGGCTATGCCGCCGGCAGTTTGGGCACGGCGACCGTGTCGAGCGGGTCGTGGGCGAGCAGCAGCAACCTTATCGTTGGCGGATCTGGCGCCGGAACGCTCAACGTCACGGGCGGTAGCGTCACGAACAACTATGGGAACGTCGGCCTCAACGCCGGCAGTTCGGGCACGGCCACAGTGGCGGGCGGCACGTGGGCCAATAACAACGATCTCTTCGTTGGCAGATCCGGCACCGGGACGCTCAACGTGACGGGCGGACGCGTCACGAATGCCATAGGGTACCTCGGCCTGAACGCTGGCAGCGTCGGCACGGCGACAGTGTCGAGCGGTACGTGGGCCAGTAGCGGCAATCTCGTCGTTGGCGAATACGGCACCGGCACGCTCAACGTGACGGGTGGCAGTGTCACGAACAACTTTGGGTACATCGGCTTTTATGCCGGCAGTTCGGGCACGGCGACGGTGTCGAGCGGCACGTGGGCCAATAGCGGGCAACTGCTCGTCGGAGTGAGCGGCGCGGGCAACATGTCTGTTGCTGGAGGCAGGATTTCCAATACCGATGGTTCACTAGGGCTGAACGCCGGCAGCAGGGGCACGGCGACAGTGTCCAGCGGTACGTGGGCCAGTAGCGGCAATCTCGTCGTTGGCGAATACGGCACCGGAACGCTCAACGTGACGGGCGGAAGCGTCACGAACAACTTTGGGTACATCGGCTTTTATGCCGGCAGTTCGGGCACGGCGACGGTGTCGAGCGGCACGTGGGCCAGTAGCGGCGATCTCTACGTTGGTAACAGCGGCACCGGCCGACTCGTTATCAACGGCGGCCGCGTGATCGTCGGCGGATCGCTTTCCACAAATGCTGCCAGCACCATCAACCTCAACGCCGGTGGCACGCTCCAGATTGGCACCGGCGGCGTTACTGGTGTGCTCCTCGGTGGTACTGGCAGCCTCGTCAACAACGGCACGCTCGTCTTCAACCGTAGTGACGCCTCCACCTACTCGGGTGTCTTGAGCGGCTCGGGAACCGTCACTAAGCAGGGCCTCGGTGTGCTCCTGCTTTCCGGCACGAACACCTATTCCGGCACGACCACCATCTCGGAAGGCATCCTGGCGGTCTCCTCGACGGCAGGGTTGCCGGGCTATGGCAATGCTGGCCGCTGGTCGGTTGCCGCCGGTGCCGGGCTCACGGTCGGCGTAGGCGGCCTCACCAACTCCGCGGCCGACTTGCTCGTCACCTCAGCCACGGCCACAGGCAATCTCGCCAGCGGCGCCGCTATCGGCTTTGATACGACGGGCACGAGCACCTATGCCTACGCCAACGCTCTGCCGGTGTCGGCCGGTTCCGGGATCGGCCTTGCAAAGTCGGGCAACGGCACTCTTCAGATCACAGGCTCCAACACCTACACGGGTGCGACATTCATCGCGGGCGGCACTCTGTCGATCGGTTCGGGGGGCACGACCGGCTGGATCGGCGCGACCAGCGGAATCGTCCTCTCACCGGCTGGCGCCATCCAGTTCAACCGCACCGATGACTACGGCGGGTTTAGCCCCACGATCTCCGGTTCCGGCGGAATTGTGATCTCCAGTGGCACCGTATCGTTTGCAAATGCCAGTTCGGGAACTCTGACGATTGGCCAATCCGCCGGCGACGCCGGAACGCTCAACGTGACGGGTGGAAGCGTCACCAACGCCATAGGATACCTCGGCTATAACGCCGGCAGCTCGGGCAGGGCGACAGTGTCGAGCGGTACGTGGGCCAGTAGCGGCAATCTCGTCGTTGGCGAATACGGCACCGGAACGCTCAACGTGTCGGGTGGAAGCGTCACGAACGCTACAGGATACCTCGGCTATAACGCCGGCAGCTCGGGCAGGGTGACAGTGTCGAGCGGTACGTGGGCCAGTAGCGGCAACCTCATCGTTGGCACATCTGGTACCGGCACGCTCAACGTCACGGGCGGTAGCGTCACGAACAACTTTGGGAACGTCGGCCTCAACGCCGGCAGTTCGGGCACGGCCACGGTTGCGGGCGGCACGTGGGCCAATAACAACGATCTCTTCGTTGGCAGATCTGGCACCGGCACGCTTAACGTAACGGGCGGACGCGTCACCAATGCCATAGGGTACCTCGGCCTGAACGCTGGCAGCGTCGGCACGGCGACAGTGTCCAGTGGCACGTGGGCCAGTAGCAACCTCTTTGTTGGCAGGTCTGGCACCGGCACGCTCAACGTGACGGGCGGAAGCGTCACGAACTTCTCTGGCTATCTCGGCCGTAACGCCGGCAGCAGGGGTACGGCGACAGTGTCCAGTGGCACGTGGACCAGTTCGGGCGAACTCTACGTCGGAGAAAACAGCACAGGCATGCTCGCCGTCACAGGCGGAAGCGTCACGAACAGAAATGGGTGGATCGCACTGAACGTCGGCAGCAGCGGCACGGCGACAGTGTCAAGCGGCACATGGGCCAGTAGCGGCCCATCGCCATTTTCCGACGGATATCTCTACGTCGGCGGTAGAGGCCAGGGCACGCTCAACGTGACGGGCGGCAGCGTGACGAACAACTTTGGGTACATCGGCCTGTATGGCGGGAGCTTCGGCACGGCGAACGTGTCGAGCGGTACGTGGACGAACAGCGGTGATCTGGTCGTGGGCGCTGGGGGCATCGGCATACTCACGATGACGGGCGGTGTCGTAAAGGTCGGCGGAACGCTCTGGAGGGGCTACTCCGGCACGATCATCCTCAACCCCGGTGGCACGCTGGAGATTGGCACGGGCGGCACGACAGGCGTTCTCAACACGAACCTGACGAACAACGGCACACTCATCTTCAACCGCTCGGACAACTCGACGTACGCGGGAGTCCTCACCGGCACGGGAACGCTCGTAAAACTCGGGGCAGGTGCTCTCAGTCTGACCGACACCTCGGTGGCTTGGAACACGGTTGTGCTTGATCGCACGACCGACGTTTCGGATGGTGAACTTCAGGCTTCGGGTGGATTTGCCGACTTGCGGATTGGCAACAGCGGTATTCGCCAACTGAACGTCAACGGCGGCCGAGTATCAAATGCCAACGGGTCTTTGGGATATAACGTCGGGAGCAGAGGCACGGCGACCGTGTCGAGCGGAACGTGGGCCAACAGCGGCAATCTGTTTGTTGGCGAAAACGGCACTGGCTCACTCAACGTGACGGGCGGAGTCGTCACGAACACGTTTGGGTACCTCGGCACTTCTGCCGGTAGCACGGGCGTGGCGACCGTGTCGAGCGGCACATGGGCCAATAGCTTCGAGTTGCGCGTGGGAAACAGCGGCGGCGGCACGCTCAACGTGACGGGTGGAAGCGTGACAAGTCTTAACAGTCTCTCAGTTGGCTATCGAGGCTCTGGCTTGCTCAACGTGACGGGCGGCAGCGTCACCAGCGGGCTCGGCTCTCTCGGCTCTGAAGGCGGAAGCTTGGGCGTGGCCAACGTGTCGAGCGGCACGTGGGCCAACAGCAGCATTCTCTATGTGGGAAACAGCGGCACCGGCACGCTCAACGTGACGGGCGGAAGCGTCACGACCGTCTCTGGGGCTATCGGCCGTAACGCCGGCAGCGTGGGCACAGCGACCGTGTCGGGCGGCACGTGGGCCAGTAGCAGTTCTCTCTACGTGGGAAACAGCGGCACCGGCACGCTCAACGTGACGGGCGGCCGTGTCACCAACTCGACAGGCTTTTTGGGCTACAGCGATGGCAGCGTCGGCACCGCCACAGTGTCGAGCGGCACGTGGGCGAACAGCGGCAACCTGACCGTGGGTGTTTCGGGGACCGGCACGCTCACGATGACGGGTGGTGTCGTGACGGTCGGCGGAACGCTCTCGACGGGGACGTTCGGCACCATCAACCTCAATCCCGGCGGCACGCTGCAGATCGGAACGGGCGGAACGACGGGCGCGCTCGCAGTGTCGACGCTCACCAACAATGGCACGCTCATCGTCAATCGCTCGAATTCCTCCGAATACGCGGGCATAATCAGCGGCTCGGGCGCGCTTGCCAAGCAGGGGGCCGGCAACCTCGTGCTCACGGGCACGAGCTCCTACACCGGCGCGACGACCGTCTCCGCCGGCCGGCTTTCGGTGGACGGCTCCCTCGGGAATTCCCCCGTGGCCGTCCTCGCCGCGGCCGAGCTCGGCGGCTCGGGCGCGATCGGCGGCGCGGTGAGCGTGGCCGCTGGCGGCACGCTCTCTCCCGGCAACAGCATCGAGTCGCTCTCCACAGGCGCGGCCACGTTCGCCGCAGGGGCCACGTTCGAGTACGAGGTCGATTCGACGAACCTCGCCGCGCTCGGCACCGCCGCCGACCTGCTCGTCGTCACCGGCAACCTCACGCTCGACCCCGGCAACGGCACGATCCTCTCGTTCACCGACCTGGCCGCGACCCCCAATCCCTTCGTGAACTACACGACGATCTTCGCCCTCATCAACTATTCCGGAGTCTGGAACGGCGGACTGTTCACCTACGAGGGCACCGTGCTCGCCGACGGCAGCCGGTTTTTCGTGGGCACACAGGAGTGGGAGATCGACTACGACCGCACGTCGGCGGCGGGCCTCGACAACTTCACGGCCGACTACCTGCCCGTCGGCAGCTTCGTGGCGATCACGGCCGTGCCCGAACCATCGACGTGGGCACTGGCCGCGGGTGGGCTCGCCTGTGCGGCATGGGGAGCATGGCGGCGGTGCCGACGTGATCACGGCCGGCCCTGCACGCTGTAGTCCTCGGCAGGCAGCGCTCGATCACGGCCCGAGCGCACCGGCGGGCACGACTGCGATTCCGTCGGCGCGGCGGTAGGCTTCGCCGCCGGTCGTCACCACCACCGCGTCGAGCAGATCGTCGCCGATCCGCTCCGCCAGCCATCGGAGATGCCGCACGTCGTCGTCGCCGACCATCTGCGACAGCTTGACCTCGATCGCCACGATCCGCTGGTCGTCCCGCACGACGATCAGATCCACCTCACGCTTGCCCTCGGCGGTGCGGAGATGCCGCACCCGCGCCCCCGCCGCGTCGGCCGCGACCCGCACACCCAGCGCCACGAGCGATTCGAAGAGCGCACCCAGCAGCGTGCCGTCGCGCGGGATCGCGGGGCCGCCCGTCCAGCCATCGAGCAGCGCATCGGCGTCGACGCCGAGCAATCTGGTGGCCAGGGCCGGATCGGCCAGATGATGCCTCGGGCCCACGGTCAGCGTCCGCAGGTGATTGCGGGTTGGAAGCCATGCGTCCACGGGATCGAGGATCCAGATGCGTTCGAGCACGTCGCGGTATGTCAGCACGGTCGTCTTGGCGGGCTTCGTGGCCGAGCCGCCGGTGGCTGCGTCGCGAATCGTTTCGAAGGAGGCGGTCGTGGCGGTGGCCGCGGCATACGCCGTCAGCCACCGTCGCAGGGAGTCGGGTCGCCGGATGCTCTGCCCCGCCTCGGGCACGTCGCGATCGACGATGCGATCGAGGTATCCATCGAGGGCGGCCTTCCTGACGGCGCCGTCGAGTTGCCTGAGCGCGGGAAATCCTCCGGCCACCACCTCGCGGGCATAGTCGGCCAGTCGCAGCGCACACGTCCCGCGCACCGGAGGCCGGGAGCCGGTCAGCAAGGCGGCCAATGACACGGTCGGCCGTGACACTCCCCGCTCCGCCAGCGACAACGGCCGCATCCGCAGCCGCACGATCCGTCCGGCGCCGGAATGCGTGGACCGCTCCGCCGGTGAGGCCGAACCGGTGAGCAGAAACCGCCCAGGCGTCGGGTCATCGTCCACCGCGCGGCGAACGTGATCCCACACGGCCGGAAAGCACTGCCACTCGTCGATCACCACCGGAGGCGGAGACGCGATGACCCGGGCCGGATCGCCCCGCACGAGTTCGAGCGTCGCCTGGTCAGAGAGGTCGAAAAAACTCGCCGCGCGACGGCGGGCCGTGCGGGTTTTGCCGACGCCCTTCGGCCCCTCGATGGCGATCGCAGGCAACCCGCCCAGCAGCGTGTCGAGCGGAGAATCCACGGTGCGGTGCAGATATCGCGGCGGAGGCATGTGGCCAGGCTACCATCGAACGCTCCGCTACGCTACTTTTATGCTCTTCACTACGCTCCTTTCTGAGGCACGCCGATCGGCTCGGGGAGCTACAGCTACGCAGCAACGGGTACCAGCGGCAATCGGCCCGTGGGTTTCGTTTCGGACCCGCGGCACCGGCTACAACTTCGCGACGACCTGCTTGACCGGGTCCACAACGCAGGCGGCCTCCAACAGCACCACCGCCTTCAACCGTGCGACCATCAGTGGCGAGCAGGTCCAACTCGGCTTCCGCGTCGCAGCCGTGCCCGAGCCGGCGACGTGGGTGATCGGAGCGCCGGGGCTCGCCTATGCAGCGTGGGGAGCATGGCGACGGCGAGACCGCGATTGAACCGGTCTGCACCGGCGTGCGTAGACTGTTCGTCACCCCATCCGGAGGCCGATGCCATGCCCTGCCCCGCCCGTCTGCTCGTCTGTCTGATCGCCGCCGCCCTCGCCCTGCAGGCCTCGCCGGCTCAAGCGATCTCTCCGCAAAACCCCTACCGCAGCTTCAACCTTTCGGGGATCAACTACGGCTCCCAGCAGTGGGAGCGGGCGCAGCGGCAGGGAAAGGTCGTCTGGCCCTATTACAACGTGCCATCGCGGACATACTCGCGAAGCCCGGGCCGCAGTTCGGGCGTCTACGTCGGCGGCGTGATCGGCGGTGGCGGCGGCGCGGGTACGATCATCCAAGGTGGCTCCTACCGGCCAGCCCAGCGATCGTATTCCAGTCGCGGCTTCCGCCGCTGGAGGCGGTAGCAAGCGGTCTACTATCCGTCGAGCGATTCCCAGCGGGTGAAGGCCTCGGCGAGTCGGCGTTCCGCCTCCTGGAGCCGCGCCTGCTCGCGGGCGAGCACGTCGCCCGGCTGGCGGTAGTAGTCGGGCTTCGCCATCGCGGCATGCACTTCGGCGATCTCCCGTTCGAGCGTCTCGATCAGGCCGGGCAAGCCGGCCAGCTCCTGTTGCTCTTTGAACGAGAGCTTGCGCTTCTTGGCCGCCGGCTCCGAAGCCGGCCGCTTCGCGGGCGCCGCCTCGACACGCGCCGCCACCGGGCCGCGCTGCCGCAGCCAGTCGTCGTAGCCGCCGACATATTCCTTCACAAGGGAGGCCGGGCCGCCCCCGCCCTTTCGCGCCGCCTCGGCGGCTGGCTCGAAGACGATCGTGCTCGTGACCACGTTGTTGAGAAAGGCGCGGTCGTGGCTGACGAGGAGCACCGTGCCGGCAAACTCGGCCAGCCGCTCCTCGAGCAGTTCGAGTGTCTCGGCATCGAGGTCGTTCGTCGGCTCGTCGAGCACGATCAGGTTGGCGGGCTTGGCGAAGAGCCTGGCCAACAGCACCCGGTTCCGCTCGCCCCCGGAGAGAAACTTCACCGGCGTGCGGGCCCGCTCCGGCGTGAAGAGAAAATCCTGCAGGTAGCCGATGATGTTGCGGGGCACGCCGCCGATCTGCACGGTGTCGTAGCCGTCGCCCACGTTGTCGGCTACCGTCGCTTCGTCGTCGAGCTGCTCGCGCAGCTGGTCGAAGTAGGCGATCTGCAGATTCGTGCCCCGCCGCACGGTGCCGGCCGTGGGCTCGAGCGTGCCGAGCAGGATCCGTAGGAGCGTCGTCTTGCCGGCGCCATTCGGCCCGATGATCCCGATCCGATCGCCGCGCATGACGGTGGCGGAGAAATCGGCGAGGATCGGGCGGTCGTCACGCCGAAACGAGACTCCCTCGGCGGCGGCGACCAGCGCGCCGCTCCGCTCCGCCTCCTGGATCTCGAGCTTCACCCTGCCCACGGCGACGGGGCGATCGCGACGGGCGCGCCGCATCTCCTCGAGGTTCCGCACGCGGCCCTCGTT
>JBKDMX010000052.1:0-2091 GCA_046343855.1 Planctomycetia bacterium
CCGCGCATGATCAGGCTGACCGGCGTCGACACGCCCGGTGATCCGGCCTTCACGCCGCCCTCGGCCGCCGACTCGCCGGCGGAATCGTCGGGTCCGTTCGACACGACGCGCGGCGATATCGGAGAGGACAACGACATCGCCGCCGGAAAGGCGAAGGCGAAGCGACGTGCGGCTGCGGAACGGCAGCCGTCCGCCGGCACGATTCCCGATCCGCTCCGCGGCACACCGCAGATCAGCCCCGAGACGACGGGCCGCGATGCGCTCCTCGTGCTGTCGAAGCTGCTGCCTGGCCGCAGCGATTCGCCCTACGATTGGTATGCGCCGGTCGAGCCGCTGCATGTCGGCTGCGAGCCCTACGCGCTGCCGCCGTGCGTGCCGCCGCCGCCGTGCCATCCGAGCGAGCCGCCTCAGCCGTATGACCTCGTCGGCATGCGCGGAATGCCCAGTGGCGGTCCGATTTACCGCGGCCCCTGCGAGCCGCGAACCGGCACCCACGATCACTGCCACTTCCCCTGGTATCACCGGCTGCACGACCGCTTCATCGACCATTTCTACCGCTGGAAGTAGGCTTGTCGCTCCCATAATCAAAGGAGCGACCAGCATGCGGGCGGCCATCATCGGCATCGGAGCGATCGCGCGGCTTCACGCGAAGGCGCTGGCCGACATTCCGGGGATCGAACTCGTCGCGGCCTCCTGCCGGACTGAGGAAAAGGGCAAGGCCTTCGCCGCCGAGTTTGGCTGCACATGGCATGCCGACGCCGCGAAGATGCTCCGCCGCGAGAAGCCCGATTTCGTCACGGTGGCCACGCCGTCGGGGGCGCACCTGGAAGGGGTGACGGCCGCCGTGCGCCGCGGCGTCCACGTGATCTGCGAGAAGCCGCTCGAGATCTCGCTCAAGCGGATCGACCGGATGATCGCCGCGGCCGCAAAGGCGGGCATCACGCTCGGCGCCATCTTTCCGCAGCGGTTCAATCCCGTCGTCCGCACGGTGCACGACGCCGCGGCCGCCGGCCGCTTCGGCCAGCTTGCGCTCGCGGCGAGTTATGTCCCCTGGTGGCGCGACGACGCCTACTACGGCCCCGGCCGCTGGCAGGGCACCAAGGCGCTCGACGGCGGCGGGGCGCTCATGAACCAGTCGATCCATGGCGTCGACGCGCTGCAGTGGATCGTCGGCGCCACGATGCCGGGGCTCGCGCCGGGCGAAAATCCCGTCGAGAGCGTGATGGCGCTCACGGCCGTGCGGGCCCACGACGCCGAGCGGCTCGAGGTGGAAGACACCTGCGTGGCGGTGCTGCGATTCAAGAATGGCGCCCTGGGCCAGCTGCTCGCCGCGACGAGCCTCTATCCCGGCCAGCTGCGGCGGTTTCTCTTCGGTGGCCGCGACGGCACCGCGGAGATTTTGGAAGAGCAGCTCGTCACCTGGCGGTTTCGCGGCGAGGCCGCGGGCGACGAATCCACCCGCGCCACGTTTGGCGGGGCGAGCGGCACCAGCGGCGGCGCCGCCGATCCAATGGCGATCAACTATTCCTGCCACACGCGAAACTTCGAAGACTTCATTGCGGCGCTCAAGGCCGGCGGCACGCCCGCCCTCGACGGCCTCGAAGGCCGCAAGGCGGTGGCGATCGTCGAGGCCTGCTACAAGTCGGCCCGCACGGGCCGGGTGGCGAAGGTTGATTGACAGCCGTCGGCGCGGCATCGACCATGCCGTTCTGCGCCGTTCCCAAACATCCCCCCGCCCCCAATGGATTTCCTGTCATGGCCGACCTGCCGCGATCGAATCCCGCGCATCCGTCTTCCTCTGACGGCCCCTGGTACCGCTCGCTGACGCCCTACCATTGGTTCGTGTTCGTCGTAGCGTCGTTGGCGTGGCTGTTTGACTGCCTCGATCAGCAGCTCTTCCTGCTGGCGCGGGGCTCGGCAATGAAGGCGCTCCTGCCCGCCGGCATGGACCCGATCACCTACGGCGGCTACGCGACGAGCATCTTCGTGGCCGGCTGGGCGACGGGCGGCCTGATCTTCGGATCGCTCGGCGATCGCTACGGCCGCGCGAAGATGCTCACGCTCACGGTGCTCATCTACTCGGTCTGCACC
>JBKDMX010000053.1:0-2059 GCA_046343855.1 Planctomycetia bacterium
CCGCGCATGATCAGGCTGACCGGCGTCGACACGCCCGGTGATCCGGCCTTCACGCCGCCCTCGGCCGCCGACTCGCCGGCGGAATCGTCGGGTCCGTTCGACACGACGCGCGGCGATATCGGAGAGGACAACGACATCGCCATCGCAAAGGCGAAGGCGAAGCGACGCGCGGCTGCGGAACGGCAGCAGTCCGCCGACACGATTCCCGATCCGCTCCGCGGCACACCGCAGATCAGCCCCGAGACGACGGGCCGCGATGCGATGGCCGTGCTGTCGAAGCTCCTGCCGGGCCGCAGCGATTCGCCCTACGATTGGTATGCACCGGTCGAGCCGCTGCATGTCGGCTGCGAGCCCTACGCCCTGCCGCCGTGTGTGCCGCCGCCGCCGTGCCATCCGAGCGAGCCGCCGCAGCCCTACGACCTCGTCGGCATGCGCGGAGTGCCCAGCGGCGGCCCGATTTACCGCGGCCCCTGCGAGCCGCGCACCGGCACCCACGACCACTGCCACTTCCCCTGGTATCACCGGCTGCACGACAGCTTCGTCGACCATTTCTACCGTTGGAAGTAGGCTGTTCGCTCCCTGAGTCAAAGGAGCGAACAGCATGCGGGCGGCCATCATCGGCATCGGAGCGATCGCGCGGATTCACGCGAAAGCGCTGGCCGACATTCCGGGAATCGAACTCGTCGCGGCCTCCTGCCGGACCGAGGAAAAGGGCAAGGCCTTCGCCGCCGAGTTTGGCTGCACGTGGCATGCCGACGCCGCGAAGATGCTCCGCCGTGAGAAGCCCGATTTCGTCACGGTGGCGACGCCGTCGGGGGCGCACCTGGAAGGGGTGACGGCCGCCGTGCGCCGCGGCGTCCACGTGATCTGCGAGAAGCCGCTCGAGATCACGCTCAAGCGGATCGACCGGATGATCGCCGCGGCCGCGAAGGCGGGCATCACGCTCGGCGCGATTTTTCCGCAGCGATTCAATCCTGTCGTGCGCACGGTTCACGAGGCGGCCGCGGCGGGCCGCTTCGGCCAACTTGCCCTCGCGGCCAGTTACGTCCCCTGGTGGCGCGACGATGCCTATTACGGCCCCGGCCGCTGGCAGGGCACCAAGGCGCTCGACGGCGGCGGGGCGCTCATGAACCAGTCGATCCACGGCGTCGATGCGCTGCAGTGGATCGTCGGCGCGACGATGCCGGGGCTCGCGCCGGGCGAAAATCCGGTCGAGAGCGTGATGGCGCTCACGGCCGTGCGGGCCCACGACGCGGAGCGGCTCGAGGTGGAAGACACCTGCGTGGCGGTGCTGCGATTCAAGAACGGCGCCCTGGGCCAGCTGCTCGCTGCGACGAGCCTCTATCCCGGCCAGCTGCGGCGGTTTCTCTTCGGTGGCCGCGACGGCACCGCGGAGATCCTCGAAGAGCAGCTCGTCACCTGGCGGTTTCGCGGCGAGGCCGCGGGCGACGAGTCCACCCGCGCCGCGTTTGGCGGGGCGAGCGGCACCAGCGGCGGCGCCGCCGATCCGATGGCGATCAACTATTCCTGCCACACGCGAAACTTCGAAGACTTCATCGCGGCGCTCAAGGCCGGCCGCGCGCCCACCCTCGACGGCCTCGAGGGCCGCAAGGCGGTAGCGATCGTCGAGGCCTGCTACAAGTCGGCCCGCACGGGCCGGGTGGCGAAGGTTGATTGACAGTCTCCCGCGCGGCATCGACCATGCGTGCCGCCCGTGGCTCTCCAGTCCCCCCGCCCCGAGGAACATCCTGTCATGGCCGACCTGCCGCGATCGAATCCCGCGCATCCGTCTTCCGCTGACGGCCCCTGGTATCGCGCGCTGACGCCCTACCACTGGTTCGTCTTCGTCGTGGCGTCGTTGGCGTGGCTGTTTGACTGTCTCGACCAGCAGCTCTTCCTGCTGGCGCGGGGCTCGGCGATGAAGGCGCTCCTGCCCGCCGGCATGGATCCGATCACCTACGGCGGCTACGCGACGAGCATCTTCGTGGCCGGCTGGGCGACGGGCGGCCTGATCTTCGGATCGCTCGGCGATCGCTACGGCCGCGCGAAGATGCTCACG
>JBKDMX010000054.1:0-6023 GCA_046343855.1 Planctomycetia bacterium
GGTCACAACCGGGCCTTCCGCTTCATCGGGGGCGTGCCTCGGAAGATCCGTTACGACAACAGCAAGATCGCGGTGGCGAAGATCACCGGCAGCCGTGAGCGGCAGGTGACGAAGGAGTTCCAGCGACTCCAGAGCCATTACCTGTTCGAGACGCAGTTCTGCCTCGTGCGCCGAGCCAATGAGAAGGGGCACGTCGAGGGGTTGGTGGACTTCGGCCGTGCGAACTTCCTGGTGCCAGTGCCGAAGGTGGCGTCGCTCGTGGAACTCAACGAGACGCTCGAGGAACGGTGCCGGGACGATCTTGGGCGACGGTCGTGGGGCAAGAACGGCACGAAGGCCCTGCGGCTGGAGGAGGAACGCTCCGCGTTCCTTCCGCTCCCAGCGCAGGAGTGCGAGGCTCGACGGATCACGCAGGCGAACGCCAACTCCCTGTCACTGGTGCAGTTCGACACGAACCGATACAGCGTCCCGGTGAAGTACGCCCACCGGACGATCACGGTGGTGGCGACCGTCGATGACGTGAAGCTGGTCTACGAGGACCGGCTGATCGCGAGACACCGCCGCCACTGGGGCCGGGAACGGTACTTCTACGACCCGATCCACTACCTGGCGCTCCTGGAGCGGAAGCCGGGGGCCTTCGACTACGCCCGTCCTCTTGCCGACTGGCAACTGCCCGAATGCTTCAACGTGCTCCGCCGCCGGATGGAGCGGACTCCCGATGGCCTCGGGACGAAGGAGTTCATTCGGGTGCTTCTCCTTCTCGAGAAGGCGAGTCTCGAGGAGCTGTCGGCCGCAGTGGAGTATGCGATGGGCCTGGGGATCGCCGATGCGGATACGATCCGAGTGATCGTGGCACACCGACGCGAGTCCCCCGTCGCGCTCTTCTGTCTCGACAGCCGCCCGCACCTGAAGCTCGTGCACGTTCCGCCGACAGACATCACGGCTTATGCGTCGCTCCTGGGCCAGGAGGGATCGACATGAGCACTACCAAGAGCACGGTGCTCGTGAAGCACCACCTGAAGTCGCTCAAGCTGCCGACGATGTCGAACGAATGCGAGAAGGTCGCCTCCCGGGCGGCGGTCGAGAACCTCGACCACCTTGCCTACCTCCAGCGACTCTGTGAACTGGAGCTGATCGAACGGGAGCGACGGGCAGCGGAGCGGCGGCTCAAGGCCGCCCGCTTTCCGCAGACCAAGACGCTCGACGAGTTCGACTTCGGCCAACAGCCGTCGATCAACAAGCCCCTCGTGCTCGAACTGGCCAAGGGGCAGTACATCGACGAGAGGGAGAATGTGCTGCTCATCGGCTCCAGCGGCGTCGGCAAGACGCATCTGGCGATCGCTCTCGGTCTCGCCGCCTGTGGGCAGGGCCGGAAGGTGCGATTCTTCAGGGTGACCGAACTGATCACGCTGCTCATGGAAGCCAAGGAGGAGAAGCAGCTCCTGCGGTTCCGCAAGCAGATCAAGCAGCTCGACCTCATCGTTCTTGACGAATTGGGCTATGTTCCGACCGGAAAGGTAGGGGCCGAGCTCCTCTTTGACGTGCTCAGCACGGCCTATGAGCGGCAAAGCCTGATCGTGACAACGAACCTACCCTTCGAGCAATGGACCGAGGTGCTCGGTAGCGAACGGCTCACCGGAGCCGCCCTCGACCGCCTCACGCACCGCTGCCATATCCTCGAAGCCAAGGGCGAGAGCTTTCGCCTCCGCGACGCCCGTAGACGGCAGCGGCGGGCGACTGGCCCGTCCTGAACCCGCCAATCTTGGTGCAACCAGCTATCCCGGAGTAGATTCAAACCAACCCCAGCGCTGCACTTTTCGACCGCCCCGCGCTGCACTTTTCAACCGGCGTTCACAGTTAGCCGCCGTCCGCGGCAGATAGCCTCGCACCAGCGTGTGCATATGCGCGCCCACCGACAGGCCCATGTATCCGTTGAGCGGCATTCCGATGCTGCGGCCGTCGATGACGTGGAACGTGCCGTGCGCGAACGCCTGATAGTCGAGCGTGCGAATCAGGCATTCCGCGTCTCGCAGCCAGGTGGTGCGGTGCTCCGCGACGATTGAATCGCGGAGGGCCACATCAAGCGCGGGCGGCACGGGCGCACCCCATGACCGAATAGCGGCTGCACTTCGCATGGCGGCATTTGTCTCCGAACGGCTGGCGTGTTCCCGCTGCAACCGCGCGACGAGCGCGGCGAATTGGTCAGCGTCGAAATCGGCGGTCGTGCTCATCGGTGGCGCTCGTTTCGTATGCGGCCGCCGCGCTTGCTTGATGACGGCCAGCGGTAGCCGGTTGGATCGGATCGCCAGCGCTCGATCTCCGCGACCGCGTAGAGCACACGGCCCTGTTGTGCCGCGCTCAACTTGGCGGCCGGTGCGGGGCCGCGCTTCTGCATGGCCCATCGCTTCATCGTGTCGGGACTAATGCCGATAATGGCGGCCGCACGTGTGCGGCTGATCGTCTGCCCAATGAATTTCGGAGTGGTGCTCATACCCGCAAGTTTGCGGGCCGAGCGCTATGGGGCGGAGGGGGTGTGGATGGGGCTTTCCGCCTGTGCGTTACGGGCCGGTTGTAACAGTTACTCGGCCCGCACAAGCCTGTTTTTTGCGGCAAACGCAACGGCCCGTCCCAACAAGGGGTGTAGGGTTTCTTTACATAGGGTCATCTTCCCTCGTTCGAGGTACACAATGTTTCCCCGATTGGTCTTCGCCGTCACGGCGTTCGTTCTCATTTCCAGCACGGCATCAGCGCAAGGCATCGTCCCGCTGATCGTCATCATGGCGCAGCAGAAAAAGTTTGCCGAAATGCAGCAGCGGCAGATTGCAGCTGATCGCCAGGAGGTCGCGCGCCACCTCAATGCCGATCGCGCGCTCCGCGAGCGTGAACTGCAACTTCGTGCTATTGAACTGAAGTTGCGTGCAGAAGCGCAGGCAATCGAACATGAGCGACAGAGACACTTGGACGGGCTGAGATCGACCTATCCAGATCGCACTTGGGACACATCGTCGCCCTCATACGCGGTGCCGTCGCCTGACTCTGGGGCTCACGCGGAAATCGACGGGGTAGCGTTTTCGCAGACGGCGGATGACGTGATTGCCGATGACACGGCGGCTACGCAGCAGGCCGCCCATCAACCTGCCTACTCAAACCAGCAGCCAGTGAAGTACAAAAAGGGCAAGCCTCGCCGGGGTGGTGGGCGGCGATGAAAGCAAGCGATGGCGACTGTGGGCATGCAGATAAAACTGTTTATGGCATCCGTCTGATTTCGATGCGCCGCCGCTCACCGCCCTGCGGAATCTCCGCTCTGCGACGCTTGCGTTGCATCGACTCCGCACCGGTCGCTGATATACCCGTGATGCTGGCCGCCACGGCATTCATCACCGCTGTGTCGAAAAGGTGATTCTCGCGCCCTGGCCCGCAGCGCCATTCATCGACGACGCGGCCGCGGGCTTCGACGGTGATCGGTTGCTCTGCGGTGAAGTGATCCGCGAGTAGGTCGTGCGACCCAGCATGAAACGTCAGGCTGCCCACGTCGCCTGCGGGCGTGCGCAGCCGTGCCGCCAGAAACGATTTCCATTGGTTCGTGTCGTAGGCGACGCTCCGCTGGCCGTTCATCTGCGAGATGCGCCATCCGGGGCCGACGATCTCGCCGCGTTTCTTGCTGTGTTCGTGAAACGGTTTCGACGTGGCCCCGATGCCTTTGCCGTGCGAAGGCAAAATGATCGCCGCGTTGACGTGCCGCCGTGCGAACTCGCGAATGGTTTGCGTGCTCGTGCCCCAGTTCGCATCGACGAGCACCTGGCTGATTCGCTGCGAAGTGCCATCTTCGCGCGGCCATTCGCGCGACAGCATTCCGTCGATCAGTTCCTTCAGGCCCGCGAGCAATGCCGCCTCGAAACCGCTGCCGCGGTAGCGGTCTGCCAACGTCCGCTTCGATGTGTTCGCAGACCACACGGCCGTGCCTTGCTCTGGAAAAGCGCCGTAGGCGAGCACATGGCCGCCAAACCCCGCACCCCAACTGCACACCATCCACGGCAGCAAGCGCTGTTGAACGTCGATTGCCAGCGTCAGCGTGCTATGCGACGACGGCATGATGCCGCGGGCGACGTTGACCGCACGAGCGTGTATCGCGTCGCGATCCAGCGTTGCCGCTTCCAACTGCGGCACGAGCGGCTGATTCTGAAACTCGGCTGCAAAGGCGGCTTCGCCCCGGTCGATCCGCAGGTTGTATGCGTGTTGCATCGCCGATAGTTCGTCAGCGTTGTGACGTTCCGGCCATGCGACGCGAGCGCCGGCGTCCATCGCCTCGCGATGCTCGCGGTAGAAGTCCGTTGCTGGTTGCGTGCCGGCCCCGCTGCGCTGGCCCTCGCGGCGAAGCTCCGCGTACTGCGCCCACAAGTTTTCATCGGTCGGCCATGCGTAGACCAGACTCGCACGCTCGCCTTGCCATGCAGGATTGGCAGCGCGATCGAGCAATTGATCCGCGAGATCACCGGGGCGAATCACGGTCACGGTGCAGAGTCCCGCGATCCGCGTTTCCGGGCCAGCCAAACCCAAGATCGCGCCATTGAGCACGCCCAACCGCTGCGCCACTTGCGACGCGCTCGCCGCTACTTCGTCGGTAGATGGATCATCCACGAGCACGAGATCCGGGCGAATCTTCGTGCCGTCCGCACGCTTGCTTGCCATGCCTCTGATCGCGCCGGTGATCCCGGCGGCGCGTAACACGCCACCGCTGGCTTTCGAGCCGCTGATCGTCGGCAACGTGATCGACGACGCGGTGCGCTCCACGCGTGTCGGCTGGCCCGCGTGTGTCTGCCCGCGGCACCGCTGACTGATTCGCTCAAGTTTTTGGATCGGCAAGCAAACCTCGGGAAAATCGTCGAGTAGGTCGTCGTTCGTTTCCAATTCGCTCCAGACGGTTTCCAGCAACCGCCGCGCGTGCGATTCGTCGGCACCGATCACGGCGACGAACCGGCGATGCCCGTAAAGCAATGCCCACAATGCGGCCTGCTCGACGAGCGAAGTTTTTCCGCTCGCCCTGGGCATCGCGAACGCGAACAACTCACCCGCGAGCACGGCCGCCTCGATCTTGGCGATCATCCGCAAATGGTCATCGCTCCACGCCAGCGGAAACGTCGCCGCCGCGTATGTCTCACAGAAGCGCCGGAAGTCTCGCGAGGCAGCCGCACGCCGGCGCGGCTTCGCAGGGGGCGGTATGTCGCCCACGTCACGACCGGCGGCGCTCACCGCACGATTGAACGCCGTCGATCCCGCGACGCGGCGATCATGGCGCGCGGCGTGCCGCTGCCGCTGGGCATCGGGGCTGGATTCACTCTTGCGGGGGCGGGGCATGATTACTGTCTCACTAAGTCAAAAAGTTGGAGGCTCGGCGTGCATGGGGAAAAAGGCGATTTGCCAGAAGTACCTTTTGCATCCCCGGCAGGGTGTGGCGGGGCGGTGCTGCGTTTCGCCACATCGGCGTGTCGGCCTCGCCTGCGTCGCCGCGTCGCCGCTGGTCGCGCGTCGCGTCACACGACGCCGTAGCCGTGACGATGGATGCAGCGTCACCGCATGCGGCGTCCAGACTTGTCCAGACGCATCCCGCATTCGCGTGTCGTCGCCCGTGATCGTGTCGCGACTTGCTGGGTCGCTCGGCACCAAGATGCACGGTGGGGTGAAGAGGCGCGCATCTTGGCACAGCGGCCGGTGCTAGGGCAAAAACAGGGGGCAAGATGTACGGGTGGCGGGGTAGGGTGTGCATCTTGGTTTGGATAAGGAAAAAAAGGGTTATTTCTCTCTCTTGCACCAAGATGCACACCCGAAACCCTCACCGTGCATCTTGGAACGCGGAGCAAGATGTACGCTTCCGCTCTCACCTGCGTATCTTGCTTCCACACCCGGCTGTAGCGGCTTGGTCATGTGCTGTTGAATCGATCAATCTCGTCAGGTGCCTGACCTGCCCCCACTGATGGAACCAGTTTCTATCAATAGGGTTGCCCTGCCAATGGCTCGCCCCTGTC
>JBKDMX010000055.1:0-36448 GCA_046343855.1 Planctomycetia bacterium
CCCCCGTCACGGCTCCCGCACCGGTCGCTCCGCCCGCGACGCCGTCGGTCGTCGTGCCGCCGATCGCCGCTCCGGCGCCGTTCCCCGCCGCCACCGCGAGCGTCTCGCCCACCGCGCCGCCGCCGGCGGCGGCCGTGGCGCTCGACATCAGCGGTCCGGTCGAGGCGCTCTCGGGCGGTGTCACGGAATATGTCGCCACCGTGCGCAACACGGGCAACGCCACCTCGACACCGATGACGCTCGACATCTCCTGGGACGACGGGCTCGTGCCGCTCGAGGCCTCCGACGGCTACAGCATCGCCGGCTCGCGGGTCTCGTGGAACCTGCCGGCGCTCGAGGCCGGCGGCCAGCTCAGGCGGCAGATCAATCTGCGGGCCCAGTCCCCCCCGAACACCTTTCGCGACTCGCCCGCCACGCGGGCCTGCGTGCGTGCCGAATTGAGCGGCCTCGGCGGCGGCGGCGTGGTCGGCGACCACGAGTGCCTGCAGATCCGGGCCACGGCCGACCGGCCCCGTTTGCGGACGCCGTCGGAGGCCGGCCTGCGGCTGTCGCTCGCCGACCTCGACGATCCCGTTCGCGTCGGTGATGCCACCACGCTCGTCTGCACGATCTTCAACGACGGCGGCACGGCTTCCGGCCCCTTGAATCTGGCCGTCGACCTGCCCCGCGGCGCCCGGCTGGTGGGCGACGCCCGCGTGCGGGTCGACGACGGCCGCGTGCTCTTCGACGCGATCGACGTGCCGCCGGGCCGGCAGCAGTCGTTCGAGATCACGTACAAGCTCTCCGACTCGGGCCGTGGCACCGCCTCGGCCACCGTCTCCGGCTCGAATCTCGACGGCCGGCTCGACCGGCAGTGCCAGACGGATTTCCTGCCGTAGGTGGTGGGCCTGACTCGCCCAACCCGGCTTCGGGCTACCTGTGCCCCGTCGCCGGACGCTCGCTACGGGCATCCCTGCCCTTCGCTCGCTCGATGCTGCCTGCGCTTCGCCATCCGGGCTGCGCTTGGCGGCATACGCCGGCGAGCGGGGTACGGGTCACCCGAAGCCTCCTCCTGCGGCGCTCTGGATACGGCGCTAGCATGCCCCCGATGCTGCGGAGCCGGAATCGGCGGAAGCTCGACGAGCATTTGGACCGAGTCTTCGAGGGCCACCGCGTGGAGACTTCTGCCGTTCCGGCGACCAATGCGTGCCGGGGCATACACGCACGCCTGGAGGCGTGCGCCACTCTACCGGCCAGCGAAGCGGGGCTGGCGGTTCCACTTGAGGCCGTACTGTTTTTCGAGGCCTTCGATCCAGCGGCCAAACGATTCCGAGAATTCCTGCTGCGCCACGAGCCCAGTCCGCCGCGGATCGCTCCGCGACTCGACGAATTGATCGCGCAATTCCGACGCCGGCGGCTCGAGGCTCACGAGCCGGATGCAGTAGCAGACGGTCCTTGGCTCGTTGAACGCCACGGCGGTCTGGCCCGGCTCGAGCGAGAAGACCGCCTTCATGAATTCCTCGCCCGGCATCTCGATCCCCTCGGGCTGCGTGACGAATGGAGCCGACCCCGGCGCCGCGCCACCCGAGAGCCATGAGAATGGACCGACCTGCGTCACCTTCAGACCCTCGCGGCCCGCCACGGTCGCCTCGAGCGACTGCTTGGCCGCCGTAGCCTGCGACGCGATGTCTTCGGCCTTCTTCCGGGCCAGGCCGCGGCCCTCGACGATCCGCCAGGAAAACTCGACGTTGTCGCGAACCTTCGCGAAGTCCGGAACGAATTCCGCCTGGTCTTCGGTCTTCCACGACAGGTAGCGGTTGCCGGCCGCGTCGCGGGAGGTCACGGGCCGCAGCGGCATCGTGTTTTGGCCGAAGATCGAGTCGAGCCAGTTTTGCTGGCGAATGCCGAACCGGCTGCCCGGGTCGGGGATAAACTCGAAGCTCTGACCGATGCCGCCGGCACCGAGGGCCTGCGCGACCGTGACGAGCCCGGAGCGGCCAGCCTCGAGCCCCTGCTTGTTTGCGATGAGATCGAGATCGGGCGCCTTCGGGGGCTCGCTGCTCGCGATCTGCTTCGCCTGCCAGAGGGCATAGTCTTCGGCATAGCGGGTGACGTCGCCGGCGACGGCGGTGAAGACCGCATCGATGCGGGCGTTTGCCTTTTCGCGGGCGAGTTGCTCGCGAATTTTGTCCTTCACGCTCTCGAGCGGCTCAAACTGCGTCGCGGGCTTCTCTTCCGCTTTGTCTGCCGACTGAGGCTTGTCTGCCGATTCAGATTTGTCCGCCGTCTTCTGCTCGGCAGCCTGCGTGGCGTTATTGGCAGCTGGCTCGGCAGGCTTTGAGTCGGCTGGCTTCACATCGACTGGCTTGGTTGGCGCAGCCGCGGCCGGCTGCTTGAATGCCACCTGCTTGAACGGGCCCGGGCCCACGGCAGCCCCCTTCGGCGCCGCATCCGGCTTGGCCGGCGCGGCAGACGGCTTCTCGTCAGCCTTCTTTTCTTCCGTCTGCTTCTCGGCGTCGGTCTTGGTCGCCTCGGTCTTCGGGGTTTCGGCGGCCTTCTCCTGCGGCTTCGCGCGGAACATCGTCTCCTTGTTCTTCTCGTAGAAGGCGGAGATCTCAGCGTCGGTCACCTCCTTCGCGGCCTCGGCCTCGAAGACCTCGCGCTTGGCGACGAGATACTCATACTTCGCGCGGCGCGGCTCCCGGAATCCGGGCGCATCGCTGCGGGGATCGGGGAGATCATTTTTGTATTGTTCGAAGAAGGCCCGCAGCTGCTGCTCCGTGGGCGCCGGCACGTCGGCCGCCACCGACTCCACCGGCACGGGCACCGCTTCGATCGTCGCCTTCTGCGCGAGCCGCCGGTAGTAGTCCCACCGCCAGCCCGGCGGGTCGCCGGAGAAGCCCGTCTGAAACATGACGAGCATGTTGCGGCCGACCAATTCCGTCCGCAGGGCCTCGAAGAGATCGTGCTGCGAGACCGCCATCGGCCCGAGCCGCAGGCCCGAGATGATGTCGTTCAATTGATCGGGGCGGACGAGGTTGTTGGTCCATTGGGCCAGGAAGTCGTTGATCGCCGTGTCGCTCACGACGAGGCCGTTCTTCTTCGCCTCCTCGGCGACGAGCATCGTCCGCACGACCGCCTCCTCGCTCTCGGGGAAGAGGGGGAGCCGCGAGGGATCACGCCCGGCGGCCGCGGCCGACTCGACCAGAAAGCGGTTCACGACCGACCGCATCGCCACCCCGCGCTCCAGCTGGCCTTCCCGGATCTCCCCTCCGCTCCAGGTGGCCGCCACCGGGTCGCCCGCTCCCACCCCGCTCCCCATCTGCAGGAAGGGAGGGAGCACAAAAAAGGCGAGCATCGCCAGAATGGCGACCGCCACGAGCAGGGAACGCTGGTATTTGCGGAAGATGTCGAACGAGCCGGCCATGGCACACCTGGAATCCATCGCCCCGACTGCGAAACCGCCGAGGCTTGACAAGTAAAGAGATGGGAGGGTAACGCTTTCCCGATCGCAGCAGGGCCAGATTGTAGCGCCACGGCCGTGTGCGCCAATCCCAAAGCTCCACCTCGCGGCAGCACCACCATGGCCAAAAAACAATCCGCTTCGAAACGTCGCCCCGCACCAAGAGCCGCCGCTTCCGCCGAAAAATCCCCCCAGCCCCGCGGCGATTACCAGCTGGTGATCGTCGAGAGCCCGGCGAAGTCGAAGACGATCGGCAAGTATCTCGGCCCGGGATTCGTGGTCGAGGCGTCGATCGGCCACATCCGCGACCTGCCGAGCAAGGCCCCCAAGGGCCAGAAGCAACCGGTGCCCGGCGTCGATCTCGACCACGACTTCGCACCCACCTACGAGATCGACAGCGACAAGGCGAAGAAGGTCACGGAGCTCCGCCGGCTCGCCAAGGGAGCCAGCGAGATCTGGTTTGCCACCGACTTGGATCGCGAAGGAGAGGCGATCGCCTGGCATCTCACGCAGGTGCTCGGCGTCGATCCCCTGAAGGCGAAGCGGGTGACGTTCGACGCGATCACGAAGTCGGAGATCCAGCGGGCGTTTCAGTCGCCCCGGGCGATCAACATGCCCCGCGTCGAGGCCCAGCAGGCCCGCCGCATCGTCGATCGCATCGTGGGCTACCAGGTCTCCCCGATCCTCTGGAAGAAGGTCGCCGGCGGCCTGAGCGCCGGCCGCGTGCAGAGCGTGGCGACGCGGATCGTGGTCGAGCGGGAGCAGGAAATCCGCGCCTTCACACCGTCGGAGTCGTGGGAGATCTCGGCCTGCCTGGCCTTCGACGTGGCGCAGGCCGCCGCGCTCAACGCCGAGTGGACGTCCTTCATGGCGCGTCGCGACGAGCGCGGCCGTCCCCCGTTCGTCCGCGACCGCATGGCCTGGCTCGCCGAGCAACGGGCGCTCGCCTGCGACATGGTGGAAGTGGGGGGGAAGCCGCTGAAGATCGAGGCCGAAAACACGTCGTCCGCCGACCTCGTCGTGTCGGCCCGCGCTGCCGCCGAGGCCGCGGGGCTCCTCGACATCGAGATCACCCGAGAGACCGACGCCGAGGGGAAGGGACGCGCAAAAAACATCGTCAGACTCGTCGGGCGGCCCGACCCGGCTGCCCGCTACACGGTCGAATCGATCGACGTCACCCGCACCCGGTCGCGGCCCTACCCGCCCTTCATCACGAGCACCCTCCAGCAGGCGGCCTCGAGCCGGCTGGGCATGTCGACTGACCGCACGATGCGGATCGCGCAGCAGCTCTACGAGGGGATCGACGTGCCGGGGGAGGGCCGCGTGGGCCTCATCACCTACATGCGCACCGACTCGACGAACCTCTCCCGCGAGGCGATCGAGATGGCCCGCAACTACCTCGAGAAGCGGCATGGCAAGGCTTACGTGCCGGAGAAGCCGCGGTTCTACTCGAGTTCGAACGACAGCGCGCAGGAGGCCCACGAGGCGATCCGCCCGACCGACGCCTCGCGCGAGCCGGACAAGCTCGCCTCCGCCTTGAGCGACGAGCAGTTCAAGCTCTATCGCCTGATCTGGCAGTGCTTCGTGGGCTGCCAGGCCACCGACGCGGAGTGGGATTCCACGTCGGTTCGGCTGCGGCGCACTGACCGCGACACGGGCGCCGTCTTCAAGGCCAACGGCCGCGTGTTGCGGTTCGACGGCTTCTACAAAATCAGCGGCACGCCCAAGGACGACGGCGAGCAGGTGCTCCCCGACTTCGAGAAGGGCACCGAGCTCGCCCCCTTCGACATCGAGCCGCGGCAGAAGTTCCAGGCGCCGCCGCCGCGGTTTACCGAGGCCACGCTCGTCAAGAAGCTCGAGGAAGAGGGGATCGGCCGCCCCTCCACCTATGCGAGCATCATCAACGTGATCGAGAACCGCGGCTACGTCGAGCAGCGCGACCGCCGCTTCTACGCCACCGCCCTCGGTGAGGCCGTCACCGGCTTCCTGAAAGACGGCTTCGAGAACCAGTTCATCGAGATCGGCTACACCCGCGAGATCGAGCAGGAACTCGACCAGGTGGCCCAGGGCACGAAGCGCTGGACCGACGTGCTCCACGAATTCCACGAAGAGCTCAAACCCAAGCTCGAGACCGCGCTCGAGCAGGGCCACGTGAAGGGCAAGGGCGATCCCTCCCCCTACGCCTGCCCCGAATGCGGCCGCCGGCTCGAATACAGGCTCGGCAAGAGCGGCCGATTCCTCTCCTGCAGCGGCTACAACGAGAAGGTGATCGAGAAGCCGGCCCCCGCCCCGAAGACCACCGCGAAGGGAAAGAAGCGGAAGCCCGCGAAGCCGAAGGAAGTGCCCGCCTGCTCGTTCGCGATGCCGGTGGACCGCGACGGCAAGCCGCGGCAGCCGGAGCAGATCGACCTCCTCTCGCCCGCGGGCGTGCCGATGGTGAAACGCACCGGCCGCTTCGGCGACTTCCTCGTCGAGGACAAGCCGCGGCCGCCGAAGGCGAAGGGCAAGAAAGCGGCCGATGCGCCCGCCGAACCGCCGCCGTTCATTCTCAACCTCGACAAGAAGGGCAACCTCAAGTTTCCGTCGCCGCCCCCGCTCGTCACCGACATCGCCTGCCCGAAGTGCGGCGACCTCATGAATCTGCGCGACGGCAAGCGCGGGCCATGGCTCGGCTGCCGCGCCTTTCCGAAGTGCCGCGGTCGCGAGGCCTTCGGCAAGCTCGACGAGAAGAAGCAGAAAGACCTCAAGAAGCAGCTTGACGAACTGCTCGCCGGCCAGACGAAGCTTTTGCTCACCCGCCGCGACGCCAAGACGCCCGTCACGGAGGGCACGCCGTTGGCCGCCCTGCAGATCGAGGGCGGCGTCGCGGAACTGCCGCGGTTTGAAGAGGAGGCCGCCGGGTAGACCGCTTGCTCCGCAAGCGGATCTGCCAGCTCGCCCAACGGGCCGCCGGAACGGCAGAAGTCTCGTCGCGGTGGCCCTCGAGGACTCGGTACAAATGCTCCTCGAGCTTCCGCCGATTCCGGCGGCTACCGTTTCAGAAACGGGTTTGGCCAGGCAGGCTGAAGCGCGCCCTACATGCCGAGCGGGTTTTGGGAGAAGGTCTCAGGCACTTCGTCGAGCGCGACGGCATAGGCCGTGGCGTGCGAGCGGCAGTGCGAGATGCTCACGAGCACGCAACGGATGCCGAGCTTGTCGGCCACTTCCTGCGTGCCCCCCTTCAGAAACGCCTGCGGGCGGCCACCGGGGCCGTTGCGGACCTCGACGTCGCGCCAGCTGATGCCCCGGCGCCAGCCGGTGCCGAGGGCCTTGAGCACCGCCTCCTTCGCCGCCCAGCGGCCGGCAAAGTGCTGTGTGGCCATCCGGCGGCTGCGGCAGTATTCGATCTCCGCCGGCGTGTAGACGCGGCCCACGAAGAGCTCGCCGTGCCGCTCGATCATCTGCGCGATGCGGAGGCATTCGGTGATGTCGGTGCCGATGCCGAGGACGTTCATGACGGTCTCCGCGCCGGCGTGGCGCCTGGAGCGCCGCGGGTGAGCCCGCAGGCCGCCTTCGCCCGCGCGAGCACGGCCCCCGCCTGCCGGCGGGCCCGTGCCGCGCCGTCGGCCAGGATCGCCTCGATCCGCTCAGGATCCGCCTCGAGTTCCGCGCGGCGCTTCCGGGCGTCGGCGAAGAATGCCGCGGCCGCCTCGACGAGGGCCTTCTTCACGTCGCCGTAGCCGAAGCCGCCGCGCCGATAGCGCTCGGCCATCCGCAGGCGGTCGGCCTCCGGGGCGAGGAGCGCGTAGAGGGCGTAGAGGTGGTCGTCGGCGGGATCTTTCGGCTGCTCCATCGGGCGGGAGTCGGTCGTGATCCGCATGATCTTCTTCTTTTGTGCCGCGAGATCCTCGAAGACGTCGATCGTGTTTTCGTAGCTCTTGCTCATCTTCTGGCCGTCGGTGCCCGGCACCTTCGCGCCCGCCTCGACGAGCCGCGGCTTCGGCAGCGTGAAGACCTCGCCATAGAGATGATTGAACGTGCCGGCCAGATCGCGGCAGACCTCGATGTGCTGCACCTGGTCCTCCCCGACGGGCACGACCGTGGCGTCGTAGGCGAGGATGTCGGCGGCCATCAACACCGGATACGTGAAGAGCCCCGCGTCGGCGGCCAGGCCGCGGGTTTTCTTGTCCTTGTAGGCGTGGCACCGCTCGAGAAGCCCCATCGGGCAGACGGTCATGAGGAGCCACGTCAACTCCGTCACCTCGGGCACGTCAGACTGCACGAAGAGCGTGGCGTGCGCCGGATCGAGGCCGAGGGCGACGAGATCGACGGCCGCGGCATGGACGAGCGACCGCAGCCGCTCCGGGTCGCGCACGGTCGTGAGCGCGTGCAGGTCGGCGATGAAGTAGAAGGCCTCGCCGGCCGTCTGCAGTTCGATGTATTGCCGGATCGCGCCAAAGTAGTTGCCCCAGTGGAATCGCCCCGTGGGCTGGATGCCCGACAAGACCCGCGTGGGGGCCGGTGGTGTGCTGGCGGCGGGCGTGGCTGGTTCAGGCTTCATGCGGGCTCCCGGCGGGATCAGGACAAGGGGTTCGCCGCGGCAGGGCGAGCGTGCCGACGATCTCGGCGACCGACGACGCGCCGAGTTCGGCGAGCGCCGCCGGCAGGGCGTCGAGCAGCTTCACCGACGCGATTGGCTCGGCGAAATTCGCCGTGCCGACCTGCACCGCCGAGGCGCCCGTGACGAGAAACTCCATCACGTCGTCGATCGTCATGATTCCGCCCACGCCCACGATCGGGATCTCGACGGCCTGGCGAACCTGGTGCACGCACCGCAGGGCGATCGGCTTGATCGCCGGGCCGCTCAGGCCTCCGACGACATTGCCGAGCATGGGGCGGCGGCGGCGCCAGTCGACCGCCATGCCCTGGCAGGTGTTGATGACGGTGAGGGCGTCGGCGCCGCCATCGCGGGCGGCCCGCGCGATCGACGCGATGTCACTGACATTCGGCGTGAGCTTCGCGAGCACCGGCAGGCGGGTGGCGCCGCGCACGCCCGCCACGACGCTCTGGCAGAGCTTTGGGTCGGTGCCGAGGTCCACGCCATGGCTGACGTTCGGGCAGGAGATGTTGAGCTCGAGCGCAGCGATCCCCGCCACGCCGTCGAGCCGGCGGGCCAGTTCCACGAACTCCCCTTCGTTCGCCCCCGCGATGCTCACGACCACCGGGGCGCCGCAGCCGACGAGCCAGGGGAGCAGCTTCACGAGAAACGAGTCGATCCCGTCGTTGTCGAGGCCGATCGAGTTGAGCAGGCCCGATGCGGTCTCCACCGTGCGCCACGGCACGTTGCCCTGGCGGGGGAGCGGCGTGATCGTTTTCGGCACGACGCCGCCGAGCCGTCGCAGGTCCACGAAGCCGACCATCTCGCGGCCGTAGCCAAACGTGCCGGAGGCCACCATGATCGGGTTGGGCAGCCGCAGCCGGCCGAGCGGGACGGACAGATCTGGCACCGCCGAGAGATCAGGAGCCGTCGCTGGGGCGGGCGAGACTGGCCGGTCGGATGGGGGCATGGGAAGAGCGTTGCTGGAGGCCGGAAAGACCCGAGTGTAGTGGGTTTTCCCAAAGCCCCAAGAACGCCCTCCCGTCTCGCTGCCACGGCCGCAGAAAGCCTTTTTTGGCCATGGCTTTGCCACCGTGCCGATTGGGTCAAGTTTGCCGGTTATGCAGCCGATACTGAGGCTGGAAGGATCGCTGTCGGCAGGCTGTCAGACAGGGCCGCTTGTTGACATTAGTCTTTGCCAGCAATAGGCTTCGGTCGAATTCCCAACGTCGGGAGCGTCGGAGCCGTGACCAAGAAAGACATCGTCCGGACCATCGCCGAACAGATCGATCTCCCCCAGCTGCGCACGAAAGAACTGGTGCAGCGGACGTTCGACGCCCTCATCGAGGCGCTCGTGCGGGAGGGGCGGATCGAGCTGCGAAATTTCGGGGTGTTCCAGATCAAGAAGCGGGAAGCCCGCATGGCTCGGAACCCTCGCACTGGCGAGAAGGTGCCGGTCCAGGCGAAAAGCGTGGTGACATTCAAGCCTGGCAAGGAGATGGAGGCGCGGGTGCGCGAACTCGACCGCGAGGCGGCTCGCCCCACCCATCCGGAGGATACGACTGCTCACAACGCCCCCACGAACGAACACGGAACGGAGCCGAGCCAGCCGGGCCAAGGATAGGCCGAGGCTGGAAACAGTGGACAACGAGGCTGGGAAATCTGGGAAATGGCGAGCTGGCATCGCGTCGGCAGCTGCGATTCAGGTAGATCAATACATCCTGGTGGGTGATCCCGGCTGACGGGATCACGAGGTCACGGAGGACGGAGTGATGAGGAAGGCCGGCTGGATCCTGCTTGCAAGCGTGCTGCTCTCCACGAGCACGGGCTGCCTCATTCCGATGTATTCCGGCGACCCGATCCGCCGCGCCCAGCAGCTCATCTACACGTCGGAAGACCTGCGGGCGATCACCGACGAATGGGAGCGCATCTGGTTCCTCGACCAGCCCTCCCACATGACCCCGTGGCGCACCCACGGTGGCATCCTGTAGTCGCTCATCTGCGTGACAGGCTGAAGCCTGTCCTACCGGTGGGATAGGCTTTAGCCTGTCTGAAGTACGACAGGCGTCTCTGCCTGTCTTGGTCGCACAGGCCTTCGCCTGGCAGGGACAGGCACGGAGGCCTGTCCTACGAAGGGCGGAGCCCGTCAAGCGAAAATTGCCTGGATGGCGATGTTTCGCGTGATCCTATATCCGAATCCGCGACGCCTGCTCGACGATGCTGTCGAGCGGCACGAGGTTGCCCTTGTTGCAGCCGGGGCAGGCCTCGGCGGCCTCGGCCCAGGCTTCCGGCGAGCGGATGTTCGAGTCCCAGAAGGGCCAGGTCTTGCACTGCCGCGGACGCTCCTCGTAGGCGGTGCATTTTCGCGTCTTCTCGTCGAGCAGCACGCAATCACCGTTCGCCCGTTCCTTGAGCGACCGCCGCACGCCGACCCGCTTCACGTAGGTCGCTTCGAAGGCCGCCGGCTCCATGCCGACCTTCGCGGCCATGTCGTCGATCTCCTGCTGGTTCACCCAGACGTAGCCCTCGGAGCCCGAGCAACAGTCGCCGCACTGCGTGCACTGGAAGCGAAGCCCGCCGGCATACCAGACATCCTTCGGAATCCCGGCCATGCAAAACTCCTCGCGTGAACGTTGCTACGTCGAAACCAGCTACGTCGAAACCAGCGTCGCCATCGCAGCCACCACCGCCTCCACGTCGTCGCCCGTATTGAAGGGGCCGAAGCTCAGCCGCACGGTGCCGCCCGCGGCCGTGCCCAGGTGCTCGTGGATTCGCGCAGCGCAGTGAAAGCCCGATCGCGCCTGCACGCCCGCCATCTGCTCGAGCAGCATCGCGATCTCGGCGGGATCATAGCCCTCGACCGTAAAACTCACAATTCCCGCGGCGTCCGGCGCCGCGATCACCCGCGCTCCCGGCACGTCCCGAAGCCGCGCCGCACAGTCGGCCGCGAGGCCGCGGCAGAACGCTGCGCCGCGGTCGGCGGGCAGCGTCGTGAGCCAGTCGATCGCGGCGGCGAGCGCGGCGAGCGCCGGCACATCGGGCGTGCCGGCCTCGAAGCGTTCGGCGAAGGCCGCCGGCATGTCGAGCGTGTCGCTCGCGGTGCCGGTGCCCCCTTGGATGATCGGCTCGGGCTCGACGCCGGCCCGCGCCCAGAGGATGCCGACCCCCGACGTGCCCAGGAGCCACTTGTGGGCCGGCGCCGCGATGATGTCGGCAGCGGTCGACGTGGCGATGTCGGGCACGAGGCCGAGCGACTGCGAGGCGTCGAGGAGAAGGAGGCCGCCGCGGCCGTGCGCGATCGTGGCGGCCGCGGCCGCATCCTGCATCGCGCCGGTCACGTTCGACACGTGCGACACGACGACGAGCCGCGTCGCCGGCCGCCACGCCGCCGCGACCGCCGCGGGGTCGATGCGGCCGACGCCGTCGCAGGGCACGATCGTCGTCTCGATCGCACCGCGCGCGGCGAGCCAATGGAGCGGCCGCAGCGTGGCGTTATGGTCGGCGGCGGTCGCGATCACGTGGTCGCCAGGCCGCACGAGGCCGTGGATCACGAGGTTGAGGGCGAGCGTCGCGCCGCCGGGAAAGGCCACCCGACCGGGATCGACGCCGCCGAGGAGGGTTGCCACGCGCGACCGCGCTGCCGAGCGGATCGCGTCGGCTTCGGCCGCCGCGCGGTAGGCGGCGCGGCCGGCCGCCGCGCCGATCTCGCGGGCTGCCCGCTCCCAGGCCGCGAGCACCGGCTCCGGCTTCGGCCACGACGTGGCCGCGTTGTCGAGGTAGCGTCGCAGGAGTCTCGGTTCCGCCACGCTATCCCCCGATCTGATACATCGCGCGGGCCGGCCGCTCGAACGACGGCGACCCGATGCCGTGGGCCCGCCGCTTGCTCTTCACGCATTCCTCGAGGAGCGCCGCGATTCGCCCATCGATCCCGTCTTCTTGCTGCCCGTCGCGCAGAACCGCCCGCACGTCCCACTCGGTCGTCGAGAAAAGGCAGTTGCGAAACTGCCCGTCGGCCGTGAGCCGCAGCCGGTCGCATTGGCCGCAGAAGGGAGTCGACACCGGATCGATGAAGCCCACGCTGCCGCCGCCGTCGGCCCAGCGGTAATCGACGGCGGGCTGGCCTGGATCCAACCGCGGGGCGGGCGCGAGCGGGCCGATCGCACGTTCGAGGATGCGCCGCACCTCGGCGCCGGAGAGCACCTGCCCTCCCGACCAGCTCGCCTCGGCGTCGAGCGGCATGAACTCGATGAATCGGAGTTCGAATGCCTCACGGCGGCAAAACTCCGCCAAGGGCACGATCTCGTCTTCCGTGAGCCCGCGGATCGAGACGGCGTTGATCCTGATCTTCCTGAAGCCGACCCGCTTCGCGGCGGCGAGACCGGCGAGCACGCGATCGAGCCCCGACCGCCGCGCGATCTTCTCAAACACGTCTTCCCGCAGGCTGTCGAGGCTCACGTTGAGCCGGTGCAGCCCAGCGCGGCGAAGCGGCTCCGCCTGCTCGGCGAGGAGCAGGCCATTGGTCGTGATCGCGACGTCCTCGATGCCGGGGATGGCGACGAGTTGCCGCACGAGAATCTCGAGGCTCGACCGCACGAGCGGCTCGCCCCCGGTCAGCCGGATCGTGCGAATGCCGAGCCCGGCGGCCACGCCCGCCACGCGGGCGATCTCTTCGTAGCTGAGCAGTTCTTCGCGCGGCCGAAACACGGCGTCGAGCGGCATGCAGTAGGTGCACCGCAGGTTGCAGCGGTCGGTGACACTGATCCGCAGGTCGGTATGGACGCGGCCGAAGCCGTCGACGAGCGTCATGCCGCGCCTCCCGGCGGCCGATCGGGATGAACCCACGTCGAACCGCCGTCGGCGGCCTCCTCCCGCTTCCAGACCGGCACCACCCGCTTCACCTCCTCCATGAGCCACTCGGCCGCGGCAAACGCCTCGCGGCGGTGCGGCGCGCTCGCGGCAATCGCCACGCTCGCCTCCCCCACCGGCACCACTCCGAGCCGATGCACGATCGCGCAGGATTCGAGGCCGAATCGCTCGATCGCCTCGTCGCGCAGCCGGTCAAGCTCGCCGCGGGCCATCGGCTCGTGCGCCTCGTACTCGAGACTGCGGGTGACGAGCCCAGCGGTGATGCCGCGGGTGGTGCCCACGAAGAGCACGTTGGCACCGGCCGCGTCGCTCGCCACCGTCGAAAGCACGGCGGCCGTGTCGATGGCTCCGTGCACGAGGCTCACCATGTCGCGTCGCTGCATCGCCGCTAGCCTCCGCTCACCGGCGGAATGATCGCCACGTCGCTGCCCTCGGCCACGGCATCCTCGTCGCGGGCATAGCGGCCGCCGACGGCGACCGCGCTTTTTCCGAGCAACGGCACGATGGCGGGCGCGGCGCTGGCGACGGCCGCCCGCAGGTCGGCGACGGTGCCGCCGCCCCAGGGAATCTCGAGCCGGCGGCAGCCCGCGGCCTCGGCCATTCCCGCGAAGAGGCTGATCGAGAGCATGGGAGGAGCCCGGTGGTTCAACTGGTGGTTCAACTGGTGGTCAGCCGCCCGCTGCTGGCGGAGAGGAGCCCGTCGAGTTCGGCGGCCGCGGAGCCTTCGAGCGATCGATACGCCTTCGCCAACAGCTTCACGGGATGCACCGTCGGCTTCGTGGTGCCCTGCTCCATTTGTATCCGGCAGGCGCTGCACTCGGTAGCGCCCGCCTCGACCCCGGCGCTCCGCATCGCCGTGACGAGCCCCAGCCCCGCCCGCAGGCTCGCGCGGTAATGCTCCCGCGCCAGGCCGAACGTCCCGGCCATGCCGGAGCAGCCGCGGTCGGCCGCCTGCACCGAGAGCCCCGGCACGAGCCGAAGCAGATGCTCGGCGGGGCTCGTGCCCCCCCGCGCCCGCACGTGGCAGGGAGCGTGATAGAGCACCCGCGACGCCACCGGCGCGAAGTCGAGCCGCAGCCGCCCCTCGCGATGGAGTTCCCAGAGGTAGCTCGTCGCGTCGGTCGTGGCCTCGACCACCCTGCCCATGTCGTCGTCGTCGAGCAGCAGCGGGTAATCGTGGGTGATGCAGGTGACGGCCGCCGGCTCCGTGCTCACGATCCGATAGCCGAGCCGGACGGCCTCCGCGAGGATCCGCATGTTGGCACGCGCGAGCTTCCGCGCCCCGGCCACGTCTCCCTCCGACACCATCGGCATTCCGGAGGAGACCTGCCGCGGATCGATGAACACGCCGATCCCGTTGCGTTCGAGGATCGAGACGAAAGCCTGCGCCAGCAGCGGATCATGTCGCCGGGCGAACGTGTCGAGGAAATAGAGCACCCGCGGGCCGCCGCGCCGCGAAGGCAGCGTGAGCCCGCGACGCGCGGCCCAGCGCATCGTGCGGGTGCCGGTGAACGGGGGCAGCTTGCGGCCCTGCGCGATGCCGAGCGTTTTTTCCGCAAGCCATCGCGCACGGCGGCTCTCGAGCGCCCGGTTGGCGAGCGGCGCGAAGCGGCCGGCCAGCCCGCTCAAGGCGTCGATCCGCGATCGCACCCAGGCCGAGCCGCCGAGGCTGTTGGTCGCCAGATGCGCGGCCTTGATCTCGGTGACGAGCGCGGGGATGTCGACCCCCGCGGCGCAGTCGATCCGGCACTGGTGGCAGTTGAAGCAGGTGTCGGCGATCGCGCGGACCGCGTCGTCGGAGAGCAGTTTCGGATCGAGCCGGCCGGAGAGGAGCGACGCCATGAGGTTGGCCTTCGCCCGCGGCGACGATTCCTCCGCGGCATCCTCCCGATACCTGGGGCACATCCGCACCGCGGCCGACTGCGTGCGGCAGGCGCCACAGCCGTTGCAGGCATCGACCTCGTCGGCCATGTTTCCGGGGGACCAGTTGAGAATGGGCAGGACCGCAGCGGGCGCGACGAGCGCCGGGCGAAACGCCACCGGCTCGGCACCGCCGCGGGTGATCTTTCCGGGGTTGAGAATTCCGGAGGGATCGAAGAGCCGCTTCACGCCGGCGAACACGGCGGCGAGTTCCGGGAAGAACCGCTCGAAGAACGCCGTGCGGGAGAGCCCGAGCCCCTGCTCGCCGCCGATCGTGCCGCCGACGGCCACCACCTCCGCATAGAGCGCCTCGGCGAGCCGCTCGAGACGATCCCGCTCGGACGGGTCGCGCGGTTCGGCATGAGGCCGCACGTGCAACTGGCCGTGGCCTGCATGGCCGAAGAGGAGCGCCGTCGAGCCCTGCTGCTTGAGCACCCCCTGCAGGCGTTTGACAAATTCGGGAAGCCGTTCCGGCGGCACGACGATGTCTTCCACGAAGGGCACCGGCCGCGACGTCCCGCGGACGCCGTGCAGCGTCGACACGAGCTGCCGCGACAGATCCCAGAAGAGCGCCGCGTCGATCGCATCTTCCGCCCGCCGCATGTCGATGCAGAGCCGCTTCACCGTCTGGATCCGCCGCATCGCCTCGTCGAGCCGCGCGCCGCAGGCGGCCGCGTCGTCGCCGGCGAATTCCACGAGCAGCCCCGCGTCGGCCACCGGTGGAATCAACAGATCGAAGTGCACCTTCGCGCTCCGGGCGAGCGCGAGGTGCCGCTTGTCGAAGAGGTCGCAGGCGCTCGGCTCGAGGGCCTTGAGCCGCAGCGCCGCCTCGGCGGCCTTCTCGAGCGACTCGAAGAGAAAGAGCCCCACCGCCGCCGCACCGTCGGCCGGCACCGTCTGGAGCGTGGCCTCCGTGACGATCGCGAGCGTGCCCGCGGCGCCACAGAGCAGCCGCGGCAGATGGATCCGCCCCTCGTCGTCGAGGTCGTCGAGCCGGTAGCCGCCGTGGGCGAGCCGCTCAGCCGGCTGCGACCGCGCGATCACCTCCCGCGACGAGCCGAGAATCGCCGCCATGCCGCTCGCGAGATGCGAGAGCCTGGCGGCCGCCGGATCGTTGCCCGTTTCCTGCGGTGGCGAGGGCAGCGTCGGCACCATCTCCACGACGGAGCCGTCGGCGAGCACGGCCTGCACGGCGGCGATCCGTCCGCGAACCGCGCCGTGCCGCAGAAAGCGGCTGCCTGACGTGTTGCGGCCGATCATGCCGCCGAGCGTCGTCACGCCGGCATTGGCCGGATCGGGGCCGAACGCGCGACCGAGCCGGGCAAGATGCTCCTCGAGCTGCCCGCCGACCACGCCTGGCTGCACCCGCACCTCCGTGGCCGAGGTGGAGACGATCCGCCGCATGAACCGCGAGCAATCGATCACGATGCCGTTGCCGAGCGAATCGCCCGAGACGCTCGAGCCCCCGCCGCGGGCATGCACCGGAATGCGGGCTTCGGCCGCCCAGGCCACGGTCGCGGCGACGTCGTCGGTGTCGCGCGGGCGAACGATCGCCAGCGGCCATGCCTCGAAGAGGCTCGCATCGGTCGCATAGAGCGCCCGGCTTGCGTCGTCGCAGAGCACCTCGCCGGCGACGAGGCCCCGCAGGTCCTCCTCGATCCGCTTGCGCTCAGGAGCCATGGGCCGCTTCTGTGGGTGTCGACCGGCCGACACCCCGCATTCGCGCGAGTTGTTGCCGGTGCTTTTCGTGCGTCTCCAGGTCGAAGCCGCCAAAATTCCCCGGGATGCCCTCGCCGCGATACCGCGCGCCACAGCGATAGCAGCTGAGGCATTCCGGCATGAATAAATAGAGCACCACGTCGATGAGCGCCGTGCCGAAGAGGATCGCGAACGTGAGCATGAGCTCGCGCCACGCCCAGGCGACGCAACTGGCGCCGAGCCCGGCCACCACGATCCAGAGGCCGAGCCGCTGCGGAAAATCCTTGCGGGCAAAAAGCTCGGTGCTCGGGCAGACCAGGCACCGCCTCAGCTTCGGCGGCGTGCCGGCGGCGATCCCGTCGGCCGGCACGTCGATCGTGGCCTGGCAGGCGGTGCATTCGAGCTGCGGCCGCGATTCGATGCCGTCGAGGGCGACGGTGGTGTCGCAGGCCGGGCAGGCATACGTGATTCGCATCGAAGAAGAGATCCTTGGCCAAGGGGCCGGTTATCGCGCCAGAAGGAGTTGCGAGGAAAGCTCGCCGATGATGGCGGCGATGCAGGCCACATACAGGATACCCGTGGCGCTTTGCGTGTTGGGAATGTCGAGGGTTTTCCGGCTGAGCCAGAGCAATCCGGGCAGGCCGACGAGCCCGGCGAGCCACCGCAGCGAGACGAGGGCCACCGTGGCGGGGTCGATCGCGGCGCCGGCAGTGCGGCCCGGCACGAGCGTGCCCGTGGCGAAGGCGACGGCGGCCGTCACGGCCAACTCAGCTCCCCAGGCGACGAGCGCCCAATCGATCAGCCGCCGCAGCGCATCCACCCGCATGCCCGGGGCGTTGAGATACCAGTGGCCGAGCAGCATCGCATGGACGGTGAGCCCGACCACGAGCCCGGAAAGCAATCGCTCGAGTGCCGGCCATGCCAGCGCGGGCCATCCCGGCGACGACCAGACCGTGGCAGCCGCAAGCAGCGCCGCGCTCAGCCCGCAGAAGAAGAGCCCCTCGCGGCGGCGCTCGGCGAGCCACACGATGCTCCCCATCCAGGCGGCGATCGCCGTCACCGCCGGCAGGAGCCAGAGCGGGCCGGGCACCGCCGTGCGGGCCAGGAGCGCGGCAAACGTGGAGAGGCCAAGGATCACGAGCAGGTTCACCCGGAAGAATCCGCCCGGCACGAGCGCAGCGGGAGTCAGCACGAGGGCCAGCGAGAGCCCCCACCCGAACCGGCAAAGAAAATCGACCAGGAGCGTCATGCAGTCGCGGCGCGTCGACGCACCATGGGGGCGGCGGCCCTCACGGCGTCTTGCTTCCGTAAATGAGCGACATCACCTCGGCCCGGCTCGAAACGTTCGAGCGGAAGAGGCCCTTCATCGCCGAGGTCACGCAGAGGCTGCCGGGCTTGCGGACGCCGCGAATCGTCATGCAGGTGTGCGAGGCCTCGACGACCACCGCCACGCCCTTCGCGCCGAGATCGTCGACGAGCAGGTCGGCGATCTGCTCCGTCATCCGCTCCTGCACCTGCGGCCGGTGCGAGACCACCTCGACGATCCGCGCGAGCTTGCTCAGGCCCAGCACGCGGCCGTCGGGCAGATAGGCGATGTGGGCATGCCCCATGAAGGGCAACAGATGGTGCTCGCAGACGCTGTTGAACGAGATGTCGCGCACGAGCACGATCTCGTCGTACTTTTCCGTGAACGCCTTGCGGAGATGCTCCTTCGGATCCTGCCGCAGGCCGCTGAACATTTCGGAGTACATGCGGGCCACGCGGGCGGGCGTCTCGAGCAGGCCCTCGCGGTCGGGATCCTCGCCGACGGCGAAGAGAATCTCGCGGACAGCCCGCTCGATTCGGGCATGATCGACGGAGTGGGGGGAGTCGTGCTTCATGCCCCTGACTCTAATTGACGGAAAACTCCGGCGGAAACCGCCGCGCTGGCGCGGCCGCGGGGCGCGTGGCGATCGCCTCCAGCAGGAGTTCCGTCCGCTTCAGCACGTCGCTTTCCGCGAGCAGCCGCATCTTCCACTCGAGGTCGAGATCGAGCGTGTAGGCGACGATGTCGGCGAGCATTCCGAGCGTGATCTGGGTGCCCAGGAGCTGGTCGAGCTGCTCGTAGGCGTCGGGGATCTTCGGCATCGCCCGCTTGAAGGCGGCGAGCAGCCGCTGCTGGAGCGCGGCGGCCGCCTCCGTCGGCACGTCGTCCGGGAACTGATCGTCCACGAGCTCCGCCTCGACGACGCGGAAGATCTTTTTCGGCGGCAGCTCGCGGACGAGCCGCAGCCTCCGCACGCCCAACAGCAGCACGTTGTAGGTGCCCTCTGGCGTGCGCTGGTGCGTCGCCACGCGGCAGAGGCAGGCGGTCGACCTGAGCGTGGGCCGCCCGTCGTAGTGCTGCTCCCAGCCGGGGGCGAGCACGCCAAGGGCGATCAGGCGGTCATCCTCGATCGCCTCCTCGAGCATCGCCTTGTAACGCGGCTCGAAGATGTGGAGCGCCTGCATGACGTGCGGAAACATCACCAGGTTTGGCAGCGGAAAGACCCGCGCCAGTCCGGAAAACTGGTCGGGTGAGAACGAGAGCGGTTCGTCGGCCATGGTCGTGTCCGCGGTTCGGTCCTTCACGCCGGCCCGAGTCAGGCCGGCGGCGGGTCGAGGTGGATTTCAGGCAGCAGGTCGGGGTCGAGCTCGATCGAAGGATAGTCTTCGGTGCTGGCCGCCACCTCCGCGAGGCAGGTGTCGAACGCCTTCAGGAAGGCGTCGATGTCGAGGCCGAGATGCTTGGGCGCATAGGCCTCGAGATAGCCATGGACGCTCTTGTGGAGCTTGCGGGCGCCGCGGATGTTGCCATTGCCAAAATGGTAGAGCGCGACGGCCGCCTGGATGAGACCCTGGTAGAACTTTCGCGAATCACCGCGATACTCGGTCCACAGTTCCTCCCAGATCTCGTGGCTCTCGTAATAATCGCATTCGTTGAATTTCTCGATGCCCGAGAGATAGAGCGGATCGTAGGCTGGTGGCGTTTCCATCCATGAATGGTATCACCTCGACCAAATCGGCGGAGGGCAGCTTCGGGCCTTCGCGGCGGGAATCGAAGGCAGACCGGCTGAAACGGGCCGCGGCAATCACCGCACGGCTCGAACGGACCTACCCCGGGGCCGAGTGCTCGCTCGATTTCAAGAACCCCTTCCAGCTGCTCGTGGCGACGATCCTTTCGGCGCAGTGCACCGACAAGCGGGTGAACATGGTGACGGGCCCGCTTTTCGACCGCTGGCCCACGCCCGCGCTCCTCGCCGCGGCCCGCCCCCGCGACCTCGAGCAGGCGATCCGCAGCACCGGTTTCTTTCGCGCCAAGGCGAAAAACATCCTCGGCTGCTGCCAGGCCCTCGTGGACCGGCACGGCGGTGCGGTGCCCGAAACGCTCGCCGACCTCGTGAAGCTGCCCGGCGTCGGCCGCAAGACGGCAAACGTCGTGCTCGGGACCGCATTCGGCCGGGCGGAGGGGGTCGTCGTCGACACCCATGTCGGCCGAATCTCTCGCCGGCTCGGGCTGACGCGGCATGCCGATGCCGTCCGGGCCGAGCGCGACCTCGTCGCCGTGGTGCCGCCGGAGCATTGGATCGGCTACAGCCATCGGCTCATCGAGCACGGCCGGGCGGTCTGCACGGCCCGTTCGCCGAAATGCGACCGCTGTGCGCTCGCCGATCTCTGCCCCCGCGTGGGCGTCGCGCCGCCGGCAAAACGCTCCCGCCCGAAGACGGCGTCGGGAAAACGCCGCCGTCCCTGACAGCCCGGCGCCGAAACCGTACAATCGCCATCCGCTCGTCCGTCCGCCAAAGCTCCAAGGGACCGTGCCATGATTCTCTCCGGCAACGAGATCAAGCAACAGCTCGGCGGCAACATCGTCATCGAGCCCTTCGACGAGCGGAAGCTGAATCCAAACAGCTACAACCTCTCGCTCCACGACGAGCTGCTCGTCTACGAGGAAGTCGTCCTCGACATGCGAAAGAGCAACCGCGTGGAGCGGGTGCGGATCCCCGAGGACGGGCTCGTGCTGACGCCCAACCAGCTCTACCTGGGCCGCACCGTGGAGCGAACCGAAACCCACAACCTCGTGCCGATGATCGAGGGCCGCAGCTCGATCGGCCGGCTCGGTCTGTTCGTGCACGTCACGGCGGGCTTCGGCGACGTCGGCTTCTGCGGCTATTGGACGCTCGAGATGTTCGCGGTGCAGCCGGTGAAGATCTACCCCGGCGTCTCGATCTGCCAGCTCTTCTTCCACCAGATCGCCGGCGACATCACCGAATACGCCAGCGACAAATACCAGCACAACCGCGACATCCAGCCGAGCATGCTCTTCCGGGAGCTCGGCGCCGACGCCGACCCGAACCCGCAGCTGCACCTCGAATTCGGCGCGGATCGGCCCGGCCGGCGTGCTCCCAGCGGCGTCGCGAGATAACCTCCGGCTTTCCCGGAACTGCTCGCCGGCAATGCATGCCGTCTCCCCTGCATTCCATCCAGTCAAGAAGTCCATCCAGCAAGAAAGGCGTTTTCGCGTGCTTCGAAGTCACACCTGTGGGGAACTGCGGCCGTCGCATCTCGGCGAAAAAGTCACGCTCTGCGGCTGGGCGGATCGCGTTCGCGACCACAAGGGCGTGATCTTCATCGACCTGCGGGATCGCTGGGGCCGTACGCAGGTGGTGATCGGGCCCGGGAGCGCGGCCGAGGCGCTCGCCGCCGCCAGGCTCGTCCGCGCCGAGTGGGTGCTGCGGATCCGCGGCACCGTCGGCGCCCGGCCCGAAGGCACGACGAATCCGAAGCTCGCCACCGGCGCGATCGAGGTGGCCTGCGACACGCTCGAGGTGCTCAACGAGGCCGAGACGCCCGTTTTCCAGCCGGGCGCGACCGAGCTGCCCGGCGAGGAGGTGCGGCTCGCCCATCGCTGGCTCGACCTGCGGCGGCCGGCGATGCAGGACAACATGTTTCTGCGCAGCCGGATCGTGAAGATCATGCGCGATCATTTCGACGAACTCGGCTTCATCGACGTGGAGACGCCGATGCTCGGCCGCAGCACGCCCGAGGGCGCCCGCGACTACCTCGTGCCGAGCCGGCTCGACCACGGCGCCTTCTTCGCGCTGCCGCAGTCGCCGCAGCTTTACAAGCAGCTCCTTATGATGGCGGGGTTCGACCGCTACGTGCAGGTCGCGAAGTGCTTTCGCGACGAAGACCTGCGAGCCGACCGCCAACCGGAGTTCACGCAGCTCGACGTGGAGATGTCGTTCGTCGAGGCCGACGACGTGATGGGTGTGATCGAGGGGCTCGTGAAGCGGACGGCCCGCGAGATCCTCGGGCTCGACGTCTCGCTGCCGCTGCCGCGGCTCACCTGGGATGAATGCATGGAGCGGTTCGGGCACGACGCCCCCGACCTCCGCTATGGCCTCGAGATCACCGACCTGACGCCGCTCGCGGGCGAGAGCGACTTCCGCGTCTTCCGCGGGGCGGTGGAGAGCGGTGGCCGCGTTCGCGGGATCCGCGTGCCCGGGGCGGCGGCGAAGTTTTCCCGCAAGGAACTCGACGAGCTCACGGCGCTGGCGGTCGAGGCCGGGGCCAAGGGCTTGGTCTGGCTCAAGGTCGAGGAGCATGGCGAGTGGTCGGGCCCGGTGGCCAAGAATCTCGGCGGCATCGCCGCCGGTCTCCGCGAGAAGCTCGGGGCGGCCCCCGGCGATCTCGCGCTCATCGTGGCCGATTCGTTCGAGGTCTCCTGCAAGGCGCTCCACACGCTCCGCAAGCGGCTCGGCGCGGCGCTTGGGCTGTACGACCCCGACGCGATGCACTTCTCGTGGGTCGTCGATTTTCCGATGTTCGCCCGCGACGCCGAAGGTGGCGGCTGGGCCTCGATGCACCATCCGTTCACCGCGCCGCGGCCGAGCGATCTCGATCTCCTGGAGAGCGATCCGGCGGCCTGCCGGGCGGTCGCGTATGACCTCGTGATCAACGGCTCCGAGGCCGGCGGCGGCACGATCCGGATCCACGACGGCGCCACGCAGGAGAAGGTCTTCAAGCTGCTCGGCATCTCTCACGAGATGGCACGCGAACGCTTCGGCTTCCTGCTCGACGCCCTCCGGAGCGGCGCCCCGCCGCACGGCGGCATCGCGCTGGGCATCGACCGCTGGGTGATGCTCTTCGGGAAGCTCGACAGCATCCGCGACGTGATCGCCTTCCCGAAGACGCAGAAGGCGAGCGATCTGATGACCGGCGCCCCGTCGCCGGTCGAGACGAAGCAACTGGTGGAACTCGGCGTCCGTGTCGTGGTTCCGCCGAAGCCGGAGGAGCAGCGGAAGGGCGACTAGCTCAATTGGTCAGAGCACCTCGTTTACACCGAGGGGGTTGGGGGTTCGAGTCCCTCGTCGCCCATTCGCCGGTTCACCGGCGGCAGAAGTCTCCTTCGCGCTGCAATTTCTCCGCTCACGACCTGTGGCGCTGCTGACCCCAGAAGGTCGAAATTGCAGACGCTCGTCGAGCTTCCGCCGACCGGCTCACCGTCGAATGCGATCACGGGAGGCTTGAGTTAGAAACAGTTGTTGCGGACTTCCTGGATGATCAGTTCCTTGAGCCGCTGGATCGCCTGCTTCTCCTGGGCCTTCGCGTCCTGCCAAAACTGACGCAGTTCGTCGCGCCACTCGGCGTTGGCCATGTATTGGTCATATCGCCACAGCGAGTCGAGCCGGCGGCTCAGTTCGTGCACGAGGTCATGGTCGTGGTCGGCGCATCCGCTCGTCTCACCCAGGTGGCTCAGCTCTCTTTCGGCGGCAAGAAACATGGTCTGCTCTCCTCTCGGGGGCTCTCGGTCGCCGCCGGAACGTCCCGGCGTCGCTGCAATGAGATCGGGCGAGGGCCTGTCGGATGCAAACGGCCGACAACGGGACGCGGTTTTCGGCCATACCAGCGGAGGACACTTTCGCCGACTCCGGGGGTGGAGATACGATGAGGACTCTTCGCCAGCGGAGGGCAAGCCCGCGGCCAGCCATCGCCATGAGCATGCACGAGCCCAAACGCGCCCCGTCGCCTCCGGCCACGTTTCTTGAATCGTTCGACAACTGGGCGCAACTGCTCAGGCAGGCCGACAAGGGTCCGCCGCCAGCCGCGTCGCCCCCGGAAGCGATCCCGTCTCCCGCGGCAAGCACCGCCCCCGAAGCGCTGCCCTACCGGCCGATCATCCGCAGGCCGATGGCGCTGTTGCTCGTGGTGGACGACGCCGGCGAAGGGGGCGAGGTGATCCGCCTGCGCGGCGAACGGTTCGTGATCGGCAGGACGGAGGGCGATCTCGTGATCCCCCACGACATCTCGATGGCCTCGCGGCACGCGCAGATCGAACGGCTGCCCGACGGCGGCTGGCAGCTCTCCGATCTCGACAGCGGCCCCGACCGCGGCACGTTCGCCCGGGCGCTCAACGCCAAGCTCAAGAATGGGAAGGAGCTTCAACTCGGCACGACGCGATTCCGGTTCGAATCGCTCGATCTCACGGAAGCGTGGCTCGTGGAGCTTTCGGCCACGGGGACCGGCCGCCGCCACGAATGCCTCGCCCCCTCGACCCTCATCGGCCGCACCGGCGGCGGCTGCCCGATCTCGATCGACGATCCGTTCGTGAGCCCGGTGCACGCTGAACTGCGACGCAAGCCACGGGGCTGGAGAATCGAGAACCGGGGCCTGAACGGGCTCTGGGTGCGGATCGATGCCCCGGTGCGGCTCTCGGTGCCGTCGCAATTTCTCTGCGGCGAGCAGCGGTTCGTCTTCGTGCCGCTCGGCTGAGCCGTCGGCGGGGGCCTACTCGAGGAGCCACTGGGGCAGCCGCCGGACACGCCCCTCGCGGTCCACGCAGACGACGACGGTCCTGCCCGTGGCGATGATCTCCGTGCCGCGAATCACCTCGTAGGCATGCTCGATGCTCGCGCCACCGACCTTTTCGACGTAGGTGCGAACGAGGAGCACGTCGTCATATTCCGCCGCCGCCCGATAGCGGCAGGACGCCTCGCCCACCACCAGAAACAGCCCCGCCTCCTCGAACTCCCTGTAGGTGGCCCCGCGGGCCCGGAGCATCTCGGTGCGGCCGATCTCGAAGTAGGTGAGGTAGTTGGCGTGGTGCACCCGGCGCTGGGCGTCGGTTTCCTGATAGCGAACCCGGATCTCGGTCTCGTGTGAGGCAAGCGCCATGTCGGTCTCCATGTCCACCGGCCGCTGCAGCCGAGGCGAGGCTTCGTTCGACAAGCTTCGTTGACCTCGCTTCGTTGACCTAGGGGAGGCCAAGACTCTATTCTTTCCGAACCGGGACAGGCAAAGCCTCCTCGGTCACCCGGAGGTTTTCGAGTGAGCATTGGAGACGAGGGCGCAGGCGGATCGGTCGGCTTCGCCACGGCCCGTGGCCGCAGTTGGCCAACTCTGCGGCAATTCACCGTGTTTCTGGAGAACCGCGTCGGGCAGTTGCTCGAGGTGGTTCGCCGCTTCGACGGCTCCAAGGTGCGGATCGTCGCCCTTTCGATCACCGACTCCGGCGAGTGCGCCTTCGCGCGATTCCTGCTCAGCCATCCGGAGCAGGGCCGCGAGATCCTCGAGCGGGCGGGCCTTGCGCTCATCGAAAGCGACCTCATCGGCGTCGAATTGCCCGATGGGCATCAGCCGCTCTTGCGCATCTGCACGGCGCTGTTGCAGGCGGAAGTGAACATCATCCAGGCCTATCCGATCCTTGCCCGGCCCCGCGGCCGCCCCGCGGTCGCGCTGATGGTGGACAACTCCGAGATGGGCCTCGAAACGCTGAGCGCCAAGGGTTTCACGATGATCACCGAAGGGGATCTGGACGAGGAGGGGTGAGCCCCGGCCTCACTCGAACATCCCGTCGGGAAGTCCTTCGACCTGACGGACGATGACCTTCTGAACCGATTCCCAGGCGACGGCCGTGAGCGTGACGGTGCCGTCGGCGGCCTGGTTGGCAAAGAGACCGTGCGTGCCCCGCGACCACCGCGGCTCGTACCACTGCGGCAGGATCACGCCGCCACCGGTGACGTGGATCTCGAACTTGCCGCCGTGCTCCCGCTCGGCCCAGAGCCGGGCGACGAGTTGCGCCGTCGGATTGTCGGCGATCCCGGCAGAGTCATACTCGTTCGCGTAGCCGTCGGTGGGCTCGTTGGCCACCACGTTGCCGATGCCGCTCGAGCCGGTTTCCGGCGGCATCTCTTCTTCGGCCGACACGTCGAAGGCAGGTCCGGCGCCAATTCCAGCATCAGACCCGCGCGGCTGTTCGGCGGACGCCGCATCAAAGAGCCCGGCAAACTCATCCTGCCGTGGCGGCGACTCCTCGGCGGCCACGGCTTCTTCGGCAATCGCCGGCGTTGCATTGACCTCCGCCGCTGCATCGACCTCCTCCGCCGCGGAGATCGCAAATTCTTCGGGAGCAGGAGCGGCAGCGGGCTGCTCGGTGCCGCCAGGCTCACCGCCGGGGCCCGGAATGACGACGGCGATGCCGCACTTCGAGCAGGCTCCCCGTTTCCCGGCGAGCTTCGCGGGGACGACGATCCGATGCCCGTTGGCGCATGAAAACGTGATCTGATCGCTCGCCGCCTTCGGCGGCGTGCGTGGCACGATCCTGGTTTTTTCCTCCGACATCGCTGGCCCCTTTGGCGGCTCAAACGCCAATCAGAGTCTAGCGTGGAAACGGGCGCCTTGACGGCCGACGGCCAGGCTCTGACACTGCCCCATCCGCCGCGGCGCCCGGGTGCGCCGGGGCGCCTGGGTGCGTTGGGGCGATTGCCCCTGTTTTTCCGATTCTGCCGGTGGTGCCATGCCAATCCAGGTGGTCTGCTCGGGCTGCAAGTCGCGGTTCTCCGTGAGCGATCAGTTCGCCGGCCGCACCGGCCCCTGCCCGAAGTGCAAGAAGTCGATCACGATCCCGGCCGCCCCGGCGAAGGCGGTCGTGATCCACGAGCCGGAGGCCCCGGTCACCACGTCGCAGGGTGGCGGCCGCATGCCTACTGCGCCGATCGTCAGCACCGAAAAGCCGCCGCCGCGATGGAAACTGGCTGCGATCGCGGGAGGCGCGGTCGCGGCCATCCTGGCGGCCGTCATCGCCCGCGTCGCGTGGGGCCCCGGGCTCGCCCCCATCTGGTTCCTCGCCCTGGGCGCGATCGTCCTCGCCCTGCCGTGCGTGCTCGTGGGCTACGGCATCGCGCGGGAGCGGGAGCTCGAGCCCTACCGTGGCCGATCGCTCTTGGTGCGGGGGGTCATCTGCGCCGCGGTCTATGCGCTGCTGTGGGGCGTGCGCGGCTTCATCCCGGCCGAGATGACGACGGAGATGTGGCAGTGGCTCTACATCGCGCCGCTCTTCTTCGGCGCGGGCGCGTTGGCATCACTGGCCACGCTCGACCTCGAATGGGCGGCGGCCGTGGCCCACTATTCGCTCTACGTGCTCTTCACCGCCCTGTTGCGTTGGGCTGCCGGCTTCACCCCGATCTGAACCGTCTCCGCGGTCCTCCCGAGGCTCGAGCCCCATGCCCTTCGACCAGCTGCCCGAACTCGCGGCCCTCGACGGCGGTGCCGATGGCATTCGCATCCCGCCAGACGTGACCGTGCCCGTCACGCCGCGGGTGCGGTCGCTCATCGACACTCCCTCGCTGCGGCGGCTCACCCGGATCAGCCAGCTCGGGCTCGTCGCCGCCGTCTATCCGGGCGCGACCCACTCACGGTTCGAGCATTCGCTCGGCGTCTACCGGCTCGCGCTGGAGTTTCTCTCCCGGCTCCGCCACGAGCCGCGGTTCGCGACCACGATCGACGAGCACGACGCCGCGGCATTCGTCGTCGCTGCGCTCGTGCACGACATCGGCCACTGGGCCTTTTGCCATCCGCTCGAAGACATGGGCCTCCCGGAGCTGCCGCGGCACGAATCGCTCGTGCATCCGCTGCTCACCACTGGGGAGCTTGCCACGAGCATCGAGAAGGAATGGGGGATCGCCCCGGCCCGCGTCGCGAGCCTCGTCGCCGGCACCGCTCACGATCCCGCCGGCCGCCTGCTCTGCTCGCTCCTCTCAGGGCCGATCGACGTCGACAAGATGGACTATCTCTCCCGCGACAGCCTCCACGCGGGCGTGCCCTACGGCCGGCATTTCGATCAGGAGCGGCTGCTGTCGAGCCTCTGCCTCGACGAATCGGGCGGGGCGCTGGCGATCACGGAAAAGGGGCGCACGGCGGCCGAGCTCATGGTCTTCGCCCGCTACGTCATGTTCAGCGAGGTCTACTGGCACCATGCAGTGCGGGCGGCGACGGCGATGCTGCAGCGGTCGATCTGGCTCGTTCGCGATTGCGTCGAGCCGGCGCACCTGACGCGGTATGACGACCGCGAGTTCGGTGACTGGCTCGTTCGCGCCGCTCGGGGTTCCGGCGCCGCTGCCCTCGTGGACGGCCTCTTCGGCCCCACGCGGCGGCTCGTGAAGCGGGCCGGTTCGTTCGACGCCCTGCATCATCCGGAGATCCACCGGGCGCTCGCGGGCCGCTCCTACGCCGACTCCGTCGCCATCTCGGGGAGGCTCGCTGAACGGCTCTCGCGGCGGCTCGGCAAGGCGATCGCCGCCGACACGCTGCTCATCGACGCGCCCCCGGCCGAGCGCGAGGTGGAGTTTCGCCTCGCCGTACGGGAACGCACCGGGGCTCCGTCGGCAGCCTCGCCGCATCGCTGGCGCTCGCTGGCCGAACTTTCGCCCGTCGTGCGCAGCCTGGCCCATGAGCAGTTTGACAACCTGGTCAAACGCGTGCGGCTCTTTGCCCCAGCCGAATCAGCTGCCGCCATCGCGGCGTGCGATGGGCTCGACGAGCTGATTCTCGAGGCGGCAGGCTAAGGGCTTCCCTACTTGGCGTCGCCGCCTGGCAGCTTGCCCTGCTCGATCAACGCGCCAAACGTCGGGGCGTCGGGCTTGGCCGGGTCGCTGGGCATGGCGGCAACCGTCTCGAGCGCCTTGCGGATCTTCTCGACGTTCTTCGCGTCTTCCTTCTTGTCGAGCAGTTCGGCGAGCGCGTTGCCATACGCGTTGCGCTCCTTCTTGTTCGAACCGGTATGGCAGACGTTGCACTTCGCGGTTTCGACTGCAGCGGCCAACGGGGAATCGGGCTTCACATAGACGGCCTTGAACTCCTCGGCAAATTGCTTGATCGCGAAGGCTGGCCGAGAGGATGCACCGGCGACGAAAGCCACGCCCACGCCAATCATCACCGCAAAACTGCTGCGTCCAAACATCGATGCACTCCCGGGTGTCAGGCTGCCCCCGATCCATCATGGAGCGGAGGGTTCGGAAAATGTTTCCGAGGAACCCCCTTACTAGACCCGCCATGCCGCCGGCGTGTCAAGAAATGGGCTGTTTTCGTCCCGCCTCAAAAGTCGCCGCCGGCCGCGCCCCCTGAGGATTCCCAGCCCTCGACCGGCATCGAGATCCGCGAGGAATGGGCGAGGGGCTGCGGCGACGCCGCGTAATCCATCTCCACCCGCTCGGCGGAGCCGTCGATCCGACGAAAGAGGTTGCTCCCCTCGTAGCGGCTGTTGGCGTCGAGCCATTCGATCGCCGTGCGGTACCGGGCCGGCTCCTCGATGCCCGACTGTTCGATCAGCACACGGCCCTCCGGCACCACGAACCGGCAGGACTCGGCGAAGACCTGCAGCCGTGGCAGCACCGGCTCTGCCGATGAGTCGACGATGCGTGCAAACCCCTCGCGGCAGGCGAAGACCGCATCGCCGAGCGAGAGCACGATCGAAAGCCCTTCGGCCGCGTCTTCCGGGGCGCCGTTGGCGAGCAGAAAATGCCGCGTCGTGATGCAGCGGCCGCCCGTCCAGATGATCTCCGCCTGGCCGACGCCGCCCCCCGCGAAGAACACGCCGTCGCCGGTCATCATGGACCGCGTCATCCGCACGCTTGCCCGGCGTGTGTTCGCCCCGCCGCCGGCAAACCGCACGAATGCACATGGCGCCGGCAGCGGGCCAGCTTCGTCGTCATCGAAGTCGATGGCAGGCAGTTCGGCGACGACGTCTTCGCAGTCGAGCGACGCTCCCGCGCCGAGCATGAACACCGCCGCATCGTCGCCGGACGGATGGGCCAGCCGCAGCCGCACGTTGACGAGCGATACCGCCCCGTCGCTGATCGTGCAGCCATTCCAGCGGTCGGCGTTACCGACGCCAGACGCGATGTCCTGCCCCTCGTCGGGAGGCACGAAGCGGATGCCCGGAGCATGGCCGTCGGCGGCCCGCAGTGTGATCCGTCGCCCTTCGACCGTCATGGGCGGCTGATCGAGGAAGCCGTCGTAGGCAAGTTCGATCGTGTCGCCGTCGGCGGCCCGCCGGATCGCATCGGCAAGGGCCATGGAATCGCGATCGCCGGTGGGCGTCGGCACCACCCGCCACGGGCGGGCGGTCTCGGCTGGATCGACGGACTCCTGGTTCGCACCCTCGCCGCTGGCCGCCTGGCCGAGCGTTGCCGTGTGTGGCAGGCCGCGAGGCCGAGCCGACATCCACCAGAGACCGCCCACGACCGCGGCCAGTCCCATGAGCGGCACCAACCACGGAAGCACCGACCGCGGCTCGTGCTCCGCCGGCAGCGGAAAGGCCTCCGCCGCCGCCAGCACCGCAGGCCGCGATGCCGTGATATCGATCCCCTCCTCGTCGGCGACGGCCACAAGCTCGGCGATCAATTCCGCCGGCCGCTGCTGGCGGTCGGCGGGGTCCTTGGCCATCAGCCGCGTGAGCACCGCGGCAAAACGTTTCGGGACGTCCGGCCTGAACGACTCGATCGGCGGCGGCGGATCCTGCTGATGCTGCAGAAGTTTTTGCACCATCGTGCCCTCGGCAAACGGCGGCCGGCCGGCGAGCATGTAGAAGATGGTGCACCCGAGCGAGTAGAGATCGCTGCGGACGTCGGCCGAGCGCGGATCGCGGGCCTGCTCCGGCGAGATGTAGTCGAACGTGCCGAGCGTCATGCCGCTGGCGGTGAGGTCCTGGTCGCCGGCCACCTGATGCAGGCGGGCCAGCCCCATGTCGACCAGCCGCGCGCGGCCGGTGGGAGTGATGATGATGTTCGAGGGCTTGATGTCACGATGCACCACGTCGCGGTCGGCGGCGTGCTCGAGCGCGTCGGCCACCTGGATCGCCACGTCGATCGTGCGGGCGAGGTCGAACGGCCCCTGTTCGGAGACCACCTCGCGGAGGTTTCGCCCCTCGATGAACTCGAAGACGATGAAGTGCCAGCCATCCTCGGAGCCGACGGCATGCACGCGGCCGATGTTTTCGTGGTCGAGCCGCGCCGCCGACTGGGCCTCGTTGCGGAAGCGCCGCAGCATCTCCTCGTCGGCCGACTGCTGCCGCGAGAGCACCTTGACGGCCACGACGCGGTTGAGCGTCGTGTCGAGCGCCCGAAACACGGCGCCCATGCCGCCGCCGCCCACGAACTGCTCGAGCTCGTAGGGCCCGAGCCGCGTGCCCTCGAGCAGCCGGCCGATTTCGGCCATCGACGTGGGGCCGCCCGGCGCGCGGTTGGAGATGACGGTGGCGTCGGAGCCGACCGCCGACGAGCCGCGGGAGGCCGCATCGGCACGAGAGGAGGCGCCAGGGCTTGAGTCCATGGGAGCGACCCTAACACCCCGCTTCGCAGCCGGTCAATCCGCGAACCGCCCCTCGTCGTGCACCTCGCATCGTTCCGCGCCTGCGGTCACCGGGAAACGAGCGTCGCAATCCGCAGCGGCGCGACGATCGGCACGCCCTTGACGCTCGCGACGAACGAGGAGTCGACTTGCCCCGTTGCCGCGTTCACCTTCAGGATCGGGCCGCGCCCGCCGAACCCCTGGGCCATGAATACGGTATCGGCGAACGCGCTGGCAAGTGCGGCGGATGCCGCATAGACGGGTGCATTCGGCTTCGCGCGTTCGGCGAATGAATTGAACGTCTTCGTGGGCGGGTTCTTGTCGTCTTTGTAGCTGCCGATGGCGGAGTTCTCGTTGCGGCCGCCGGCCACCATCAACTGCGGAACGGCGGCCGCGGAGAAGAACTGCGTATTCACGGTCACGCCGCCGGTGCCGGCCGGGACGTCCGGCGCGAACTGGCTGACCATCCTCGGCCTCGCTCCCGCGACGTCGAACACCCTCACTGTCGGTGGCAGCCCGAAACCGCTGCCCACGACGATCCGCCCCACGCCCTGCACGGCCACCGCGGCGCCGCCGGTGTAGGTCCCGCCGAACGCCGTGAACGACTGCTTCGGCTGCGCCACGAACGCGGTGGTCGTGCTGCGGGCCACCGCCACGCTGCCCCGGCCGCGCGAAGCGCCCGCCACCAGGTCGTCCACGCCATCGCCGTCGACGTCTCCGACGGTCACCTCGACGCCCCGCACCCATCGCCGTCCGAACGGCAGGAACCGGAAGGACGGCTTCTCCACGCCGTCGAGGCTGAACACGCGGACCTCGCCGACCCGACCCGGGCCGGGCGCGGTGACGATCTCGACCGTGGTCGGATCGGCATCGACGTTTCCCACCGCCACCCGCACGCCGCCGCGGAAGGTCGGATCGTCATAGGGCACGAAACTCGTCGAATCGCCGCTGTATGGATCGATCACGTAGACCCGCGGGGTGCTGTCGCAGCCGAGGTCGTTGGCCGCGACGAGCACCGGCGACTTCGCCTTCGTCGGCGGGATCGAGAGCGTGGCCGACGAGGAGATCGCGATGCCCGTCTGCGTGAGCGTGATCGTGATGCTCGACGGCACTGGACTCGGTGTCACCGGCCCCAGCGTGCCCCCTGAGAGCGTGCCGACGACGTAGAAGGTCCGCTGCTGGCCCGGGATCACCGTGTTTGATTCCGTGATGATCGCGGTCGACTGAAACGTGCCGAACGCCGGGTTCGAAAACGTCAGGCTCGTACCCACGTTGGTCGAGAACGACCAACTGCCGGCCGCAGAGAGCGCCGGGAGGCCCACGAAGTAACCGGTCTGCGAAGCCGTGGAGCGCACATTGCCGAGCGTAAACGTGACGGCCGTGTTGATGTTGCCCGTATCGACCGTCGTGGTTCCCAGGTTGGCGAACGCTTGGGTGCCCGTCGTGGTCGCCAACGCCAAGCGAGACTCGAGTGGCTCGGCCCCCAACTGGGCGAGGTTGGAACGGCCGTCGTCGAGCCGAGAACGGCGACGTGAATGACCAAACAGCCGTGGCCAGAGCCGTGACACGGGAAACGATCTTGCTTGGGAAGGCAGGAAGAACAGCCGAGGGAATTGCCCATCTTACCCAACCGGAGCGGGCATTTCGAGCCGACCGTTTGGGGGAAATGTGCGGGCCCGAATTTTGCCACAGGACAACTGTTTTGGTGACGGTTGTGCCGATTGTTCCTCTTGGAAGGGTCGCGGTTCAGGAGGGGGAACATGCGGATGGAATGGGGCGGGCAAAATCTGCGGCGCGGCACCCGGTGGCTACTGGTCTGGGCGGCGGCCCTGCTGGGCTGTCTGCCAGCGACGCTCGTCGCCCAGGAGATCGTGCCGCCTACCGGTTTCGAGGACACCGATGCAACGTGGCCCTGGGACACCCTCGATGACGACGACAGGTGCATGCACGACATGCGGCGCTGCTGTGGCGACTGCTGCTGCCCGTCGTGGGACACATACGCGATCTTCGACGTGCTCTACCTGCAGCGGAACAACTCCATCGGCGACAGTCCGCTCGTGCTCAACGAACTCGGGGAACCGGTGATGACCTCGCAGGATCTCCAGCCGGGCATGGCGACCGGAACGCGGGTCTTCTTCGGCCGCCTCATCAACGATGCCTGGGGCTGGGAGATCGGCTACACCGGGATCTACGGGATGTTCGGCGAAGCACTCGTCACCGCACCCGATGGCCTTCAAACTCCCCCCGACTTGAACAGCGCCGTCAGCAATTTCGGCGACGCGCAGGCGGTCCGCGCCACCTATTGGTCGTCGCTCAACATGACCGAAGTCAACCTGTTCCGCTACCGCTGTTGCCGCGAGTGCCGGCCCACGCGATTGGCCTGCACGAACTGCCGGCCGAATTGCCACTGCATCAACTGGATCGCCGGCTTCGTCTGGGCGGGGCTCGACGAACAGTCGGCCCTTGCGGCCACCTGCTGCGATCCGCCGGAAACGAGCGCCTACACAGTGCAGACGACGACGAACTACTTCGGCCCACAGGTCGGCATGCGAGGCCGACGCGAGTGGTGTCGCTGGGCGGTGGAAGGCTGGTGGAAGACCGCGCTGTGCGGCACCGCAGCCTCTCAGGGGCAGGCGCCGATTTTCGACACCGTGACCGGCCTGCAGGAGCGGGGGCCGACCCGCTCGTCCGACGCGGGTGTCGGATTCATCGGCAGCCTCAACGCCACACTCATCTACCGGCTCACGCAGATCTGGGGGCTGCGGGCTGGCTACAACGCCTACTGGCTCACCAACGCCGCGTTCGCGCCGAACCAGTGGGATTTCAGCACGGCTTCAAACGCCGGCACGACGATCCGCGACAACGGCACGCTCTTCCTCCACGGCGTCAGCCTCGGCGTGGAGGCCCGCTGGTAGCGATGAGCTGCCGCCCTTCCCGGATCGGCCGCGGCGAAGCCAGACGACCCCCGCCGTGCCCAGCGCGACCGTCGCAAGGGCGACCGCGGAAGGTTCGGGCACCGGCTGGATCGAGGCAAAATCGAGCGTCGCATTGACGCTGATCGACTTGCCGGTACCGGCATTCTGGTTGAAACTGAGAGTCAGATTCGTCAGGAGGGGATTCGGGAACAGCGGCCCACCGAACGTGCCGTTTGAATACCACCCCTCGACCACGAAACTTCTGCTCCCCACGATCGGGTCGTTGGAGAGTTGCCGAATTTTCGTCGATTCAAACGAGCCGAACTCCAACGTGCTGAACGCCAGGCTTTTGTGGTTGTCCACGTTGAAGGTCACGGGGCCGAAAAACTGCATCGGCAACGCTGCGAAATAGCCGTGGCTCTCTGCGGTCGACACGAATGCCCTGAGCGTGAAAACACGCGCATCGTTGACGTCATTCGTCAGCGCCGCAATGGTGTTGCCGACATCGACGAACCCCTGCGAGCCATTCTCGGATGGCGCGAAGATGATTTCGGCCCGCGCGCATACCGTCCCGATCAAAAACGCCAGCACCGCGCCGAACAGCGCCCGGTGGGGTCGCGAAACACCGCAAAGCATCGCCATGGCAACCTCTGGTTTTCAAAACGCTTGGCGACCCGGCGGCCCAAAAGGGCGTTGCAGCGTGCGAAAACCAGTCTGAAACGGGATCGGGAGCGCCCGAAACCCTGGCAAAGCTCACCGGCAGCGGCCGGGACAAGACAGGGAAGCCGGAACCTCGAGGCCGCCGGGACTGAACGCTTGCCGCGAAGCCCGGGGGGGCATTCGCGACGGTTCGCCGCAACGTCTTTCGACCGAGGTCAGTAGCTTCCCTTTCGACAAGAGGATCTCGCACTCGCGAATCCTCTCCACGACCAAATTATCGCCGGGCGGCACTCGTTTGTCAAGGGAAAACCCGACCGCATTTTCCGCTGCAAAAGCCCGTTGGAGGCGCCGACTGACAGCTACACGTTGTCAGGATCGCCTGCCGCCCGCTTCGCCGCGGCCGAGGCGTCGAGGCTCCACGGCCCGGCACCATTGGCCATGATGAAGACCATCGTGCCCATCAGCGCGAGATTCTTCATGAACTGGATCATTTCGGTCTGCTGCTTTTCGGCCGGCGCCTGCCAGAAATCGTGGAAGTAATACGTGGCGGCGCCGAGGAAGACGAGCAGCAGGAAGGCGCCGAACCTGGCCTTGTAGCCGAGCACGAGCGAGAGGGCGCCGAGGATCAGAAAGGCGATCGCCCCGGCAAGCAGGATTTTCGGCTGAGGCACACCCTCTGCCGCCATGGCACCGGCGACGTCGTTGAATTTCGGAATCTTGTTGCCAACGGCGCTCAAGAGAAAGATCGTCGCGATCATGATCCGCCCGAGCAGGGCGAGCAGACCTTGAATCACACCCATGACAACCGCTCCTCGTGAAAGTCCGTGGCACCACCGGCCACTACTTTCCCCACCGAGTCGGTCGGGCGCCTAGGTCAATCTCGATGGCCGCGGGGCGGCAGGCAGAGGGCCATGCGAGGCCGCCGACACCAGCTGACCGCGCAGCCGCATGGCCGCACGTTCGTCCTTGACGGCCAATCGCCGGACGATTTTCAGCAGGTTCTTGTTTGCCGCGACCATTGGGTTTATCCGCCTTTCTGCAGCGAACCGACACAGGTTCTACGCACGAGATCGCCGAATGTTCGGCCAAAACCAGCGAAATCAGCGTCGCACACCGCCCCGGGGGCCGGGGCTGGCGAACGACCCGGCGATCAGCCACACGCCCACCGCGAACAAAAACACCACCATCCAGGCCGCTGCCGATTCAAACATGTGGATCACTCTGGTCCCGTTCCGATCTCGGTTGTTGCCCCAAGACTAGGTCGCAAAACGGGCACGTGTCGGACGGGGGCGAAAAGAGCGGTAGTCTTCTGATCCAGCGGCGGCGCCGCCCCCGCCCCCGTGGTAGAAAATGGTGATTCGCGCCCGTAGCTCAGGTGGATAGAGCATGGGATTTCTAATCCCAGGGTCGCTGGTTCGAGTCCAGCCGGGCGTAGTGATGCCAGCCGGGCACTTTCAGTTGTGCCGGAGTGATGGAGGCCTTCGCCCGTGACCGCGCTGCCTGACGCTGCACGCCGCCTGCTTTTCGGCCTTACTGCATCGCTCTGCATCGCCTGGCTGACATCAGCGGTGGCGGTTCCGACATCTGACCTGCCCCCATGAATGGAACCAGTTTCTATCACCAGGGTAGACCTGCCAAGGGATCGCCCCTGTCCGCTTGGTGAGGCGTAGCCGAACCGAGCGGACAGGGGCGGCGCGACTCCGGGGCCGGGGGTCGGTACCCCAG